>NZ_JAXOJN010000004.1:0-326286 GCF_036663715.1 Sphingomonas arabinosi
AGCGTTCATTCTGAGCCATGATCAAACTCTCAAGTTTATGTCACCAGCCAATCGCAGTGGAATTCCACGATCAACCAGCCCATCTCAAGGAGCCGCTCTGCACAATATCATTCAGACACCCTACCCGACCAAGGCCAGACAGAGTGTCCATTACATATGGAATATGTGAAGGACATATGAGAACGACTTAGCTTTGAACGATACCCCGAACCCTTGAGGAGCCCGAGAACCGCAAGCCGCCGCCCACATGTCCCTTCATCTTAACCTACAATGTCAAAGAGCCGACAAAAATACCGACACTCGCATAACCCCTCCCTAGGAAGAAGCTTGCAGCATCCAGTTTTTTGCGACCGCGGTAGAGGCCACTGAGGCACTCCGCTGCGGTGACACCCCTCTAAGTGAGGTTCCGATTCGGGTCAAACACAATCTTTCACATTTGTGGCAATTTCCTCGGCCTGACGCGTTTAGGCCGCCCGATGCCCCGTTCCAGTCGCTAGCGGCATAGCGCTTGGCGGCTCCGTTCGATGCCGTTGCTGCACAGTATTTCCAACGCCTTGGTTCGATCGTCGCTCCATCATCGGCTTAAGTGCTTGTGAAGGCCGTTACCGCTACATGCCCGGAGCGATGGACCCAGCGAGCCCCGCACCTGTCACTGCCACCCCCGTTTCCGACGAACCGAGTTCGCTTGCGGGCCATGTTCGCAGCGCGCTCATCTGGCGTTCGGGTAGCCAGATCGTCGCGCAGCTCGTGTTATGCAGCGCCACCTTCCTGATGATCCGCATTCGCGCGCCGGCCGACTATGGGCTGTTCGCAATGTGCCAGGTCATCCTCACCTTCATGGGGTGCTCAACGGCTATGGCCTGACGAGCGAATTGATCCAGCAGAAGACGATCACGGACCGCGAAGTCCGCCAGCTGTTCGGGATGCTGATCCTGCTGAACGTCGCCCTGACGATCGCGCAAGTCTCGCTGGCTCCGCTGGCAGCCGCCTATTACCGGCAACCGATCGTCGGCGACATGCTCGGAATCCAGGCGCTGTTGTATCTCACGACGCCGTTCATTGCGCTGCCGTACGCGCTGCTCTCTCGGGCGATGGACTTTCGTCATCAAGCCAAGGCGAACATCACAGCCTCGATCGCGTCCGTGAGCGTTGCGCTGGGCGTTTCGCTGTACTGTCTCGGCGTGTGGACGCTGGTGATCGCCCCGATCGTGCTGTTCGGCGTGCGCGGCGCGATGATGACGTGGAGTGCGCGGTCGCTCGTGTGACCGAGTTTCGACTTTCGCGGGGCGGGCACGATCGCACGCTATGGCGGGGTGATGGCGGCAGGACAGCTATTCTGGTTCCTGCAAAGCGAAACCGACGTGTTCATCGCCAGACGCAGCTTCTCCGCGCATACGCTGGGGATCTACACGACCAGCCTGTTCCTGACCCAGATCTTCGTGTCGATGTTCGTGCCGCCGCTGAACGAGGTTGCCTTTTCCGCCTATGCGCGGATGCAGGCCGATCCCGATGCGATCGGTCGCGCGTTCGTGAAGGGCGCCCGGATGGTCATGATCGTCGCGATGCCGTTCTACATGGGGCTGGCCGTGACAGCCGAGCCGATGGTCCTGACCGTGCTCGGCATATAAATGGCGGGAGACGGCGCCCATAGTCCATCTGCTCGCGCTGGCGATGCCGTTCATGACGTTGCAGGTGCTGTTCACGCCCGCATCCGATGCGCGTGGCCGCCCGGGGATCGGCGTGCAGAATGGCGCGGTCGGCGCGCTGATACTGACGATGGCGTTCCTGGTCGGCGTGCAATGGGGACCTACCGGCATGGGCGTGGCATGGATAACGGCATATCCGGTCTACATGGCGATCAGCGCCTGGCGGACGTTGCCGGTGATCGGCGTACGCGCGCCCGAGGTGGTGCGCGCGGTCGCATCGCCCGCACTGGCAGCGATCGCGATGGCGCTGGTCGTTGGATTGATCGATCGCACGCTGCCGCCGCTATATGCGCCTTGGCGGCTGGCGTTGCTCGTGACGATCGGTGCCGCGGTCTATGCGACGTGGATGCTGGTCTTCGCGCGCGCCATCGTCCGCGAGCTGATCTCCGTCCTGCGGAAACAGCCTACGCCCGCCTGACCCCACGGAACGTTACGCGGACTGGATATATTCGCGCATGGCCGCCGCGTCCGCCTCGATCCGGTCGATGCGGTATTTGACGAGGTCGCCAATCGACACGAAGCCGACGAGCGCCTCCCCATTGATCACCGGGAGGTGGCGGATGCGCCGCTGGGTCATCAGCGACAGCGCACCGATCGCCGACTCGTCGGGTCCGATCGACTTGACCGCGGTCGTCATCACGTCCCCGATCCGACGTTGCAGCGCCGATGCGCCATCCGATTGCAGGCAGTGGATGACGTCGCGTTCGGAGAAGATACCGACCACCCGGCCGCCATCGAGTACTGGCGCCGCACCGATCCGCTTCTCCGCGAGCAGCGCGACTGCGTCCGCCACGGTGGAATCGGGGGTCAGCGACTGTATGTCGCCCTTGTCCTTCAGGCCCTTGTCTTTCAGGATCGCCGCGATCGTCATCTTCGCCTCTCCTCAACTGCGTCTGTTGCGCGTGGCTTGAGAAAACCATGTTTGCGCGGCAATGTGAAGCGATGACCGATCGACCGCCTGAACCGCCCGTCGGGCTGGACGACCCGCACTATGCCGCGTTCGCCTGGGCACGGTTTCGTGAGATCATGGCATGGATGATCCTGGCTGCGGCCATATGCGTCGCGGCGGTGATTGCGACGATGGCGTATGTACAAGGGCCGCTGCACCTCGTGACGATGCTCGCGGTGATCGGCGGAGTTGGCGGATCCGTGATGCTCGCGGGACTGTTGATGGGCCTCGCCTTCCTCAGTTCGGGAAGCGGGCATGACGAGAATGTGACCCGGATCGATTGAGCGGATCGGGAAAGCAGGACTCTGGCTACCGTTCTACCACGCATGCAGAACCTGGGTAGGCCACGAACACCTGATCTAGCCGTGGACTCCGGCCTTCGCGGGGAGCGGCATTTATGGTGTGCGCCAAGCCGTAAAAAAGCCGGCACCGCGTGATGCGATACCGGCTTTTCCCGTTTCACCTGATGATCCCGAAGCAGTTCGGACTGATCGGATCAGCCTGCCTGGACTTCGTCCGGCACCGCGCGAACGCGACGGCGACGGGGCTTTTCCTCGGGCGTGGCGTCCGAAGCGGCGGCATCAGCCGCGGGTGCCGGTGCCGGAGCGGGCGTGACCGCCGAAATGCCAAGCGATGGCGGCAGGCGATCTGCGTCGAACGCGGTTGGTGCGCCCTCGTCCTGCGCAACAGGTGCGTCGAGGCTGCGATCGCGGCGCGGGCGTCCGCGACGGCGGGGCTGCTCCTCGGTTGCGGCCACGGGCGCCGTGGCCTGGGAGGTTTCGGCCGGCTGGGCGACCTGATCGTTGGTCGGCAGGGCGGTCTCGGTCGCCAAACGCAGCGTGTCGGCTTCCGAGTCCTGGTTGGCATTGGCCACCGGTGCGCTCATGCGGGGCGTACGACGGATCGTCTCACGCTGCGGCGCATCGCGGTAGTCGCTGCGGGGCTCGCGAACCTGCTCCTCGCGCCCGTTCTCGCGGGGCTGGGTCTCACGGGGCTGGGTCTCACGCGACTGTGCGTCACGAGCCTGGGCCTCACGCGCTTGTCCCTGCTCTTCACCGCTGCGGTCGTCGCGTGGCTGGGCATCACGTGGCTGGGCATCGCGGGGAGCGTTGCGCTGGTTGCGCTGGCCGTCGCCACGGACGCGGTCTTCGCGCTGGCCGTCGTTACGCGGCTGAGCCTCGTTACGGGGGCCTTCGTTACGGGGGCCTTCGTAGCGGCTGTTCTCGTACCGCGGGCGCTCTTCGCGCTGGGGACGATCGTCGCGCTGCGGCCGATCTTCACGGCTCTGGCGGGGTGCGTTCTGGTACTGGCCGTTCTGCTGGCCGCCACTCTGCTCGCCACGCGGCTGCTCGGTCGCACCCTGCTGCTCGCCCGAACGGATCGGTTCGCCCTCGTCGCCGTAATCGTCGTCGCCGTCGAGATCGAACGGCTGCTGGCGGCGTGGCTGTTGCTGGGCCTGCGGCTGGCTCTCTTCGAAGCGCGCGCGGGTTTCGCTCAGGACGCGGAAATAATGGTCCGCGAACTGGAGGTAATATTCGATGTTGACGCGGTCGCCCTGCATCTGTGCGTCGCGCGCGAGGTTCTTGTACTTCTCGTACAGCTGGCTCGCGTTGCCGCGCGCGCGGCTGTCGATGCGGTTGCCGGTATCGCGACCACCCTGGCCACCGCCGCCACCTTGGCGTTGACCGCCACCGCTACCGCCGCCGCCATTATTATTGTTGCCACGACCGCGACGGCGGCCGGCTTGCCGGTTGTTGATCAAGCTTGTGTCCTCAGTCGTCGAACCAAAATCTGGTCGTGCTCCGAAATGCGGTGCAAACCCCCCGCCGCGCACCGACGATCTATACGAGATCGGTGCGTCGAACTTGCCAGGGCCGCCGGACTGCAGCGACCTCAAAGCGAAGGATGCGGGTCAACGCTCAAAACCGACCATCATGTCGAGATTGCGTGCCCCTGCCCGCGTGATAGCGTCCGCAAGGGACCTACTACAAGCGAAATGTGAGGTTTAGCGCCATATTGTTCAAGGTTCGAAGACTTTGGTCGCGACCAGCGCGCGCGGGTTGCCGCCATAGTCGTGGTGGAGCGCTACGTGCAGACCTTGGGCTCCGAGCAGCGCGGTGACGGGGGTGGCCTGCGCCGAGCCGATCTCGATGACCGCCGCGCCACCGGGGGCGATCAAGGCGGGGAGTTGTTCGGCGAGGATGCGGTAGTCGTCGAGCCCGTCGCTGCCGGCGAAGAGCGCGGCGTGCGGTTCGTGGTCGTGGACTTCGGGCGGGAGGTGCTCGTGGGTGGCGATGTAGGGCGGGTTGGCGAGGATCAGGTCGAACTGGCCGACGATGGCGCCCGCCCAGCTTCCGCGCATGAAGTGGGCGCGGTTGGCCATGCCGAGGGTTACGGCGTTGGCGCGGGCGTAGTCGAGCGCCTGGGGGGAATAGTCGATGCCGAGGCCTTGCGCGGGCCATTCGTCGAGGGCGGCGAGGAGCAATGTGCCGGGGCCGGTGCCGAGGTCGAGCACGGTTGCGGGAGCGCGGCCGGCGAAGTGCGCCTGGGCGGCGATCAGGAGCGTTTCGCTGTCGGCGCGGGGGACGAGCGCGCCGGGGCCGACGGCGAGGTCGATCGACCAGAAGCCGCGGGTTCCCGTGATGTAGGCGATGGGCTCGTGGCGGAGGCGGCGTTCGACGAGCGCGGCGAAGGTGGCGGGGACTGTATAGCGGGTCGGGTCGAGGAGGATCGCGTTGCGGTTTACGCCGAGTGCGTGCGCCATGAGGAGTTCCGCGTCGAGGCGGGGGGTGGCGGAGAAGGCGAACTGCGCGGCGGCGGTGGCAATGGCTGCACTGACTCCCCCGCCCGCTTGCGGGAGGGGGTTGGGGGGTGGGCACGCGCTCAACACGAACGCACCGGATGCGATTGGTCGAAAGACCAGAGCGATCCGTTCGTGTGGAACCAGCCGCGAGCCCACCCCCCGACCCCCTCCCGCTTGCGGGAGGGGGGGAAGTAGGAGGGATCACCCATCCAGCTGCGCCAGGCGGTCTGCCTCGTCCTGGGCGACAAGCGCGCCGATCAGTTCGTCCATCTCGCCTGCGACGATCTCGGGCAGACGGTGGAGCGTCAGGTTGATGCGGTGATCGGTCACGCGGCCTTGCGGGAAATTGTACGTCCGGATCCGTTCCGAGCGATCGCCCGAGCCGACCATCGACTTCCGCGCGCCGGCCCGCTCGGCGTGAAGCCGGTCGCGCTCCGCCTCGTACAGGCGCGTTCGCAGCACGCGCAGGGCCTTGGCCTTGTTCTTGTGCTGCGACTTCTCGTCCTGCTGGATCACCGTCAGGCCGGTCGGGATGTGGACGATCCGCACCGCGCTGTCGGTGGTGTTGACCGACTGGCCGCCGGGGCCCGACGAGCGATAGACGTCGATGCGCAGGTCCTTGTCGTCGATCTTGACGTCGACCTCCTCTGCCTCGGGTAGCACCGCGACGGTCGCCGCCGAGGTGTGGATCCGCCCGCCGGCCTCGGTGGTCGGGACGCGCTGGACGCGGTGGACGCCGCTTTCGAACTTGAGTTTCGCGAACACGCCCTGGCCGGTGACGCTGGCGACGACTTCCTTGAAGCCGCCCGCGTCGGACGACGAGCCGGAGATCATCTCGACCCGCCAGCCCTGCGATTCGGCATAGCGCTGGTACATGCGGAACAGGTCGCCCGCGAACAGCGCCGCCTCGTCCCCGCCGGTGCCGGCGCGGATCTCGAGCATCGCCGCGCGCTCGTCGGCGGCATCGCGCGGCAACAGCGCGAGCGCGAGCTTGCGGTCGGCGGTTTCGAGCAGCGTGCGGTTCTCGTGCAGTTCCTCGGACGCCATCGCGCGCAGTTCGTCGTCGGCATCGTCGGCCATGAACGCGAGGCTTTCGGCCTCCTGCCGCAACCGGCGCACTTCGGTGGCGGCCTGCGCGACGGGTTCGAGCTCGGCATATTCCTTCGACACCGCGACGAAACGGTCCGAGGGGAGATCGCCGGTCGACATAAGCGCCTGCAACTCGTCACGCCGCGCCTCGATCGCGCGGATGCGGTCGGGGGAGATGGTGGTCATGCGGAAGGCCGCTCTAAGCCAAGCCCCTCAACCTCTGACCAAAAGGTCGCCTCGATCTCGGTGTCGAGGCTGCCAACCAGATGACGCGGGCGAAAGCTATGCGTGTAGTGGCCATCGCGCACATCAAGCGAGGCGATCCAGTCCGGATCCAAGCGCTGCGCTTTGGAGTATCTTTTGCTCGTATTACCCGTGACGATGAGCTCTGTTGCGACGCCCCCGCGCCGCATTCTAGCTGCAAGTGCGAGCGCGTCTGCCTGACGAGCGTTGTTCTCCGCCACAATGACAAGCTGTGGAGCACCAACCGCAGGCTCCTCCAGCAGCATCGCCAGCCGCTCCACGCCGGCCGCCCAGCCGACGCCAGGGGTTTTGGGGCCACCAAGACTTTCGATCAGCCCGTCATACCGGCCACCAGCCAACACCGTTCCCTGCGAGCCCAACCGATCGGTCACGAACTCGAACGCGGTGTGGCGGTAGTAGTCGAGGCCGCGGACCAGTCGTGCGTTGCGCTCCCATGCGACGCCGGCCGCATCGAGCCCGGCGGTCACCGCCTCGAAGAACGCGCGCGCTTCGGGAGTCAGGTATGCGTCGATGTCGGGTGCGCTGTCGGCGATCGGGCGGTCGCGGGGATCCTTCGAGTCGAGAATCCGCATCGGGTTCTTCTCGAGCCGGGTCAGGCTGTCCTCCGACAGTTCCCCGCGATGCGCCTCGAAATGCGCCACCAGCGCCTCGCGCCAAGCCTCGCGCGTCGCCGCATCGCCCAGCGTGTTGAGTTGGAGCGTCACGCCCTCGGAAATGCCGAGTTCGCGGAGCAACTGATCCGCCAGCACGAGCAGTTCGACGTCCGCCGCCGGCTCGGCAGCCCCGATCACCTCGGCGTCGATCTGGTGAAACTGGCGGAAGCGTCCCTTTTGCGGGCGTTCGTAGCGGAATACGGGGCCGCTGGTGGTGAGCTTCAATGGTGAGAACTGCTGCCAGCCTTCGGTCAGATAGGCGCGGGCGATGCCGGCGGTGAACTCGGGGCGGAGCGTGAGCGAATCCCCGCCGCGATCCTCGAACGTGTACATTTCCTTCGACACGACATCGGTCGTCTCGCCGAGCGAGCGCGCGAACACGGCCGTGGATTCGAACACCGGGATATCGATCCGCTGGAAGCAATACAGCGCGCGCACCCGTTCGAACGTCGCCAGGACGTGCGCGAACCGGCGCTGCTCGTCGCCGAAAATGTCCTGGGTGCCACGGATGCGGCGCGGGGTTTCTGTCTTGGCCATGATGCGCGCGTATCTAGGCGACGTCCCCGCTAAGCGCTAGCGCTGTAGCATGACCAGCAAAGCCAGATATTGGGGTCTCGGGCAGCGCGTCGCCCCGCCGCGCTTCGTCCTGTTCGTGCTGGTCTTCGCGATCGGGCTGGTCGCGATGATCCCGCGCTTCGGGCTCGGCCGGGGCACGATGGCGGCGTTCGACGTCGGTGCGGTCGTGTTCCTGATCGCGGTCTCGACGCTGTTCCGCAACGCCAGCGCCGAGCGCATGCGCCGAACGGCGGTGGAGAACGACGCCAACCGCGCGGTGCTGCTCGGGTTCAGCGGGACGATCATGATGGTCATCCTGGTCGCGGTGGCCAAGGAACTGCAGGGCAAGAACGACGCGGTCGGAATCGCGCTGACGATCACGACGCTGGCGCTCGCGTGGCTGTTCTCGAACATGATCTACACGCTGCACTATGCGCATCTCTATTATGTCGACGATCCGGACGGGCAGGACGCCAAGGGGCTCGACTTTCCGAGTTGCGACGAGCCCGATTACTGGGACTTCGCCTATTTCGCGTTCACGCTGGGGATGACGTTCCAGACGTCGGACGTGCAGATCACCTCGCGCCGGGTGCGGAAAGCGGCGCTTGGCCAGTGCATGGCGGCGTTCGTGTTCAACATCGGCGTGCTGGCGTTCACGATCAATGTGCTGGGGAGTGGTTGAGGGTCCGCCACCGTCAGGATGACGGGAAGGGTTTGGCGACGCCGGAGGGGCCCCGAACCACGCCTCGGTAAAGGACTGGACGACTGCCCTTTATCGCGATTACACCTCGTGTCATCGTCTCTCAGCCGGAAGGCCCTTCCTTGATCCGCAAGCTCCTCGTCGCATCCCTGCTCGCGTCTGCCGTTCCTGCCATCGCGCAGGTCCCCGCCGGCAACACCGCGCCGCAGCCCGTCCCGTTCGTCGACACCATTCCCGACCCGGTCGACACGCCCTATCCGGGCACGCTCATCCTCGACGTCGATGCGACCGATACCGAGCGCGGCATCTTCCGCGTGAAGGAGACGATCCCGGTCGCCAAGGCAGGCCCGATGGCGCTGCTCTATCCGAAGTGGCTGCCGGGCGCGCATTCCCCGCGCGGCGAGATCGAGAAGCTCGCCGGTCTCGTGATCCGGGCGAACGGCAAGATCGTGCCCTGGACGCGCGATCCGGTCGATGTGTTCGCGTTCCACATCGACGTGCCGACTGGCGTGAAGAGCATTGTCGCCGAATTCCAGTTCATCTCTGCCACCAAGGGCGACCAGGGCCGTATCGTGATGACGCCGACGATGGTCAGCCTCCAGCCGAACCTCGTCAGCCTGTACCCGGCCGGCTATTTCACGCGCCAGATTCCGATCAAGATGACCGCCACTTATCCGGCGGGCTGGACCGCGGCGGGTGCGGTGCCGGCCAAGGTATCGGGATCGACCTACAGCTACGACACGACCAACTACGAGATCCTCGTCGACTCGCCGACGCTCGCGGGCAAATACGGCAAGGTCTGGCCGCTCTCCCCCCGCGTCGGCCTCAACGTGTTCGCCGACAGCCCCGATCAGCTTGCCGCCAAGCCCGAGCAGATCGACGCGCACAAGCGCCTCGTCGATCAGGCGGTGAAGACGTTCGGCGCGCAGCATTACGACCGCTACGAATTCCTGCTGTCGATCACCGACCAGCTCGGCGGGATCGGCCTGGAGCATCATCGCAGTTCCGAGAACGGCGTCCGTCCGGGGTATTTCACCGAGTGGGAGACCGGTGCCGCCGGCCGCAACCTCCTCCCACATGAGTTCACGCATAGCTGGGACGGCAAGTTCCGCCGCGGTGCCGACCTTTGGACGCCCGATTTCCGCACGCCGATGCGCGATTCGCTGCTGTGGGTGTACGAAGGCCAGACGCAGTTCTGGGGCTATGTGCTCCAGGCGCGGTCGGGGCTGGTCAGCAAGCAGGACACGCTCGACGGCTATGCCTCTATCCTCGGCAACTACGATACCGCGCCGGGCCGTCAGTGGCGTCCGCTGATCGATACGACCAATGACCCGGTCATCTCGGCACGCAAGCCGAAGGGCTGGACCAGCTGGCAGCGGTCGGAGGATTATTACAACGAAGGCCTGATGGTCTGGATGGAGGTCGACGCGATGCTCCGCCAGAAGTCGA
The DNA here is from genome assembly GCF_036663715.1 of Sphingomonas arabinosi. Classification (NCBI taxonomy): domain Bacteria; kingdom Pseudomonadati; phylum Pseudomonadota; class Alphaproteobacteria; order Sphingomonadales; family Sphingomonadaceae; genus Sphingomonas; species Sphingomonas arabinosi. Next base: position 10,169 of record NZ_JAXOJN010000004.1, read on the forward strand.
ACGGCGCCAAGTCGATCGACGATTTCGCGCGCGCCTTCTTCGGCGTCCGCGACGGCGATTACGGCGAGCTGACCTACACCTTCGCAGACGTCGCCAAGACGCTCAACGGCATCGTCCCCTATGACTGGGCGACGTTCCTCAACACCCGCCTGACCGAGACGGGCAAGCCCGCGCCGATCAACGGCTTCGCGATGAACGGCTACAAGCTGATCTATGGCCCCGAGCAGAGCCCGTATCTGAAGCAGGCCGAGAAGACCCGCGGCACCGACGTCAGCTATTCGCTGGGCATGGTGATCAACAAGGAGGGCGTCGTGACCTCGTCGATCTGGGACAGTCCGGCGTTCAAGGCTGGCCTCGACGTCGGCACCGAGATCGAAGCGGTCAACAACGAGGCGTATTCGTCCGACCGGATCAAGGCGGCGATCCTTGCAGCGAAGGGTACGAAGGTGCCGATCCGCCTGACTGTAAAGAACAACGACCGATTCCGGGACATCTTGCTCGATTACCATGACGGCCCGCGCTATCCGCGGCTTCAGAAGGTGGGTACAGGTGACGGCGGGCTGGACAAGCTGCTGATGCCGCGCTGACCAGAGACTAATCCAACGTGGTGCCGGCCGCTCCCCAGACGAGGAGCGCCGGCATCGCCATTTCGAAAGGACCGCCATGCGTATCGATCTCATCCCGACCGGCAAGAACCCGCCCGAAGACCTGAACGTCATCATCGAAGTGCCGACCGGTGGCGAGCCCGTGAAGTACGAGTTCGACAAGGCATCGGGCGCGCTGTTCGTCGATCGCATCCTGCACACGCCTATGCGGTACCCCGCGAACTATGGCTTCGTGCCGCACACGCTGAGCCCCGATGGCGATCCGCTCGATGCGCTCGTGATCGCACGTTCGCCGTTCATCCCGGGCTGCGTCGTCCGCGCACGCCCGATCGCGGTGCTGAACCTGGAAGACGAAGCCGGCGGCGACGAGAAGCTCGTCTGCGTGCCCGTCGATTCGGTGTTCCCATACTACGCGAACATCGGCGAGCGCGGCGACATGCCGGAGATCGTGTTCGAGCAGATCGAGCACTTCTTCACGCACTACAAGGACCTGGAAAAGAAGAAGTGGGTCCGCGTCGGCAAGTGGGGCGATGCCGACGAAGCCAAGCGCGTGACGATCGAGGCGATCGAGCGCTACGAAGCCGAGAAGGCCAAGGGCGAAGAGCCGATGAACGCGGACGACATCGTCGGGCGCTGATCGGATGACGACGGCGTCTCGTTCGGTCTACGACATCAGCGTCCGCGCGGCGCAGATCGGACTGTACGAGACGCCAATCGGGCACGGCGACTGGCCTATGCCGTCGTGCTGACCGCGGCGTTGCGCTCAACGCCCTTGTCTTCCCCCCTCCCTGGAAGGGAGGGGCGGGGGTGGGTCGGCTTCCGCATACCGGACCGTGGTCGGCGAGTGGCAAAAACCGGCCAACCCACCCCCAGCCCCTCCCTTTCAGGGAGGGGAGCGGGACGGCGCCCAGACCTACCGCCCTGCCAGCTTCACCAACGCATCCCCGGACATCCGTTGGATCGTCCAGTCCTCCATCCCGACCGCGCCGACCTTCCGGTAGAATGCTATCGCGTCGGCGTTCCAGTCGAGCACCGACCATTCGAACCGCGCACAGCCGCGATCGAGCGCCACGCCCGCGAGATGCGCCAGTAGCGCGCCGCCGACCCCCTGCCCGCGCGCGTCCGGCGTCACGTACAGGTCCTCCAAATACAGCCCGCGCTTGCCCGTCCAAGTCGAGAAGTTGTGGAAGAACAGCGCGAAGCCGAGCGGACCGTCCGCAGTCTCCGCTATCAACGCCTCGGCTGCCGGGTTTTCCCCGAACAGCGCCTCTTCCAGCATAGTCTCTGTCGCCTCGACTGCATCCGGTTCGCGCTCGAACGCGGCGAGTTCGCGGACGAAGCGCAGGATCGTGCCGACATCGGCAGCGGTGGCGGAACGGATGACGGTCATGCACTAGCCTCGATCGATGTCTGCGCGATGTCACGCCGCCGCGCCGCGTACAGGCACGCGACGACGATGATCGCCGCGCCCGCCAGCGTGAACGCCGATACCCGCTCGCCGAATACCAGGAAACCCAGCACCGCGGCATAGACGAACGAGGTGTATTCGGTGGTCGCGAGAAACCCCGTGTCGCCGTGTGCATAGGCCCAGCCGAGGAGCCACAGCGATGCAGTCGCAAGCCCCGCGGCCAGCACGAGCTTCGGCCACTCCGCGGCCTCGGGCACCACTGCGAGCCACGGTGCCGCCAGCGCCAGCGTCGCGGTGATGACGAGCGCCTGGAAGAACGCGATCTCGCCCGGGCGCGCGGCCTGGCTCTGCATCCGCGCGATCACGAGGTTGACCGCATACAGCACCGCGGAGCCGAGGATGGCGAGCGTGCCGTGGAACGTCTCGGGTCCCGGCACCTCGCGTCCCTGCCCGATCATCACCACCAGCACACCGCCGAGTGCGGCGATCGACGCGACGAAGGTCTTCCACCCGACACGCTCGCCCAGCGTCACCGCCGCGAGCAGCAATGCGAGAATCGGCGCGATGTAGGTGAGCGATATCGCCTGTGCCATCGGTACGCGCGCGAGGCCCCAGAAGAAGAGCACCGCCATCGCCGTGGTTACGAGCCCGCGCGCCAGATGCAGCTTCAGAGCACGCCCGCTCGGCCGTCCGCTGTTCCCCATCTTCCACGCGACCGCGCCGAGACCGACGCTGATCATCTGCCGCCAGAGGAGCGCGTTATAAACGCCGATCGCCAGGACGAGCGACTTCATCACTGCGTCCATCATGGAGAACAGTCCGATGCCGAGCGCGGCGATCGCGAAGGCCAGGGCGGGGGAGACGACGCGGTTCGTCACGGGACTAGACCGCATTGTGAACGCTCAGTGCCCGGAGGATTACCATGCGATCCGCTTAACCGGCATCCCATCGCTACGCTATCGTCGACGCGGGTTCCGTTTCGATAGAGCGGTGCCCACGCAATATTACTGTTCCCTCGCGAACGCGGGGGGCCAGGACCACGAACGCTATCGCTTGTAACCCTGGGCTCCCGCTTTTGCGGGAGAACCGCCGGGGGGCTTCCACCCGAGGCCCCGTCATCCTGACGTAAGTCAGGATCCAGAGCCAAAAGCGCGCCGTTCGTGACCCTGGATCCTGACTTTCGTCAGGATGACGGGATAATTGGAGCCACTCGCGTAAATCGCTATTCCGCTGCCATCTCCGGCACCAATGCCGCGACTGCCGCGTCCGCAGCCTCGATTTCCGCAGCCTTCGCCTCGACGAGCCGGACAATGTGATCGACCATGTCGGCATCCTGGACGTGGTGGTCGGTCACGCCCGACAGATAAACCATGTGCTTGCCGTTGCCGCCGCCGGTGATGCCGATGTCGGTCTCGCGCGCTTCGCCGGGGCCGTTGACGACGCAGCCGAGCACCGAGAGCGACATCGGCGTGCGGATGTGCTGCAACCGCTCCTCCAGCGCCTGGACCGTGCGAATCACGTCGAAGCCCTGCCGCGCGCACGATGGGCACGACACGACGCGGACGCCGCGGTTGCGGATGCCGAGTGCCTTGAGGATCTCGAAGCCGACGCGGACTTCTTCTTCCGGCTCGGCGGAAAGCGACACGCGGATCGTGTCGCCGATGCCGTACCAGAGCAGGCTGCCCATCCCGATCGCGGACTTGACCGTGCCGCCGACGAACCCGCCCGCCTCGGTGATGCCGAGATGCAGCGGGCAATCGACCTGCTCGGCGAGCTGCTGGTACGCCGCCACCGCGAGGAACAGGTCGGACGCCTTCACCGCGACCTTGAACTCGTGAAAGTCGTGGTCCTGCAACAGCTTGATATGATCGAGCGCCGACTCGACCAGCGCGTCCGGGCAAGGCTCGCCGTATTTTTCGAGCAGGTGCCGCTCGAGCGAGCCGCCATTGACGCCGATCCGGATCGCGCAGCCATTGGACTTGGCCGCGTCGACGACCTCCTTCACGCGCGCCGCCGAGCCGATATTGCCCGGGTTGATCCGCAGGCACGCCGCGCCGGCATCCGCGGCTTCCAATGCGCGTTTGTAGTGGAAATGGATGTCGGCGACGATCGGCACGCGGCTCGCGCGGACGATCTGCTTCAGCGCGGTGGTCGATTCGACGTCGGGGCAGCTGACGCGGATGATGTCGACGCCCGCCTCTTCGCAGCGCCGGATCTGGTCGACCGTCGCACGCACGTCGTCGGTCGGCGTGTTGGTCATCGTCTGCACCGTCACCGGCGCATCGCCGCCGACGGGGACGTTGCCGACCATGATCTGGCGGCTCTTGCGGCGGGTGATATCGCGCCAGGGACGAAGGGACATGGGGATTCCTCGGGAGTTCGAGGATGCATATAGCGACTTGCGCGGTGGAACGGAACATCGCTGGCGTGACGGCACTGGCAAGGACGGCGCTGGCGGGTGCGGCCAACGTCGGCCATAGCGGCGCGACACATAGGAGCCCGGTCGATGACGCTTTCCCTCTACGATGCGACGATCCCCTCGAACCTCCAGATCCTCCGCGCGGTCGACGCCCTGCTCGACAAGGCCGAGGCCTTCGCGGTCGAGCGCGGTATGGAGCCGGCGACGCTGATCGACGCGAAGCTTGCCGATGACATGCTGCCGTTCGGGTATCAGGTGAAATCGTGCGCCGCGCATTCGGTCGGCGGGATCGAGGGCGTCCGTTGCGGCACATTCTCGCCCGACCGATCAGCCTGGCCGACCGATTTCGCGGGGCTCCATAGCGTCCTGCGCGACGCGATCGCCACCTTGGAAGCGATCGACCGGGACACGTTCGATGCGCTCGCCGACAACGACACGAAATTCGAGTTCGGCACGTTCGTCATGCCGTTCACCGGCGCGAACTTCCTGCTGTCGTTCTCGCAGCCCAACTTCTATTTCCACGCCACGACGGCCTACGCGATCCTGCGCGCGCAAGGTGTGCCGATCGGCAAGCGCGACTTCATGGGCACGCCGCGCATGAAGGTTTGAAACGGCCCGAAACACAGTCGCGGCGATATATTGCAGGAGCACCGGTCGGTCCCAAACACCACCTCGACCGTCCTGCGCTTGCGGCACCGCCCCACGCCCCGTAGGGCCGCGCGATGAACCGGCATTTCGGCATGGACTGGCTGCGGATCGGCGCGTTCGCCCTGCTGATCGTCTACCATATCGGCATGGTCTTCGTGCCGTGGAACTTCCACGTGAAATCGCTCCATGTCGAGAACTGGGTGCGGCTGCCGATGCTGGCAAGCAACGCGTGGCGGCTGACGCTGCTGTTCGTCGTGTCGGGATATGCCAGCCGCGCGCTGCTCGCCCGGTCGAGCGGCACCGCCGGGTTCTTCGCCAATCGCTGCAACCGGCTGCTCGTGCCGCTGCTGTTCGGCATCGCGGTGATTGTGCCCCCGCAACCCTGGGTCGAGCTGGTTACGAAGCATGGCTATGCCGGCAGCTACTGGACGTTCTGGACACACGATTATTTCCGCTTCGGCAAGCTCGCAGGGCTTTCCCTACCTACCTGGAACCACCTGTGGTTCGTCGTCTATCTCTGGGTCTACACCACCGTCCTGACGCTCGGGGTCGTCACCGTCCGAGGCCAGTGGCTGCAACGCGCGTTCGACCGGGTGTTCGCCGGCTGGGCGGTGGTGCTGCTGCCGATCGCGTGGCTCGTGTTCGTCCATGGCTGGTGGCTGCCGATGGTCGGCGAGACGCAGGCGTTGTGGGGCGACTGGATCGCACACGTCACCTATTTCCCCGCCTTCCTGTTCGGCTTCGGGCTCGCGCGGTCGGAGCCGGCGATGGCGGCGATCGCACGCTGGTGGAAGGTCGGCGCGATCGCGGCGCTGCTAAGCTATCTCTGCATCATCGGCATCGAACTGCGCTGGCCGGCGGATGTCCCGACGCCGCGCTGGGTCTACACGCCCTACGGCATAGCGCACGCGGTCGAGCAATGGGGCGCGATCGTCGCGCTGATCGGAATCGCCGAGCGCCACTGGAACCGCGATCATCGCTGGCGGCCGATGCTGACCGAGGCGGTGTTCCCGTTCTATCTGATCCACCAGACGATCATCGTCCTCGTCATGTACGCGTTGCTCCCCGCCGGCCTGCCGGGCGGGGTGGAGTTCGCATGCCTGCTGGCTGCGACGATCGTCGGCTGCGTCGCCTTCTACTGGATCGGCCGCAGCATCGCGCCGCTCCGTCCCCTCATCGGCCTCCGCGCCCTTCCCTCGAAAGACTCAGCATGACCTGGACCCTCGTCATCCACGGCGGCGCCGGCAAACTCGATAGCGAAATGGTCTCGCCCGAGCAGGACGCAGGCGCGCGCGCCGGCCTGTCGCGCGCACTCGACGCCGGGTCGAAAGTGCTGGCGGATGGCGGCAGCGCGCTCGATGCGGTCGAAGCGGCGGTCCGCGTTCTGGAGGACGATCCGCACTTCAACTCGGGCCGAGGGGCGGTGTTCACGCATGACGGCACGCTGGAGCTCGACGCTGCGATCATGGACGGGCGCACGCGGGCGGCGGGAGCCGTTGCCGCCGCCACCGCAACACGCAACCCGGTCGGGCTCGCGCGCGCGATCCTCGACGACGGACGCCACGTGTTTCTTGCCGGCAAAGGCGCTGACGCGTTCTCCCGCGATCGGGAATTGCCGCAGGCCGACGCTGACTGGTTCGCGACTGACGAACGACGCCGGCAATTCGCCGAGTTCCAGGCGGATGGCGGCGGGTTCGACGTCGACATGAAATACGGCACGGTCGGCGCGGTCGCGTGCGACACACACGGCCACGTCGCCGCCGCCACCTCTACCGGCGGGGTCACCGGCAAGCGCTGGGGCCGGATCGGCGATACCCCCGTGATCGGCGCGGGCACCTTCGCCGACGATCGCGCCTGTGCCGTGTCGTGCACGGGATCGGGCGAGTTCTTCCTCCGCGTCGGCGTCGGCCATGAGATCGCCGCGCGTGTCCGCCTATCGGGCGAATCGCTGCAGGTCGCCGCCGACGCGGTGCTTGCCGAAGTGAAGGCGCTCGGCGGCACCGGCGGGGTCATCGTCGCGGGGCCGGACGGCGACATGGCGTGGGGCTTCAACACCGTCGGCATGTACCGCGGCACCGCGTCGTCAGCGGGTAGCCGGACGGTCGCGATCTACGCTAACGAAGCGGCATGAAGCGCTATCTCCTCGCCGCGATTGCCTCGCTCGGCCTCGCCTCCCCCGCCACCGCGTTCTGGGAGTATGGCCACCAGACCGTCGCGCAGATCGCCTATGCCAACGTCACGCCCAAGACCAAGGTCGCGATCCGGCGACTGCTCGCGCAACAGGCGTTGCTCGACACGCCCGAATGCCCGGCGGGCACGATCGAGGAGGCGAGCGTCTGGGCGGACTGCATCAAGCCGCTCAAGACCGCCGACGGGAAGTCGCGCTTCGGGTTCGCGTATAGCTGGCACTACCAGAACGCCGACGTCTGCGCGCCGTTCGACCTGACGCCCGCATGCAAGGACGGCGACTGCGTCTCGGCGCAGATCGACCGCGACGTTACGCTGCTGCGCGATCGCGCCACTTCGCCGAAGGACCGCGTCCAGGCGCTGGCGTTCCTGATCCACTTCGTCGGCGATCTCCACCAGCCGCTGCATGCCGGCGACCGTCACGACAAGGGCGGCAACGACGTGAAGGCGGATTACGGCATCTACGGGCCTGCGCGGTTCAACCTGCATTCGATCTGGGACGGCCCGCTGGCGGAGCGGGCGATCTCGACGCCGCCGTCGCTGGTACGCCGCTATTCGGCGGCGGAGCGGGCGAAGATCGGGGCTGGGACGGTCGTCGACTGGAGCCGGGAGTCGTGGGGAGCGTCACATACGGCGTATGCGGCGGCGCTGGGCGGGGACGCGTGTAGTGTGGTGCCGGCGCGGGTGAAGCTCGATCAAGCTACGATTGCGAAGATGGTGCCGGTATCGCGGGAAGAGGTCCGGCGCGGGGGGATTCGGTTGGCGAAACTGCTCGATAGGGCGCTGGGGTAACCGACTTACCCTCTCCCTTCAGGGGAGAGGGAGGGGCCCGCGTGCGCTTGCACGTGGGAGGGTGAGGGGCTTGAGGCTCAGAACGCTAATCCCAACAGCCCCTCACCCTCCCGTCGCAAGTGCTCCTCCTTCCCTCTCCCCGCAGGGGAGAGGGACAGATGATCAGTTCAGCACCACCGTGACCGCGCGGCGGTTGGCCGCCCAGCTCTGATCGTCCGAGCCCATCGCTACCGGGCGCTCCTTGCCGTAGCTGATCGTCGTCATCCGCGACGACGACACACCCTTTGCGGCCAGATAGTTCTTGGTCGCATTCGCGCGGCGATCGCCGAGCGCAAGGTTGTATTCGCGCGTGCCACGCTCGTCGGCATGGCCTTCGATCGTGATGCGCTGGTTCGGGAACTTCGCCAGCCACTGTGCTTGGCTGTCGAGGATCGCGCGTGCGGCCGGATCGATGTCGTACATGTCGAGACCGAAATTCACCGTGTTCGAGCTGACCGAGCGCTGGAAGTCGGCGTCCGAGCCCGGCACGATCGCACCACCGACGTTGCCGTTGTTCATCCCGGCATTGGGATCGACGGCAGCGTTGTTGTCGACCGGCGCGGGCGGCAGGACCTCGGGACGCTTCTTCGCACAGCCGGCGACGGCGATCAGCGCGGTGCACGCAAGCAAGATGTTGGAAAGCTTCGACATAGATAGTCTCCCGTAGAAAAACACGTGTCCCCGTTATGCCCCCATAGCAGGTTTACGGACGAAGCGGGCCCCAGGCCGGATCGGAGCCGTCGAGCGGCGTCGGGATCTTGCGCTCGTTGACGCCGGTCAGGTCGACCGACCAGAGGTCCGCCTTGCCGCCGCTGCCGCGTCCCGAGCGATAGAAGTTGATCACGCGACCGTTCGGCGACCAGCTCGGACCCTCGTCCTGCCAGTCGTTGGTAAGCAATTTCTCACCGCCGCCGCTCGGGCTCATGATGCCGATCCGGAAGCCGCCGCCGAGCTTGGTAAAGGCGATCAGGTCGCCGCGCGGGCTCCACACCGGCGTCGCATAACGCCCGCCGCCGAAGCTGATCCGCTGCTGGTTCGAGCCGTCGGCGTTCATCACGTAGATCTGCTGCCCGCCCGAGCGATCGCTCTCGAACACGATCCGCGAGCCGTCCGGCGAATAGCTGCCGCCGGTATCGATCCCCGGCGAGTTCGTCAGGCGCTGCGGCGTGCCGCCCTGCGACGAGACGCGGTACACGTCGGTGTTGCCGCCCTGCGCCATCGAGAACAGGATGTTGCGGCCGTCCGGCGAAAAGCGCGGTGCAAACGTCAGGTTCGCGTTCGCCACCACCAGCCGCTGCTTGCCCGAGCCGATGTCGTAGACATAGATCGCCGGGCGATTGTTGAGATAGCTCATATAGACGATCGACTGCTGGTTCGGCGCGAAACGCGGGGTCAGCACGATCGACTGGCCGTTGGTCAGGAAGCGGTGGTTGGCGCCGTCCTGATCCATGATCGCGAGCCGCTTGATCCGGCGACCCTTGGGTCCGGTCTCGGACACGTAGACGACGCGGCTGTCGAAATAGGCGCCTTCGCCGGTGAGGCGGGTATAGACCATGTCGGCGCATTTATGGCCTGCGCGGCGCCAGTCCGACGGCGACACGACGAAGCCGGTGCGCGTGAGTTCGGCCTTCGACGACACGTCGTAGAGGTAGCAGCCTACCGTCAAATTGCCGTCGCCGTTGGCGCGGATGAAGCCCTGGACCAGCGCCTGTGCGCCGGTGCTGCCCCAGTAATCGAACCCGGGTGCGGTGACTTCTGGGAAGCTGACCGGGCGAAGCTGGCCGGGAGAGAGCGGCGTGAACAGGCCCGAGTTGCGGAGGTCGTTCGTGACGATTTCGGACAACTGGCGACCGAGGACATCGGTCGAGCCTGCGGGGGTGGAGACGACCGCGGCGGTCGGCATGACGGGAATCGCGATCGGCATCGGCGCGGAGATGCCGCCGGTGACGTCGACCACGAGGCCGCCGGACTGGTCGCCGGCCGGGGCTGGGGCTGGCGCTGCGGGATCGGCGGGGGCTTGCTGGGGGGCTGGCGCGGGTGCGGGTGCATCCTGAGCGTAGGCGGCACCGCCGGAGACGAACGCGAGCAGCCCCACCGAAGCAAGAACCGCACGAGCCTTACGCCCACCCGACACCACCCCGGCGAAGGCCGGGGCCCAATTGGGGGACGCCGCCGAGGGAGCGTTGCGCATCATTACATCGACCTTCGCAATTGGGCCCCGGCCTGCGCCGGGGTGGTTACCTTGCGTTGAGCGGTCACCCGCAACCGGAAGCGTCTGGCGCGAAGGGAAAAACCCCAGGATCGATCGAGTCATAACGGACATCCTCAGCCGGGAAGTTTGTAGCGCAGGCTGAAATTGCTCCAGCCGTTCTGCACGTCATACAGGTCGTCGGGCAAACCGCGTAGCGGCGAACACCCGACAAAGGTCGCGATCGCGAGATCGTCGACGCGGTCGACATAGCGCCGGTTGTCGTCATCGACGCCGGCATGACCGGTGATCGTCGGCCGCGACTTCAGCGTGCCGTCGCGGTTGAGCTTCAGGTTGATCGTCACCCGGATCCGCTCTGCGCCCGGCCCCGGCGTGACCTGGCGGTTGGCGCAGGGCTGGACCTGCCGCAGGATCGCCGAGCCGATGTTCGCCGCCGCCTGCGCGCCGAGCTTGGCCGCCTTGGGCGCTTCCGACTTGCTCGGCGACGGATCGGCCGACAGCCCCTTCAGGAAATTATCGCCGAGCCGCGAGCCGCGCGGGCGCGAGGTCTTGGCCTCCGCGGTCGAGCCGCTGCCCTTGGTCGAAGACGGCTTGGCCGGCTTTGCCGACGACGCGGACGAGGTCTTGCCCGACGTGGACGACGTCTTCGCCGGCGCGGCGCTTGGTTTCGCCGCGGCCTTGGTCGGCGCGGACTTCGCGGGGGCGGCCTTGGCGGGCGCAGACTTGGTAGGGGGTGCCTTGGTCGGCTTGGGCTGCGGCTTCACCACGGGCTTAGCGACCGGGGCCGGCTTGGCGGCGGGCTTCGGTGGGGCAGGCTTGGGTTTGGGTTGCGGCCTGGGCGCGGGTTCCGGAGCCGGTTGCGGCTTGGGCGCAGGCTTCGGCGGCGCAGGCTTGGGCTGCGGCGCGGGGGGCGTGGGATCGGGCTGCGGCTCCGGCTCAGCCTCTTGCGGGGCGGGCGGCGCCGCATCCTCAGGCGCACCCTCTTCCGGCGCGATCGATTGCGCGGGCGCCTCGGTCGATTGCGGCGCGGTCGCCTCCAGCGCGACGTCGGGCACGAGGCTCACGTCGATTGGCTGCTGCTGGATCTTGGGCGGTTCGGGCGCGCTGAGAAAGCCGAGCGACAGAAAGCCGAACAGCACCGCATGCCCGACGACGGCAACACCCAGGCCGATCTTCTCCGAACGATCCATCACCCGAGGCCCATCAGTTCTGGTTGCCCTCGACGGTCACCAGCGCGACGCGGTTCAGCCCGGCGCGGTTGAGTTCGCCCATCACCCGCATCACGCGGCCGTAATCGAGCTTCCGGTCCGCGCGCAGCAGCACCTGCGGCTCGTCGCCGACCGCGCGGCTCGCGGCAATCGCGGCCAACCGCACCGGCAGCGCGTCGTCGGCGATCTGATCCTTGTCGATGAACAGCGCGCCGGTCTCGTCCATCGAGATTTCGACGGGCTTCTGTTCCTGATCGAGCGCCTTGGCGCGCGCGTCGGGGAGGTTCACCGGCACGCCCGCGGTCATCAGCGGCGCGGTCACCATGAAGATGATCAGCAGCACCAGCATCACGTCGACCAGCGGCGTGACGTTGATATCCGCCATCGGCGCGCGCCGCCCGCGGCCGCGTGAAGAAGGAAGGTTCATCGCCATCTAAAATCCTCCCCGCACGCGGGGAGGGGGACCAGCGAAGCTGGTGGTGGGGGCGTGCGTCAAACGCTGCGCTGCGTGGAGTATCTCGTTCCACAGACGCAGTGCTGCGGGGAGAGCCCCCTCCACCACGCCGCTGCGCGTCGCGGTCCCCCTCCCCGTGCCGGGGAGGATTTGCGTCGCGCTCATCGCGAGCCGTCCAACTGGCGTGACAGGGTCGTGTGAAACCCGTCCGCAAACCGGTTGAGGCTCGCCTCGATCCGGTTGATGCCGTGCGAGAAGCGGTTGTACGCGATCACCGCAGGGATCGCCGCGAACAGGCCGATCGCCGTCGCGAACAGCGCCTCGGCGATACCCGGCGCCACCACCGCCAGCGACGTGTTCTGTGCCGCGGCGATGCTGGTGAAGCTGCGCATGATGCCCCACACCGTGCCGAACAGCCCGACGAACGGCGCGACCGAGCCGACCGTCGCCAGCACGTTCAGCCGGTCCGACAGCGTGTCGATCTCGCTCGCGACCGCTGCGCCCATCGTCGTGGCCAGCCGCTCGCGCGTGCCGCTCTTGTCGATCGTTCCGCCCGCGGTCGAGCGGCGCCATTCGGTCACGCCGGCCGCGAACACGCGCGCCGACGGCAGGTCGCTCTCGCCCTCCGCCTTGTAGAAGACGTCGATATCCTCGGCCTTCCAGAAATCGCGCTCGAACCGCACCATGGTCTTGCGCGTCTTGCCGATCCGCCGCCAGAACGCGACGATCAGCGCCCAGGTCCAGATGCTGGCGAGCAGCAGCCCGATCATCACGCCCTTCACGACCCAGTCGGCCTGCAGGAACAAGTGGATCGGCGACAGCGTCGCGCTATCCATAGTCAACACCGGATTCATGCTTCCCCCTGCCAGACTAGGCGTTCGTAGATATCGATCCATGCGCGTGGCTGGCGGCGTGGGCGACCGTTGGGAGCGACCAATGCCGCCACCACGTCCGCCTCGGCCAAGACAAGCCCGTCGCGCATGACCCTTTGATGAATGGCAACGCTCGCGGCGCGGACTTGTGTGATCCGTGAGACGACCAGCAGCGCGTCGTCCAGCCTGGCGGGCGCGGCATAGCGGATCGCGACGCTGGCGATCGCGTAGGAGCCTTCGCCCGCCTCGAACGCCGCGCGCTGATCGATCCCGCCGACCCGCAGCATGTCCGAGCGTGCGCGCTCCATGTAGCGCAGGTAATTGGCGTGATAGACCGCGCCCGACAGATCGGTGTCCTCGAAATACACGCGTACCGGAAACCGGTGCTCGCGCCCGTCGAAGCGGCCTTCCGCCGGACGATCTGAAACTTCAGCCATTCCCGCGGCTGTTAACCCAGTCTTTGCGGGGAAGCCAACCATTGCCTGCAAGATGTGCGCGGTAACGGCGGTGAAACGTTAACGCGATCCTCCCCCTGGCGGGTGGGATTCTATTGGAAGACGCTGGGGTCGAGCTTCAGGCGAGGCTGCGCGGGCGGCACGGGCTGCGAGACCGGCTGGAGCCGGGCCTGCGTGATCGCCTGCACTGGCGCATTCGACGCATATTGGCGCGAGGCGACCAGCTGCGGCTGGACCGGACGGACCGTGCGACCGCGCCATGCGTCGACCGCGCGGTAGAAATCGGTGAACGGCCGCTCGAGCACCGGCAGGTTCTGTGCGGCGAACGCGGGCAAGGTATCGGCCGTCAGACCTGTGCTTTGCGCGAGAACAGCGCCCGCCGCCGCGCAGAAGTCATCGCGCGCGGGCGACTGGGAGAAGAAGTTGTACAGGCGCGTCATCGAATCGTCGTAGCGATCCTGCCAGTCGCCCCCGCCTGCCTTGTATTCGCTGGCATAGGTCGCCTCGGCCTTTGCGAGCACCGGCTTCTGCGCAGACAGCAGGGCGTTGTAGCCTGCGACGATCGTCAATTCCTGCGGCCCACGGCACGCGAGCGCGGCGACGTTGAGAGCGGCGCGGAGATGCCAGACCTTGGCGGACGTCGTCAGGTTGCGATTCGGCGTGGGATAGGTGCCGTCGGCCAGCGCGACCGGGATGACGATGGTCGGCGACGCACCCTTGGGCATCGTCGGCGCAGGGACCGGCACCATGATGACGGGCGGCGCGACCTGCGCCACGGTCCGTGGCTTCGACGTGCAGCCGGCCAGCAGGCCCAATGCGGTAACGGACAGCAAAGCAAACCGACGACTCATCGCAACCACCTCGTAACGTCCCCCGACGGGACACTCTATGCAGGGATTAGGTTAACGAGACGTAATCCCTATGCGGTTTGCGGCGAGTTGAGAGGGGGTGGGGTTGGGGGTTTGCTGAGACGGCTCGGGCAATCCCCCACGTCACTTCCACCCCGGCGGAGGCCGGGGCCCAATTGGAGAGGTCGGAATAACGGAGAGCAGCATGGATCAGCAACGTCCCCCAATTGGGCCCCGGCCTTCGCCGGGGTGGGGCTAATGAATGCTGAAAACACGTTGCCCTCCCGATCCTGCCCCTGGCGGGAGAGGATCAGAAGTACCTTAAACCGCGCGTGCTTCCAGCGCTGCGGCCGCCTGTGCCATCAGGCCGCCAATGATGTCCGCGACCGGTTCCTCGCGCTTGACCATGCCGACCGACTGGCCCGCCATCACCGAGCCATGCTCGACATCGCCGTCGACCACCGCGCGGCGCAGCGCGCCCGCCCAGTAATGCTCGATCTGCAACTGCGCCTCGGCCATCTCCACGCGGCCACCATCGAGATGCCCGGCAACTTCGCGCTGCTTGGCGGTGAACAACTCGCTCGACGCGTTCTTCAGCGCGCGGACCGGGATGACGGGAAGCCGCGCATCGATCTGCACGCTGGCGATCGCATCGCGCGCCGAAGCCCGGATGAACGCCTTCTTGAAATTGGCATGCGCAATCGACTCGGTCGCGCACACGAACAGCGTGCCGAGCTGGACGCCCGCCGCGCCCATGTCGAGATAGCCGGCGATCGCCTCGCCGCGACCGATCCCGCCGGCGACGAACACGGGAACCTGCTCAGCGATCTCGGGCAGCATTTCCTGCGCGAGTACGCTGGTCGAGACCGGGCCGATATGGCCGCCGGCCTCCATGCCCTCGATCACCAGCGCATCGACGCCGCTGCGGATCAGCTTCTTCGCGAGCGCCAGTGCGGGCGAGAATGCGATCAGCTTGGCGCCAGTCTCCTTGATCGCCTCGATGCTGCCCTTGGGCGGCAGGCCACCGGCGAGCACGATGTGGCCGACCTTGTGCTTGGTGCAGACCGCGATCAGCTCGAACAGGTCGGGATGCATCGTGATGAGGTTCACGCCGAACGGCTTGTCGGTCATCGCCTTGGTCGCGGCGATCTCGGTGTCGAGCAGCGCGGGCGTCATCGCCCCGCACGCGATCACGCCGAACCCGCCCGCGTTGGAGATCGCGGAGACGAGGTTACGCTCGCTTACCCAGGACATCGCGCCGCCGAGAATGGCGACCTCCGACCCGAGGAACGATGCGCCGCGCGCCATCCGGCGGGCGAGCCGCTCGGCGCCTACCGAGTGAAGGGGGGCGGGGGATGAGGTAGCCTGAAGCGCGGACATATCGGTCATGCGCCCCGCCTAGCCCTCCCCCGACCCCTCCCGCAAGCGGGAGGGAGAGATTTACGCCGCATCCTCGGCATCGAGGCCGTACGCAGTGTGCAGCACGCG
Source organism: Sphingomonas arabinosi (assembly GCF_036663715.1). Lineage (NCBI taxonomy): Bacteria > Pseudomonadati > Pseudomonadota > Alphaproteobacteria > Sphingomonadales > Sphingomonadaceae > Sphingomonas > Sphingomonas arabinosi. The sequence continues at coordinate 25,801 of NZ_JAXOJN010000004.1, forward strand.
CACCGCCAGCTCGGTATAATCCTCTTCGATCAGCACGCTGACCTTGATCTCCGAAGTCGCGATCGCCTGGATGTTGATGCCGCGCTCGCCGAGCGTCGTGAACATCGTCGAGGCAACGCCCGCGTGGCTACGCATCCCGACGCCGACAACGGACACCTTGGCGACGCGCGTGTCGTGGACGATCGTCGCATAGCCGATCGCGTCCTTCGCCTTGTCGAGGATATCGAGCGATCGCGCGAGGTCCGCCGCAGGCACCGTGAAGGTGACGTCAGTCGAGCCGGTCGAGTGCGCGACGTTCTGCACGATCATGTCGACGTTGATCCCGCCGTCCGCCAGCGGCGCGAAGATCGCCGCGACCGAGCCGGGCCGATCGCTGACCTGCGTCAGCGTGATCTTCGCCTCGTTCTTGTCGTGCGCGATGCCGGTGATGAGCTGGCGTTCCATATCGTCGATTTCCTCTTCGCCCACGATCAGCGTGCCGCGGTGACCGTCATTGGTATCGCCGTCTTCGAACGAAGACAGCACGCGCACGCGCACATTCTCTTTCATCGCCAGACCAACAGACCGCGTCTGCAACACCTTGGCACCGACGCTGGCGAGTTCCAGCATCTCTTCGTACGTGACCTTGCTCAGTTTCCGCGCGCGCGGCACGATCCTGGGGTCGGTCGTGTAGACGCCGTCGACGTCGGTATAGATGTCGCAGCGATCGGCCTTCATCGCCGCCGCCATCGCCACCGCCGACGTATCCGAGCCGCCGCGGCCGAGCGTCGTCACGCGTTGGCCGTCCGCGACGCCCTGAAAACCGGGGATCACGGCGACGACACCGTCTGCGAGGCTCGCATCGAGCGCGGCCGTGTCAATCTCGCCGATTCGCGCCGAACCATGTGCGTCCGACGTGTTGATCGGCAGCTGCCAGCCGAGCCACGACCGGGCCTTGCAACCCGCCGCCTGCAAAGCGATCGCGAGCAGGCCGCTCGTGATCTGCTCGCCGGCCGAGACGACGACGTCATATTCCTTCGCGTCGTACAGAGACGACGCCTCGCGGCAGAAGCCGACCAGCCGATCGGTCTCGCCCGCCATCGCGGAGACGACGACGGCGACCTGGTTGCCGGCGTCGACTTCGCGCTTCACGCGCGCGGCGACGTTGCGGATACGCTCGATCCCAGCCATCGACGTCCCGCCGAATTTCATCACGATACGGGCCATTGGCAGCGCAAATCCCTTTGGGTCGAAGCGGCGGCCCTGATAGGTAGCGCGCATGATACTGGCAAGTGACACCGTAAACGGCGCAACAATCGATCCGCGCGAGGCCGCGCATTTCGGCACCATGGCCAAGGACTGGTGGGATCCGAAGGGCTCGTCCGCCCCGCTCCACAAGCTCAACCCGCCGCGGCTGCGGTATATCCGCGAGCAGGTCGACGCGCATTGGGGTGGCGATGGGGCTAGCTTCACGCCGCTGGCGGGGAAGACCGCGCTCGACGTCGGGTGCGGCGCGGGATTGCTGTGCGAGCCGTTAGCGCGCCTCGGTGCGGCGGTGACGGGGATCGACGCGGCGCCGGAGAATATCGCGGTGGCGGAGATTCACGCAGCGCAGAGCGGGTTGGCGATCGACTATCGTGCGGGGGGAGTCGAGGGGCTGGTCGGGCAGTTCGATCTGGTCACCAGCCTCGAGGTGATCGAGCATGTCAGCGATCCTGCCGGTTTCATTCGGGGCCTCGCGCGGACGTTGGCGGAGGGCGGGCTGCTGATTTTGTCGACGCCCAACCGTACGCCGTTGTCTCGGTTGGCGATGATCACCGTGGCGGAAGGTGCTGGGGTAATTCCCAAGGGGACGCATGACTGGAACAAGTTCCTGACGCCTGAGGAACTGACTGCGTTGCTGAAGGATGCGGGGCTGCGTGTGACGGACACGCGGGGGCTGAGCTTCTCGCCGGCTACGGGGTTTGCGCTGAGCGATTCGACCAGTCTCGATTACTTCCTGACCGCGGTAAAAGCCTGAGCGTGCCCGCGGCGGCACCACCCCGGCGAAGGCCGGGGCCCAATTGGGAAGGCCGAGGTAACGAACCGCCATCCTCAATCATCACCGTCCCCCAATTGGGCCCCGGCCTCCGCCGGGGTGGGGCTGAGTAATGGAGCGCTTCCTTCCCCTACCTTGTTCACCCGCGAAGACGGGCGCCCAGTCTGGGCACTCGCCTTCGCGGGTGAACACACTTCCGATGCTGGCAGCGCTGGCGATCCTCTTCGTCACCCTCGCGCTCCTCCGCCCGGTAGACCATGACGAATCCCAATACGTCGCCGCCGCCGCGCTGACCGCCCACGGCCTCCTCCCCTACCGGGACTTCGCCTACCTCCAGACCCCGCTCCAGCCCTACCTCTTCGCACCCATCGCAGCCCTAGCCGGCACCTGGGCCTGGCCAGCGCTCCGCATCCTCAACGCCCTGCTCGGCGTCGCGACGATAGCCTGCGTCCACACCGCAGCCCGAACCCTCGGCGCCAAACCCAAGGCAGCCCTCGCCGCCGCAGCGCTCTTCGCAACCTGCGACATCCTCCTCTTCAGCATCGGCACAGCCCGCAACGACGCGCTCCCCGCCGCGCTTCTGGCGGCCGCACTCCCCCTGATCGTCCGCCCCGCCATCAGGCGCAAAACCGCCGCACTCGCCGGCCTGCTCCTCGCAAGCGCCGCCGCCGCGAAAATCTCCTACGCGTTCCCCGCGCTCGCCTACGGCCTCTACGCGCTGGCCAGCCGCCGCCATCGCCCCGTCGCGATCCTGCTCGGCACGCTCCCGGTTATCGCCTTCGTCGCCTGGACCTATGCCAGCAGCCCGGCCGGGTTCGTGTTTGGCACCTTCACCTTCCCCGCGCGCGGCCCCGCCGAATATTACGCGCTGCGTCCGTGGAAGATGTCGCTGCCCGCCAAGGCGATTGACACGCTGAAGTTCCTCGCGCTCGGCGCAGCCCTGCCCGCGCTCGCGCTGGTCGTCCGCGACACCTGGCGACGCCGCACGATCGGACTGCTCGATTGGCTGATCCTCGCAGGCCTGATAGCCGCACTGCTGCCGTTCCCAACCTGGCGGCAATATCTGTTGCCGGCTTTGCCTGCATTGTTCGTCCGCCTGTCGCTGATCCCACCCCCGAGCCGCGCATGGCGAATCGCGTTTGCGATATTCGCCACCGCCGGCCTTGCCCCTTCGGTCGCTGCCTTGGCGGACTCGGATAGCCTGTCGCTCACCCAAGCCCTGCGCGAAGGCCGGGCGGTCGGCCGCACGCTCGACCGACACGGAGTCGAAGGCCCTATCGCCACGCTCTCCCCGCAAATGCTCCCCGCAGCGAACCGCCTGCCGGACCCCGCCTTCGCCACCGGCCCGTTCTATTTCCGCAGCACGACCCTGCTCGACGCCCCCCAGGAACACGCGCTCCACCTGATCTCCCGAGCGCGCCTAAAACTCGACGGATCGACGATCCTCACCGGCGGCGAAGGCCCCGCGACCAGCGGCGACGCCAGCCTCGACCGAGCACTCGCCACCGCCGCGCTCAAAGCCGGTTACGATCCGATCCCGATCTCCGGCACGCGCTTCACCGCGTTCACGCCGCCAGCCCGCACCCCTGCTTCGCCGCCACCAGTCCCGCATAATAGTCCATGAGCTCGACCGCATGCTCGCGGTCGCTGCGCACGTGGCGCGCCGCCACCGCCGCCGCGCGCCGGAGCATAGCCGGATCGCGCGCGAACAACCGCCCGATCGCCGCCGCCGCACTCTCCGCGTCGCGCGCCGCGTAGAGCTCGCTCGCATGGCGGTCGGCGACTTCGGCGCACCCGCCCGTATCCGGCACGATCAGCGGCAGACCCGACGCCATCGCCTCCGAGGCGACCAGTCCGAACGGCTCGGCCTCCGACCCGTGGATCAGCGCGTCGCAGCTCGCCATGATCCGCGCGAGCCGCTCGCGGTCATAGACCGGCGCGAACATCCGGATGTGCGGCGACCCGCCGATCCGCCGCTGGATCGCCTTGGTCTGCGCACCTGCGCCGATCAGGACCAGCCCGACCGGCAGAGTCGCCCCCGCCCGCGCCACCGCATCGACCACCAAGGGCCAGCGCTTCTCGCCGTGGTGGCGCCCGAGCCCGAGCAGCAGCATCCCGTCCTCGGGCAACCCGCACTGCCGCAGCAACGCCGCGCGCAGCCGCGTATCGTGCAGGTCCGGCGAGAAATGCCCGCGCTCGATCCCCAGCGGCATCGCCGCGTCGATCCGGACACCACGCGCGCGCAATCGCTTCTCCAGCGCCGGGCCGTTGGTGACGACGACGTCGTATTTCGCGAGGAAACGGTTCATGTACCGGCTGTACCAGGCGAAGCCGCGCTCGATCTGGTCGTGGCTGGCCACGCCTGCGAACCAGCGCTGCGCATACGCCGCGATGTTGTCGTTGTGCATGAAGAAGGACTTTACCGCGCGGCCCTGCCAGTCGCCGACGAACCACGCCGGTCGCCACGGCGAACAGCACTCGACCACGTCCGGATCGAGATCGTCGAGCAAGCGGTGGATCGCGCCCTCGTCCCAGAACAGCCCATAGTTGCGATCGAACGGCATGCCCGGCGACTTGAGGTAGATGATTCGCCCGCCGCCCGGCCGCTCCTCGACGCGGTCCTGTCTGCCGGGCGCGACGACGATCAGTTCGTGGCCCATGTCCGCCATGATGCCCATCTTGCGGTCGACATAGGTCCGCACCCCGCCGCCGGTCGGCGAGTAGAACTCGTTGACGTCCACGATTCTCACAGGCGAGCCTTCACGGCGTGACAGGCCCGAACCCGCCGAGCCCGCGCAGATACTGCACGGTGATCCGCACCGTCGTCACGGCGGCACCGACCTCGACCAGCGCCTGTTCGACCTTGGGGCGCGATCGTCCGAGCTTCCCATTGCTCGCGAACCCGGCGCCATCGGTCCAGAAACTGAACTTGTTCTTGCCGTCGCGATTATGCGTCAGCAACAACGCGTAGCGACCCGGCCGCGGCACCCGGATGCACAGCATCGGCGCCCCGCTTGGCGGCGTCGGCACCACCACCCGCCGGAACGTCTTGCCCGCCGCGATCAGGACGTGGTCGTCCTTCAGGAAATCGGCTTCCTCGCCGGGATAGAGTTCGAGTTTCAACTCGCCCGTGCGATCCTTCAATCCGGTGATTTCGACCGCAATCGCCGGCCCCCCTCCCGGTCGGCACGCTGCGGCGTCGCTGCCGAGCACCTGCGCACCGGCCGGTCCCGCAAGCACGGCGATCGCGACCAGCGCGACACAGGCGCGGATCACGCGCGCAACCGGGTGAGTCCGGCATGGATGCCGAACAGGATGATCAGCGCGACATGCACCAGCAGCGTCAGCGCGGCGGTGAACGCGATCAGCTCCGACAAGGCTTGATCCTGCCCGATCAACAGAATCGCGGCGTTGGCGAACAGCAGGTCCTTGTTCGGCACCAGCGGCAGGCGCGACACGAGCAGGCGCCCGGCGGCGAGGAACAGCCACATGCCGACCGGCACGCCCGGCAGCGCGAAATGCCACGCGAACGCAATCAGCACCGATCCGCACAGCAACCGGATGCAGTGGATCCCGAACACCCACCATAATTTGGCACGCGGCAGGGAGAATACCCGTCGCGAGAAGATCAGGAACGGCAGCGAGATCGCCAGCGTCACGCCGGCCGACGCCAGCACCGTGCGAAACTGATCGTGCGTCAGCAGATGCCGCCCGAGCGGCAACGCGATCGCCACCAGCAGCAGCGTGACCGCATTGCCCGCGATCGCCGACAGGATCGAAACGTCCTTCACTGCGCCGAACGGCGACGCCACCATCCGCGCCTTCGCCCGCGCCCAGGCGTAGAAATAGGCGTCACCCGAATAGCCGAACACGACTTCGTTCGCGATCCGCTTCTTGATCAGCGCGACGAGGCCGCCGAGCGGGATGCCCCATAGCCGCCGAAAGATGACGTAATCCCCGGTCGGCGGCGACATGTAGAGCAAGCCGAAACACAGATAGAAGCGCGGGTCCTGCGGTACCGATCGCGTGAGTCCGACGAGGCCGTGCCCGAGCAACTCGCGCCCCAGCCCGACGATCATGGCCAAGGTCAGCACCGCACCGATGATCGCGGGCCAGCGGCTGCCAAGCGTCTTCAGCGGCTCGAGCCCGACGCGCGCGATATCCGCATAGCCGTCGCGGTCGGCAGTTTTCGTACGGAAGTTCACTCGCCGGTCCTCAAACCATTGTCCTCAAGCCATCCTGACGCCCGTTGCCCGCCGCCCCCTGCCTGCCCACCGTCGCGCGGCCTGATAGCCGCCCGCCATCGTGCATGCACGCAAAGTCGGTTTCAATCGGTCCCGATCTCCGCTTTATCCATCGCGCATCATGATGACCCCCATATGTCACTCCTGAGCGAACCACCGATCGCGCGGCACATCCTGACCTATGCCAGGGATTTGCGCGGCGGGGGGGTCGAACGCGCACAACTGCGCCTCGCGCGCGGCTGGTTGGCGGCGGGGCGGCGCGTCACGCTGGCAATCGAGGATATTTCGGGACCGCTGACGTCGGAGCTGCCGGAGGGTCTGGAGATCATCGTGTCGTCGCGGTTGCTAGCGTTGCCGGGGGTGGTTCGGCGTTTGTCGCCGGATGTGATCTTCTGCCCGGGCAATTTCTACACCGGGATCGCGGCCTGGACCCGGCTACGGCTTGGGAAGACCTGTCCGCCGATCGTCGCCAAGATGTCCAACGCGCCTGCCCGGGCGGATCATGGCCGGGTAATGCACGCTGCGCATCAGGTCTGGCTGGCGCGGCATGGGAGCTTCCTTGATCACCTCGTTGCGATGACTCCGGCGACTGCGGAGGAGGCTGCGGGGGCGACGTGCATGGTCGGGCGGACCAGCGTCATTCCGAACCCGCCCGCGGTGGCGATTCCGGGGGAGGTGCCGGACCTGCCTGACCGTTTCATTCTCGGCGTCGGGCGGCTCGAACCGCAGAAACGCTGGGACCAGCTGATCGCCGCACTCCCGCTGCTGGCGGACCGGACGGTACCGCTGGTTATCCTTGGCGAAGGAAGTGAGCGGGGCGCGATCGAGGCTCAGGTTCGAGAACTTGGCTTGGGGGACCGCGTCCTCCTGCTCGGCCATAGCGGCGATCCCCTCCCGGTGATGGCCCGCGCGACCGTGCTGGCGCTGACGTCGGATTACGAAGGGGTGCCGGGGGTGTTGCGGGAGGCGCTGTCGGTCGGGACGCCGGTGGTCTCGACCGATTCGAGCGCGGCGGTCGCGGAGATCGTCGACCGCCCCGATCGCGGCACGGTTGTCGCGAGGAACGACACTGCTGCGCTGGTCGCTGCGCTGGACGCGTGGCTTGCGCCGACTGTGCCGCGGCCGGAGCCGGTACCGCAACCCGGCGCGGACTCGGCGGAGCGCTACCTTGCGCTCTTCGACCGGTTGGTACGACGGTAGCGGCCTACTTCGTTCCCCGCCTCAATTACGTTCGGGGCCCCCACCTTCCGTCATCCCCGCGGAGGCGGGGACCCATATCCTGAGGGGTTTGCCAGTATGGGTCCCCGCGTCCGCGGGGATGACTAGGGTGGGAGCTTGAACCCGGATCAAGTGGTAAGGGGGGAACGTTAGGCCTTGGCTTTACCGTCAACCTCAGCCTTTTCCTCTTCCCGCTCAGACCGCCGCTCCAGCGCGGTCTTCAACATCGCAGTCATCGGGTCGGCTAGCGCCAGCCCCAATATCCCGAACAGCGCGCTCGCCAGGATCTGCGCGCCCAGCGTCAACGCCGGCGGCAGGTCCACCGTGCGCTTGGCCACCATCGGCACGATCACATACCCGTCGATCGTCTGCACCACGAGATACGTGCCGATCGCCCAATACCCCGTGTCGACGCCCGCGCTGAACCCGACTGCGACCATCAGCACGCCGGTCACGATCGCGCCGACATTCGGGATGAACGCCAAGATACCCGCGATGATGCCGAGCAGCATCGCCATCGGCACGCCACCGATCGTCAGCGCGATACCCGTCGCGACGCCCTCGACCGCCATGCCCAGCAGGCGCCCGGCGAGCAGCTTGCGCAACGTGTCGCCCATCTTGACCAGCGTCTTGGCGAACTCGGGCCGCAGGTCGATCGGCACCATCCACTGGAGCCCGCGCGAATAGGTCCCCGGATCCATCGCGATGAACAGCCCTAGGATCAGGATCATGAACATGCTGGTCAGCGCGCCGATCGCGGTGCCGACCCACGACGTCACCCGCCCGACTGAGCCCAGCGCCTGCTTGACGATTCCGTTGACGTCCGACGCGCCCGGCATCAGCCCTTGCGACGTCAGATAGCCGGTGAAGCGATTGGCTTGCGTCTCCAGCGTCGAACGCAGCTGGGTCACCTGTTCGGTCACCTGCACGCCGGTCAGGACGAAGGTGCCGACCAGGAACGCGAACGTCAGCAGCACGACGATCAGCAGCCGCCAGCCGCGCCCGATCGGCAGCACCCGCCCAAGCAGACGCACGCCGCCGTCGAGCAGCGCCGCGAACACGACGCCGGCAAAGATGATCAGCAATGGCTGTACCAGCACGATCAGCAACGCGATCAGGCAGGCGAGCCCGAGCCAGATAACCGCCCGCTTCAGTTCCTTGCGCAGGAACGGATCGCGCATCTCGACCGGGCTGAGTTCGGTGACGGCTTTGTCGTCGGCCACCTCAATCGGCCTTGGCGGGATGCAACGAGGTGCCAGCGCGATCCGGCCGCAGCGATCCCCACCAGGTCAGTGGATTGAACGTCGCATCGCCGTCGAGGCTGAAAGTAATGAACTCCGCACGCCCGCCGAGATTCTCGTACGGCACCGGACCGCCAAGCCCGAGCTGGCTCAACGCGAACCGGCTGTCGGCGGAGCGATCGCGGTTGTCGCCCATCAGGAAGACGTGGTTTGCGGGGATCGTGATCTCCGCGAAATTGTCGCCCTGGCTGTCCGATTCGAGATCGATCGTCTCGTAGCGGCGACCATTGGGCAGCGTCTCGGTATAGGTCGGCAGGCGGCACATTGCGCGCCCGTCGGGCAGCGTTTCGCGCGCGCCGGGATAGTCGATCTCGCTGCACGGGCTGTTGGTGTCGACCGGGATCAGTGTGTCGTGCAAAGCGCCCCGCTTCACCGCGACGCCGTTCAGGAACACGATACCGCCGCGCACGGCCAGCCGGTCGCCGGGCAGGCCGATGACGCGCTTGATATAGTCGTTGTGCGTCCCCGGCGGCGTCACGATCACCACGTCGCCGCGCGTCGGCAGCGAGCCGAACAGCCGGCCGTGGATGAACGGCAGCGATACGCTCCAGCTGTCTTCCTGCTGGCGCAGCACCACACCCTTGAAGATCGCGACCGGGTTCGGGATCGTCGGCGACACGAACGACCAGCCATAGGCGAACTTGGTCACCACCAGCCGGTCGCCGATGCGAAGGCCCGGCAGCATCGATTCGCTGGGAATGTAGAAGGGCTTGGCGATGAAGCTGTGAAAGCCGAGCACGACCAGGATCAGCCAGAATATTCCCTTCACCTCGCCCCACCAGTCGGTGCCGCGGCGGCGTGTCGTTTCCTTTGTGATGCTGGCCGGTGGCGCGGTATCGGCCGCGCTGGTCTGCGCTAGGGGGGCCTGCGCGAGGGGCTTTTCCTGGAACTCGTTGCCGTCCAACGCCGCGTCCTTCATCGATTCATATCCAGGCTCGTGTCCGGGGATATCAGAGGTATAGCTTCGATGATCACGAAGGCCTGCGCCCACGGATGATCATCCGTCATCGTCAAATGCACGCGCGCGGCGTGGCCTTCGGGGGTCAACGCGTCAAGCCTCGCTTTGGCGCCCCCGGTCAGCGCCAGCGTCGGCGCGCCACTCGGGGCGTTGACCACGCCGATGTCGCGCATGAACACGCCCGCGCGAAACCCGGTGCCGACCGCCTTCGAAAACGCCTCCTTGGCGGCAAACCGCTTCGCCAGCGTGCCGGCTTTGGTGAAAGGCCGCCGCGCCGCCTTCGCGCGCTCGACATCGGTAAACACCCGCTGCTCGAACCGCTCCCCGAACCGCTCGACCGAGGCGGCAATCCGCTCGATGTTACACAGGTCGGACCCGAGCCCGATAATCATCGCGACGCCTGGAATCGGAAGACAAAAGATTCTGTTCGCGCGGAGACGCGGAGACGCGGAGAGTATGAGGGCCGCAAGAGCGGCAAAGAAGAAGTGAAAGGGTTAGCGCTAGTCGCTCGGACCGAAGCCATCTTCTCCTCCGCGTCTCCGCGTCTCCGCGTGAACAAACCTTCCTCCCTACCGCGCCGCATCCATAGCCTCGCGCATCAGCCGAACCGCTTCGCCGAGCCCGACGAACAGCGCCTCCCCGACGAGAAAGTGCCCGATGTTCAACTCCCGAACCTGACGGATAGCGGCGATCGGGGCGACGTTGTCGTAGGTCAGGCCGTGCCCCGCGTGCACCTCGATGCCGTTCTTCGCGGCCAGAGCCGCCGCATCGGTCAGCCGCCGCAGTTCCACCGTGCGCGCCTCGCCCGACAGTTCGGCATACAGCCCGGTGTGCAGTTCGATCACCGGTACCTTGAGCCGCACGGCCGCCTCGATCTGGCGCGCATCCGGTTCGATGAACAGCGATACGCGGATGCCCGCCCCGGCCAGCGCATCGACCAGCCGCGCCATCCGGTCGTAATGCCCGGCCACGTCGAGCCCGCCCTCAGTCGTCAGCTCCTCGCGCTTTTCCGGCACGATGCACGCCGCGTGCGGCTTGTGACGCAGCGCGATGCCGAGCATCTCGTCGGTCGCCGCCATCTCCAGGTTGAGCGGGATCGTCAGTTCGGCCGACAACCGAGCGATGTCGTCGTCGGTGATGTGCCGGCGGTCCTCGCGCAGATGCGCGGTGATGCCGTCAGCCCCCGCCGCCGCCGCGACCAGCGCCGCACGGACCGGATCGGGATACCCCGCCCCGCGCGCGTTTCGCACGGTCGCGACGTGATCGATGTTCACTCCAAGTCGAAGGTGATCGTTGCCGGGGGGGCTCATGCCGCCGCCCTACTGCCGGGCTTGATTGCCGGGATCGCGGCTAGTTCGAGTGGCAGAGCGTCCGCCGAATAGGTCGGCACGTCGAGCCGGATCAGCGGGAAGAACGGCACGCCCAGATCCGCCGCCCCGTTCGAGCGATCCACGAGTGCCGCAGCCGCGACCGTCACGCCGCCCGCGCGCCCGATCGCCGCGATCGCCTCACGCGACGAAAGGCCGGTGGTGACGACGTCCTCCATCATCAGCACGCGCTGGCCGGCTGCGAGCCGGAACCCGCGGCGCAGTTCGAACACGCCGTCGGGCCGCTCGAGGAACATCGCCTCGACGCCGAGCGCGCGGGCCATCTCATGTCCCGCGATCACGCCGCCCATTGCCGGGGACACGACCGCACCGATCTGACCGCAGATCTCGTCGGGGATCATCGCGACCAGCGCCTTGGCCAGACGCGCGCCTCGCGCCGGGTCCATCAACACCCGCGCGCATTGCAGATAGCGCGAACTGCGCAGGCCGGAGGACAGGATGAAATGCCCTTCGAGCAACGCTTCGGCAGCGCGGAATTCGGCGAGCACGTCGTCTTCGGTCATCGCGGGTCATCGCTCCAAATGGTCTGCTCGCGCTGATACGAGCGCGGGAATGGCCGCGCAACGAGAACCGGCGCTCCGGGCATCACACGTCATCCCAACCCGTTGTCCTGACGAACGTCAGGATGACGGGAACCAGGCTCATTCCCGCCCATGCCAGACAAGGCTTGAGGCAAGCCCCCCCGCTGGGTATAGCTCTACCCAAATCATAAGCAGACATCCGCGCGTCCGTGATATCGGGTTCGCTATAAACCGGGGTCAAGAACAACGATGCGCAAGATGGGGATGAGAGGATTTGCGATGGCAGCGGGGCTCGCACTGGCGAGTCTCGGTGGTGTCGCCGGGCATGCGGCCCAGCCTACGGCGACTGCGGCGCCCGCTCCGCAAGCAGCGGCAGGCCCTGCGGGCGTGTCGAACACCGCGCCGACCACGTCTGCCGCTACGCCGACCGCCAACCCGTCCAGCCCCGAGCTCGCGATGGACGGTGCGCCGGCGATGACGGCCCAGCCGATGATCGGCCAGCCGACCGACGGACTCTACGGCCTCCAGCCGCAGGTGACCAAGAACGGCGTTTTCGCGCACTGGATGCACAATTCGATCCTGGTGCCGACGATCACGATCATTTGCCTGTTCGTGCTAGCGCTGCTGTTCTGGGTATCGTTCCGCTATCGCCGCGCCGCCAATCCGGTGCCGTCGAAGACGTCGCACAACACCGTCATCGAGATCCTGTGGACGCTGCTCCCGGTCGTGATCCTGGTGCTGATCGCGGTGCCGTCGATCGGCCTGCTTCAGGCGCAGTTCAAGCCCGCCCCGTCGGGCGCCGTGACGCTCAAGGCGATCGGCAACCAATGGTATTGGACCTACCAGTATCCGGACAATGGCGGCTTCGAGATTACGGCCAACATGCTGAAGGAAAAGGGCGACGTCGCTGCCGGCGAGCGCGCCCGTACCGATGCCGACGGCCCGCCACTGCTCGCCACCGACAACCGCATCGTGCTTCCGGTCGGCGTGCCGATCCGCCTGATCACGACGGCGAACGACGTGATCCACAGCTGGGCCGTCCCCGCATTCTGGATCAAGCTCGACGCGATCCCGGGCCGGTTGAACGAGACCAGCTTCACGATCGACAAGCCCGGCCTGTATTTCGGCCAGTGCTCGGAACTCTGCGGCGCGCGTCACGGCTATATGCCGATCGCGGTCGAAGCAGTTCCGCCGGCCCAGTTCGCAGCGTGGGTCCGCGCCAAGGGCGGCACGATGCCGACCCCTGGCAAGGCATCCGACAAGGTCATTCCGCAGCCCGGCGCCGATGGCTCCGCGGCTAAAGTCGAGGAGGCCGCGGAAACCGCCAACGCCACCGGCCCGGTCGAGAACGTGACCACAGCAGCCCCCGCGACGACGCAGGGCGCCACCTCAAACCCGGCCGGCGCCGGCAACGCGGGACTGTAAGATGACCGACACCGCTCTCACCCCGTCGGCGTTCGTAAGCCACGACGCGCACGACCATCACCACGACACCGATCACAAACCGGGTTTCTTCGCGCGTTGGTTCATGTCGACCAACCACAAGGACATCGGCACGCTATACCTGATCTTCGCGATCGTCGCGGGAATCATCGGTGGCTCGGTCTCGGGCCTCATGCGCGCCGAACTCGCGCATCCCGGTATCCAGTATCTCCAAGGCTGGGCCAGCATGCTCCACGGCGGCAGCGCCAGCCTCGACGAATCGCTCCATCTCTGGAACGTGCTGATCACCGCGCATGGCCTGATCATGGTGTTCTTCATGGTCATGCCGGCGATGGTCGGCGGCTTCGGCAACTGGTTCGTGCCGATCATGATCGGTGCGCCGGACATGGCGTTCCCGCGCATGAACAACGTGTCGTTCTGGCTGCTGATCCCCGCCTTCACGCTGCTGCTGGCTTCGCCGTTCTTCGGTGGCGCAGGTAACGGCTGGACGCTCTACGCCCCGCTTTCGACGTACGGCGAGCCCGGGCCGTCGACCGATATGGCGATCCTTGCGCTGCATCTGGCCGGCGCGTCGTCGATCCTCGGTGCGATCAACTTCATCACCACGATCTTCAACATGCGTGCGCCGGGCATGACGCTGCACAAGATGCCGCTGTTCGTGTGGTCGATGCTCGTCACCGCGTTCCTGCTGCTGCTGGCGCTGCCGGTGCTCGCGGCCGCAATTACGATGCTGCTGACCGATCGCAATTTCGGCACGACCTTCTTCGATCCGGCCGGCGGCGGCGACCCCGTCCTGTATCAGCATCTGTTCTGGTTCTTCGGCCATCCCGAAGTTTACATCATGATCCTGCCGGGCTTCGGCATCGTCAGCCAGATCATCTCGACGTTCAGCCGCAAGCCGGTCTTCGGCTATCTCGGCATGGCCTATGCGATGGTCGCGATCGGCGTGGTCGGGTTCGTCGTGTGGGCGCACCACATGTTCACCACCGGTCTCAGCGTGAACACCAAGATGTATTTCACCGCGGCGACGATGGTCATCGCGGTGCCGACCGGCATCAAGATCTTCTCGTGGATTGCGACGATGTGGGGCGGTTCGCTCACCTTCAAGACGCCGATGGTGTGGTCGATCGGATTCATCTTCATGTTCACCGTCGGCGGCGTCACGGGCGTCGTGCTCGCGAACGGCGGCATCGACGATTACATGCAGGACACCTATTACGTGGTGGCGCATTTCCACTACGTTCTGTCACTGGGTGCGGTGTTCTCGCTGTTTGCCGGCTTCTACTATTGGTTCCCGAAGATGTCGGGCAAGATGTACAACGAGTTCCTCGGCCAGCTGCACTTCTGGGTGTTCTTCGTCGGCGTGAACGTGATGTTCTTCCCGATGCACTTCCTGGGCCTCCAGGGCATGCCGCGCCGTATCCCGGACTACACGCCGCAGTACGAGCATTGGAACACGGTCGCGTCGGTCGGGTACATGATCATGGCCGCAGGCATGGTGGTGTTCTTCGTCAACCTGATCTGGTCGATGATCGCGGGCAAGCCGGCGGGCGACAACCCCTGGGGCGACGGCGCGACGACGCTGGAGTGGACGATCTCCTCGCCACCGCCGTACCACCAGTTCGAGACCCTGCCGAAGATCGACTGAGGCAGGTCAGGGCCATCAGGCCCCCGCCCGGCCGGCGCGGCAACGTCGCGTCCGACGACACGGGATTTACTCCCGTGTCGGGGCCAGCCAAGCAAGAGAGCGCCTCGGGGAAACCCGGGGCGTTTTCCGTTTGGCAAGGCTGCACCGCTGGCGCCGATATGCGAACGCGCCCCGCCACCACACGTCATCCTGACGAAAGTCAGGACCCAGGGTCAAAAGTGTCGCCTTCCATGGCTCTGGGTCCTGACTTTCGTCAGGATGACGGTGTGGGCTGGACTCCCGTCACGCGCAACGCAGGGGCCCCCCGCTTTCGCTGGAGCGACAGTGGGATGACGCATAGCCGCAACCGGTGATCGAGATCGCCCCCCACCAAGCCACACCGCTTTCCTCCAGCCTTTCCAACGCGTATAGCGTACCCGAACCATGACTCCCGCAACTCCCCTCCTGCCACCGGCGCACTGGCGCGACTTTCTCGCGCTGACCAAGCCGCGCGTCATGACGCTCGTCGTCTTCACCGGCCTTTGCGGCATGCTGGCCGCCCCAGTCGGCGTGCACCCGGTGATCGGCTTCACCGCGATCCTCTGCATCGCGCTCGGCGCCGGCGCGGCGGGAGCGCTCAACCAATGGTACGAGTCGGACATCGACGCAGTCATGCGCCGTACACAGAAGCGCCCGCTGCCCGACGGCCGCATGGACCGACAGGCCGCGCTCCATTTCGGCGTCGGGCTCGGCGCATTCTCCGTCCTGTTCATGGGATTCGCGGTCAACGCCGTCGCCGCCGCGATCCTGACCGTTTCGATCCTGTTCTACGTGCTCGTCTACACCGTCTGGCTGAAGCGCCGCACGCCGCAGAACATCGTCATCGGTGGTGCGGCAGGCGCGTTCCCGCCGCTGATCGGCTGGGCCGCGGCGACCGGCGACATCGCGTTGTTGCCCGTCCTGCTGTTCCTGTTCGTGTTCCTGTGGACGCCGCCGCATTTCTGGGCGCTCGCGCTGTTCATGAAGAGCGATTACGCGGCTGCGGGCGTGCCAATGCTCCCGGTCGTGTCGGGCGAGCGCACTACGCGGACGCAGATCGGGCTCTATACGATCCCGATGGCAGCGGTCGCGATCCTGCCCTGGCCGCTCGGGCTGACGGGTGCGATCTACGGCATCGCCGCCGTCCTGCTCACCGGTTGGTTCGCGCTGCTCGCCGTCCGCGTCGCCAAGCGCACCACGCATGCCGACGATGCGATGAAACCGGAGAAGGCCTTGTTCAAATACTCGATCCTGTATCTATTCGTGATGTTCGGCGCGCTGGTCGTCGACCGGTGGTTCGCATGAGCATCCCCGACCCCATCCGCGAGGAAGACCTGATCCGTAGCCGCCAGCGCGGTCGCGCGCGCGTGATGGCCATCCTGCTCGGCGCGTTCGTCATCCTCGTCTTCGCGATTTCGATCGCCAAGATCCGCGCGGGAATGCCGCACTGATGGCCAGTTGGAGAGCCATGTCGCGCACCAACCGCACCGCGGCGCTCGCCGTGCTCTTCATCTGTTTCATGACCGGGCTCGCCTGGGCCAGCGTGCCGCTCTACCGACTGTTCTGCTCGGTCACCGGCCTCAACGGCACGACGCAGCGCGGGCTCGTCGCGCCCGGCGCGGTCGATCACAAGATCACGGTCGACTTCGACACCAACGTCAGCCCCAAGCTGCCGTGGAAGTTCGTGCCCGAGAATCGCTCCGACACGATCGACATCGGTGCGCGCGACATGGCGTTCTTCAAGGCCACCAACACGTCGACCAAGCCGCTGACTGGCACCGCGACGTTCAACGTCCAGCCCGCGCAGGCCGGCAAGTATTTCACCAAGATCCAGTGTTTCTGCTTCACGCAGCAGACATTGAAACCCGGCGAGACCGTGCGGATGCCGGTGATCTTCTTCGTCGATCCGAAGATCCTGACGGACCCGGATGCGGCCGATATCCAGACGATCACGCTGAGCTACACGTTTTACCCGGTGGATTCTGCGAAGACGGCGAGCTAGAACCCACGGCAAATAGAATAGGGGAGTACCGATGGCCGGCGCCAAGAACCATGATTACCATATCCTGCCGCCGAGCGTGTGGCCGCTGGTCGGCTCGTTCTCGGCGCTGATCATGGCGGTGGGCGGCATCATGTGGATGCACGGCGGCCATATCGACAAGCCCAATGGCGGCGGCTGGATCTTCTTCATTGGCCTCGCCGGGCTGCTCTTCACCTTCTATAGCTGGTGGGCGCAGGTCATCCAGGAGGCTCGCGCGGGCGATCATACGCCGGTCGTGCAGCTCCATTTCCGTTACGGCATGATCCTGTTCATCGCCTCCGAAGTGATGTTCTTCGTCGGCTGGTTCTGGGCGTTCTTCGACTTCTCGCTGTTCCCGACCGCGATGACCTATGCCGACGGCAGCGTCACACGTGCCGTCGAAGGCGGTGCGGCGATCGTAGCGCAATGGCCTCCGAAGGGCCTGACGGTTATCAACCCGTTCGAACTGCCGCTGCTCAACACGCTGATCCTGCTGACTTCGGGCACCACCGTGACCTGGGCGCACCACGCACTGATCCACAACCAGCGCGGCGGCGAGAAGACCGGCGCATGGGGCCTGATCGGCGTCGGCAACCGCGACGGCGTGCTCAAGGGTCTGTGGCTGACGGTGCTTCTGGGCGCGCTGTTCAGCGCGATCCAGGCGTATGAATACGTCCACGCGCCATTCCCGTTCAAGGGCATCAACTACGGCGCGGCGTTCTTCATGGCGACCGGCTTCCACGGCTTTCACGTGCTGATCGGCACGATCTTCCTGATCGTCTGCCTGGTCCGCGCGTATCGCGGCGACTTCACGCCGAAGCAGCATTTCGGCTTCGAGGCGGCTGCTTGGTACTGGCATTTCGTCGACGTCGTGTGGCTGTTCCTGTTCGTCACCGTCTACGTCTGGGGCGGCTGGGGCGCACCCGTCCACGGCGGTTGAGCTTTTACCACCTGACCCTTGCCATCCACCCCGGCGCAGGCCGGGGCCCAATTGGCAAGGTTGCAGTAATGAAGCGCAGTCCTTCGTTTGCAATGTCCCCCAATTGGGCCCCGGCCTTCGCCGGGGTGGTGGCTAATAAGCCGGCCGTATCCCTCCCCTTGTTCTCTCGCGAAGGCGGGAGTCCAGTCTGGATCCCCGCCTTCGCGGGGAAACAAGGATTGGGAGCGCTGACCGCATGACCGAAGATCCATACCCGCTCGCCACCGCACCCACGATCGCGCAGGTCGCGCTGAAAGGCCTCTGCCCCCGCTGCGGCAAGCCGACCCTCTTCGCCAAATGGTCCAACTTCGCCAATCGCTGCCCGAACTGCGGGCTCGACTTCAGCAAGTTCAACGTCGGCGACGGCCCCGCCGCCTTCCTCACCCTTATCCTCGGCGCGCTCGTGGTCATCCTCGCGATCACGCTGGAGCTGAAGGTCAACCCCCCGCTCTGGCTGCACATGCTGATCTGGATCCCCTTCACCGCCGGCGGAGTCGTACTGTCCCTGAGGGCGGCAAAGGGCGCGCTGATGTCCGCCGAATACCGCAACGCAGCCCGCGAAGGCCGAATCGACCCGTGACTAAGCGCATACCCGTCTTCCCGACCATCCTCGTCACGCTCGCGATCGCGGCGATGATCGGCCTCGGCCTGTGGCAACTCCTCGACCGCCTCCCGAAAAAGGAAGCGTTCCTCGCGCAATTAGCCGCCAACCCCGCCAAGCCAACGATGGCCTTCCCGGGCTTCCCCGACGAGACGCTGCTCTTCCGCCGCGCTTCCGGCCTTTGCCTCCAGCCGACCGAGATCAAGCTCGCCGGCGCCGGTAAGTCCGGCTTCCGCGCGATCGCCGAGTGCCGGACCGGCGCGGAAGGCCCTGGCATGGTGGTCCAGCTCGGCACCACGCGCGACCCGATGACCAAGGTGAACTGGCCCGGCGGCGAAGTCTCCGGATACATCAGCCACGCCCCCGACGGCCGCTCGCTGATCGGATCGCTGTTCGATCACACCCCGCAGCGCCTGATGCTGGTCGCGGATACCCCACAAGCGGGCCTCAATCCTAACGGCAAGCCGGACATCGCATCGGTCCCAAACAACCACCTCGCCTATGCCGGCCAATGGTTCTTCTTCGCCGCCATCGCCGCAATCATCTACGCGCTGGCGCTCCGCCGCCGGCGCTGACCGTTTTCCTGCGAACGCAGGAGCCCAGGGTACCGCGCGCATCACTTCGTAATCCTGGATTCCTGCGTTCGCCGGAAAACGGAAAGCGCGCGCAGCTTGTCGCCTTCCCGCCCATTCGCTAACCGCTTGGCCATGCGTTACATCAGCACCCGCGGCTCGGCGCCAATCCTCGATTTCGAAGCGGCGACGCTTACCGGCCTCGCGTCCGACGGTGGCCTCTACCTCCCCGAGGCATGGCCGACGATGACCCGCGACGAGATCGCAGCGCTCGCCGGGCTTTCGTATGTCGACACGGCGGTCGCGGTGATGGCGCCGTTCGTCGGCGACGCGATGACTCGCGACGAGCTGAAGGCCCTCTGCGAACAGGCATACGGCCGATTCTCGCACGCTGCCGTGACACCGCTGGTCCAGCTCGACCACGACCAGTGGCTGCTCGAACTCTTCCACGGCCCGACGCTCGCGTTCAAGGACGTCGCGCTCCAGTTGCTGGGCCTGTTCTTCGAACGCTTCCTCGCCGGCACCGACAAGCGCCTGACGATCGTCGGCGCGACCAGCGGCGACACCGGCTCGGCCGCGATCGACGCGGTCGCGGGCCGCGAGGGCATCGACATCTTCATGCTCCACCCGGTCGGCCGCATCTCCGACGTACAGCGCCGCCAGATGACCACGGTGCTCAGCCCCAACGTCTACAACATCGCGATCGAAGGCAGCTTCGACGACGCGCAGGCGCTCGTGAAGGCGATGTTCAACGACCGTGCCTTCTCGACCAAGTTCGCGCTGTCCGCGGTCAACTCGATCAACTGGGCCCGCCTGATGGCGCAGGTGGTGTATTTCTTCTACGCCGCCGTCCGCCTCGGCGCGCCCGATCGCGAGGTCGCGTTCGCGGTGCCGACCGGCAATTTCGGCGACGTCTTCGCCGGCTATGTTGCAGCGAAGATGGGGCTTCCGGTGGCCAAGCTGGTGGTCGCGACCAACGTCAACGACATCCTCCACCGCGCGCTCAGCACCGGTGATTACTCGAAGGGCGGCGTGCAGCAGACCCCGACCCCGTCGATGGACATCCAGGTGAGTTCGAACTTCGAGCGTCTGTTGTTCGACCTTGGCGATCGCAATGGTGCGGCGCTGGCCGCACAGATGGCAGGCTTCGAGTCCTCGGGGGCGATGCGCCTTACCAACGCACAATCGCAGGGCGCCTCTTGCCTCTTCCAGAGCGAGCGCGTCGACCTCGACGACATGACACTGGCGATGCGCTGGGCGCACGAACGCGCCGGGCAGGTCATCGACCCGCATACCGCGATCGGCCTCGCCGCCGCCCTGCGCACCGAAGTCCCCGCCGGCGTGCCGATCGTGACCTTGGCTACCGCGCACCCGGCCAAGTTCGGCGACGCGGTCGAGCGCGCCACCGGCGTCCGCCCCTCGCTGCCAACCCGCGTCGGCGACCTGTTCGACCGCGAGGAGCGCTACGCCACGCTGCCCGCGACGTTCGACGCAATCACCGCTTACATCACCGAACGCGCGAAGCCGTCGGCATGAAGTTGCATACCCTCATCGGCGAACCCTGGGCGGACTACGGCCTGATCGACTCAGGGAACGGCAAGAAACTCGAACGCTATGGCCGCTTCCGCTTCATCCGCCCGGAACCGCAGGCGATGTGGGCGCCTGCTTCGACCGACTGGCAGGCGCAGGGCGAATTCGTGCCCGGCTCGGACGAGGACGGCGGCGGTCGCTGGGAATTCTCCGAGCCCGTTCCGCGTGAGGGCTGGACGCTCAAGTGGAACGAGGTGTCGTACACCGCGCAGACCACCCCGTTCCGCCACCTCGGATTCTTCCCCGACATGGCGCCGGTGTGGAGCTGGATGCGCGAGCGCATCGCGGGGCTCGACTCGCCCGAATGCATGAACCTGTTCGGCTATACCGGCGTCGGCACGCTGGCGATGGCGACCAAGGGAGTCCGCATGGTCCACGTCGACGCGTCGAAGAAGTCGGTCGAGGCGGCCAAGGCCAACGCGAAACTGTCTGGCATGGCTGATGCGCCGATCCGCTGGATGACGGATGATGCGGCGAAGTTCGTCGCGCGTGAGGTGCGCCGGGGGCGGCGGTATGATGGGATCCTGCTCGATCCGCCGAAATATGGGCGTGGGCCTGAAGGCGAGGTCTGGCGGCTGGAAGAGGACCTGCCGAAGCTGATCGCCGACTGCCGGAAGCTGCTCGACGAGAACTCCCGCTTCCTGTTCCTGACGGTCTACGCGGTCCGGATGTCGGCGCTGGCGATCGGTGAGCTGCTGAACCAAGTGTTCGCGGACCTGCCGGGCAAGGTCGAAGTCGGCGAACTCGGCGTCCGCGAAGAAGCGCGCGGGCTGGTGTTGCCCACCGCAATCTGGGCCCGCTGGAGCCGCTGAGCCCACCCAGCTAGCTTCCACCCCGGCGAAGGCCGGGGCCCAATTCGAAAGGTTGGAGTAACGAAGGCCAGTCCTCCGTTGGCTACGTCCCCCAACTGGGCCCCGGCCTTCGCCGGGGTGGTGCTTTTATTTCAAGAGTTCAGCACACCTCGAAGGTCGTTCCCCCGCGGAGGCGGGGGTCCAGGAGCCAGGAACGACATCGCTTGCAACCCTGGGCCCCGCCTTCGCGGGGGAACTAGAGAAGAAGTCAGCCCGGTATCTGCTGCGAGATGCAGTGGAAGCTTCCGCCGCCTGTCAGGATGTGATCCGCGCGCTGTCCCACAACCTCGCGGTCCGGGAACAGCGCCTGGATCGCTACCACCGCCGCCTGGTCGTTCTCCGCGCCGTACAACGGCACCACCACCGCGGCATTGCCGATGTAAAAGTTCATATAGCTCGCCGGCACGACCTCCTCGTCGCGCAGCACGCGGCCCGGCGACGGGATCGTCACCACCTCCAGCCCGGCCGCGGCGGCATCGCGCGCCGCGTTCTGGTACACCTGCCAGTTCGGATCGTTGTCGGTCGCCTTGGGGATCGCCACGCGCCCCTCGCCGACGAACCGCGCGAGGTTGTCGACATGGCCGTCGGTATGATCGTTGACCAGTCCGTCACCCAGCCACACCACGCGGGTGTAGCCGAGGTCCGACGCCAGCCGCGCCTCGATCTCCGCCTTGCTCAGCGAAGGATTGCGATTGCGATTGAGCAGGCACTGCTGGGTCGTGACCACCGTCCCGGTTCCGTCGCCGTCGATCGCGCCGCCTTCGAGCACCCAGTCGCACGCCTCGACCCGCTTGTGCCGGCTCGCCGCCAGTCGCTGCCCGATCGTATCGTCGCCCGGCAGGTCATACTTCCCACCCCAGCCATTGAACCGGAAGTCCCGCGCGCTGCCGTCGCCGACGATGATCGGGGCGGTATCGCGCAACCAGATGTCGCCAAAGGGCTCGACGACCACGTCCGCGAACGGGGCGAGACGCTTGGCGGTAGTTGCCGACCCGACATCCGCCGCGACCAATATCACCGTCTCGCCCTTGCCGCCCGCATGCACAGCCTTGGCGAACGCGACGACCTCGTCCCGCGCCGGCTCCAGATCCTCCAGCCAAAGGTCGGCATGGCTCGGAAAGCCGATCCAGACGGCCTTGTGGTGCGCCCATTCGGCGGGGGTGGTCGTCGTCACTTCACTTGGCTCCTGCACGATCGCGGTCACGGATGCCGCGGAATTCGGCGGTCTTATACCAGTTCGGCCACAGACTGGTATCGTCCGCGAGCTTCCGCCCCAGCCCATAATAGATCGTCAGGTCGTCGACCGCGCCCGACCAGTCCCACTTCGCGTCATATTCGTCCGCGGGCTTGTGATAGCGATTCGCGACATAATCCTCGCGCTTGGCATGCCCCGCCGCGGTGCCACCGACGACGAGATCCTCGCCGCTGCCGCCATCGAGCATCGGCACGCCCAATTTGGCGAAACTGAAGTGATCCGACCGGTAATAGCCGCCGCGTTCCGGGTTCGCTTCGACGCCGATCACGCGGCCCTCGGCAGCGACGAACGGCTTCACCAGATCCTCGATTTCCGATTTGCCCGCGCCGGCCAGAACGAAGTCCTTCGCCCGGCCGTCGACGTTCAACACGTCCATGTTCACCCCGCCGACGGTATGCGCGAGCGGATAGATCGGATGCTCGGCATAGTAACGCGACCCGAGCAGCCCCGATTCCTCCGCCGTCACCGCCAGGAATGCGATCGAGCGCTTGGCCTGCCCCGCCTTGGCCTGCGCCTCGGCCAGCGCAACCAGCCCGGCGACACCCGTCGCATTGTCCGCCGCGCCGTTGCAGATGTCGTCGCCATCGACTGCATCGCAGCGCCCAAGATGATCCCAATGCGCCGAATACATCACGTAATCATTGGGCGCGGTGGTGCCCGGTAGCACGCCGATGACGTTCTTCGACGCCTGACGCCGGATCGTGTTGTCGAACCCGCCGCCGAACTTCAGTCCAAGCGGTACCGCCTTGAACCCTTTCACCTTCGCCGCCGCGGCCAGCGTCGCATAATCCTTGCCGGCGCTCGCGAACACGCGCTCCGCCGCCGGCTTCTGCATCCAGCCGACGATCTGCGACTGGTCGAGATGATCGCCCTTCTCGTCCAGCTCCAGCTGAGGTCCGGTCCAGGACGATTGAACAACCGCCCAGGGGTACGCCGCCGGCTCGGTATCATGCACGATGATCGCCGCCGCCGCGCCGTGCTTCGCCGCATTCTCGAACTTGTACGGCCAGCGCCCGTACCACGTCATCGCCCGACCCTCGAAAGGCCCCTCGCGCGACATCGTCTGCCAGTCGGCATCGTTGATGAGGATGACGACCGTCTTCCCCTTCACGTCGACGCCGGCATAATCGTCCCAGCCCTTTTCGGGTGCGGTAATGCCGTAGCCGACGAACACCACGTCGCTGTTCGCCACGCTCGATTTCGGCGCGACGCGATAGGTGCCCGCGACCATGTCGGTGCGATAGGCGAGGCTGACGGGCGCCTTGCCGCCGGTGAAGACATAGGGCTGCACGTTCGTGGCCGTGATCTCGACCATCGGCACGTCCTGTGTCCAAGACCCCTTGTTGCCCGGCTTCAACCCGGCCGCCTTCATCCTCTCGACGATATACGCGACCGTCTTCGCCTCGGCGGGGGTGGTCGGCGCGCGGCCTTCATACGCGTCCGACGACAGCACCTGCGTAACGGTCTTCAACGTCTCGACCGAAATCGCCGGAGACGTCTGCGCGGACGCGGCGGTCCCGAGCAGCAACAGAGACAGGATGGCAGCGCGCATGGTCATTCCCCCGATGAGTTGCGGGCGTTCTGGCAGTGCACCCGATACCGCGCAAGCATCGCCGCGCTTGCCGTGTCGCCCGGCGTCGATAGGATACCTCGAGGGGACATTGGGGGGAAACGGCGATGCGGTTACGATCTGCAATTCGTGCGAGTGCGGCCGCCTGCCTGGCATCTGGAATGCCGCCAGCGCAGGCAGCGCCCGACCCCGTCGGACCGACCGCCGCGGCGTTCGGCGCTCGCCAAGCCATCCGACAGATCAGTCTGTCGCCGGACGGCACGCATGTAGCGCTGGTAGTGCCCACGAACGGCCGCGGCGAAGCGCTTCAGATCGCCGATCTCGTCGCGGGCGGAAATCCGAGGACCATCCTCACCGCGTCGGGAAACCCCGATCATCTGGCCAATTGCCATTGGTCGACCACGACCCGGCTGGTCTGTCAGATGGTCACCGTGGCCGACGATGGCTACAACATTCTTGGCTTCAGCCGAGCCCTCGCGATCGATAGCGACGGCGGCAAGATGAAGATGCTGACCGCCTCCAGCAGCGCCCGCGCACTGGATGTCATGCAGGACGGCGGCACCGTGATCGACTGGACCGCCGACGGCGCAGCCGGATCGGTGCTGATGACCCGCACGTTCGTACCGGAGGTCACGACCGGGACTCATATGGCGAACGAGTCCCATGGTCTGGGCGTGGAACGGATCGATACCGTCACGCTCGCCCGTCGAACGGTCGAACAGCCACGTGGCGGTGCGATCGACTATATCAGCGATGGCCAAGGCGTCGTCCGGATCGTCGGAACGCGGTCCAAGACCGGTATCGGATACGATGCCGCCACCATCAGCTATTCGTATCGAAAGCCCGGCGACCGGAGTTGGCAACCGCTTAGCCGCCTGACGATATCCGCGGGAGGAGGGTCGGGGTTCGATCCCTATGCCGTCGATCCAACCTTGAACGTCGTGTTCGGGTTCGACGACAAGGATGGTCGACAGGCACTTTACAAGATCGCGTTGGACGGCAGTCTGAAACGCGAAGTCGTCCTTGCGCGGCCAGATGTCGACATCGACCAGTTGATCCGGATCGGGCGGCAAAGGCGCGTGGTCGGCGCGTCCTATGCCACCGATCGCCGCGAGACGGAGTTCTTCGACCCGGCACTGCGTATGCTGGCCGCGTCACTGCGAAAGGCGCTGCCCGGCCAGCCGTTGATCACGTTCGTCGCTGCCAGCAGCGACGAACGCAAGCTGTTGCTTTTTGCGGGCAGCGATGTCGATCCCGGTCGATATTATCTGCTCGATCGTGCCACCCGGCAAATGGCCGAAATACTGCCCGCCCGGCCGCAGCTCGCCAAGACACCGCTCGCCAGCGTCAAGCCGATCAGTTTCCGCGCCGCGGATGGGACGATGATCCCCGGATATCTGACCTTGCCCGCGGGCAGCACGGGAAAGGGGTTGCCGGCGATCGTCATGCCGCACGGTGGACCCGGTGCGCGCGACGAATGGGGCTTCGACTGGCTTTCACAATTCTTCGCGGCGCGCGGGTTCGCGGTGTTGCAACCGAACTTCCGTGGATCGACCGGCTATGGCTCGGCCTGGTTCCAAAAGAACGGCTTCCAATCCTGGCGGACCGCGATCGGCGATGTCGACGACGCGGGTCGCTGGCTGGTATCGCAAGGCATTGCCACGCCGGACAAACTCGCAATCGTCGGCTGGTCGTATGGCGGTTACGCAGCGCTGCAATCCTCGGTGGTGGACCCCGGTCTGTTCAAGGCGATCGTCGCGATCGCGCCGGTCACCGATCTCGACAGCCTTCGCGAAGAGTCGCGGAACTACAGCAACTTCAAGATGGTCGACGCCTTTATCGGGCAGGGCCCGCACATCCGCGAAGGCTCGCCCGCGCGCAACGCCGACAAGATCAAGGTCCCGGTCCTGCTGTTCCACGGCGACAAGGACCGCAACGTCGGGGTTGGCGAATCCCGGCTGATGGCGACACGGCTGAAATCCGCCGGGGGCAAGGTCGAGCTGGTCGAGTTCGCCGGGCTGGATCACCAGCTCGACGATGCAACCGCGCGGACGACCATGCTGACGAAGGCGGATGCGTTTCTGCGAACGTCGCTCGGAATGTAGCGCAACGAAAAAGGGCGGCCCCATCGGGACCGCCCTTTTCTGTTCCGAACCGCGCCGTGGCAAAGCCACGTCGTCGGACGTCGCTTGAGCGACGCCGGCCGGTCGACGAATTTACTCGGCTTAACGCGAGTAGAATTCGACGACGAGGTTCGGCTCCATCTTCACCGGATAAGGCACCTCATCGAGCGTCGGGACGCGCGTGAAGGTGACCTTGGCCGCACCATCGGGAGCGACGTAGTCGGGGATTTCGCGCTCGGCGAGGCTCTGGGCTTCCATGACCAGCGCCATTTCCTGCGCCTTCGAACCCAGCGTGATCTCATCGCCGACGAAGCAGCGACGCGAGGCGATGTTGCACTTCACGCCGTTGACGCGAATGTGGCCGTGCGAAACGATCTGGCGTGCCGCGAAGATCGTCGGCGCGAACTTGGCGCGGTAGACGATCATGTCCAGGCGCTGCTCGAGCAGGCCGATCAGGTTCTGCGAGGTATCGCCCTTCAGACGCGCAGCTTCATGGTAGCACGCGCGGAACTGCTTCTCGGTCACGTCGCCGTAATAGCCCTTGAGCTTCTGCTTGGCGCGCAGCTGGATACCGAAATCGCTGACCTTGCCCTTGCGGCGCTGGCCATGCTGGCCCGGGCCGTATTCGCGCTTGTTGACGGGCGACTTGGGGCGACCCCAGATGTTCTCGCCCATACGGCGATCGAGTTTGTACTTCGCGCTTTGACGCTTCGACATAGTATAACCTTTGCAAATGCAAACAACGTTGGTCCCGGTATCGCTCTGCTGGTCGTCGTTAAGACAAGGCAGGGCCACCGCTTCACCGGGGTGCAGGGCCATTGCGAAGGCGGGCGCCTAGACGGAGGGGGCGCCAGAGTCAAGCTCGGCGGTCATGCTGGACAGGCTGCGGGAGGGTCGGCAAGAGCGGCGCATGACTATTCTATCCGGCCCCGATTGCACCACCATGACCGAGGTCCGCGCGGGCGTCGACGCGCTCGACCGCGAACTGGTCGCGCTGCTCGCCAGGCGCTTCGCCTATATGGACGCCGCCGCGCGTATCAAGCCCGAGCGCGGGCATGTGCGGGACGAGGCGCGGAAAACGCAAGTGATCGAGAATGCGCGGGCGGAGGCGGTAAAGCTCGGCGTACCGGAAGCCGTGATCGCAGACCTGTGGGAGACGCTGGTCGAAGCCTCGATCGCGTATGAACTGGCAGCGTTCGACCGCCGCTAACCCCAAGCCCGTTCGTGCTGAGCGAAGTCGAAGCACCTTCGCTTTGGGCACACCCTTCGACTTCGCTCAGGGCGAACGGAAGGCGAGGGAACGGAAGGGGTGGACCGATCGGGAACTCACCCCCGCGGCTTCTTCCCCGCCAGCGACGACAGCACGCCGCGGAGCGTTCGGATTTCCTGGCTCGACCAGCCCGGCTTGGTCAGCAACGTGCGCAGCGTACGTCGCGTCGATTGCATCTTGTCGGGCAGATGGAAGAACCCCGCGCCCATCAGCATCGCGTCGAGCTGTCCGATCATCCCGTCGAGTTCCTCCTGCGGTGCGGGCGGCATGATCGGGTTGATCGACGGCTGCGACAGCTCGCGCTCGGCAGTCAGGCCCTTCGACCATTCATACGCGACCAGAATCACCGCCTGGGCGAGGTTGAGCGAGCCGAACTCCGGATTGATCGGCACAGTGATGATCGTCCGCGCCACCGCGACGTCGTCGGTTTCGAGACCGGAGCGCTCGGGCCCGAACAGGATCGCGGAGCGGCCGGGGGCGGCGTGGATCTCGGTCGCGGCCTGTTCGGGGGTCACGACGGGCTTGGTCACGCCGCGCTTGCGGACCGTGGTGGCGAACACCTGCGCGCAGTCGGCAGTGGCGGCGGCGACGCTGTCGTAGACCTTCGCGTTCTGGAGAACGATGTCGGCGCCGCTGGCGGCGGGGCCGGCGGAGGGGTTGGGCCAGCCGTCTCGGGGGGAGACTAGGCGCATTTCGGTGAGGCCGAAGTTGAGCATCGCGCGCGCGGCCTTGCCGATGTTCTCGCCGAGTTGGGGGCGGACCAGGATGATGACCGGGGGCGCGGTTTCGTCCGCCAAGGTGCTTCGACTTCGCTCAGCACGAACGGGAGGAGGAGATGAGGGCTCGTTCCCCTGTTCCGATCGGACATGGTTCTCGCCGACCGAGGGAATATCCTTCCCCCCTTCCGACGGGATGCCCTCCCCACCTTCCGTTCGCCCTGAGCGAAGTCGAAGGGCACGTTCCCGCGGGGGGATCGCAGCATCGTGGAGATCCGCCCAATCCTCTCGCGCGAGCGCTTCCTTCTTGCGCCGTGACCAGCCCTTGACCTGGAACTCCGCAGCGAGGGCCTCCTGTCGGCTCCCGAAATCCTGGCTCCACAAGAGCGTCACTGGCCGTCGCGTCTGCGTGTATCCCGAAATCTCGCCGAGGTTATGCTGGCCGATCCTGCGATCGAGGTTATCGGTGTGTCCCGTGTAATAACTGTCGTCGGCGCAGCGCACCACATAGGCCCAGAATGTCATGGTCGCGGCTTACGCGGGGGCGTGGTGTTGGGACAAGTCCTTCGACTTCGCTAAGGACGAACGGGCTGGGAGGTGGACTCACTATCGAGGACGACCATCACGCCCATCCTCACCCCCTCCGTTCGCCCTGAGCGAAGTCGAAGGGTACCTCACTTAGGCCGGAAGACAGGCTCAAATCACTCCGCCCGCCCGATCTCCTCCACACTCCCGGCAAAAGCCTCGAAGTCCCTCGCCTCGTTGAAATCCCGATACACGCTCGCAAACCGGATATACGCCACGGAATCGAGCCCCTTGAGCCCGTCCATCACCATCTCGCCGATCCGCTTCGACGTGACATCGTTCTCGCCCAGCGTCTCCAGCCGGCGCTGGATCCCGCTTACCAGCTTCTCAATCCGCCCCGCCTCGATCGCCCGCTTCCTGGTCGCGATCGACAGCGACCGCAGCAGCTTCTCCCGATCGAACGGCTCTCGCCTGCCCTCGCTCTTTAACACGAACAGCTCGCGCAACTGGATGCGCTCGAACGTCGTGAAACGCGCGGCGCAGCCTTCGCACTGGCGCCGGCGTCGGATCGCCGCCCCGTCTTCGGTGGGGCGGCTGTCCTTTACCTGGCTGTCTTCATGTCCGCAGAAGGGGCAGCGCATTCAGACCTTCTTCTTGCCCTTGTAATAAGCGTAGCCCGCGCCCGCGAGTGCGCCGAAGATCGGGCCGATCACGGGCACCGGGATCGCCACGACCGCGCCGAGTGCGCTCCACTTGGCCATGCTCTTGCCGAGGCCGGGGGTGCTCTTCACGTCGTTCTGAATTTCGTCGAACTTCGACATGACATCATCCTTGATAGATCGGGAAGCGCGCACACAGGGCCCGCACGCGAGTCCGAACGTCCGCCTCGACGTCCGGGTCCCCATGCTCGCCCTTTTTCGCGAGGCCGTCCAGCACGTCGGCGACCATGTTCCCGATCTCGCGGAACTCGGCCGGGCCGAAACCCCGCGTCGTGCCCGCGGGGGAGCCGACGCGGATGCCGCTGGTCTTGACCGGCGGCAGCGGATCGTTGGGAATGCCGTTCTTGTTGCAGGTGATCCCCGCCCGCTCCAGCGCCTCGTCCGCATCGCGCCCGGTGATGCCAAGCGGCGTGAGGTCGATCAGCGCCAGATGCGTGTCGGTGCCGCCTGAAACGACATCCGAGCCGCGCTCCTTCAGCGTCGCTGCGAGCACCTTCGCGTTTTCGACGACGGCCGCGATGTAGCTCTTGAAATCAGGCTGCAGCGCCTCGCCGAACGCGACCGCCTTCGCCGCGATCACGTGCATCAGCGGCCCGCCCTGGAGCCCCGGGAACACCGCCGAGTTGAACTTCTTCGCCAGCGCCTCGTCATTGGTCATGATCATGCCGCCGCGCGGACCGCGCAGCGTCTTGTGCGTGGTGGTCGTCACGACATGCGCATGACCGAACGGCGTCGGGTGCAGTCCCGCCGCGACGATCCCGGCGAAATGCGCCATGTCGACCATGAAATACGCGCCGACCTTGTCCGCGATCGCGCGGAAGCGCGCGAAGTCGATCGTCCGCGGATAGGCCGAGCCGCCCGCGATGATCAGTTTCGGCTGATGCTCGACTGCCAGCGCCTCGACCTGGTCATAGTCGATCAGGTGAGTGGTCGCATCGACGCCGTATTGGATGGCGTTGAACCACTTGCCCGACATCGCCGGCTTGGCGCCATGCGTCAGGTGACCGCCCGCATCGAGGCTCATGCCGAGGATCGTGTCGCCCGGCTTGACCAGCGCCAGCATCACCGCGCCGTTCGCCTGTGCGCCCGAATGCGGCTGCACGTTGACGAACCCGCAGCCGAAGATCTGCTTGGCGCGCTCGATCGCGAGCGTCTCGACCACGTCCGACGGTGCGCAGCCCTGGTAATAGCGCTTGCCCGGATAGCCCTCGGCATATTTATTCGTGAACACCGACCCCTGCGCCTCGAGCACTGCCTTCGAGACGATGTTCTCGCTCGCGATCAGCTCGATCTGCGTCTGCTCGCGTTCGAGTTCGGCCTCGACGCCGGCGAACACGGCGGCATCCGCATCGGCGAGAGTGCGCGTGAAGAATCCGTCCGGCTGGACGTCGTGGAGATCGCGGGGCTGGGTGCTCATGCGGGGACCTTTAGCTTGTCGACACGGAGTTGATGACGGCCGCCGGCGAAATCGGCGGTGAGGAACGCTTCGACGCACGCCTTGGCCATTTCCTCGCCGATCAGGCGGGCGCCCATCGCAATGGCGTTGGCGTCGTTGTGAACGCGCGCGAGACTCGCCGACAGCGGTTCGGAGACAAGCGCACAGCGGCAGGCGGGGTTGCGGTTGGCGGCGATCGAGATGCCGATCCCGGAACCGCACAGCGCGATACCACGCTCGACGCGACCATCGGCGATCGCGGCCGCTAGCTTGTACCCATAATCGGGATAATCGACGCTGGCGGTGCCCTCGGGTCCGAGATCGAGCACGTCATGCCCTGCTTTGCGCAGCCAAGCGGCGAGCACCGCTTTCAACGAAACGGCGGCGTGATCGGACGCGATGGCGATGCGCACCTGGCGTAATCCTGTGGCGGGAGATCGGGTGCCCAGCCCCTTACCGACCCGAGCAAGGATTTGCCACACCTGTTCGCTGCTGCTTCGTCATCCTGACGAAAGTCAGGGCCCGGGTAACCCAGGGCAACGTAGTGCATCACCGGTGGCTCTGGGTCCTGACTTTCGTCAGGATGACGCGTTAAGGTCGGCATCTGCGCTAAACGCCGACCGTGAAGGAGACATCCATGAAAGCCCTCACTTTGCTCGCTACCGTCACGCTCGCCGCCTGCTCCGGTCCCGCACCCGACACCAGCAGCGATGGCAACATGACGTCGGCAGGGTCAGTCGAGCAAAAGGCCACTGGATCCGCATCCGCGCCGCGCGACTACACCGGCCGCTGGGTCGGGGTGGAGGGGATGGTCCTGGATATCGCGGACGCCGGCGCACCCGGCCACTACGACCTCACGATGCAATGGGACCTCGACCACAAGGGCACATTCGACGGCATCGCGAACGGGAGGACCATCACGTTCATCCGCAACGACATTCCCGAAACCCTGCGCCCGACAAACGGCGATGCGACCGGGCTGAAATATCTGTCGGGCAAAACCGACTGCCTCACCGTCAAGCCTGGCGAAGGCTATTGCCGCGACGGACTTAGCCGCTAGGTTCTCGGTCGTGACCCGAGCCTATCCAGACGCCGACGCCGCCCGCGCGCACCTCTCCGAGGTGCTGCTGCGTACCGGCCAGGAGGATCGCGATGCGTTTCGCGAACTCTATACGCTGACCAGCGCGAAGCTTTTCGGCATCACCCACCGTATCTGCGGCAACGCCCAAGCCGCGGAGGATGTGCTGCACGAGGTCTATCTCACGATCTGGAAACGCGCCGGTGCATGGGAACCCGGCCGCGCGAGCCCGATAACCTGGTTGGCGACGATCGCGCGCAACCGCGCCATCGACTGGCAGCGCGCGCAGGGCGTCCGCCGCACCAGCCCGCTCGACGACGCGCCCGACATCGCCGATCCCGGCGACGGTGCCGAGGCTAGGCTGCTCGCCAGCGAATCGTCGCGCGAACTGATCGAGTGCCTCGAGGGCCTCGAACCACAGCAGCGCGACGCGATCCGCACGGCGTTCTTCGACGGCGTCACCTATGCCGAACTCGCAATCAAGCGCGCGGTGCCGCTCGGCACGATGAAGAGCTGGGTCCGCCGTGGCCTCGCCCGCCTCAAGGATTGCCTCGATGGTTGATCCGACCACCGATACCGGCGTTCCCGAAGACGTGGCTGCCGCCGAACTCGCACTCGGCCTGCTCGAAGGTGAAGAGCGCGGGGCAGCGCTTCGCCGTGTGCTCGCCGAGCCCGGTTTCGCCGCGCAGGTCGAATGGTGGCGGTCGCGTCTGGCCGTGTTGTTCGACCTGTGGCCCGAACGTGGGGCGCCGCCGCATCTCGCCGCGCGGATCGAAGCCAGCCTCGATGGTGCGCAAACACCTGCCAAGGCCACCCGCTTCGCATGGCCGGCGCTCGCCGCGATCACCAGCGCGATTGCCGCATCGCTGCTGCTGTTCGTCATGGTCCGGCCGGAACCGACTGTGCCCGTCTCGCAGCCGATCCCCGTCGCGCGGCCGACCAGCGTGCTGGTCGCGATGCTCGGCGATGCGAAGTCGCCCGTCGCCGCGGTCTATGATCCCGCCAACGGCATGCTCCGCGTCGCGGCAGGTCCGGGCGTACCGAATGCGCGGGTCGCCGAACTCTGGGTGATCGGGGGCGACGGCGTGCCGCATTCGCTTGGCCTGCTGTCGGGACGTCCAACCAAGCTGGTACCGAAGGGCGTCGACCGCGGTCGCATTGCCTCCGGCGCGACGCTCGCGATTTCGGTCGAGCCGCTCGGCGGCTCGCCGACCGGCCTGCCGACCGGCCCGGTCGTCGCCACCGGCGTGGTCGCGCGCGTCTGATGACCGAGCGACCGCCGTATAGCGGGCCCGCGACCGGCGGCATCCCGCCGATCGCGCGCCTGCTTGGGTTGAGTGGCCTGCTCCCGCAATTGGCGTCGGTCGCGCTGCTGCTGAGCGGCGACCCCCAAAGCCGCTACTCCGCGCTGGCGATCGCTTACGCCTATGCCGCGATCATCCTGAGCTTCCTTGGCGGCCTTTGGTGGGGCTTGGCCGCGCGCACTGACTCGCCCCCGCGCTGGCTCTGGTTCGCCAGCGTCGCGCCGTCGCTGATCGCGCTGGCGACCGCGTGGCCCTGGATGGTCGGCCTGCGCTGGCCCGGCCCGTCGCTGGTCGTGCTCGGCATCAGCCTGGTCGGTGCATTGCTTGTCGACCGCGCCCTCGTTCGTTCCGGTATCGCCCCGCCCGGCTGGATGGCGCTGCGCGTACCCTTGTCGCTCGGCCTCGGCGTCCTGACGATGCTCGCCGCCGCGCTTTAAGGCCGCTCGCGAGTCGTAAGAACATCTGGTTCGTGGTACGAATCCGGCATGATGACATCTGCCGTGAATCTCCGCACCGACCGGCAGGCGAAGGCGCGTTTCACGATCGCCAAGTTTGTCCGCATGGGTGAGTCCGGCGCGTTCGACGACATGAGGATCGAGTTGGTCGATGGGGAACTCGAACGGATGGACCTACCTTTGGCAAGCCATGCCGCGCGCCAAGCTAAGATCGGCATCCGCCTTTCGGGTCTGCTTCCGGAAGCGCGGATCATGGGTGGGGTCGCCGTCGATCTCGGCAACGATACCGTACTCGGCTGCGACGTGGCCGTGTTGCGTGAACCGGTCGAAGGTAACCGCCTACCGGTCGCCGCCGACTTCCTGCTCGTCATCGAAGTCGCGGAAACCTCGGTCGCACGCGATACCACGATGAAGCGCTTCGCCTATGGGCGCGGCGGGATCCCACATTACTGGGTCGTCGACGGCGCCCGGTCTGTCGTCCACATCTACGCCAGCCCCGTCGAGGGCGATTACACACGGTTCCACTCGGTAGGGTTCGGCGAACCTGTCGCCGTTCCTGATACAGACGGCACCATCACCATCGACTAAAAGCCCGCCAGCGCAGGCAAGTTCGGCCTCAGGCAGCCTTGCGAAGGTCCAACCGGCTCCAAATCTCCACCAGCGCATCGGTCAGCTCGCGCATCATCGCCTCGGTATGCGCAGGGCCCGGCGTGAACCGCAGCCGCTCGGTACCGCGCGGCACGGTCGGGTAGTTGATCGGCTGCACGTACACGCCGTATTCCGCCAGCAGCACGTCGCTGATCTTCTTCGCCTTGACCGGATCGCCGACCATCAGCGGCACGATATGCGTATCGCCGATCATCACCGGCAGACCGGCGTCCTTCAGCATCGCCTTGAGCATCGCTGCCGAGGCCTGCTGCCCCTCACGCTCGACGCTCGAGCTTTTCAGATGCCGCACGCTCGCGAGAACGCCCGCGACCAGCACCGGCGACAGCGAGGTCGTGAAGATGAACCCCGGCGCGTACGACCGGATCACATCGACGATCGTCCGATCGGCAGCGATATAGCCCCCCATCACCCCGAACGCCTTGCCGAGCGTCCCCTCGAGGATCGTGATCCGGTGCGCGACCTCGTCCCGCTCCGAGATGCCGCCGCCGCGCGCGCCGTACATCCCGACCGCGTGGACTTCGTCGCAATAGGTCAGCGCGTTGTACCGGTCGGCGAGATCACACACCGCGGAAATCGGCGCGATGTCGCCCTCCATCGAATACACGCTCTCGAACGCGATCAGCTTCGGAACGGCCGGATCTTCCGCGGCCAGCAACTCTTCGAGATGCGCAAGGTCGTTGTGGCGGAACACGCGCTTCTCGCAGCCCGAATTGCGGATCCCCGCGATCATCGACGCGTGGTTCAACTCGTCCGAAAAGATGACGCAGCCCGGCAGTACCTTCGCGAGCGTCGCCAGAGTCGCCTCGTTCGAGACGTACCCGCTGGTAAACAGCAACGCCGCTTCCTTGCCGTGCAGGTCGGCGAGCTCGCCCTCCAGATCGACATGGTAATGCGTGTTGCCACCAATGTTGCGCGTGCCGCCGGAGCCTGCGCCTACGTCGTGCAGCGCCTCTTCCATCGCCGCGATCACCTTGGGGTGCTGGCCCATCGCGAGATAATCGTTCGAGCACCACACCGTGATCGGCTTCGGCCCGTTATGCCCGGCGAAACAGCGCGCATTCGGAAACGCGCCCTTGTTGCGGAGGATGTCGATGAACACGCGGTAGCGCCCTTCGGCATGCAACCGGTCGATCGCCTGCGTGAACACACGCGAATAATCGACTCGCGGACCACTAATGCCGTCCGTTGCCGTTTTGCCGTCGATAATCATGGCCTTGGGCACTACGCCTCACTTTCACTCAGTTCCAGCGTAATACCGCTCTTACGGTGATCGCTTTCCTCGTCCTGGCAGCACATTGCCACGATGCGCCCGCGAAGCAAGGTGCCACATTGTCCCAGGTTAACGCTTAAAGCTGCTCGATCCGCGCAAACCCTCGCGCCGCCAAGGCGGGGCCGAGCGCGCATTCGTCGTCGCCCAACCGAGTAAAGACGGCGATGCCCTCCCCAGCTCCCGACCACGATTCGCCCTGCATCAGGTGAACGATCCGTCGCGCGATCCCAGGACCACCGTCGACGAACCGCACTCCGGGCGCCGCCGCGGCCAACTCTGCCTCGACCAGGGGGAAGTGCGTGCAGGCGTTGACGATCACGTCGATCGCATCGCCGCCGGGTTGCGAGAACAGCCCGTCGAGCACCGCGGCATAGCGCTCCGGCGCGACCGGTCGCCCGTGAAGCTTGGCCTCCGCCATCTCGACCAATGCCGCCGATCCATGGCGCAGCACCATGCAATCGCCCGCGAACCGCGCCGCCAGATCATCGACATATGCCTGCCGCACGGTCGCCTCGGTCCCCAGCACGCCGATCGTCCGCGTCTTCGACAGTAGCGCGGCAGGCTTGATCGCCGGCACCGTCCCGACCACCGGCAGGTCGAGCGCGGCGCGCACCACCGGTAGAGCGATCGTCGAGGCGGTGTTGCACGCAATCACGATCAGCCGCGGCCGATACCGCTCCGCCAACCGCCCCAGCAACACCGGTACGCGGGCGGCGATCTCCGCCTCGTTCTTGGTGCCGTAGGGGAAGCCGGCCGAGTCGGCGGCGTAGACGAACGGCGCATCGGGCAGCGCCGCGCGCGCCGGACCGACGATCGACAGGCCACCGACACCGGAATCGAAGAACAGGATGGGGCGCGTGTCCATGCAGCGCTCTTAGGACGGATCGGCGTGCGTAAACCAGAGCGACATATCCCCCCTCCCTGGAAGGGAGGGGTTGGGGGTGGGTCGGTTTCCGCATGTTCAGACGGTCGCGGCACGAGCCGGCCTACCCACCCCCAGCCCCTCCCTTCCAGGGAGGGGAGCGCGTCGACCTTGGGTCCACGCGCGCGTCCTCTCAAACTCACCCCATTTGCCGTCCGCCCCGCGTCGTTTATAAGCACCCCTAGAACGGGGGACATACTTGCAGACGGAAATTCTCTGGGTCGCGCCCACGCTATCGCTCGTGCTCAGCTATCTGCTCGGCTCGATCCCGTTCGGCGTCATCCTCACGCGGCTCGGCGGCGCCGGCGATCTGCGGACGATCGGCTCGGGCAACATCGGCGCCACCAACGTCCTGCGCACCGGACGGAAGGGTCTCGCCGCCGCCACGCTGCTGCTCGACATGGCCAAGGGCGCGGTCGCCGTCCTGCTGGTCGCGCACCTGTTTCCCGGCAACGCCTTGCTTGCCGCAGCCGGCGCGTTCATCGGCCATTGCTATCCCGTCTGGCTGAAGTTCAAGGGCGGCAAGGGCGTCGCCACGCTCATGGGTATCGTCGTCGCACTCTACTGGCCGCTCGGGCTGGTCTACGCAGTCGTCTGGCTCGGACTCCTCGCAGGCCTGCGCATCTCTTCGGTCGCGGGCATGGCCGCCGCGCTCAGTGCGCCGTTCGCAGCCGCCTTGTTCGGCCGGTTCGACCTCGTCCTGCTGCTGCTCGCGCTCGCACTGATCGTCTTCTGGAAGCACCGCGAGAACGTCGATCGCCTGTTCTCCGGCACCGAACCGCGCATCGGCCGCTCAAAACGACCACCGGGTGACTGACCCGACGGTCTCACGTCTTCGGCTCATCCGCACGACCGGGATCGGACCGGTCACCTATCGCCAGCTCATCGCCCGCTTCGGCAGCGCGGACGCCGCGATCGAGGCGCTCCCCATGCTCGCCCAACGGGGCGGCGGACGCAGCCCCCGGATCGCCGACGCCGCGATGGCCGAACGCGAGATCGCCGCCACCACGAAACTCGGCGCGCGCTATCTCTTCGTCGACGACGCCGAGTACCCCCGCCTGCTCGCCGAGATCGAGACCGCACCCCCGGCGTTGATCTTCCGCGGCGACATCGCGCACGCCAGCCGCCCCTGCATCGCGATGGTCGGCGCACGCAACGCCTCAGCCGCCGCCTGCCGATTTGCCCGCCAATTGGCACTGCAACTCGCCGAGGAAGGCACGACGATCGTCTCCGGCCTTGCCCGCGGAATCGACACCGCCGCACATATCGGCGCGTTGGGCGGCGGTTCCAGCGGCGGCACGATCGGCGTGATCGCCAGTGGCATCGACATCGCCTACCCGCCCGACAACACCGCGTTACAGGAGCGCGTCGCCACCGAAGGCCTGCTGCTCGCCGAACAGCCCCCCGGCACCGAGCCGAAAGCGCGCAACTTCCCCTCGCGCAACCGGATCATCGCCGGTCTCGCGATCGGCACGGTGGTGGTCGAAGCCGTCCCCAAATCCGGCTCGCTGATCACCGCGCGCCTCGCCAACGAATCCGGCCGCGAAGTCATGGCCGTCCCCGGCAGCCCGCTCGATCCCCGAGCGCAAGGGTGTAACCTGCTGATCCGCGAAGGCGCCACGCTGGTGCAATCCGCAGCCGACATCCTCGAACAGATCCGCCCGTTCGACCCGCGCGCGGTTCGCTCCCCAGTCGGAGCCTACGCCGCCGCGCCGCCGGAAGACGCGAGCGACACCGACCGCCGCAGGATCGCGGATCTGCTCGGCCCCGTCCCCGTGGCGATCGACGAGCTCATTCGCCAGTCGCATCTGGGACCGGCCGTCATCCAAACGGTGCTGCTCGAACTCGAACTCGGTGGCCATCTGGAACGTCATGCCGGCGGCCGGGTCAGCCTTCGCTGATCGTCCGGGTTTCAGGAAGCCGACAAGGCTCCGCGACCCTCTGCCCGCAATTTCACAACCCCGGCCGCAGCCAATGTATGGACGATCCGGCGCGGCGGTCGCTGAACTGGATGACCGAGGACCGTCAATCGTAACGATCTCCACGCCTGATCTGATCGGAGGCAACGAGAGGGAATGGTCTACTGTCATCATACCGACGCGGATACCGTGCCAGCAGCGCCGTCAGAGTCCGGGAAATACCCCGGCCCTGAGACCCCCTCTCGAAAAGCGGCACCTGTACCCTAATTTGCGGAGGTCGCTGATACCCAACCCGGGTTGACGCGAGCACCCCGACGCCGTCACCCTCGTACGCGTACACGTAAGGACCCCGGTTTCCCCATGCAGCTTGTCATCGTCGAATCGCCTGCCAAGGCCAAAACCATCGAGAAGTATCTGGGCAGCGATTACCGCGTCCTGGCCAGCTACGGCCATGTCCGCGACCTGCCGCCCAAGGACGGCTCGGTCGATCCCGACGATGCGTTCGCAATGACGTGGGAGAATTACGCGGACAAGTCGAAGCAGCTGAAGGCGATCACCGATCTCGCCAAGCTCGCCGACCGCCTGATCCTCGCGACCGATCCGGATCGCGAGGGCGAGGCGATCTCGTGGCACGTCCGCGAAGTGCTGCGGGCGCGGAAAGCGCTGCCCAAGGAGGTCGAGCGCGTCACCTTCAACGCGATCACCAAGGCCACCGTCACCGAGGCGATGAAGAATCCACGCGAGCTGGACGACGACCTGATCGACGCCTATCGCGCCCGTCGCGCGCTCGATTATCTGGTCGGCTTCACGCTGTCGCCGGTGCTGTGGCGCAAGCTGCCCGGCGCCAAGTCCGCTGGCCGCGTCCAGTCGGTGTCGTTGCGCCTAATCGTCCAGCGCGAGCGCGAGATCGACGTCTTCAAGCCACAAGAATACTGGTCGGTGACGGCCGACATGGAGCATGACGGCACCGCGTTCACCTCGCGGCTGACGCAGTTCGAGGGCAACAAGCTCGACCGCCTCTCGATAGGCAACGAAGGCGATGCCCTGCGCGCCAAGCAGGCGGTTCTCGACGGCAATTTCTCGGTCCAGTCGGTCGAGACCAAGCCCGCCGGTCGCAACCCGCCGCCGCCGTTCACGACCTCGACCTTGCAGCAGGAAGCCTCGCGCAAGCTCGGCTTCTCGGCCGATCACACGATGCGGATCGCGCAGGGGCTCTACGAGGACGGCGCGATCACCTACATGCGTACCGACGGCGTGCAGATGGATTCGAGCGCGATTTCAGCCGCACGTCTGGCCGTCGCGAACCGCTTCGACGCGAGTTATGTCCCCGACAAACCCCGCCAATATCAGTCGAAGGCGAAGAACGCACAGGAAGCGCACGAGGCGATCCGTCCGACCGATTTCGGCAAAGACAAGGCCGGCGGCGGCGATCACGCGCGCCTCTACGACCTGATCTTCAAGCGCGCGCTCGCCAGCCAGATGGCCTCCGCCCGCATGGAGCGCACGACCGTCGAGATGGCCGACGGCACCGGCCGCAACATCCTGCGCGCCACCGGGCAGGTCGTCCTCTTCCCCGGCTATCTCGCGCTGTACGAGGAGGGATCGGATGATTCCGCCGACGAGGACGCACGCCGCCTGCCGCGGATGCGCGAGGGCGATGCGCCCGCCAAGAAGAAGGTCGACGCCGAGCAGCACTTCACCCAGCCGCCGCCGCGCTTCTCCGAAGCCTCGCTGGTCAAGCGCATGGAGGAACTCGGCATCGGCCGCCCGTCCACCTACGCGTCGATCATCAAGACGCTGAAGGACCGCGCCTACGTCCGGATCGAGAAGAACCGCTTCTTCGCCGAGGAGAGTGGGCGGCTGGTGACGGCCTTCCTCGAACGTTTCTTCGAGAAATATGTCGGCTACGACTATACCGCCGAGCTGGAGGAGGAACTCGACGACGTCTCGGGCGGCCGCGCGCAGTGGCAGTCGGTGCTCGACGCGTTCTGGCGCGATTTCAAGCCGCGCACCAACGAGGTGATGGA
This sequence comes from Sphingomonas arabinosi, assembly GCF_036663715.1. Classification (NCBI taxonomy): domain Bacteria; kingdom Pseudomonadati; phylum Pseudomonadota; class Alphaproteobacteria; order Sphingomonadales; family Sphingomonadaceae; genus Sphingomonas; species Sphingomonas arabinosi. The sequence continues at coordinate 66,427 of NZ_JAXOJN010000004.1, forward strand.
GCAGCAGCCCTCGGCGATCACCGCAGAACTCGACACCTTCCTCGCGCCCTACCTGTTCCCCGCCAAGGCTGACGGCGGCGATCCGCGTCTGTGCCCGAACTGCGGCGAGGGCCAGCTCGCGCTGCGCGGCGGCAAGTTCGGCGCGTTCATCGCCTGCTCCAACTACCCCGAGTGCAAATACACGCGCCGCTTCGCGCAGCCCGGCGGCGACGCCGAGGCGGATGCCGGCCCGTCGACGCTCGGCACGCATCCCGACACCGGCCAGCCGATTGAGCGCAAGTCGGGGCGCTTCGGCCCGTATCTGCAGATCGGCGAAGGCGAAGATCGCAAGATGGCGTCGATCCCGAAGGACATCGGCGAGCTCAATCTGGAGTGGGCAGTCAAGCTGCTGTCGCTCCCGCGAACGGTCGGCAACCACCCCGAGACCGGCGAACCGATCATTTCGACGATCGGCAAGTTCGGTCCATATCTGAAGCACGCAGGCAAATATGCGCGACTGCAGACGACGGCGGACGTGTTCGAGACGGGCATGAACGCCGCAGTCGTGAAGCTCGCCGAAGCCGCAGCCGGCGGCGGACGTACCGCGCGTGGCGCTCAGGCGCCGCTCAAGGTGCTGGGCAATCATCCGCGCACCGAGGCCGAGATCAAGCTGATGGAGGGGCGCTATGGCCCTTACGTCACCGACGGCACGACCAATGCGACGCTGCCTAAGTCGATCGAGAAGGACCAACTGACGCTGGAGGAAGCGGCGTCGCTGATCGACGCGCGTGCTGCGGCGGCTCCGGCCACGAAGAAGAAGAAAGCACCCGCCAAGAAGCCGGCGGCGAAGAAGGCGCCTGCGAAGGCCGCAGTGGCGAAGGACGAAGCTGAGGCGAAGGCTCCAGCAAAGAAGGCTCCGGCTAAAAAGGCTCCCGCCAAGAAAGCCGCTCCGAAGAAGAAAGCGGAAGACTAATCCCCCTCCCGCTCACGGGAGGGGCTAGGGGAGGGACTGAGATACCCCACGAACGCGACGTTCGCGGTGGCCCCCTCCCCCAACCCCTCCCGCAAGCGGGAGGGGAGCTTTAAGCTTAAGCAGCCCGCCGCTGCGTGAGCTGCATCCAATCCCGGGCAGCGTGCTGTGCAACCGAGATTTCCCGCGCGGCATCCCCAGACGGCGTTCAATTCCGATATTCACGTTCAAGATACTGCTACCCATGGTCTTACCCAATGTGCTTGGGGCAGACTGCGGTGATTCAGCTACGAAATGGTTTTGGGTTAAAGTCCGTTTTTTACGCGTCGATCGCGATATTATCGATCAACCGCGTCGCGCCCATGCGCGCTGCTGCTAGCAACCGCCGCGGGCGATCCGCCGCCGGGTTCTCCGCCAGCGTCTCGGCATCCGCCAGCGCAACGTAATCGATCGTGAACCCCGCCCCGACCAAGGTCGTCCGCGCATCGTCCAACACCGACTCGACGTCCTCGCCCTTTGCGATCGCCCGCGCCGCCACACCCAGTGCGCGCGGCAAGGCTACCGCCTGCCTGCGCTGCTCGTCGTCGAGATAAATGTTGCGCGACGACATCGCCAAGCCGTCGTCGTCGCGCTGCGTCGGCACCCCGACGATGTCGATCGCGAAATCGAGATCGGCGACGAACCGCCGGATCACCGCCAACTGCTGATAATCCTTCTCGCCGAAATACGCCGCATCGGGCTCGACCTGGTTGAACAGCTTCGACACGACCGTCGCGACGCCATCGAAATGGCCGGGTCGCGAGGCGCCGTCGAACCCGTCGCTGACTCCCGACACGCGCACCATGGTCGCGAAGCCACCGGGATACATCGTCTCGACCGACGGCAGCCAGAGCAGGTCGCACCCGGCCTCGTTAAGCATCCGGATATCGGCCATCTCGCGCCGCGGATAGCGCGAGAGGTCCTCGTTCGGGCCGAACTGCGTCGGATTGACGAAGATCGACGCGACCACCTTGGTGCCCGGCCGCTTCGCCGCCTCGATCAGCGCGACATGGCCGGCGTGGAGCGCGCCCATCGTCGGGACGAGCGCGACGCGCTGCCCCGCCGCACGAAAGGCGGCGACGCTTTCGCGCAACGCATTAAGGTCCCGGACGGTGTCCACGTGAAACTCCTACTCGATAAGTGCGGTCGCGGCTTCTATGAAGGGTGACAGTCTCGATCAATAAGGAAACGCGCGTTGGCCATGGGCCCGGATTCTCCCCAAGCTTCGCCGCATGTGATCGTGTTCGCCAACGAGAAGGGCGGTACGGGCAAGTCGACGACCGCGGTGCACGTCGCGATCGCGCTCGCCGCGAAGGGTGCGCGTGTCGCGTGTCTCGATCTGGATCACCGCCAGCGCACCGTCGGCCGCTATCTCGACAACCGCGCCGAGACGATGAAGCGCAACGGCTCGGTGCTGCCGATGCCGCGCCACGCGACGCTGTCCGACCAGAGCGAAGATCAGTTCGAGGACCTGTGGCATTCGCTGAGCGCGGGGTCGGACTTCCTGGTCGTCGACACGCCGGGCCGCGACGATCCGTTCGCACGCACCGCGGCGGCGCTGGCGAACACGCTGGTCACGCCGATGAACGACAGCTTCGTCGACTTCGACCTGATCGGCCAGGTCGATCCCGAAACCTACCAGGTGACTCGCCCAAGCTTTTATTCCGAACTGATCTGGGATGCCCGGAAACAGCGCGCGCGCGCCGACGGCACCACGATCGACTGGGTCGTGCTGCGCAACCGCCTCCAGCATATCGAGGCGCGCAACATGCGCCGCGTGTCGGATGCGCTGGCCCAACTGGCGAAGCGCGTCGGCTTCCGGATCATCCCCGGCCTCGGCGAGCGCGTGATCTACCGCGAGATGTTCCCCGCCGGCCTGACGATGATCGATTCGAAGGCGTTCGGCAGCATGGGCCTCGCGCATGTCGCCGCGCGCCAGGAACTGCGCGAGATGATGGCGGCGTTGCAGCTGCCCGAGGTGGTCGCCGAGCGTGCCCCGGACGTAGCTGCGTGAAGTGGATCGTCGCCGCCGTCTTCATTTGGCTGGCGTGGCACTATCTCCGCCCGAAGCCGAAACAGCGTGTCGTAACCGATGAAGCCGAGGCCCTCTCGATTTTGGGTATCGACCGCAGCGCAGACGCCGACGCGATCCGCAACGCGCATCGCCGCCTGATCGCCTCGGTCCACCCCGATCGTGGCGGCTCGACCGACCTGACCCGCCGGGTAAACGCCGCGCGCGACCTGTTGCTGAAGCGCTCTTCGCGATAACCCTTACCGCCGACCGTCCTGAGCGAAGTCGAAGGGCAAGCTCAGGACGAACGGAAATCTAAAAATGACCCACCAGTTCGACCCGACCTCGCTTCGCGAATACGACATCCGCGGGATCGTCGGCAAAGCGCTCGGCCCCGCCGACGCCGTCGCGATCGGCCGAGGCTTCGCCACCCGCATCCGCGCTGCGGGTGGCCACCGCGTGGTCGTCGGCTATGACGGCCGCAACTCCTCCCCCGAGCTCGAAGCCGCGCTCGTGTCCGGCCTCACCGCAAGCGGCGTCGACGTCGTCCGGATCGGCCTCAGTACCTCGCCGATGCTCTATTACGCCGAGGCGACGCTAGAAGTGGATGGCGGCATCCAGGTAACCGGCAGCCACAATCCCCCCGAATATAACGGCTTCAAGATGGTGCACGCCCACGCGCCATTTTTCGGCGACGACATCCAGGACCTGGCCTCGCTCGCCGCGTCGGGCGCCTGGAGCGAAGGCGCGGGCGAAGTCACCACCGCGGACGTGCTCGACGCCTATGTCGGCCGGCTGATGGCGGGCTATGCGGGTGGCGCGTACCGGATCGGCTGGGACACGGGGAACGGCGCCGCCGGCCCGGTGATCGAGAAGCTTGTCCAACTGCTGCCGGGTGAGCATCATGTGATCTTCGCCGAAGTCGACGGCAATTTTCCCAACCATCATCCCGATCCTACCGAAGAGGCGAACCTCGCCGATCTGAAGAGCCTGGTCGCGGAGAAGAACCTCGATTTCGGACTGGCCTTCGATGGCGATGGCGACCGGATCGGGGCGATCGACGGGTTGGGAAGAGTAATCTGGGGCGACCAGATTCTCTCCATTCTGGTCGAACCTGCGCTGCGCGAGCATCCGGGTGCGCCAATCGTCGCCGATGTGAAGTCGTCGCAAGCGCTGTTCGACCGCATCGCAACGTTGGGCGGCGAGCCGGTGATGGCCCCGACCGGTCACAGCCTGATGAAGCAGGCAATGACCCGCACCGGTGCGCCGCTTGGGGGGGAGTTGAGCGGGCATCTGTTCTTCGCGGGCGAATATTACGGGTTCGACGACGCGCAATACGCGGCGGTGCGACTGATCCGCGCGGTGCATCTGTCGGGTCGCTCGCTGACCGAGCTGCGCGACGCGATGCCGGCGCTGGTCGCGACGCCCGATCTGCGGTTTCCGGTAGAGGACGCGCGGAAGTTCGCGGTAGTCGACGAGGTGATCGCGCGGTTGAGGGCGGACGGTGCGGAGATGGATCTCACCGATGGTGCGCGTGTGACGACACCCGAAGGCTGGTGGCTCCTCCGCGCGTCGAACACACAGGCGATGCTGACGGTTCGCGCGGAAGCGAAGGATCAGGCGGCGCTCGACGCGTTGCTCGCGGAGGTAGACACGCAACTGTCGGCAAGCGGTGTGGCGCGACGCTAACCGTGAGAACTGCGCCACCCCGGCGGAGGCCGGGGCCCAGTTGGAAAGGTGGATATAACGAAGTGCCGCGCTCCGTTAGCAACGTCCCCCAACTGGGCCCCGGCCTCCGCCGGGGTGGGGGCTGGTGGAGAGGGCGCCCCCAGAATTAGACGAGCACCCCTGCGACGAGCAGTGAGGTCCCGCCCCCTCCCCCGTCATTCCCGCGGAGGCGGGAACCCAGACTGGCTGGCCTCCCAAGGGATCGCAACCGTTCGGAGACTATGGATCCCCGCCTTCGCGGGGATGACGACGACGTGGTAAGTGGCGGCAGTATCAGGGCGACAGCCACACATGATTGACACGCAACCGCCCTCGCCTACCGTCCCGTCACCACCCCAAGGAGTCCCCAGTGGAGCGCCCGATCGACGAATTCCGCTCCAGCACGCGCCGCTGGTTGCTCGGCAGCTTTGCCGGCTGGGGCACTCTGCTCGCCTGCCTCGCCGGCGTCGGCTTCGTCATCATCGGCGTCCGCTGGCTCAAGAACCGCAGCACCTCCTACGAGATCACCGACCAGCGTCTCATCATCAAGCGCGGCATCCTGTTCAAGACGATCGACGAGATCGAGCTCTACCGGATCAAGGACGTCCGGCTCGGCTATTCGCTGCTCAATCAGATGACCGACATCGGCACGATCATCCTCACCTCCAGCGACCGCACGACCAGCGGCGGCGAGTTCACGCTCCGCGACATCCCGATGGCACGCGACCGTCGCGAAGGCCTGCGCAAGCTCGTCGACCGCGCCCGCCAGCGCCGCGGCGTCCGCGAACTCGACGTGGAGGACGCATACGCGCTGGATTAAGCGCGCTTTTGTCCCCACATGGCGGGCATGGCGCCCCCCTATCCCAAGCCCAAGCAACAACCGCAGATGATCCGGGTCGTCGACCTGGAAACGACCGGTTCGGCCCCGCCCGCGCACGGCGTGTGCGAAATCGGCTGGCAGGACGTCGCGCTTGGCGAGGACGGCCGCTGGGAGATCTATGGCGAGGGCGGCAGCCTGCTCGTCAATCCCGGCCGGCTGATCCCGCCGATCACGCAGGCGATCCACCACATCCTCGACGAACATGTCGCCGACGCGCCGTATTGGCACGATTGCGCGCGCCAGGTGCTCGACCCGTGGCCGCGTCGGCTCGCGCTCGCCGCGCACCGCGCGGACTTCGAGCAGAAATTCTGCACCCCTGCGCTGACCCGTGATGCCGAGTGGATCTGCACGTGGAAATGCGCGCTGCGGCTTTGGCCCGACTCGCCGAGCTTCTCGAACCAGGTGCTGCGCTACTGGCGTAAACCCCATGGCATGGAGCACGGCCGCGGACTCCCCGCACACCGCGCGTTCCCGGACGCGTACGTCACTGCGTTCCACCTGCGCGACATGCTCAACGAGGCGAGCCTGGCGCAACTGCTCGAATGGTCGCGCGATCCGGGGCTCATCCCGCGCGTCCGCTATGGCCCTGACCGCGGCAAGGAATGGTCTGAACTCGATCACGAGACACTGATGGCGTTCATGACCGATCGTGACCCCGACATCCGCTTCACTGCCAACCACGAGATGGACCGGCGCAGCGGTGGCGGCCGCGTCGGCAAGGCGAGCGCGCAGGATCTGCTGCTTTAAATTAATGAGGTTCCGTCTGCGTGCGCGGCAGTATCGCTGGCGTAACGACTTCTGCCCGCCTACACTGCAGCCCCTATGGTCCGCGTACGCTTGAAACTGCCCTCGTCGGAAGGGCGAGTCGCACGTTGGCTGGTCGCGTTCATGACGCTCGGCTTCATCGCGCTGGCCGCCGCGGCGATCGCGATCGGCTGGATCACGGTCCGCAACCGCACCTACACCGCCGAAATCTTGCACACGCAGGACGTCCGCCAGGCGATCGCCACGCTCCAGATCCAGATGGAGCAATCGGAAACGGCACGGCGCGGCTATATCCTGGCCGGCAAACCGCTGTTCGCCACCGCCTATGCGCGGACCGCGGGCAACCTCGTGCCGTCGATCCGCAAGCTGCGCCATCTGACGCGCGACAACCCGCAGCAGGGCGCCCGCCTCGATCTGATCGAGCCGCGTTTCGTCCAGTTGCGCGCGCTCCGGACGCAGTCGACGACATTGGTTGCCGCGGGCCGGATCGCCGAAGCACAGCGCCGGTTCGCGGTCGATGCCAGCGTGCCGTTGATGCGCGGCATCCGCTATCGGCTCGAGGCAATGGCCGCCGACGAGGTCCGCCTGCTCGCGATCCGGACCGAGCGGCAGGAACGCACCAGCGCGCTGTTCCTATCGGTCGCCGGACTGGCCGCGGCACTGCTCCTGATCGTCGCGATCCTCGCGGTCCTATTGATCCGCCGCTACACCGCCGACCTCGCCCGCTCGCGCAACAGCTTGCGCGACCTCAACGAGACACTGGAGGAACAGGTCGCCGAACGCACCGCCGACCTCAGTCGCGCGAACGAGGAAATCCAGCGCTTCGCCTATATCGTCAGCCACGATCTGCGCTCGCCACTGGTCAACGTGATGGGCTTCACCGCCGAACTCGCCGCCGCCGCCGTACCGCTCGGTCAGTTGGTCGACCGTGTCGAGGCCGAGGCGCCACACATCCTCGCCGAGGACGCACGGCTGGCGGCGCGCGAGGACCTTCCCGAGGCGATCGGTTTCATCCGGACGTCGACGCAGAAAATGGATCGGCTGATCAACGCCATCCTGAAGCTAGCGCGCGAAGGCCGCCGGACGATCGCGCCCGAGCATATCGACCCGGCACAACTGGTCGACACGATCGTCGGCGCGATGCAGCACATCGTCGACGATCGCGGTGCCGTGGTGCGGGTCGAGCGACCGATGCCGGGAATCGTCACTGATCGCCTCGCGCTCGAACAGATCCTGTCGAACCTGATCGAAAACGCGACCAAATACCTGCAACCCGGTCGCCCCGGCGAGATCACGGTCAAGGGCCATACCGAACGCGGCCGCGTTATCCTGTCGGTCGTCGACAACGGCCGCGGCATCGATCCGCGCGATCACCAGCGTGTGTTCGACCTGTTCCGTCGGTCGGGCGCGCAGGATCAGCCGGGCGAAGGTATCGGACTCGCGCATGTCCGCGCACTTGCCTATCGTCTGGGCGGTACGATCGACGTGCAGTCGACGCTCGGCGACGGCGCGACCTTCCGACTCAACCTGCCGACCCACATGACCATTCAGGACGCAGCATGAACGATCACAAGACCGTCGGTATCGTGATGATCGAGGATGACGAGGGTCACGCCCGCCTGATCGAAAAGAACATCCGCCGCGCCGGCATCCTCAACGATATCCGTCACTTCACCGACGGCACCACGGCGCTCGATTTTCTGTTCAACGCCGCCGATGGCCCCGCGAAAAGCGGTCCGGCGATGATCCTGCTCGATCTCAACCTGCCCGACATGAGTGGGACCGACATTCTGGCGCGGATCAAGGCGGAGGGCAGCCCGTTGCGCCGCACGCCGGTCGTCGTGCTCACCACGACCGACGACAAGGTCGAGATCGAGCGCTGCTACGATCTCGGCTGCAACGTCTACATCACCAAGCCGGTGAACTATGAGAGTTTCGCACAGGCGATCCGCCAGCTCGGGCTGTTCCTGTCGGTGATCCAGGTGCCCGAAGCCGAGTGAGCGAAACACGCGTCCTCTACATCGACGATGACGCCGGGATCCGGCGGCTGGCGGCGCGTGCCCTGGAACGTCGTGGCTACCGGATGACCGTCGCCGAAACCGGGTCCGAAGGCGTCGTGAAGGCCGCCGCCGAACGTTTCGACCTGATCGCGGTCGATCACTACATGCCCGGCATGGACGGCCTCGAAACCTTGGAAGCGCTCCGTCGCCTGCCCGATCCGCCCCCCGTGGTGTACGTCACGGGCTCGGAAGAAGGCCGCATTGCCGTGGCAGCACTGAAGGCCGGCGCCGCCGATTACGTGGTGAAGACCATCGGCGAGGATTTCTTCGACCTGCTCGCCGCCTCGTTCGAACAGGTGCGCGCGCGTGCCCTGCTCGAACAGGAGAAGGCGTCCGCCGAAGCCGATCTCCGCGCCAGCAATGCGCGGCTGGAGGCGTTGCTCGGCGAAGTGAACCACCGCGTCGCCAATTCGCTGCAACTCGTCTCGGCGATGGTCCGCCTTCAGGCGACCGCGCTGACCGATCCGTCAGCACGCGAGGCGCTCGAAGATACGCAGCGCCGCATCCAGGCGATCGCGCAGGTCCACCGCCGGCTCTACACCAGCAACGATGTCGAGAGCGTCGACATGCAGGAATATCTCGGTGCGCTGGTCGACGAACTCGCGGAGACCTGGTCGACCGAAGCGCTGCCCCGCGCGCTCAGCCTTGCTGCCGAGCCGATACGCCTGCCCACCGACCGCGCGGTATCGCTCGGCGTGATCGTCACCGAACTCGTCACCAACGCGTGCAAATACGCCTACCCCACCGGCGGCGGCGAAGTCCGCGTCGTGCTACGCCGGATCGACGACGACGTCTTTCTGCTCGCGGTCGAGGACGATGGCTGTGGCATCCCCGAAGACGCCGTCCCGCGCGGCACTGGCCTGGGAACGAAGCTCATCCGCGCTATGGCGCAGAGCCTGCACTCGATCGTGGAATACGACCCAGCCCACGCTGGCGTTCGCGCCACCCTGCGCGCGGCGGTGCGATAGCGCCCTAGTCCGTCAAAATGACGGAATTTCCTAAAGCGCGCGCACCGCGGCGAGGATCATCCGCCCCGTCAACCGCGCAGTCTCGTCTTCCGACAGGCGCGGGCGTGACAGCGTGCGATGGCCAAGACCGAACATGAAGGCGAGGATCAGCTCCTCCGCACCTTCGAGGTCGTTATCGGACAAGTCGGGATTGGCGACGCACGCGAGGTCGCGGATCATGCTGCGGAACCCGCTGCACAGGTCGGCGATCGTGTCGGCGACGTCGGTGTTGCGGTGCGCCTCCGCCATGATCTCGAACGACAGCGCCTCGTCGCCCTTCGACAAGGCGCGTCGCGATAATTCGATAAAGCCGTCCTCGATCGACATCCCGCACGACTTCACCGAGTCGTTCATAGTCTGCATCTCGGCCATCTTGCCGGTTGCATCTTCCATGACGATCGCCTGGATCACCGCATTCTTGCCGGTGAACAGACGATAGATCTGGCCGACCGATACCTCGGCCGCCTGCGCCAGTTCGGACATCGCCGTCTGGTGAAAGCCTTGAGTCGCAAACAGATGCCGAGCCGTGGCGATGATACGCTCGCGACTGCACTTTTCATGTTGCACTGCACTCAAAACAGAATTCCTGATGCGTTTTTTGATTGACCGGCCGCTCGCACAATCCTAGCGGGCAAGCAAGCGGAATGAACGTTCATTCCGGTGAACCTAATCTGCACGGACGTCGGGATGCTTAACATGCAGCAATTGAACCTCAAGGGATCGGTGGCGCTCTTCGCGCTCGCCCTGCTGTCGGCTTGCGGCAAGGAGCAGGCTCCGCCGCCTCCGCCCACGCCGACTGTCGGCGTCGTTACCGTCGGCGAGGAATCGGTCGTCCTCACCTCCGAACTTCCCGGCCGTATCGCCGCCGTGGAGACCTCGGAAGTGCGTCCGCAGGTCAGCGGCGTGGTCCGCGATCGCCTGTTCACCGAGGGCGCAATGGTCAGCAAGGGCCAGGTTCTTTACGCGATCGAGGACGCGCCCTACCGGGCCGCGCTCGCCAGCGCGCAGGGCCAGCTCGGCGCCGCGCAGTCGCAGATCAACGCGACGCGCCTCCAGGCTCAGCGCTACGGCCAGCTCGTCGCGCTCAACGCGGTCAGCAAGCAGGAAGCTGACAACGCCACTGCCTCCGCACAGCAGGCTCGCGCCAATGTTGCAGCGCAGCAGGCGGCGGTCCAGTCGGCGCGCGTCAACCTTGGCTTTACGCGCATCAAGGCGCCGATCTCGGGCCGCATCGGTCGTTCGCTGGTGACCGTCGGCGCGCTGGTCCAGACCGGCCAGACCGACCCCCTCGCGACGATCCAGCGTACCAACACCGTCTATGTCGACGTCGTTCAGTCGGCAGCGCAGCTGCTCGATCTCAAGCAGGCGATGGCGACCGGCGGCGTGACACGCGGCGACGGCAGCGCGCGCGTTCAGCTGATCCTTCCGAACGGACAGACCTATCCGATCGAGGGTCGCCTCCAGTTCGCCGAAGTCACCGTCGACCAGACCACCGGCGCGGTAACGTTGCGCGCGAGCTTCCCGAATCCCAACGGCCTGTTGCTGCCGGGCATGTATGTCCGCGCCAAGCTGGTCGAGGGCACGCGTCGCCAGGCGATCATGGCGCCCACCGCGGGCATCACGCGCGATCCGCGCGGCGGTGCGACCGCACTTGTCGTAAACGCGCAGAACAAGGTCGAGCAGCGTAACGTCACCACCGACCGCGTGATCGGCGACAAGTGGATCGTCACCAGCGGCCTGAAGCCCGGCGACAAGCTGATCGTCGAGGGCCTGCTCAACCTGCGTCCCGGCTCGACCGTGAAGCCCGCTGCCCCGCAACAGGTCGGAAAGCCCGCCGGTGCGCCCGGCGCGGCACCCGGAGGCGGCGACGCGTCCGGTGCGACCAGCAACAATTCCGCGCAGGCCGGGAAGTAACCGCCCATGTCACGCTATTTCATCGATCGACCCATCTTCGCGTGGGTCATCGCCATCATTTTGATGCTGGCCGGTATTCTCGCGATCCGGTCGCTGCCGATCGCCCAGTTCCCTGAGATCGCCGCCCCCAAGGTGACGGTCGCGACGTCCTACCCGGGCGCCGACGCGCAGACGCTCGAGAACACGACGACGCAGATCATCGAGCAGCAGATGAAGGGGATCGACAACCTTCGCTACTTCGCCTCGACGTCGGACGGCTCGGGCAACCTCGCGATCACGCTGACCTTCGAGCAGGGCACCGACCCCGACATCGCGCAGGTCCAGGTGCAGAACAAGCTGCAGCAGGCGACCCCGCTTCTGCCGCAGGAAGTGCAGCAGGCCGGTCTTCGCGTGACCAAGGCGACCGCCAACTTCCTGCTCGTCATCGCCGCCTATTCGGAGAATGGCGCGCACGATCAGGTCGATCTCGGCGACATGATCGCCTCGAAGCTCCAGGATCCGCTCAGCCGCATCAAGGGCGTCGGCGACACGCAGGTGTTCGGCGCGCAATACTCGATGCGCATCTGGGTCGACCCCTTCAAGATGTCGAACCTCGGCGTCACCGTCACCGACATCACTTCGGCCCTGACCGCGCAGAACGCCCAGGTCTCGGCGGGTCAGGTCGGCAGTCTGCCGGCGGTGAAGGGCCAGTCGCTCAACGCCACCGTGACCGCGCAGTCGCGCTTGCAGACGCCGGAGCAGTTCCGCGCGATCATCGTCCGTTCGGCAACCAGCGGCGCGACCGTGCGCCTGTCGGACGTCGCGCGCGTCGAGATGGGCTCGGAGAATTACTCCTTCCAGGCACGGTACAACGGCAAGCAGGCGGCAGGCTTCGGCGTGAAGCTGGCACCGGGCGCCAACGCGCTCGATACCGTGAAGCTGGTCAAGGCCGAGGTCGAGCGGATCGCCAAGCAGTTCCCGCCCGACGTCAAGGTCGCGTTCCCGATCGACAACTCGACGTTCGTGCGGCTGTCGGTCGAGCAGGTCATCCATACGCTGATCGAGGCGATCATCCTCGTCTTCCTCGTGATGTTCCTGTTCCTCCAGAATTTCCGTGCGACCCTGATCCCGACGATCGCGGTCCCGGTCGTGTTGCTCGGCTCGCTCGCCGTGCTCCAGGTCGCGGGGTTCACGATCAACACGCTGACGTTGTTCGGCATGGTGCTGGCGATCGGTCTGCTCGTCGATGACGCGATCGTCGTCGTCGAGAACGTCGAGCGCCTCATCCAGGAGGAAGGGCTAAGCCCCAAGGAAGCCGCCAAGAAGTCGATGGACGAGATCAGCGGCGCGCTGGTCGGCATCGGCCTGGTACTGTCGGCGGTGTTCCTGCCGATGGCGTTCTTCAGCGGCTCGACCGGCGTGATCTTCCGCCAGTTCTCGATCACCATCGTGTCGTCGATGGCGCTCTCGGTGTTGGTCGCGTTGATCCTGACGCCCGCACTCTGCGCGACGATCCTGAAGCCTGCGAAGGACGGTCACGGCGAGAAGAAGGGCTTCTTCGGCTGGTTCAACCGCACCTTCGACAAGGGCGTCGGCAAGTACGGCAACGGACTGCGCCGCGTCGAGAAGGGCTGGGTCCGCACGATGCTGGTCTATGCCGTGATCGTCGTCGCGATGGCGTTCATCTTCCTGCGCCTTCCGTCGGGCTTCCTTCCCGAGGAAGATCAGGGCGTGATGTTCGCGCAGGTTTCGATGCCGTCGGGTACGCCGATGGAGGAGACCGCACGGACGATGGACAAGGTCCGCGATCACTTCCTGATCGACGAGAAGGCCAATACGTCGGGCATCTTCACGATCAGCGGCTTCGGCTTCGTCGGCCAGGGCCAGAATGTCGGCATCGCCTTCATTCAGCTCAAGCCTTGGGAAGATCGCAAGGGCGCGGAGAACACCGTCGCCGCGGTCGCCGGGCGCGCCAACCAGGCGCTTGCCGGGGTCCGTGCCGGCATGGTGATCGGCTTCGTGCCGCCGGCCGTGCAGGAACTCGGCAACGCCAACGGCTTCGACTTCATGCTGAAGGACAATGCCGGCGTCGGTCACGAGAAACTGCTCGAGGCCCGCAACATGCTGCTCGGCATGGCCAGCCAGGACAAGCGCCTGATGCAGGTCCGTCCGAACGGCCTGGAGGATGCGCCACAGCTGAAACTGAACGTCGACCAAGCGGAAGCCGGCGCGCTCGGCCTCAGCCAGGCGGACATCAACACCACCGTCAGCACCGCGTTCGGTGGCGCCTACATCAACGACTTCATCGACCGCGGTCGCGTGAAGAAGGTGTTCGTGCAGGCCGACGCACCGTTCCGAACCTCGCCCGCCGATCTCGGCAACTTCTACGTCCGCGGCACGACCAGCAACGCGATGGCACCGTTCTCGTCCTTCTCGACGACGAGCTGGAATTACGGCCCGTCACGCCTCGAACGCTACAACGGCGTGGCGTCGTTCGAGATCATGGGCTCGCCGGCGCCGGGCGTCAGCAGCGGCACCGCGATCAAGGCGATGGAGGAGATGGCGGCCAAGCTGCCCCCCGGCATCGGCTACGAGTGGACCGGGCTCAGCTACGAGGAAAACCTGTCGGGCGGCCAGTCGACCACGGTGTACGCGCTATCGCTTCTGATCGTGTTCCTCTGCCTCGCGGCGTTGTACGAGAGTTGGTCGATCCCGATCGCCGTCCTGCTGGTGGTGCCACTCGGCGTCCTCGGCGCGGTAGCGGCGGCGATGATCTTCGGGCTGAACAACGACATCTACCTCCAAGTCGGCCTGATCACGACGATCGGCGTGGCGGCGAAGAACGCGATCCTGATCGTGGAATTCGCCGAGGAGAAGATGGGCGACGGGATGAACGCGGCCGATGCCGCGGTCGAGGCGGCGAAGCTTCGCCTTCGCCCGATCCTGATGACGTCGTTCGCGTTCATCTTCGGCGTGTTGCCGCTCGCATTGTCGAGCGGTGCCGGCGCCGGTGGCCAGAACGCGATCGGCTGGGCGGTGGTCGGCGGCATGCTGTCCGCGACCGTCCTCGCGATCTTCTTCGTGCCGCTGTTCTTCCTGCTCGTGAAGCGCGTCTTCAAGCAGGACAAGGCCGGCTCGGGGCAAGACCGCGATCAGGTACGCAATGACGACAACCGTGACGGCGGTCATGACGATCACCGTCATCCGTCCCACGACCAGCGGCCGCAGGAGGCCTGATCCAGATGTTCTCGACCAAGATCTCCAGCCGCACCGCGCTGACGTTCGCCGCGGGGCTCACGCTCGCCGGGTGCAACCTTGCCCCCAAATACGTCCGCCCGGAGCTTCCGGTGGCACCGAGCGGACCGACCGGGTCAGCCTATGCCGCCGGCAACGCGGCGAACGCGATCGTTCCGGCGGACACCGCGTGGGAGGCGTTCTTCACGGACGACCGTCTGCGCGGCGTGATCCGCCTCGCGCTCGATAACAATCGCGACGTCCGCATCGCGGTCGCCAACGTCGCACAGGCTCGCGCACTGTACCGCGTCCAGCGCGCAGACCTGTTCCCGACTGTGGGCGCAACCGGCAGCGCGACCTACCAGAAGTCGCCGTTCAACGCGGTCGGCGGCGGTGGAGTCGGCGGCGGCACGGGCGGTGGAGTCGGTGGAGGCGTCGGCGGCGGTGTGGGCGGCGGCGTAGGCGGCGGCACGGGAGCCGGTGCGGTAGCAGGCAGCGGCCGAATCGACATCTATTCGGCCAACGTCGGCATCTCGGCTTGGGAGATCGATCTCTTCGGCCGCATTCGCAACCTGACCCAGGCGCAGCAGGAGGCGTATTTCGCGGCGGAAGAAAACCGCAACGCCGCCCAGGTGTCGCTCATCTCCGAGACCGCAACCGCGTGGCTGACGATGGCTGCGGATCAGGACCGGCTCAGAATCGCGCAGGATACCGAGCGCGCGTTCGGCCAGACGCTGAAGCTCACGCAGGATCGGTTCCGGATCGGCATCGCATCCGAACTCGAAGTGCGTCAGGCGCGTACCACCTATGATCAGGCCCGCTCGGATATCGCCGATGCGACCACGCTGATTGCGCAGGACCAGAACGCGCTCAACCTGTTGGCCGGGACGACCGTGTCGCACGAGCTGCTCCCCGCGCGGATGCCGGACAAGACGCCGACGCTGGAAAACCTGCCCGCAAACCTGTCGTCGGAGGTGCTGTTGCGCCGCCCGGATGTCGCAGCAGCCGAGCATAACCTGATCGCCGCCAACGCGAACATCGGCGCGGCCCGGGCGGCGTTCTTCCCGAACATCTCGCTCACCGCGGCGTTCGGGACACTCAGCCTCGGCCTGTCGAACCTTTTCGGCAGCGGCAGCCAGCAATGGTCGGTCGCCCCTTCGATTACCCAGCCGATCTTCGATTTCGGCCGTAACAAGGGTAACCTGCAATACGCCAAGGCAACGCGCGACGCGATGCTGGCCACGTACGAGAGGAGCATCCAGACCGGCTTCCGCGAAGTCGCCGATGCGTTGGCGCGTCGCGGCACCATCAACAGCCAGCTGGAGGCGCAGACGTCGCTCCGCGACAACGCGGCCGGCGCATACAATCTGTCGCAGCTCCGCTTCCGCGCCGGGATCGACCCGTTCCTGAACACGCTCGATTCGCAGCGCGCGCTCTACACCGCGCAGCAGAGCCTGCTTGCCACGCGACTGGTGCGCGACAGCAACGCGGTCGAACTCTACCGCTCGCTCGGCGGTGGCCTTAAGTAAGGCCCGCTTCCAACGGCATGACCTACCCCCCTCCCTTTCCAGGGAGGGGCGAGAAAGAAGCTAGTTCGCCGGCTCGGACAATGGCGCAAACCGCGCGACCTGCCGGCCGACCAGCCGCAACTGCTCGACCACCGCGGGGTCGCTCGCCCCGCCCTCATCGTCGAACTTCGTCACCTGCGTATTGATCGCCGCCGCAAACGGCGTCGGCCACCCACGCAGCGCATGGACGATGGACCGCAACGCCGCGATCGTGCTCCCCGTCGCCTGCCAGCCATAGGCCGTTGCGATCAGCCCGACCGGCATGTCCGCCAGATAAGGTCGCTCGTCGCGCGCGGTTTCCTCCAGCAGGTCGAGCGCGTTCTTCACCACGCCGGAGATGCTGCCATGATAGCCGGGGCTGGCGATGATCACCGCCGATGCGCCCCGCACGGCCTCCACGAATGCCTGTTCGTCCGCGGTCCGCGTCGTTGCCTTGGGATCGTAGAGGGGCAGCCGCGCCATGTCGGCCCCGCCGAACATCTGCGTGCGATAGCCCTGCTTCTCGACCGCATCGAGCGCGATCCGCAGCGCACGCTCGGTCGACGAAACGCCGCCGATCGTGCCGCCGATGCCAACCACTAGCGGCAGAACGGCAGGAAGAGTTTCGGAAGCGGTCACGATATCACCCTGTTCGAACGTCATCGCCCTGCTCTTCCCCGTTTCGCCGCGCGATGACAACAGGGCTTCGACCGGTTCTCGTTCGGCGGGCACCACGAGCGCTGTCGCTAAGCCCCGGTACACGTTAGGCATGCGCATAGGCTTGCCCAAGCTGTCATAGAACGATAACACACTAAAAGTCCGCCCGTTGGCCGACCCGCTGGAACGATCCGATGCGCCCCGATCCCTTCGACCCCGACCGTTCCAGCTCGCGTGGCGACCGCGAGCCCTATGCGTATGAGCGCGAGCGGCTGATTACCGAACGCGAACGCCTGCGCCAGAAATATGAAGCCGAGCGGGACGGCGAAGACCCGGAACCCTATGATCGCGACTTCGGCGCGCCCTATGTCGCCCCCCGTGCGCCACGCCCGCGCCGCCCGATCGGTCGCTGGATCCTGCGCGGATTCGGCGTCGGTATCGTCCTGCTTGTTATCGCGATCATCTGGTTGGCGATCACTGCGCCGCTGTCGAAGTCGCTCCAACCGCCGACACCCCCCTCGATCACGCTGACCGCGGACGACGGCACGCCGATCGCGCGACGCGGTGCTATCATCGGCAAGTCGGTGGATGCCTCCAAGCTCCCGCCGCACGTCACGCAAGCGTTTCTAGCGATCGAGGACCGGCGCTTCTATTCGCACTGGGGCGTCGATCCGCGCGGCATCGCCCGTGCGGCGTGGGCGAACCTCGGCTCGGGCGGCGTGCGCCAAGGCGGCTCGACCATCACGCAGCAACTCGCGAAGAACGCGTTCCTCGATTCGGACCGCACCGCGACGCGAAAAATCCGCGAGGCGATGATCGCGTTCTGGCTCGAGGCGTGGCTGTCGAAGGACGAGATTCTTTCGCGCTATCTCTCGAACGTCTATTTCGGCGACAACACCTACGGGATCAGTGCCGCGGCCAAGCATTATTTCGGCCGCACGCCCGACAAATTGAACGTAGGGCAAGCGGCGATGCTCGCGGGCCTGGTAAAGGCACCGTCACGTCTTGCCCCCACCTCCAACCTCGAAGGCGCGCGCAAGCGGGAAGCCGTCGTCGTCGGCGCGATGGTCGATGCCGGCTTCCTCACCAAGGCCGAGGGCGCCGCGGTCCGGCCGCAGCGCGTGCTCGGCAGCCGCCCGTCGCAATTGCCCAACGGCACCTATTTCGCCGACTGGATCCTCCCCGAGGCGCGCGACCAGGCTGGTGAGATCAAGACCGAGGCGACCGTCCAGACCACGCTCGATCCTCGCCTCCAGCGCGCCGCGGAGCGCACCGTGTCGCGCGCGGGTCTGCGTCAGGCACAGGTCGCGCTCGTCGCGATGCGTCCCGATGGCCGCGTCGTCGCGATGGTCGGCGGCAAGAATTACCGCAAGAGCCCATTCAACCGCGCGACCCAGGCGCGACGCCAGCCCGGCTCGACCTTCAAGCTGTTCGTGTACCTTGCCGCAATGCGCCAGGGGATGACCCCCGATTCGACCATCGAGGACAGTCCGGTGACGATCGGCGACTGGTCGCCCAAGAACAGCGACGGTCGCTATCAAGGGACGATCACGCTGCGCCAGGCGTTCGCGCGCTCGTCCAACGTGGCAGCCGCGCGCCTCACGCAACAGGTCGGCGTGAAGGCGGTGATCAAGGCGGCGCGCGATCTCGGCATCTCGACGCCGATCCCGAACGAGGCGACGATCGGACTCGGCACTTCGACCGTGTCGCTGCTCGAACTCACCGCTGCCTATGCCGCGATCGCCCGCGAGCAATATCCGGTGCAGCCGCGCGGGCTTGCCGACGTGCGCGAGAAGGGCTGGTACCAGTCGCTGACCGGCGGCGCGACCGAGATGCCGTCGAAGATCCACGACGAGATGCTCGACCTGCTCGCCGCCTCGATCCGCAACGGCACCGGGCGGCAGGCGAACCTGACCGTCGACGCGTTCGGCAAGACCGGCACGACATCGGACAACAAGGACGCGCTGTTCGTCGGTTTCGCGCGCGATCTGGTGGTCGGCGTGTGGGTCGGCAACGACGACAATTCCTCCAATCCCGGGCTGTCGGGCGGCGGCATCCCGGCGCGGATCTGGCGCGACTTCATGCAGTCCGCACTGGGAATCGCGCCGGTTGCCGCGCCGCCACCGCCGGTCGAGGAGGTCGATCCCGACGCGTTGCCGTCAGGGGATGAGGACAATGCGGTATTGCCACTCGGTGGCGAGATCGAAGGGATGGGCTTCAACCTGAAGATGGGCGAGGACGGCACGATCTCCGTCGGCCCCTCCCGCCGCGACCGGGAGGAGGGCCCGCCCCCACGCGATGATCGGAGGCCGCCGGAGGAAGAACCGGGGTTCGACGAGGGACAGTAATTCCGCAAACACCACCACCCCGGCGGAGGCCGGGGCCCAAGTGGAAAGGTCGCTGTAACGATGCGCAGTCCTTCGCCATCTACCGCCCCCAATTGGGCCCCGGCCTTCGCCGGGGTGGAAGAGCAGCTTGGATCTGCGCTTCAGAAGCCCGGCCCCCGTTGACGCCACCACCGCATCGCAGCATGTCCTGACCATGCGCTTCTTCTCCGACAACGCCGCCACGATCCACCCCCGCGTCATGGCTGCGATCGCCGCCGCCGACACGCTCGACACCGCCTATGCCGGCGATGCGTGGAGCCAGCAGCTCGACGGCCGCCTGTCCGACCTGTTCGAAACCCAAGTCGCGGTGCTCTGGGTCCCTACCGGCACCGCCGCCAACTGCCTCGCGCTCGCGGCGCTCTGCCCGCCGCACGGCGGCATCGTCTGCCACCGCGACGCGCATATCCAGAACGACGAGGGTGGCGCGCCCGAATTCTACACCCACGGTGCCAAGCTGTTCCTGGCCGAGGGCGACGGCGCGAAACTCACTCCCGAAACGATCCGCGCCGTCATCGACGCGATCCCCGACGACGTCCACCGCGTCCAGCCGCACGCGATCTCGATCACCAACGCCACCGAATATGGCCGCGTCTACCTGCCCCACGAAGTCGCCGCGATCGGCGCGCTGGCAAAGGAGCGCGGGCTCGGCTTCCACATGGACGGCGCGCGGTTCGCCAACGCGATGGCGCGCGTCGGCTGCTCGCCCGCGGACATGACATGGCGCGCCGGCGTCGACGCGCTGAGCTTCGGCTTCGTCAAGAACGGCGCGATGAGCGCGGAAGCGCTGGTCTTCTTCAAACCCGAACTCGCCGCCGTCACGCAATACCGCCGCAAGCGCGCCGGCCTGCTGCTGTCGAAGGGGCGGTATCTCGCCGCGCAGATCCTCGCGATGCTCGACGACGACCTCTGGCTCGCCAACGCCAAGGCCGCAAACGACGCTGCCGCCAAACTCGCCGCCGCGGCCGGCAACCGCCTTGTCCACCCGGTCGAAGCTAACGAAGTCTTCCTCCGCGCCACGCCGGAAGAAGCCGCAGCCCTCCGCGCGAAGGGCTTCGACTTCTACGACTGGGCGGCGGGCGAAATCCGGCTCGTAACCGCCTGGGACAGCCCGGCGGACGCAGTCGCCTTGCTCGCCGACGCGATCCGGGAGTTATGACCCCCGGCCCCACCGACCCACCCCAGTCTACGCGAGCCGCGGTGCTGATCCCGTTCGGCATCGTCACGCTGATCTGGGGTTCGACCTGGCTCGTCATCCGCGACCAGATCGCGGTGGTCCCGCCGAGCTGGTCGATCAGCTACCGCTTCCTCGTCGCCGGCATCGCCATGGCGATCTACGCGAGCATCAAGCGCGAGAGCTTCAAGTTCGACGCCCGCGGCTACGCATTTGCGGCAGTGATCGGCATCGCGCTGTTCACGTTCAACTTCAACTTCGTCTACCGCGCCGAGCATTATGTGACGTCCGGGCTCGTCGCGGTGGTGTTCGCGCTCCTGCTCGTCCCCAACGCGATCTTCGGCCGCATCTTCCTCAAGCAGCGCCTCGGGCGACAGCTGATGGTAGGGTGCGCAGTGGCGATGGCGGGGGTCGCGCTGCTGTTCGTCAACGAAGCACGCGTCGATCCGCACGGGCCGCGCTCGGCGACGATCGGCATCGTCCTGACGCTGTGCGGCGTGATGGCCGCGTCGGTCGCCAACGTCATCCAGGGCAGCGCGTTCGCCAAGCGCTATCCGATGGCCCCGACGCTCGCGATGGCGATGCTGATCGGCGCGAGCCTCGACGCCGCGTTCGCGTGGATCACCACCGGACCACCGGTGTTCGAGCCGCGCTTCGGCTATGTCGCGGGCATCCTCTATCTCGGCGTGTTCGCGTCGGCGCTCGCCTTCCCGCTCTACTTCAACGTGATCCGCGCGATCGGCCCGGCCAAGGCGGCCTATTCGGGCGTCATCGTGCCGGTGATCGCGATGCTGCTATCCACGATCTTCGAGCGCTATCACTGGTCGACGCTGGCGGTCGCCGGCGCGGTATTGTCGGGCATCGGCCTGGTCATCGCGCTCAGCGCCCGCAGGCCGGCACGGTAGTCTGCCCACGCGGGCGTCCAGCCGAGCACCCGCTTGGCCTTGCCGTTCGCGACCCGCCGGTTCTCGTTATAGAAGCCGCGCCCCATCGCCGAGAGTTCCTCGAGCGTCACGAACGGCGGCGCGGGCATCCCGAGCAGCATCGCCGCGAACGCCACGACGTCGTTCTGCGACGCGGGCACATCGTCCGCGATGTTGTACGCCCCCGCAGGCGCATCGAACCCGGCGATCACCCCCGAGACGATGTCGTCGACATGCGCGCGGCTGAACACCTGGCCGGGTTGCTCGATCTGGTGCGCCTTGCCCTGCCGCACCCGGTCGAGCGGCGAGCGGCCGGGACCATAGATCCCCGGCAACCGGAACGTCCGCGCACCAATGGCCAGCCAGTCCGCATCCGCCGCCGCCCGCGCAGTCCGACGACCACCACCGATCGGCGCAGTCTCGTCCACCCACGCGCCCTGCGCATCGCCGTACACCCCGGTCGACGACAGATACCCGATCCACGCGCGCGTCCGCAGTAACAGCGAACCGTAGCGCCCGAGCACGGGGTCCGCCTCGTGCTCGGGCGGCACCGACGACAGGATATGCGTTGCCGCCGCGATCTCCGCCGTCACCGCGTCCACGTCGTCGAACCGGATCGTATCGCCTCGCCCGTCGCGCGTCGTGCCGACGACATACCAGCCGTCCGCGGCCAGCCGTTCGGCGATCCGCCCCGCGGTGTAGCCCAGCCCGAAGATCAGCAGTCGGCTCATTTCATCGTCCCGGTCGTTGCCATCGGCCCCTTGTACAACGTCCCGAAATAATCGCCCGCATTCCACACCGGCCGCTGCGCGCCATCGGCGATCTCGCGCGCGATCCGGTAGTTCGCATCGACGAACCGCACGCCCTGATCCCACAGGATCGGCTGCGTCAGGTCGTCCGACGGCTTGTGATAATTGTTCGCCATGAAATACGCGACCGCCGCCTTGCCCGGCCCCTTCTGACCCGGCCACAGGAACACCGACGGGATGCCCTTCTGGACGAAGCGGAAGTGATCGGAGCGGACGAAGATGCCCTCTTCCGGCATCGGATCTGGCGACAGGCCGACACCGATCGCGGCCACCGCGTGTCGTACGATCGGGCCGATCGTCGAACGCTCGGCGCCGAACACGACCATGTCCTCGAACTTGTAGGTCAGGATCGGCATGTCGAGGTTCACGTCCGCGACGATCGAGGTCAGCGGCACGGTCGGGTGATTGGTAAAGTAATCGCTGCCGACCAGCCCTTTCTCCTCGCCGGTGACGGCCAGGAACAGGAGCGTGCGCCTGGGCCCCTGCCCGCTGGCCTTGAAGCGCTTGGCCTCCTCGATCAGGCTGGCGATGCCGATAGCATTGTCGAGCGCGCCGTTGTTCAGCGCATCGCCCCCCTTTTTATCAGAGGCGATCGGCTTGGTGATGCCGATGTGATCGAGATGCGCCGACAGCACGACGACCTCCTTGCCGACCACCGGATCGCTGCCGGGAATCATGCCGACGACGTTGCTGCTCGCGGCGGGCACGAAACCCGTCTTGGTCGCGACCGTCAGCGTGCCGACCAAGGGCACCGCCTTGAACTTCGCATTGTCGCTGTCCGCCTGCTTCACGACCTTGCTCCAATGCATCTTCGCACCAGCAAAAAGCTTGGCCGCGCCGGCCATGCTGACCGTACCGAGCGACGGCGCGCCGGGCGCGTCGACCTTGCCGGTGCCGTCCGGGTTCGCCCACGTCATCCGCGGCGTCGCATAGGAGTCCGCCAGCTTGGCGAACGTCCGGACCTTAGCCGATCGCGGACTCTCCAACGTGATCACGCCGACTGCGCCCTTGGCCTGCGCGATCGCCGCCTTGGTGCCGCTCGACCCGAAGAACGCGCGCTCCTCGCCACCGAACCGCGTAGGCGAGCCGCCGAAATACGCGACGATCTTGCCGCGCACGTCGACGCCCTTGTAATCGTCCTGGCCATATTGCGGCGCGTCGATACCGTAGCCGACGAATACGACGGGCGCCGAAACGCTGGTCTCCGCCTTCGCACCGTTCGCTGCGGGCACATAGTCCTGACCAAACACGAGCGGTTGGGCCGCCCCGCGACCGGTCCAGACGAAGTCGCCCTTGCTCGCCGCCTTGTACGACACCAGCGGCACTGCCTGGAGATAACCGCCCGCATCGCCACCGGGGCGAAGCCCAGCCGCATAGAATTGCGCGGCGACATATTGCGCGGCGATATCGAACTCGGGGCTGCCAGCCTCGCGACCCTTCATCGCGTCCGATGCGAGGAACAGCACGTGTGCCTTCATCGCTGCCTGATCGGCGGGTAGCGGCGCGGCGAGCCTGGCGTTCAACTCGGCTGTGTTCGGAGCCGCAACGGGCGCAGTCTGAGCCAGCGCAGACGTAGAAAGCGCGAGCACCGCGAGCGCGCCGAGAGGACGATACATCCGGAAATCCTAGCAAAGGGAACGTGTTGCAGCGACGTAGCATGCACCGACACCCGCGCAAGCTTTGGCTGGCGATAGGTGGCCACGGCCCTATATTCGCAAGCATATGCTCGATATCCAGAACAGTCTCGCCCACCCGCTCGTCATTCGCCGCGAGGATTACACCCCGCCGGAATGGCTGGTCCCCGAGACGAAGCTGGAGTTCGACCTCGATCCGTCGACCACGCGTGTCACCGCTACCTTGTCGGTCACGCGCAACGGCGATCACAGCGCACCGCTGCGGCTCGACGGCGCTGGGCAAAAACCACTGTCGGTCACGGTCGACGGCGTCGCGATCAACGACTGGCGGATCGACCGCGAGCAACTCGTCATCCCGCTTACCGGCGCCGCGCATATCGTCGAGACGCAGGTCGAGATCGCCCCCGATCGCAACACGCAGTTGATGGGACTCTACGCGTCGGGCGGTAATCTCTGCACGCAGTGCGAGGCGGAGGGCTTCCGCCGCATCACCTATTTCCCCGACCGCCCCGACGTGCTTAGCGTCTATTCGGTCCGGATGACCGCGGACAAGAAGCACTTCCCCGTGCTGCTCGCGAACGGCGATCCGGTCGAGCAGGGCGATTTCGAAGACGGCCGTCACTGGGCGACCTGGCATGACCCGTTCCCAAAGCCCTCCTATCTGTTCGCGCTGGTCGCGGGCGATCTTGCTGTAAACCGCAGCAGTTTCACGACGATGTCGGGCCGCAAAGTGTCGCTCGGCATCTGGGTGCGCGAAGCCGACCTGCCCAAGACCGACCACGCGCTGAAGGCGCTTGAACTCGCGATGGCGTGGGACGAGACGACCTATGGCCGCGAGTACGACCTCGACGTGTTCAACATCGTCGCGGTCGACGATTTCAACTTCGGCGCGATGGAAAACAAGGGCCTCAACATCTTCAACTCGCGCTACATCCTGGCCGACCCGGATACCGCGACCGATTACGATTACGACGCGATCGCCGCGGTCGTCGCGCACGAATATTTCCACAATTGGTCGGGCAACCGGATCACCTGCCGCGACTGGTTCCAGCTATCGTTGAAGGAAGGTTTTACGGTCTATCGCGACCAGGGCTTTTCCGCCGACCAGGGTTCGCGCGCGGTCAAGCGGATCGAGGACGTCCGCGGTTTGCGCGCCTCGCAATTTCCTGAGGACTCCGGTCCCCTCGCGCATCCCGTGCGGCCTGAATCGTATCAGGAAATCTCCAACTTCTACACCGCGACGATCTACAACAAGGGCGCCGAGCTGATCCGGATGATGGCCGCGATCCTCGGACCCGAGGGCTTCCGCGCCGGCACCGACCTGTATTTCGACCGCTACGACGGGACGGCGGCGACCTGCGAGGATTTCGTCACCTCGATGGAGGAAGGCGGCAAGGTCGACCTCACCCAGTTCCGCCTCTGGTATTCGCAGGCGGGCACGCCACGTGTTTCCGCCAGCCTTTCGCAGGACGGCGACCGCGCGACGTTGCGGCTCGCGCAGCAGGTACCCGCGACGCCCGGCCAGCCGGTCAAGTCGCAGATGGTCCTGCCGTTGCGCATCAAGCTGTTCGGCGCCGAAACAGGCGCGGCGCTGACCGACGAACGCCTCGTCCTGTTCGGCGACACGCTCGACACGATCGAATTCGAAGGCCTCACCGAACGCGCGGTGCTGTCGATCAACCGCGGCTTCTCCGCGCCGGTGGTGGTCGAGAGCGACCGCACCGCCGCCGATCTCGCCTTCCTCAGTGCGCACGACGACGATCCGTTCGCGCGCTACGAGGCGATGCAGCAGTTGATGCTCGATACGCTGGTCGCCTCGGTCAAGGGGCGCGTGGATCACGCGGCCGTGATCGCCGCGGTCGCGAACACGCTCGCAAATACCGATCTCGATCTCGCGTTCGTCGCGGAGGCGGTGCTGCTGCCGTCGGAGAGCTTCATCGGCGACCAGATGAAGATCGTCGATCCCGAGGCGATCTTCCGCGCCCGCGAGGCGCTGCGCCGAGATCTCGGCACGCGTCTGGAGACGCAGTGGCGGCAGGCTTACGCGCGGGGTGAGGGCCAGCCCTACGCCTATACTCCGGAAGGCAAGGGCCTGCGTCGCCTGCGGTCGGTCGCGCTCGGCTATATCGCGGCGAGCGGCGCGGCGGATGCGGCGGACCTCGCCTTCGCGCAGTTCGATTCGGCGGACAACATGACCGACCGGATGGGCGCGCTGACGACATTGGTCAGCAGCACATCCGACATCCGGACCACCGCGCTCGACATCTTCTACAGCCAATATTGCGATAACCCGCTGGTGCTGGACAAATGGTTCCAGGCGCAGGCGCAATCGTCGCGCGACGATACCGGCGCGGTCGTTGCCGCACTGGCCGAGCATGCCGACTTCACCCTGACCAATCCCAATCGTGCCCGCTCGCTGATCGGCGCGTTCGGCGCGAACCAGCGGGCTTTCAATACCGCCGACGAGAGTGGCTATCGGTTCCTCGCGGACCAGTTGATCGCGCTCGACCGCCTGAACCCACAGACCGCGGCGAAACTCCTGCCGCCGCTGGGCCGCTGGCGCCGGTTCGATGCGGGTCGGGCTGGGCTGATGCGCGCGGAACTGGAGCGGATCGTTCGGACGCCGGGGCTGTCGAAGGATTTGTTCGAGCAGGCGTCGAAGAGTCTGGAGGGCTAACGCTCTAGGGGCTTCGAACAGGCGCCCCCGCCCCTCCCGTTCGTGCTGAGCGAAGTCGAAGCACCCTCTCTTGGGGCACACCCTTCGACTGCGCTCAGGGCGAACGGGAAGGGGGCGTGGGGCCTAGCGCGACTCGGCCGACCTACCTCCGACTCGCAAAGAACTCCCGCAGGATCCCCGCCGCCTCGGTCTCCGCAATCCCCGCATAAATCTCGGGCCAATGATGGCACGTCGGCTGACCAAAAAACCGAGGCCCATGCTCGACCGCGCCCCCCTTCGCATCGGGCGCCCCATAATAGAGCCGCGCTATACGAGCATGCGCGATTGCACCGGCGCACATCGCGCAGGGCTCCAGCGTTACCCAAAGGTCGCATCCCTCAAGCCGGTCACTGCCCAACGCCAACGCCGCAGCGCGAATCGCCTGGATCTCGGCATGCGCAGTCGGGTCGGACAACGCCCGCGGCGCATTGGCACCCACAGCGATAACGATGCCGTCCTTCACGACGACGGCGCCAACCGGGACTTCCCCAGCCAGCGCCGCCTCGCGGGCCGCGTCGAGTGCGCGGTGCATGGGTTCGGGAATAGGGAACATGGCCTCAAGCCCTGCCCGCGCTGCCCCCTTCCGTAAAGCTCAGTTCGGGGCCTGACTGTTACCCGGCTTCTCGACATTGATCGTCGGCACCGCCACGGTCTTGTTCTCGGTACCCAGGGTGACCTTGCCGACGTCGGCCTGGAACTTCGGCGTCTGGACCATTCCCGGGCGGGTCTGGTCGATGTTGATGATCCCGAAATACATCAGGCCGACTACGACCAGCACGACGATTGCGAGCAGCGACAAGAGCGTACGCATAGAACATCCCCTTTTCTTGAACAGTTCGATAGCGTAACAACGTCCGCGAACGACGCCGGTTGCAAGACACGTTTTGCGCGCAATCGGTTGACGAAAGCCGGCGTGCCAGCTATCCGCGCGCCTTTCCGGGGTTCCTCCCGACACTTGAATAGGTAATCACATGTCGCGCATCTGCGAACTGACCGGCAAGGGCCGGATGGTCGGGAACAACGTCTCCCACGCCAACAACAAGACCAAGCGCACGTTCCTGCCGAACCTGCAGAACGTCACGCTTCTCTCCGACTCGCTCGAGAAGGGCGTCAAGCTGCGCGTCTCGACGCATGGCCTGCGCACCGTCGAGCATAATGGCGGCCTCGACAACTGGCTGGTGAAGGTCTCGGACGACAAGCTGTCGCTCCGCGTTCGTCGCCTGAAGCGCGAAGTCGTCAAGAAGATCGCATCGTCGGCAGTCGCCGCCTAACAGCGACGGTTGAGGTCCCCGCTTCATAGCGGCGGACAAGACGATCACCGCGGCCCGCCCTGCACCTCGCAGGGCGGGCCGTCGGCGTTTGTGCAGTCAGCGATCTAGCCGGAACTTCAGCAGCAGCGTGCGCTGGAGAAACATCTGGTTGTCGTCGGACACGATCCACACGATCGTCTTGCCGCTCTCGACCGTCGTGTCGATCCCCTCGAAATTGTCGTGGATCAGCGGCGCATCGATCGTAGCGATCAGACGGCCACGAGCGATTCGCCCCGCCGCAACGTCCTCCGCTGCCACCCGCGATATCCGTGCCGAGAACGTGAACGGCAGCCGGAAACCGCGATCGAGCACAAGCAAATCCCCGTTCGGCAGCGCGGTGACGTCCGATGGGTCGTACTGCCCGAACGGTTGGTACGCGAATCGCTCAGGCACCCCCGCCCCGGTCGGATCGCCCGCAAAGATCAGCGCCTGCCGCGTGTGCAACCGCGCCGTCTCCGACCCGGACCAGTCCGGCCGCCGGACATGCGCCTCCTCGCTGATGACGACGAATCGCCCATCGGGCAGTCGCACCATCGACTCGGGACCGCCATTGGTAGGCCATTTCCGCATCGCCTCGGGCGCCACCCGCGCCTCGTACCGCGCAAAGCCCGAAGCATAGCGCCAGATTGAGTTGGCATCCTCGAACCCGACCCAGATCTTTCCCGTTACCCGATCGATCGCCACCGATTCGCTGTCGCGGTCGCGTTTCTCCCAGCCGATGCCGGGGCCAGCGGGCAGGTTCTTGAACGCGACACGATGCGGGAGCCAGTCGGCCCCCATGTCGAACTGAACGATGTTGCCGCCGTCACTCAGCATCGTGAAGCGATTACCCGTCGCGGTCGGCGCGACGTCGAGCGACGAAAACCCACCGAACGCCCGATCGCGACTGGCGAGCGCCACGCCGCCCAGATAGTTGAGGCCACCGACGCGCACGCGTCGCGGGTTGGTGCGATCGAGCATCACACGCGTCGCAGTCAGCTGCGCCCGCTTGCCGAGCAGGTCGAGCCGCGCCTCGCCCGACCAAGTCGGCACGATCGCGCAGACGCTCCCGGCGACGAACAGGACAGTGATCAGGCGCCGCATCGCGTCCTCATAGGATGTCCGGCGATCCACGGAAGCATGAACAGCGGATAACGGAGGCATTCAGGCTCGGCTCAATGCGAATCACCCATAAGCGTCTCATCGAGGATGGAAGCACGGCAAACGCCGCCGCCGAAATCCCCAACGGGAGACGCACGATGTTCAAGACTTTTACCCTCGCCGCCAGTGCCCTCGCATTGGGTGCGACCGCCCTCGTTCCCGCCGCCGCCGATGCGCAGCGTTATGGCTCGCGCTACGAGCGTGCCTACGATGGCTATCAGGGCGGCTATCGCGACGGTGGCTACGATCGTGGCTATCGCCAGTATCGCGGCAACGATCGCCGCTACAACTACAACGCCCGCAGCCGTCGCGGTTGCGACAACAGCGGTGGCACGATCGTCGGCGCGTTGGCCGGTGGCCTTCTCGGACACACCATCGCCGGTCGCGGTGACCGCACGCTAGGTGCAGTCCTCGGCGCTGCCGGTGGTGGCCTTGCCGGCAATGCGATCGATAAGTCGGATAACCCGCGGTACTGCCGGCGCTAAGTCCGGCAACGCCCGGGCCGATGCGAGCGAAAGCGAGCAAGCGCCAGCACGGACGGCGGGCAGGCAGCGCCTGACCCGACCGACGACGGCTTCGCCGACGTCGCGCCCCGCCGGCCCGGGCCTCACCAGTTTCCCAGTTCCCTCGCGTAGCGTATCGAGGGCGAGGGCCGGCTTCCCGTTCGGAAGCCGGCCCTTTGTTCGTCTACTGCTCCCCTCCCTGGAAGGGAGGGGTTGGGGGTGGGTCGGCTTCCGTATCACGGCACGGTTGCGACCAAAGCTGGCCAACCCACCCCCGGCCCCTCCCTTCCAGGGAGGGGAGAAGCTCAGTCAGGCGATCCGCTCGGGCACCTCCGCCGCATCCTCGGCAATCGCCGTCGCCGGCGCGACCGCCTCCCAAGGGAACACGAACCAGTCCTTGGTCACCGCCCGGTCGATAACCCGCGCACTATAGTCGATCCGCTCCGCCGAGCTGAGGTTATCGATCAGCATAGCAAACCGCACCGCCCCCTCGACCGCTTCCGCCGCAGCCAGCGCCCCGCGCAGATGCGTGATCGTCCGCCCGGAATCGTTGATGTCGTCGAGAAACAGCAACCGCTCGCCATCCCGCGTCCGCGCGGCAAGCTTTACCAGCGGTTCGTCGGCAAAGTCCTTCACCTGGCTGGAATAATCAACCGACAGCGTCGGCAACCCGATCGCATGGCTGAGAAACACCGCCGGCACGAGCCCGCCGCGGCCAACGCCGATGATGTAATCGGGTTTCCATTCGGTATCCTCGACCAACTTGGCGGCGAGGATGTGGATCGCGGCGACGAACTCGTTCTGCGGGATAGGGGTGAAAATCGGCATTCTTGGACGCTACCGACTTGCCATTGCGAGAGCTAGCCGTTCTCCTGCGAAAGCAGGAGCCCAGGGTTAAAGGTACATCGATCGTAACCCTGGACTCCCGCGTTCGTGGGAGAACACTACTTAGATCGTCTCCAGCGCCTGCTCGAAATCGGCGATGAGATCGTCCGGATCCTCCACCCCGATCGAAATCCGGACGAGGTTGTCCGTAATCCCCAGCGCCTGCTTCCGCGCATCGGGCACCGACAGATGCGTCATCCCCGCCGGATGGCTCGCCAGCGTCTCGGTTCCGCCCAGCGACACCGCGAGCTTGGCGATCTTCAAGGCGTCGAGGAACGCGAAACTCTCGCGCTCGCCGCCCTTGAGGTACAGCGAGAAGGTCGAGCCACCGCCGGTGCAATGACGGCGATAGATGTCCGCCTGCCGCTCCATGCCGGGCTCGTCCTCGAGGAAACCAAGATACGCAACGCGCTCGACCTTCGGATGATGCCGCAGGAAACCGCAGACCTTCGCGGCATTCTCGCCCGCCCGGCTCATGCGCAGCTCTAGCGTCTCGAGCGACCGCAACAACATCCACGCGGTATTCGGATCGGTGATCGTCCCGATCGTGTTCCGCATCGTCCGGATCGTGTTGATATGCTCCTTCGTGCCGAGCACGCCGCCCGCCACCAGATCCGAATGCCCACCGACATATTTCGTCAGCGAATACACGACGATATCCGCGCCATGCTTGAGCGGCTGGAACCACAGCGGCCCCAGGAACGTGTTGTCGATCGCGATCGGCGGTTTCTCACCCCCATTGCCCGCGGCGAAGATCGCGTCACGGCTGGCGGCAACCGCCTCGACGTCGACCAGCGCGTTGGTCGGGTTCGCAGGGCTTTCGAGATAGATCAGCGCGACGTTGCCGGTCGCCGCCTCGGTCATCACCGCGTCGATCTCCTCGCGCGTCGCGCCAGCCGGGAAGTCGAGCCACTTCACGCCGAACTTACCGAGCACGCGGCCGATCAGCGTCTCGGTCGCGGCATAAAGCGGCCCCGAATGGACGATCGTGTCGCCCGGCTTGACCATCGCGAGAAACAGCGTGGCGATCGCCGACATCCCCGACGAGAAGGCGAGCGCATCCTCCGCCTCTTCCCACACGCCGAGGCGATCCTCGAGAATCTCCTGGTTCGGCCCGTTGAAGCGCGAATAGACGAGTCCCTCCGCGCCGCCCGGACGCTTGCCGGTGACGCCTTCGAAGTGGCGCTTGCCCGCCGCGGCGTTGGGGAAGACGAAGGTCGAGGTGAGGAAGATCGGCGGCTTCAGCGAGCCTTCCGACAGCGCTGGGTCGTAACCGTGGCCCATCATCAGCGTCGACGGCTTCAGCTTGCGCCCGCCGATCTTCTCGACCTCGGGCTTGGGCGCAACACGTGCGGCGACGCCGGTCAGGTCGGCTTCGGTTTCGTTCGCATTGTTCGGGGTATCGGACATCATATGCTCCTGCGTGGCCCGTCTGGCGCGGGCCGATGTGCAGGGTCTAAACGAGCCATGCAGGATTTGGGACCCGTTACAGGCCCCCGTTACAGCCCGATAATGCTGATCTGGCGCCCATAGGAGGGCTCGCCGCGATGGGTCGCGCGCCGATAGCTGAAGAAGCGGTCCTCATCGGTATAGGTGTCGAGCCCGAGCGCTTCGATCCGGCCGATCCCGGCGATCGCGAGACGGCTGACGACATAGGCTTCGAGATCGAACTGATAGTGGTCGGCACGGCCATCGGCGAAGAAGCGCTCGTTCTCCGGGTCCGCCTCGCAGAACCGGCGGATGAAGCCGTCGTCGACCTCGTAGCTGGCGCGCGCGATGCACGGCCCGACTGCGGCGACGATCCGGTCGCGGTGCGCGCCGATCGCTTCCATCGCGAGGATCGTCGCATCGGTGACGCCGCCGAGCGCGCCTTTCCAACCGGCATGCGCGGCGGCGACGACGCCGGCTTGGGCGTCGGCGAACAGCACCGGCGCGCAATCAGCGGTGAGGATGCCGAGCGCTAGGCCCGGGCGGTTGGTGACCAGCGCGTCGGCGTGCGGACGAAGCGCGTCGTCGAGCGGCTCGGTGACAGTGACCGCGTCGGCGGAATGGACCTGGTAGAGACCGACGAGCTTCGCGCTCGGCAGGACGGCTTCGGTCGCGCGACGGCGGTTCTCGGCGATGCTGTCGAGATCGTCGTCAGAGCCGATGCCGACGTTGAGGCTCGCATACGCCCCCGTCGACACGCCGCCACGACGGCCAAGAAAGCCGTGCGGGATGTCGCCCAGCGACTTCGCACGGATGACGTCGATGTTCATATCGCCCGCCCCACCCACTTATCCACCCCGGCGAAGGCCGGGGCCCAATTGGGGGACTCTGCTGACAGAGGACTGCGCATCGTTACCACGACCTCTCCAATTGGGCCCCGGCCTTCGCCGGGGTGGTGTAGTTCGGCACGGTAACGGTAGTGCAGACCATCACAACACGAGCCGCATGATCCGGTCATCATCCGGCTGCTCGCCGACCATGAACACATACCGCCCGATCTCGACGAATCCGTACCGCTGGTAGAACCGGTGCGCCCGGTGGTTGTCCACATACACGCTTAGGATGATCTCCGTCCGCCCGTCGGCACGTGCGACCTCGATCGCCCAATCCATCAACGCCGGGCCAACGCCCGCGCCATGCTGGTCGCCGCGCACATAAAGCTGATGGAGTTCGATAGCGGTCGCAGGCCAGTCGCCGGGAAACGCGACAGGTCCGATCTTGGCAAACCCGACGATCTCGCCCGACTCGTCCACCGCAACGCGCACCGTGAAGGCAGGGTCGGACAGCTGCGCCGGAAGCCCCTTTTCACCGAACGTCTGGTCGAGAAACACGGCAAGATCTTCGGGCCGATACAGCGTGCCGAACGTGTCGGTGAACGACCGCTTCGCCATCGCGGCGAGCTCGGGTCCGTCCGCCGGGATGGCGTTGCGATAGGCGATCATGCACCCCACCCCGCGAACGCCGCCGGGGTCGGCCAGGACGGCGCAGTGATCGCCAGCGCTTTGAACAGCGTCCCCATATCGCCCATCAGCCGCTGCCGGTCCGCCCCCAGCGCCTCGGCGCGATCGGGCGATGCCTTTGCCAGCGCCGACGTGCGCGAATCGATGCCTAATGCACCGAGCAAATCGCGCTGCGTCACCGGCCCCCACGCGACCGCACCCTCGGCCTGCGCGGCGGCGGCGAGCGTGGTGAAGTCGACATGCGCGGTCAGGTCGTGCTCGCCCGGCGCCTCGAACGGATTGGCGAACGCATGCCCGCGCACCGCCTGCAACGTGTCGCCGAGCGCCGGCCCCTCATAACCATAGTCGACCGCGATCAGCGCACCGCCCTGCGCCGCAATCCGCTTGGCAAGGCCGCGGATGATCGTGACGGCCGCAGGCGAGGTTTCGAGAATCGAACCGGCGGCAGCCTCGCGGAACGGTTCGGGGATCACCGCATCGGGCAGCGGCTTGCCCGCGATCGGCAGGAACAGCAGGTCCTGCGCGGCGACGAGGCGTTCGTGCCACTGCTCGCGCTTGACGAGTTGACGGATCGGCAGCGCGTCGAAGAACTCGTTGGCGACGACGATCAGCGGCCGATCGGTCGGCAGCGTGTCGATCGCGTCGTGCCAGATCGCGGCGGGCACGCGCTCGGCCTGGGCCGCGCGCAGCGCTGGGCTGGTTTCGACGAAATGTACGGGCGGTTGAAGCCCAGCCTTTGCCATCGCGCGCGTAGCATCGGCGGCAAGCGTTCCTCGACCGGGGCCGAGCTCAACCCAAGCCACATCCGGGCGGCCAGCGCGGTCCCAAAGATCGGCACACCACAGCCCGACGAGTTCGCCGAACATCTGGCTGATCTCAGGCGCAGTGGTGAAATCGCCCCCCGCCCCCAGCGGATCGCGGGTCGCATAGTAGTGCGCGTTAGCGGCCGCCATGTACTGCGCGACGGGTATCGGACCTGCGAGCGCGATCGCTCGGGCAAGGCGTTCCGGGAGGGCGGTATCTATCCCCCTTCCGCTTGCGGGAGGGGTTAGGGGAGGGGCTGGAGAATCTTTGGCCATGACGTTTGCGGCCATGCCCTCCCCCAACCCCTCCCGCAAGCGGGAGGGGAGCTAGGCGACGCTCTGCGTACCCGCGATCGACTCGACCCGCACCCGCCGCTTGGCCGACGTTGCGACCAGATACGCGCCACCGAGAATCATCGGCACGCACAGCCACTGCCCCATGTGCAGCCCGGTCGACTCGGCAAAGGCCCGCAACTGCGAATCGGGCTCGCGGAAGAACTCGGCCGTGAACCGGGCGAGGCCGTAGCCTAGCACGAACAGTCCGACGAGCTTGCCCGGATCGTACCGCGCCTTGGTTTTCCAGAACGCGAACCACAGCAGCGCGAACAGGACTATGCCCTCCAGCCCCGCCTCGTAGAGCTGGCTCGGATGCCGCGCCGGCTCGACCATCCCGAACGGCACGGTGCGCTCGAAGATGATCCCCCAGGCGACGTCGGTCGGCTTGCCCCACAGCTCGCCGTTGACGAAGTTCGCCAGCCGCCCGAAGAACAGCCCGAAGGGGACGCAGCACGCGATATAATCGTGCACGCGCAACCAGTTGAGCTGGTGTTTCCGCGCAAACAGGATCAGCCCGATCGACGTGCCGATCACCCCGCCATGGAACGACATGCCGCCATCCCAGAGCCGGAAGATGCGCAGCGGATGCAGGAACATCTCGGGTGCGTAGAAGATCACATAGCCGAGCCGCCCGCCGAGGATGATGCCCAACGTTGCATAGAATACCAGGTCGTCGGCATGACGCCGCGCCATCGGTGCGCCGGGCTGTGCGAGCAGCTTCAGCAGGTACCACCAGCCGAGCAGAATCCCACCGATATAGGCAAGGCTGTACCAGCGCAGCGTGAAGAAGCCGATCGAGAAGACGTCGGGGTGGAGCCCCAGATCCTCGAAGCGGATGTGACTGCCGACGGCAGGCGCTGCGGCGCCCGCAGCGGCGGTGATGGTCGACAGGATCAAAGGCTTTTCCCCACGCGTTCGCCCCTGCATAAAGAGCGATAACGATAAGACCAAGTAGGAGAGCGATATGCGGACCGAGCTGGACCTAGCTATGGATTCGACGATGGCCGCGCTGACCGCGCCCGACGGTATGCTGGCGCTCGGTTCTGTCGAGCGGTTCGGGGTGAAGCTGCCGACGATCGCCGCCGCGCCGCCCGCACTCAGCTATTATTTCGCACACTACGCCAACGAGCATTGCGACGCCGTCTTCCTGGTATCGGGCGCCGAGCGGCTGACGTTCGGCGAAGTCTACGCTGCCGCGGAGAGAACCGCGCGCGCCCTCGTCGGCGGGTACGGCATCACCAAGGGCGACCGGGTCGGCATCGCGATGCGCAACTCGCCGTCGTGGATCGTGCTCTACATGGGCATCATAATGGCCGGCGGCGTCGCGACGTTGCTCAACGGCTGGTGGCAGTCGGAGGAATTGGAAACGGCGATCGGCGAGGTCGATTGCGCCCTCGTGTTCGCCGATCCGCCGCGGGTGAAGCGACTCGCGCAGATCGCGGCCCTGCGCGCACCGGTGGTCGAGATCGATGATTCGCGACCGCTTGCCGAAGCGCTCGGAGCCGTGTTCGCAAAGGACGACCACACCGCCGACCTGCCGCTGCTCGGGCCGGAGGATCATGCGACGATCCTGTTCACCAGCGGTTCGACCGGCCAGTCGAAAGGCGCATTGTCCGAGCACCGCGCGGTCGTGCAGGGCATCTTCAACTATCTCGGCCAGGCGATGATGATGGTCGGCATCGCCACCGCGCAGGGCAATCCGCCGGTCGGCCAGCCGGTCACGCTGCTGACGATCCCGCTGTTCCACATCACCGGGGAAGTGCCGGTGTTCCTGCAGAGCTTCGCGATGGGGCGGAAACTGGTGCTCATGCCGAAATGGGATGCGGGCGAGGCGATGCGGCTGATCGAGGCGGAGGGTGTCACGTATTTCGTCGGCGTGCCCTTGATGAGCTTCGAGATCCTCAATCACCCCGATCGTGCCAATTACGACCTGTCGACCGTCACCGATTTCGCCGCGGGTGGCGCGCCGCGCCCGGTCGATCACGTCCGCCGCATCGACGAGGAGATGGGCGGCCCGGATGGCAAGGGGGGCGCACCGCTGATCGGCTACGGCCTGACCGAAACCAACGCCGTCGGCACCGGCAACTGGCGCAGCAACTACCTCGCCAAGCCCAATTCCGCCGGCCGCGCCGGCGCGCCGTTGGTCGACCTCGCGATCCTCGACGATGCCGGCCACCCGGTCGACCAGGGCCAGCGCGGCGAGGTCTGCATCCGCTCGATCTGCAACTTCAAGGAATATTGGAACCGCCCGGACGCGACCGCCGCTGCGTTCACCTCGGACGGCTATTTCCGGACCGGCGACATCGGTTACCTCGACGAGGACGGCTATCTGTTCATCGTCGACCGCAAGAAGGATATCATCATCCGCGGTGGCGAGAACATCTCGTGCCAGGAGGTCGAGGCGGCGCTGTACGAGCACCCGGCCGTCGCGGAGGCCGCCGTCTTCGGCCTCGCGGACGAGCGCTTCGGCGAAGTCCCCGGCGCAGTGGTCGTGCCGCAGGACGGCGAGGCGCTAACGGCGGACGACCTGTGCGCGTTCCTCCACCAGCACATCGCCGCGTTCAAGGTGCCGCAGCGGATCTGGATTTCGGAGCAGCCGCTGCCGAGGCTGGGGACGGAGAAGATCGACAAGGTCTCGCTCAAGGCAACATACCGAGCGCTGGCTTAACGTCCCTCGCCCCTCCGGGGAGAGGGAGGGAGGAGCCGTAGGCGACGGAAGGGAGAGGGGCAGTGAGACTCCCGGCACGGTCCTGGAGACCCACGCCCCCTCATCCGACGCTTCGCGCCACCTTCTCCCCGTTGGGGAGAAGGATTAGAGCCCACTCATGATCAACAGGCGCGGCCTACTCATTAGCGGAGGCGCGGGCGTCGGCCTAGTCGTAGCCTGGAGCCTCTGGCCCCGAACCTACGCCCCCAACCTCGTCGCCAACCCCAGCGAAACCCCGTTCGGCGCATGGCTCAAGATCGGCACCGACGGCCACGTCACCGTCGCCGTTCCGCAGGTCGAGCACGGCCAGGGAGTCTACACCACCCTCCCCCAGATCGTCGCGGACGAGCTCGGCGCGGACTGGCGCACGATCGGTGTCGAGCCCGCCCCGCTCAACCCGCTCTACGCCAACCCGATCGGCACGCACGACCTGTTCGAAGGCCTGTTCGACCGCCTCCCGGATGGCACCCCGCAGCCACCGATGCTGACCGGCGGATCCAGTTCGATCCGGATGTTCGAACAAGCCTGCCACGAGGCCGGTGCAGGCGCCCGCGCGCTGCTCTGCATGGCAGCGGCCAAACGCTGGGACGCCGACTGGACCCAAGTCAACGCCGAGGCCGGCTTTTGCACATATCAAGCCAAGCGCATCCGCTTTGCCGAGCTCGCCGAGGAGGCCGCGAAGTTCACGCTCCCCGCCCCCCTCCCGCTCGGCATCCAGGGCGCGGGCAAGCTCGTCGGCAAGTCCGTACCCCGCCTCGACACCCCGTCGAAGGTCGATGGCTCGGCGAACTTCGCAGGTGACGTTCGCCTCGCCGACATGGTTCACGCGGCGATCCGCCAAGGCCCGGTCGGCGGTCGCCTGACCAGGGTCGACCGCGCCGCTGCGGATCGCATCCGCGGCGTGCTATCGGTGGTCGAGAACCCGCGCTGGGTGGCCGCAGTCGCGACGACAGGGTGGGCCGCACAAAAGGCGCTCGACGCGCTCGCGCCACGGTTCGAGAACGACGCCTCGCTCCCGGACACAGAGTCGATCGAAGCAGCCCTGGACGCCGCGCTCGCACGTCCCGGCATGCGGATGGCGGAGACCGGAGACGTCGCCGCGACGTTCCAGGGCGCCAAGCTCGTCACCGCAACCTACCGCGCCGGTCTCGGCCTGCACGCAGCGATCGAGACCCGCAACGCGACCGCCTCCTTCTCGAACGGCCGCCTCGAACTCTGGCTAGCGACTCAAGCACCCGGTCTTGCACGATCGGCGGCGGCGCGCGCGGCGAACCTCAGCGAGGATGCGGTCGTCGTCCACCCGATGCTGATCGGCGGATCGTTCGGCGCAGCACTCGAACACGACGTCGCCGAGCAAGCCGCCGTCCTCGCGCTCAAACTCCGCCGCCCGGTCAGCCTCGTCTGGTCGCGCGGCGAGGACTCGCTCCACGACCACTACCGCGCACCCGCAGTCGCGAAGATGGCCGCACGGCTCGCCCCCAACGGCGCGATCATGGGCTGGAGCGCGACCATCGCCGCCCCCGCCACCGGCGCCGAGATGGCACGCCGCATGATGCCGGGGCTCGCCACCGAATCCGCGCTGATCGGCGTGAAAGGTGATCGCTACGCCGTGGCAGGCGCAACGCCCGCCTACCGCATCCCCGCCTATGCGATCGACCACCACCCCGCCGAGATCGGCATCCCGACCGGCCACCTTCGCGGCGGCGCACATGGCTACACCGCGTTCTTCACCGAATGCTTCCTCGACGAACTCGCGCGCGCGGCGCAATCCGAACCGATGTCGTTCCGCATCGGCATGCTCGGCGGCGAACCGCGGCTCGCCCGCTGTCTCTCGACCGCAGCGGCACTCGGCGGCTGGAACGGCGGTATCGCGGGCAGCGGCCAGGGTATCGCAGCCCACGCGTTCCGAGGCAGCTACATCGCCGTGATGGCCGAGGCGCACATGGGCCCGAACCAGCGCCCGGTGGTCGACCGCCTCGTCGCCGCGGTGGATTGCGGCGCTCAGATCAATCCCGACATCGTCCGCCAGCAGATCGAGGGCGGTCTGATCTTCGGCATGGCCTCGGCACTCGGCGCCGCGACCGGCTTCACCCGCGGCCTTGCCGACGCACGCGGGTTCGACACGATCGCGCTGCCCCGCCTCGCCGACACGCCCGACATCACCGTCGAATTGATCCGCAGCGACGAAGCCCCCGGCGGCGTCGGCGAACTCGGCGTCCCCGCGGTCGCGCCGGCGATCGCCAATGCACTCTATGCGTCAACGGGCTTCCGCATCCGCAATTTGCCTTTAAGACCAGCGTCATGACCCTGCCCCCCGATCACCCCCCGATTCCCAAGCCGAAGATCGGCGTGTTGCTGATGAACCTCGGCACGCCCGATGGCCCCGATGCGAAATCGGTAAAGCGCTATCTCGGCGAGTTCCTGTCCGATTCGCGCGTCGTCGAAATCCCGCAGATCGCGTGGCAACCAATCCTGCGCGGCATCATCCTCAACACCCGCCCGAAAAAGTCCGCCCACGCCTATGCGCAGGTCTGGCGCGACGATGGCTCGCCGCTCGCTGCAATCACCCGGTTGCAGGCGGCGGCGCTGAAGGATTCGTTCGGGCCGGAAGTGCTGGTCGACTGGGCGATGCGCTACGGCAATCCCTCGATTTCGGACCGGCTGACGGCGATGAAGGCGGCGGGCTGCGAACGCATCCTGCTCGCGCCACTCTATCCGCAATATTGCGCAGCAACGACTGCAACCGCGAACGACAAGGCGTTCAAGCATCTCGCCGGGCTGCGCTGGCAGCCGGCGATCCGCACGCTGCCGCCTTATTATGACGACACGCTGTATATCGACGCATTGAAGGACTCGCTCGAAGAGGGCCTTGCCGCGCTCGATTTCACCCCCGATGCGATCGTCGCCAGCTTCCACGGGATGCCGAAGCGGACGTTGCAGCAGGGCGATCCCTACCACTGCCACTGCCAGAAAACCGCGCGATTGCTCGGCGAACGCATGGGCCGCGAGTTGACGATCGCGTTCCAGTCGCGGTTCGGGCCGCAGAAGTGGCTCGGCCCGGCGACCGACGAGACGCTGGTGGCGCTCGCCAAGGCCGGCAAGACCAAGGTAGCGATCTTCGCGCCGGGCTTCTCCGCCGATTGTCTCGAGACGCTTGAGGAGCTGTCGATCCGCGGGCGTGAGAGCTTCGAGGAAGCAGGCGGCACGCACTTCGCTTATCTCCCCTGCCTCAACGACAGCCCGGTCGGCGTGGAAATGTTGCGCAGCATTTTGGCGCGCGAGCTTGAAGGATGGGTGCGGGCTGGCTAGCCTCCCCCAAAAGGCTGAACCTAGGAGAGACTGATGGCACGCGTCGCAATTGTAACCGGTGGTACGCGCGGAATCGGCGAAGCGATCAGCCTCGCATTGCAGGACATGGGCCTGACCGTAGCGGCAACCTATGCTGGCAACGATGACCGGGCTCGCGAATTCACCGAGCGCACTGGGATCAAGGCGTATAAATGGGACGTCGCCGACTACGACGCGTGCCAGGCCGGCTGCGCGCAGGTCGCCGCTGACCTGGGTGACGTCGATATCGTCGTGAACAATGCCGGCATCACCCGCGACGGCACGATCCTGAAGATGACCTACCAGGATTGGAAAGAGGTGATGGACACCAATCTCGGCGGTTGCTTCAACATGGCCAAGGCGGTGTTCCCGGGCATGCGGACGCGCAAATGGGGGCGGATCGTCAACATTGGCTCGATCAACGGGCAGGCCGGGCAATACGGCCAGGTGAACTACGCAGCGGCCAAGTCCGGCATCCACGGCTTCACCAAGGCGTTGGCGCAAGAAGGCGCGCGTGCCGGCGTGACGGTCAACGCGATCGCGCCTGGGTATATCGATACGGACATGGTGGCGGCGGTGCCGGCCGACGTGCTGGAGAAGATCGTGGCGAAGATCCCGGTCGGGCGCTTGGGCCAGGCGACCGAAATCGCGCGTGGTGTGGCGTTTCTGTGCTCGGAGGAGGGCGGGTTCGTGACCGGGTCTACGCTGAGCATTAATGGCGGGCAGCACATGTACTGACGGGCGCAGGCGCGGCAACGTCCGCGCCGTTGACCGCGAGCAAAGCGAAGCGGGCAGCGCCCGGCACGGCCGGCGGGTCGGTTCACCGAACCCGTCCGACGGCGGCTTTGCCGGCGGCGCTGAGTAGATGTCTACCGGATTACCGAGAACGGTCTTGCTTGATCCTGGGCCCCCGCCTTCGCGGGGAAACAGCAAGGTCAGCGCTGCTTCAACCGAACCACCGGAAAACGAATAGCGACCTACTCCCTCTCCCCTTTGGGGAGAGGGTCGGGGTGAGGGGCAGCCAAGCAGTGCTACGCCCGGAACAGCCCCTCACCCAACCCCTGCTCAAGCTACGACACCAAGCCCTCACCCGTCGCTGGCCCGCTCGATATCCGCACCAACCGCGCTCAGCTTCTCCTCAAGCCGCTCATACCCGCGGTCGAGGTGGTAAACCCGACCCACCGACGTCTCGCCATCCGCCGCCAACCCGGCCAGGATCAGGCTCATCGAAGCCCGCAGATCGGTCGCCATCACCGGCGCCCCGACCAGCTTGTCGACCCCGCGCACCACCGCGGTCCGCCCACGCACCTGGATATCCGCCCCCATCCGCGCCAGTTCCGGCACGTGCATATAGCGGTTCTCGAAGATCGTCTCGGTCAGCACGCTGGCGCCATCCGCCTTGCACAGCATCGCCATGAACTGCGCTTGCATGTCGGTCGCGAACCCGGGGTAAGGCGCAGTCGACAGCGTCAGCGGCTTCAGCTTGCCGTCCGAGGCGATGCGGACGCCGTCCCTGGTCGGCGTAACGGAAACGCCCGCCTCGACCAGCGCATCGATCGTCGCACCCATGTCCGGGATCGCGACGCCGACCAGCTCCAGGTCGCCGCCCGTGATCGCCGCGGCGCACGCGTAACTGCCCGCCTCGATCCGGTCGGGCATCACCGCATAGGTCGCGCCGTGCAGCCGGTCGCGGCCCTCGATCGTCAGCGTCTCTGTGCCGATCCCGTCGATCGACGCGCCCATCGCGACGAGGCAGTTGCAGAGGTCGACGATCTCGGGCTCACGCGCGGCGTTCTCGATCACGCTGGTGCCCTTGGCGAGCACCGCGGCCATCACGACGTTCTCTGTCGCGCCGACCGACACGATCGGGAAACGGAAGCGCCCGCCCGGCAGGCGTCCACCCGGCGCGATCGCCTTCACATAGCCCGCCGCCATTTCCAACTCGGCGCCAATCGCCTCGAGCGCGCGCAGATGCAGATCGATCGGCCGATTGCCGATAGCGCAGCCCCCCGGCAGCGACACCGTCGCTTCGCCGCCACGGCCGAGCAGAGGCCCGAGCACCAGGATCGACGCGCGCATCTTCCGCACGATGTCGTACGGCGCCTCGGTCGAGGTGAGGTTACCCGCGCGGATCGTCATCACACGGCCGAAATCCTCCGGCCGCGTCCCCTGGATCGCGGTCGACGCACCGAGCTGGTTGAGCAGATGGCCGAAGCCGTCGACATCCGCCAGCCGCGGCAGGTTGCGCAGCGTCAGCGGTTCTTCGGTCAGCAGCGCGCACGGCATCAGCGTGAGCGCGGCGTTCTTCGCGCCGGAAATGGGCAGGCGCCCGGATAGGCGATTGCCGCCGCGAATGAGAATACGGTCCATCGCCGGTGTCTATCGCGGCTGGCGATCTGCGCAAGGGCCCCTTGGCGATCGGGCGATGGGCGGACGCTACCCGAGGACGAGTCCCGCGTTGGGACCGCGCGCCCTCCTCCGCAGCGCTAACGCCCCCCGCTTGATCGACTTTAATGCGCGGAAATCCTAGCTTTGCTCTGTGGTTCTCTAACATCGGGGACGATTACAGAGTGCCGCACAGCTGCTTCGCCGACCGCGTCGGCGATCTCGTCGACCTGTCGATGAACGAAAAGGCTGCGCTAGCGCGGTTGGAGGACCGCCCGCGAGACTTGCGTCGCGGTGCCGTCCTCGTGCGAGAGAACGACCCACAGGCCGAACTCTTCATCCTCCAACGCGGCATGGCAATGAGCTATGTGCTGCTAGACGACGGCAGCCGCCAGATCCTGCGCTTCCTCTATGCCGGCGACATGCTGGCGGTCTCGGCTCTGGTGTACCGCGATTCGCCCGAGACGGTGGTCGCGCTGACGGATTGCACGGTCTGCTCGTTCGATCGGTCGGCGATGACCGGGCTCGTCACCGATCACCCGCGGTTGTCGGCGCTGATCATGGTGATGAACCAGATGGAGAAGGTCGCGCTGACCGACCGTCTCGCCGCGCTCGGCCGGACCTCGGCAAAGGCCCGGATCGCCGCGCTGCTGTTCGAGATGCGCAACCGATTACGAATGCGCGACCGGGCGATGGGCAACAGCTTCACACTTGGGCTGACGCAGGAGGAAATCGGCGACGCAACCGGCCTCACCGCGGTCCACGTCAACCGCATGCTTCGCCAACTCGAGGAAGACGGCCTGATCCGCCGCGAAATGGGCCGGGTGACATTGCTCAACGAAATGCAACTGGCGCAGGCGGCGAATTATATCGATCGGTTCGACGGACTAGACCTGCGCTGGCTTCCCCCCGCACGGTAAAATACGCTTCGATCCCCCCGCCGAGAGGACTGATCAAGTCACGCCTTCTCGAGCGTGCACTGCAGCGGATGCTGGTTCTGGCGGGCGAAATCCATGACCTGCGACACCTTGGTCTCCGCGACCTCGTAGCTGAACGTCCCACAAACCCCGACGCCCTTCTGGTGGACGTGCAGCATAACGCGAGTCGCCGCCTCCATGTCCATCCGGAAGAACCGCTGGAGGCACAGCACGACGAATTCCATCGGCGTATAGTCGTCGTTGAGCATCAGGACGCGGTACGGCGTCGGCTGTTTGGTCTTCGCGCGCGTCTTGGTCGCGATGCCGGCGCCCGTGCCGCCATCGCCATCTTCGCCACCATCGTCGCGGCGCTCGGCCATCATTGCGGCCAGCTTCAATTCGGGGGTCAACACCATGCTGCCAAAATATGGCATGCCGGGGGGCAAGGGCAAGGGGGCGCCCGCACACCCCACGCGAAATCCGTGCGAAATCCACAAACGAAAAGGGGCGACCGTCGCATGACGGCCGCCCCTTTCGTGTCGCACTACCCGAAGGCGGCGCGCAATCGACTTACGACG
Organism: Sphingomonas arabinosi; assembly: GCF_036663715.1. Classification (NCBI taxonomy): domain Bacteria; kingdom Pseudomonadati; phylum Pseudomonadota; class Alphaproteobacteria; order Sphingomonadales; family Sphingomonadaceae; genus Sphingomonas; species Sphingomonas arabinosi. Next base: position 110,655 of record NZ_JAXOJN010000004.1, read on the forward strand.
AGATCTTCATCTTGTCGGTCGCGACCGCAACGCGGTTCGAGATCGGCTGCGCGAACTCGCCGAACATCTTCAGCATCCGCTCGGTCGAGCGCGAACCCTCGGCGATCATCGTGTCGAACGCGGTGCGCGCGTAATCGCCCTGGAGCTTCATGAACTCGGTCGGCGACTTGGCGGCGGCGAGCGTCTTGGCGGCTTCGGTCGCGCTCTCGAACGAGGTCTTGGCGTACTCGGCCGCTTCCTGGCCGAGCGCCTCGACGTTCTTCGCGGCGATCTTCGACGATTCGACCAGCGCCTCGATGTTGCCCTTGCCGAACGCGACGAAATCTTCCGCCATCTTCGCCGACTTCTCCATCGCGCCCTTGGCCTGCTCATTGAACTCGGCGGTGTTCGCGCCCGTGAAGAGGGCCTTGGTCTTCTCGGTGATGCTCTGGATCGTTTCCATCGTGGCGTCCTTTGTTTCGCTGGCAGGAGTCCCCGTTGGCGCGGTGGCCGGAATCGGGGCGGGAATGTCCGGATGCGGCGATACAAAAGCAGCCGCGAGAGGTTGAGGTACCGACGTCTTGGCGATCGGCTCGGGTGCCGGTTTCGCCGGCTTGGCGACAGTCCGAGCGGAGGCTTTGGCGGTCGCGGCCTTCACGGCAGCCACCGGTTTCGCGGCGGCGACAAGCTTCGAACCGGCCTTGGCCGTCCGTTTCACGATATCCACCATCCACGCACCTCTCTTCGGAGTTATGTCGCGGTCTTTGTACACTATTCGTGGCGCCGCACAATTAAAATTGTGCAGTGCACCATGACGTTAACGGAAGGTAGCGCTACCGAGTTTTAACATACTCGCCGGGCGCATCGCCGAGCGCCGCGAGGGGCCCCTTGCCGGGATGCCTAACCCCTTTGGCTGGCACGATTTTCGGATCGATCGCGCGGACCCATTCGACCCAGTCCGGCCACCAGCTTCCCTTGGTCTCGGTCGCTCCCGCAACGAAGTTGTCGAGCGTCGTATGCGCCGAAGGATTGGTCCAAAACTGATACTTGCCCGCAGCCGGCGGGTTCACGACTCCGGCGATGTGCCCCGACCCCGCCAGCACGAACTTCAGCGGTCCCGCGAACAGCTGGGTCAGCTTCCACACGCTTTCCGCCGGTGCGATATGATCCTCGCGCCCCGCCTGGACATAGCTTGGCGTCTTGACCTTGGTGAGGTCGAGCGGCGTGCCGTCGACGCTGATCGCGCCCGGCTGTACTAGCAGATTGTCGCGGTACAGGTCGGTCAGATAGCTCAAATGCCATTTCGCCGGCAGGTTGGTCGTGTCACCATTCCAGTGGAGCAGGTCGAACGGCACGTAATCCTGCCCGAGCAAATAATTCTGCGTGACGTAGTTCCAGATCAGGTCGCGCCCGCGCAGCAGGTTGAACGTCGTCGCCATGTAACGCCCGTCGAGGAACCCCTCTGGCGACAGCGACGCGACCATCTTAAGCTGCTCGTCGTCGATGAAATACTGCAACTCGCCCGCCTGCGCGAAATCGACCTGTGCCGTGAAGAACGTCGCGCTCGCCACCTTTTCCGCAAGCCCGCGTGCGGTCAGCAGCGCGAGTGTCGCGGCCAGCGTCGTTCCCGCCACGCAATAGCCGATCGTATGCACCGCCGGCACGTCGAGCACGTCGCGGACGGTGTCGATCGCCTCGACCTGCGCGCCGACATAATCGTCCCAAACCACGTCCTTCATGCTCGCGTCGGCGGATTTCCAGGACACCATGAACACCGTGATGCCCTGCTCGACCGCCCAGCGGATGAAGCTCTTCTCGGGCGTCAGGTCGAGGATGTAGAACCGGTTGATCCACGGCGGAAAGATGACGAGCGGCGTCGCCAGAACCTTCTCGGTGGTCGGGCTGTATTGAATGAGCTCGTAGAGCGGCGTGCGCTTGACCACCTTGCCCGGCGTCATCGCCAGGTTGCGGCCGAGCTCGAACGCGCCCTCCGGCGTATGCGTCACCTGCCCGCGGGCGAGGTCCGCCATCATGTTCTGCAGACCTTTCAGCAGATTCTCGCCCCGCGTCTCGATCGTCTTCTCGATCACCTGCGGGTTGGTCAGCGCGAAATTGGTCGGACTCATCGCGTCGACGAACCCCTTGGTCGCGAACCGCAACTGCTCCTTCTGCTTCGGGTCGAGCCCGTCGATCGCCTCGACACCGCGGAGCATGTGATCGCCGATCAACTGATAGCTCTGCCGGATCAGGTCGAACACGGGTTCGCGCCACTGCGGCGCCTTGAAGCGCTTGTCGGTGACGGGGGCGGGCTCGGGCGCCTTGGCCGGATCGAGAAACCGCTGCCACAGAGTCAGGCTCTCACTCCAGAAATCGCGTGCGCGCTCCAGCGTGGCGGGATCGGTGAGGCCCGGGATCGCCGGGATCGCCTCGGGCTTGGGCTGCATCGCCGCCAAGCCCTGCTCCATCATCATCTGCTGCGCACGCCCCATGACCCAGGTCCAGTGCTGGAGATCGGGAAGGGTCGGGGTAGGAGGAGTTTCGGCCATGACGTCCTCTGCTTTTCCCGGAGCTTAGCCGAGCGATCGGCCAAGCGGAAGAACGAGGCGATTCAAACATGCTGCCCGTCACACCCCAACTCGTCATCCTGACGAAAGTCAGGACCCAGGGTTACGAGCGCAGGCGCTTGCGGCTCTGGGTCCTGACTTTCGTCAGGATGACGGAATTTTCTGGCGTCGCTCGTCCTCGCCAACCACCACGCCGCCTCCCCCGCGCCGCCTCGCCAACCACCGCGCCGCCTCCCAACCACCTCCCCGGCGAAGGCCGGGGTCCAATTGGGCGACGGCGCTGATGAACGATGCGCTTCGTTACCACGACCTTTCCAATTGGACCCTGGCCTCCGCCGGGGAGGTACTCGGCAAACCTTTCGCACCGGCGACGAATGAGGCGGATGACGCCCCCCCTCACCTGCGGTACAGCACCCGCTCCTCCAGCTTGAGGCTGATCATGTCCGAAGACTTCTACCGCATCAAACGCTTGCCCCCTTACGTCATCGCCGAAGTGAACGCGATGCGGGCGGCGGCGCGCGCGGGCGGGGAGGACATCATCGATCTCGGCATGGGCAATCCCGACCTGCCGCCGCCCGAGCATGTCATCGAAAAGCTCGTCGAAGTCGCGCGCAAGCCCAGCGCGCACGGCTATTCGCAGTCGAAAGGCATCCCCGGCCTGCGCAAGGCGCAGGCGAATTACTACGGCCGCCGGTTCGGCGTCGACGTCGATCCCGAGACCGAAGTCGTGGTCACGATGGGCTCGAAGGAGGGCCTCGCGAGCCTCGCCACCGCGATCACCGCGCCCGGTGACGTCGTGCTTGCGCCCAACCCGTCCTATCCGATCCACACCTTCGGCTTCATCATCGCCGGCGCCACGATCCGCGCGGTGCCGACGACCCCGGACGAGGCGTATTTCGAGAGCCTCGAGCGCGCGATGGCGTTCACCGTGCCCCGCCCGTCGATCCTGGTCGTCAACTATCCGTCGAATCCGACGGCAGAGGCAGTCGATCTCGCCTTCTACGAGCGCCTCGTCGCGTGGGCGAAGGAGAACAAGGTCTGGATCATCTCCGATCTCGCCTATTCGGAGCTCTATTACGACGGCAACCCGACCCCCTCGATCCTGCAGGTGCCGGGCGCGAAGGATATCGCGATCGAGTTCACCTCGCTCAGCAAGACCTATTCGATGGCCGGCTGGCGGATCGGCTTCGCGGTCGGCAACAAGACGCTGATCGCGGCGATGAGCCGCGTAAAGTCGTACCTCGACTACGGCGCGTTCACGCCGATCCAGGCGGCCGCCTGCGCCGCGTTGAACGGTCCGCAGGACATCGTCGAACGCAACCGCCTGCTATATCACAAGCGCCGCGACGTCATGGTCGAGAGCTTCGGCCGCGCCGGCTGGGATATCCCGTCCCCCCGCGCGAGCATGTTCGCTTGGGCGCCTTTGCCACCCGCCCTCGCGCATTTAGGTAGCCTTGAGTTCACCAAACAATTGCTGACTCACGCGCACGTCGCGGTCGCCCCAGGCGTGGGCTACGGCGAAAACGGCGAGGGCTATGTGAGGATCGCGATGGTCGAGAACGAACAGCGGCTCCGTCAGGCGGCGCGCAACGTGAAGAAATACCTCCAGTCCATGGGCGTAAACACGCCCGCGCGCGGCGCCGGCTGACCTTCGCCAGCGTGGATATCAATCCGTTATATTCGGTGGCCGGCGTGCTCGTCGGCCTCATTGTCGGGCTGACGGGTGTCGGTGGCGGGTCGCTGATGACGCCGCTGCTGGTGCTCGTCTTCGGCTTCCACCCCGCCACCGCGGTCGGCACCGACCTGCTCTACGCGTCGGCGACCAAGACGGTGGGAACGACGGTGCATGGATGGCGCGGCACGGTCGACTGGCGCGTGGTGCGCCGGCTGGCGACCGGCAGCGTCCCGGCGGCGATCGCGACGTTGCTGGTGCTAAACCACCTCGGCGAGAAATCATCCGACACCGGCCACGCGATCACCGTCGTGCTCGGCATCACGCTGATCCTGTCGGCGGTCGCGACGTTCCTCCGCGGCAAGATCGTCGCATGGCTGACCCCGCGGATCGGCACGGTCGGCGGTGAACGCCAGGCGATGCTGACGATCCTGCTGGGCGCCGTCCTCGGCGTGCTGGTCTCGCTCACCTCGGTCGGTGCCGGCGCGCTGGGCATGACCGCGCTGCTGATCCTCTACCCCTCCCTGCCGATCAACCGATTGGTCGGTTCGGACATCGCGCACGCGGTGCCACTGACGTTGCTCGGGGGGATCGGCCACTGGATCCTCGGCTCGGTCGACGTCGACCTGCTCGTGTCGCTGCTGATCGGCTCGATCCCCGGCATCATCGTCGGCAGCCTGATCGCGACGCGCGTCTCCGACCGCGTACTGGTCCCGGTGCTCGCGACCGTGCTGGCGATCGTCGGCGTCCGGCTGATCTTCTGATGCGGCCCGGTTTCGCCTTCTCCACCAAGTTCCGCGTGCGCTACGCCGAAATCGACGGCCAGCGCATCGTCTTCAACTCGCGCTATCTCGAATATGCCGACGTCGCGGTGACCGAGTTCTGGGAATGGACAGGGATCGCCGAAGCCCTGCCTGACGTCTGGCCGACCACCGAGTTCAACGTACGCCGGACCGAGATCGACTACCTCAAGCCGTTCCGCCTCGGGGATACGGTGGAAGCGTTCGTGCGGATCGAAAAGCTAGGCACGACAAGCCTGACGAAGCGCTTCGAGTTGGCGCATGCGGAGACGGGCGAACTGCACACGGTGATCACGATGGTCAGCGTCCACGTCGATCTGGAAACAGGCCGCCCGGTCGCGTTGCCAAACGCGATCCGCACAGTGCTGGAGTCGCTACCCACCCACTAACGCAACAGTCCCCCCTCCCTGAAAGGGAGGGGTAGGGGGTGGGTCGGCCCGTTGGGAGAGCGCCGGCACCAGCCCCAAGCCAACCCACCCCCAGCCCCTCCCTTCCAGGGAGGGGAGCAGAAGGGGCCTACTCCGCCGCCTCAGCCGCCGCCTCTGCCTCCACGCCATCCCCGGCAACTTCCCCAGGCAGAGCCCAGATCAAATCCCCCTTCGCCAGCACGCGCCCATCATGCGCCCGCACCGACACCGGCTGCAAAGGCCGCCGATCGCGCGCGTCGACCAGGATCGGGAACGCCGGCACGCACGTCTCCCACCGCTCGCCCCATTGCCGCAGCGCGATCATCGTCGGCAACAGCGCGAAACCCTTGTCGGTCAGTCCGTAGGCGATCTTGCGCCGATCCTCCGGGATGGGCTGTCGCTCTAGGATCCCGTGCTCGACCAGCCGCGCCAGCCGGTTCGCCAGGATGTTCCGTGCGATGCCGAGTTCCGATTGGAACTCCTCGAAATGATGCAGGCCGTTGAACGCCGCGCGGAGGATCAGGAACGACCAGCGCTCGCCCATCGCCTCCAGCGCGGCGGGCAGGCTGCATTCCAGCAATGGTTCGCGCAATTTGCCCATCACGTCATCCTCGTCCGCGGGCAAGCGTACCGCATAACCCGCAGAAGCGAAACGCCCCGGTTATCCTGCGTTATACGCCACTGACCCAACGAATGGATGACGCACCCCTTGGATGCACCCACTAGATCACAGTGATGCGACGCTTTTTGTTGCCAAAACTCCTCGTACGGCCCCATCTATGAACCGTGTTGCGCCAATATGAACTGGTCGATCGCGTCCTCGACTACGATCCCGACGCCGACGAGGCGCTGCTGAACCGCGCCTATGTCTTCTCGATGCAGGCGCACGGGTCGCAAAAGCGTGCGAGCGGCGATCCGTATTTCAGCCATCCGATCGAGGTGGCCGGCATTCTCACCGACCTGCACCTCGACGCGGAGACGATCGCCACCGCGATCCTCCACGACACGATCGAGGACACGGTCGCCACGCCCGAGGAAATCGAACGGCTGTTCGGTGCTTCGGTCGCGCGTCTCGTCGACGGCGTCACCAAGCTTTCGAAGATCGAAGCACAGACCGAAAACGAACGCGCCGCCGAAAACCTCCGCAAATTCCTCCTCGCGATGTCCGACGACATCCGCGTACTTCTCGTTAAACTTGCCGACCGCCTCCACAACATGCGCACGCTGCACCACATCGCCAAGCCAGAGAAGCGCCGTCGCATCGCCAAGGAGACGATGGACATCTACGCGCCGCTCGCCGAGCGGATCGGCATGTACGAGTTCATGCGCGAGATGCAGTCGCTCGCGTTCGAACAGCTAGAGCCCGAAGCCTCCGAATCGATCAACCGCCGCCTCGAACAGCTCAAAAAGGGCGACGGCGACCGCATCGCCAAGATCGCCTCCGGCCTCAAGCTGGTACTCTCCCGCGCCGGTGTCGAAGCGGAAATCTCGGGGCGCGAAAAACACCCCTATTCGATCTTCCGGAAGATGTCCGAACGCCACATCAGCTTCGAACAACTCTCCGATGTAATGGCCTTCCGCGCGATCGTCCCCACCGAGGAAGATTGCTACCGTGCACTTGGGATCATCCATCAGCGCTGGCCGATGGTGCCGGGGCGGTTCAAGGATTACATCTCGACGCCCAAGCGCAACGGCTATCGTTCGCTGCATACCTCGGTGATCCATGCCGACAGCGCGCGGATCGAGATCCAGATCCGCACGCCCGATATGCACGCGCAGGCCGAGTTCGGGCTGGCGGCGCACTGGGCGTACAAGCAGCAGATTAACGGCAGCGACCGGCAGGTCAGCTGGATCCGAGACCTCGTCGAAATCCTCGATACCGCCGAAAGCCCCGAAGAGCTGCTCGAACATACGCGGATGGCGATGTACACCGATCGCATCTTCGCGTTCACGCCGAAGGGCGAGCTGATCCAGTTGCCCAAGGGCGCGACCTCGATCGACTTCGCCTATGCGGTGCACACCGACCTTGGCGATCAGGCGGTCGGCGCGAAGGTGAACGGTCGGGTCGTGCCGCTGTCGACGGTGATCGAGAATGGCGACCAGGTGCAGATCCTGCGCTCGAAGGGCCAGTCACCGCAGCCGCAATGGCTGAACGTCGCGACCACCGGCAAGGCGCTCGCCGCGATCCGCCGGCATCTGCGCCAGAAGGAACGTGTCGAGCAGACCGCACTGGGCCAGACGCTGTACGAGGACATCGTCACCCGCCTGCCCGCGCAGATCGGCACCGATGCGCTGAGCCACGCGCTGAAGCGGCTCAAGCTGCCCGACGAATCGTCGCTGATGGTCGCGATCGCGCGGCGGACCTTGTCCGATGCAGCGGTGATGGAGGCGTTGATGCCGGGCTCGGCCGGTGCGGACGTGACGCATGCGCTGGCGCCGCAATCGAGCGCGATCTCTATCAAGGGGCTGACTCCCGGTGTCGCCTACGACCTCGCCACGTGCTGCCACCCAGTACCGGGCGACCGGATCGTCGGATTGCGCCGGCCGGACGCAGGCATCGAAGTCCATGCGATCGACTGTAAGGTGCTCGCCGAACTCGCCGAGCGCTCGGAGAACGAGACCGACTGGGTGGATGTCGCGTGGGGCGACGAAACCGAGGGCGCCGTCGCGCGGATTTCGGTGATGGTGAAGAACGAGCCGGGCTCGCTCGGCATCGTCTCGACGATCATCGGCGGGCACAAGGCGAACATCATCAACCTGCGGCTCGATACGCGCGACAAGAGCTTCCACACCAACGAGATCGACGTCGAGGTGCACGACGTACAGCAGCTGATGCGGCTGATGGCCGGACTGCGCGCGGCGGATGCGGTGCATACCGTGGAGCGGGTGTAGAAACATCTGTCGATGACGCCGGACGAACCCGACGCTAGACGGGGCGAATGAACCGTCCAGCGTTATCGATCGTCGTGCCCTGCTACAACGAGGCGTCGTGCCTCGACATCCTTCACGCGCGCATTTCGGGCGCGGCGAAGGTCGCGGTCGGCGACGATTACGAGATCGTCCTGATCAACGACGGATCGCGCGACGATAGCTGGCACGTCATGCAACGCCTTGCCGCTGCCGACCCGCGGCTGGTGGCGATCAACCTATCGCGTAACCATGGCCACCAGTTGGCGCTGACCGCCGGGCTGGATCTGTGCGCAGGCGAGCAGATCCTGATCATCGACGCCGATCTCCAGGATCCGCCGGAATTGCTGTCCGACATGCGTGCGGCGATGGCGGCGAGCCAGGCGGACGTGGTGTACGCGGTGCGGCGCCAGCGCGCGGGCGAGACGGTGTTCAAGAAGGCGACCGCCGCTGCGTTCTACCGGATGCTGACGCGGATGACCGATACGCCGATCCCGCTCGACACCGGGGACTTCCGCCTGATGAGTCGGCGCGCGCTGGATGCGTTCCTCTCGCTCCCCGAGCAGGCCCGCTTCATCCGCGGCATGGTCGCCTGGATCGGCTTCAAACAGGTCCCCTTCCCGTATGATCGCGCCGAGCGGCTGGCGGGCGAGACGAACTACCCCCTGGCGAAAATGATCCGCCTAGCGTTCGACGCCGTCACCGGCTTCTCGACCGCGCCGCTGCGCTTCGCCAGCCACGCCGGGCTCGCGCTGACCGGCGTGTCGCTGCTGCTGTTCGTCTACATCGCGATCGGCTGGGTCTCGGGCAGCGCGGTGCAGGGCTGGACCTCGACGATGCTTGTGACGGTGTTCCTGGGCGCGGTGCAGATGTTCGTGCTGGGGATGATCGGCGAGTATCTGGGGCGGTTGTACGTCGAGTCGAAGCGGCGGCCTTTGTATATCGTCGCAGATGTCGCGGGGCCGATCCAGGGGAAGGCGACGTTGGGATTTCGGGCGGAGCCGGTGGACGTGGTGCGGTTGCCTGACGGCTCCCTCCCGGGTCGTATCGACTGATCCTCAAACCACCCCGGCGGAGGCCGGGGCCCACTTGGAAAGGTCGCAGTAACGGAGCGCGGACCTCAGTTGGCCACGTCCCCCAATTGGGCCCCGGCCTTCGCCGGGGTGGTGCTTCCCTAAGAAATCCAGCGCGGGTATCCTTCACCCCCGCCGCACCGGATTTACCGCCAATCCTCCCCTTGCAGGGGAGGTGGCAGCGCGAAGCGCTGACGGAGGGGTGACCTGCTCTCGATAGGGCGTCACCCCTCCGTCGCTACGCGACACCTCCCCTGCAAGAGGAGGATCGAGGAGCGTTACCGCGGCACCGCTAGCGTCACGATCGAGACCCCCGGCGTCATAGGCATGCGGCCGACCAGATGCCGCTCGAGCCGGAAGATCTTTTCGAACAGCGCGTTCACCAGCTTCGGCGGCGGCGAATCGTCGCTGTCGTCGCGCCCGGTCATCCGGCCCGCGATCCGCGCCGCCGCCGCCAGCGGGAACAGCAGCGAATTGAAATAGCCGAGCTTTTCCGGTTTCAGGCCAGCCGTCTCGATGGCGGTCTTGAGCGTTGCCTTCGAGTAGCGGCGGTGGTGATGGTTCACGACGTCGTGCGCGCTCCAGAGCCAGGCATGCGCGGGGACTGCGATCAGGATCTTGCCACCGGGCGCGAGGCAATCCGCCATCGCCTTCAATGCGGCGACGTCGTCCTCGATATGCTCGACCACATCGAGAACCGCGATCAGGTCGTAATGCTTCCGCGGCACGCCGGGGAGTTCGGGCAAGGGTGCCGCGCCGACCGGCTTGCCGAGCCGCTCGCTGGCGATCTCGCGTGCCGCCGGGTCGATCTCGATCGCATCAATCTCGCCGAACTCGGCCAGCATCGGCAGGTTGTGCCCGGTGCCGCAGCCGATCTCGAGGATCTTCGCATCCTTTGGCAACGCGCCGTAGCGGGTCAGATAATCCGCCAGGATGTCGCGGCGCGCGCGGTACCACCAGTGGGTGGAATCGTGGGCGGCCATCCGGTCGTAGACGATGCGGTCCATTAAATGTCGGCCCTACGGTTGAAACTCATGTCAGTTGAAAACCCAAAGACGGTTGAGCACGAAGCTCAGGATAGCGGCAAGAAGGACGGCGGGGATCAGCGGGATCCAAGGGTGCAGATGAAGCAGAGCGGTGCCGATCCAGGTGATGACCGCGTTGAGACTCAGCCCCGCGGCCTGGACGATCACGAACTTGAAATGCCGGCCCGCCCCCGGTTCCTTCGCATGGCCCTTGAAGCTCCAGCGGCTGTGGAGGAAGAACCCGACCACCACCGCGACCGCGAACGCGAACGGCACCGCGGCCACCGCTTGGCGGGGCGGGAAGACATAGGCGGTCAGCGGCAGGTAGACGAGCGAGTACACGACGCTGGAAATGCCGCCGGCGATGCCGAAGCGCACGAGCTGGCCGAGCACGCCGCTCGCCCGCATCTGCTCCATCTGTCGCCAAATCGCCTGCATGCCCGCCTTGCTCTTTACCTCCGGCGATCGCGCCGGTGCCTTGTTCTTTACGGGCACCGCGATAGAGCGACGCTTGAGATACGCCCGCGCATCTAGAGTGCGTGCGGGCTGGAGGAAAGCGTTTTGGATCAGGCACCACTTCAGCGGCGGACGCTGCTGGACGAACTCGATCGGCATTGGATCGCGCTGACGCTGCTCGCCTGGGTGGCGGTGGCGGCGTGGTCGATGTTCGATCGCTGGGGCCAGATCCGCTGGTTGTCGCTCGGCGATACCGACGACAACATGCGCCTGATGCAGGTTCGCGCGCTGCTCGATGGGCAGGGCTGGTACGATCTGCGCAACTATCGGCTGAACCCGCCGGTCGGGTTCGACATCCACTGGAGCCGGATCGTCGACCTGCCGATCGCCGGGCTGATCCTGTTCTTCCGGCTGTTCGTGGGCAACAGCTGGGCGGAGCGGCTGGCGTGCGGGATCGCGCCGTTGCTGCCGCTGTCGATCGCGATGCTGGGGATCGGCGCGACCGTACGGCGGCTGATCAGCCCCTATGCGTGGCCGTTGGCGGTCGTGATCATGGTCGGCGCGACCGGCACGATGCTGATGTTCATGCCCGAGCGGATCGATCATCACGGCTGGCAGCTCGCCATGCTGAGCCTGACGGTCGCGGGGCTGTGCGATGCGAACGGCCGGCGTGGTGGCGCGATGGTCGGGCTCGCGAGCGCGGTGTCGCTGTCGATCGGGCTCGAGCTGTTGCCGTATGCGGCGATGGCGGGGGCGATCATTGCCTTACGCTGGGTGTGGGACCGGTCCGAAGCGGAGCGGCTGTCGATCTATGCGCTGACGTTGGGCGGAGGCAGCACGCTGGGGTTTGCGCTGTTCGCGTCGAATGCCAATCAGGCGATGCGGTGCGATGCGCTGACGCCCGTGTGGTTGAGCGTGATGATTGCGGCGGGGATGTTGCTGTTTTTGCTCGCGCGGTTCGGGCCGGCTTCGCGGGGTGTGCGGCTGGCGCTGGCGGTTGTTGCGGGTGCGGCGATCGTTGCGGGCTTTGCGTTGGTGTTTCCGCAGTGCCTGGGGCGGCCCGAGGGCATTTCGCCCGAGCTGCAGCGCAACTGGCTCGACAATGTCCGCGAGGCCAAGCCGATCTACAAGCATAGTTTCCGGGTGGGGTTCGCGTTGGCGACGCTGCCGATCATCGGGCTGATCGGGGCGATCCTTGCAGCCTGGCGTGCGCGTCGCGACGACCGGGCCGTCGGCTGGGCGGCGGTCGCGCTGTTCACCGCGTTCGCCTGTGCGATGTTGCTGTGGCAGGTCCGCGCCGGGCCGGCGGCACAGTTGCTGGCGATTCCGGGGGCGACTGCGCTCGGGTGGCTGATCCTGCCGCGGTTGCTCGGGAATCGATCGATTGCGGTGCGCGTGCTGGGGACGGTGGCGGCGTTCCTGATCGTGTCGGGCTTGTTCGCCGGGATGGTGATCAAATACCTGCCGATCGATCGGCCGAAGCCGTATGAGAAGCGCGTCAATTCGGCGACGGGCAACTGCCTGCGGACGACCGTGCTGCTCGCGCTGAACAAGTATCCGGCGCAGACGGTGTTCACCTTCGTCGACATGGGGCCGCGGCTGATCACGATCACGCATCACGACGCGATCGCGGGGCCGTATCACCGGAACGGCGACGCGATCCTCGACGTCCAGCACGCGTTCGGCGGGACGCCGGACCAGGCGCATGCGATCATAAAACGGCATGGCGCAACCATGCTACTGCTGTGCCCGAACGCGGCGGAATCGACCAACTACAAGGCGCGCAGCCCGAAGGGGTTCTATGCGCAGATGGCGAAGAACGAGGTGCCGGGGTGGCTGACGCCTCTGCCGCTGCCGGCGAAGTCGCCGTTGCGGTTGTTCAAGGTGGACTGATCACCACCCGCCGGTTCTCCTGCGAACGCAGGAGCTCAGGGTAATGAAAGACAGCGTCTGTAATCCTGGACTCCTGCATTCGCAGGAGAACAGACTAGTGCAGCACCACCGACAGGCCGTCGAGCACGAACTGTACCGCGAGCGCCGCTAGCAGTACGCCCAGCAACCGCGTGATCACCGCCTCGATCTTGGCGCCGAGGATCCGCATGATCGGCCCCGCGGCGAGCAGTGCGACCAAGGTCAGCAGCAGGATCGTCACCATCGCGCCGAGCACGACCAGCGAGCGCTCGATGCCGCTGTTGCGGCTCATCAACAGCATCACCGACGCGATCGAGCCGGGGCCCGCGATCATCGGCATCGCCATCGGGAAGATCGAGACGTCCTCGACCTCGGGATCGTTCGCGACCTTGGCGGCGCGGTCCTCGCGGCGCTCGGTGCGCTTTTCGAACACCATTTCGAGCGCGATCAGGAACAGCATGATGCCGCCGGCGATGCGGAAGCTGGCGAGGCTGATGCCGAGCCCTTTGAGCAACGCCTCGCCGAACAGCGCGAAGACGAACAGGATTAGCGCGGACACGCCGACCGCGCGGATCGCCATCGCCCGCTTCTGGAGGGACGAGGCGCTCGCCGACAGCCCGGCATAGATCGGCGCGCAGCCGGGCGGATCGATGACCACGAAGAACGTGATCAGCGACGAGATATAGAGTTCGATCACAGCGCCGCCTCATTTATAGCGACGCCTTCGCGGCGGCCTGCGGATACCAGCGTGTTACGCAGCAGGCACGCGATCGTCATCGGCCCGACGCCGCCCGGTACTGGCGTGATCGCGCCCGCGACCTCGACCGCACTGGCGAAATCGACATCGCCGACGAGGCCGGCGTCGGTGCGGTTGATGCCGACGTCGATGACGGTCGCGCCAGGCTTGAGCCAGTCGCCCTTGATCATCTGCGGAATGCCGACCGCGGCCACGACCATGTCGGCGCGGCGGATATGCGCGGGCACGTCCTGCGTGCGGCTATGGACGATTGTGACGGTGCAGCTCTCGCGGAGGAGCAGTTGCGCCATCGGCTTGCCGACGATGTTCGAGCGGCCGACGACGACCGCCTCCAACCCGCTCAAGCTCGGCAGCACGCTCTTCAGCAGCATGACGCAGCCGAGCGGCGTGCAGGGGACGAAGCCCGGCAGACCGGTCGCGAGGCGGCCGGCGTTGATCGGGTGGAAGCCGTCGACGTCCTTGTCGGGGTCGATCGCGGCGATCACCGCCTGCTCGTCGATATGTTTCGGCAGGGGCAATTGGACGAGGATGCCGTCGATCGTCGGGTCGGCGTTGAGCGTCGCGACCAGCGCGAGCAGGTCTTCAGCGGGGACGGCGGCGGGGAGCCGGTGCTCGATGCTCTCCATCCCGGCCTCGCGCGTCGCCTTGCCCTTCGATCGGACATAGACGTTCGAGGCGGGGTCCTCGCCGACCAGCACGACGGCTAGGCCGGGCGCGCGGCCTGCCTGTGCCCTGAAGGCGGTGACGCCGTCTGCGATACGGGCCCGGAGGCCGGCGGCGAAGGCCTTGCCGTCGATGATGGTCGCGCTCATGCCCGCGGTCCTTAAAGACCGGCGGCGATTTCCGCCAGCGTAGCGACGTTACCGACGATGTGCAGGCGCTTCAGGCGGGAGGTTTCGCCGGAGATTATCGTTACGGCACGCTTGGGTACGCCGAAGGTTTTGGCGACGAGGGCGACCAGCCCGGCATTTGCGGCGCCATCGACGGGAGCGGCTGCCAGTCGCGCGGCGAAATGCTCGGGCGTTCCGGCGGCGAGAGCGTCGCGACCGCCGCGCGGGGTTACTCGGACGGTGATCGCGAGGCCGTCATCGACCGCGCGCCAGGCCGACGGCCCGATCAATAGGCCGCGACGAGGTAGTTCTGCGCGATGTTCGGGATGACGATGTTGGTCAGGATGTAGAGGATCAGCAGCACGACCAGCGGCGACAGATCGAGCGCCCCGAAATCGGGCAGGATGCGGCGGATCGGGCGATACAGCGGCTCCGTGATCTTCTGCAGGGCGTTCCAGACCGTGCGGACGAAATCGCTGTGCGTGTTGATGACGTTGAACGCGATCAGCCACGACAGGATCGCCTGGATGACGATGACCCACCAGACGAGGTTGAGCAGCAACTGGACGATCTGAAGAAGGGCGATCAAGGCAAGGGTCTCCGCTGGTGTATTGCCGATATAAGGTGGCGGGGGGAGAACGAGAAGCCCTGTGGTGTCACTGGCCTGCACGCGACGATTATAGCCGCACGGGCCGCCCCGAGTCCCCGTCATCCTGGGCTTGACCCAGGATCCAGAGCCACGAAGGCTACCCGTGTGGCTCTGGATCCTGACTTTCGTCAGGATGACGGGAGTGAGAGGTGCCCCCTACCGCGAACGCCCGTTCGCGCTGACCAGCGTGCCGGCGCCCTGCTTGGTGAAGATCTCCAGCAGCATCGCGTGGGGTACGCGACCGTCGATTATTACCGCGGCATCGACGCCCGATTCGACCGCTGCGACGCAGGTGTCGAGCTTGGGAATCATGCCGCCCGTCACGGTGCCGTCGGCGCGGAGTTCGGCGATCCGCGCGGGGTCGAGATCGGTGAGCAGTTCGCCCTGCTTGTCGAGCACCCCGACGATGTCGGTCAAAAGGAAGAACCGCGCCGCGCCCATCGCGGCGGCGATGGCGCCCGCCATCGTGTCGGCGTTGATGTTGTAGGTGTGGCCGTCGGCGCCGATGCCGATCGGGGCGATCACCGGGATGATGTCGGCCTTTATCAGCGTGTCGAGGATCGTCCGGTCGACCGCGATCGGCTCGCCGACGAAGCCTAGGTCCACGTGACGCTCGATCCCCTGGAGCTTGTCGGGCTCGCGACCGTGGCCGACTTTTTGCGCGAGCACGAGGCCTGCGTCCTTGCCCGAAATGCCGACCGCGCGGCCGCCGGCCTGGCCGATCCAGCCAACGATTTCCTTGTTGATCGAGCCCGCGAGGACCATTTCGGCGATCTGCGCGGTTTCGGCGTCGGTCACGCGCAAACCGTCGACGAAGCGCGATTCGACGCCGAGGCGCTTGAGCATCGCGCCGATCTGCGGGCCGCCGCCGTGGACGACGACCGGGTTGATGCCGACCGCCTTCAACAGCACCATGTCCTCGGCGAAATCGCGCTGCAGCTCGGGGTCGCCCATCGCGTGCCCGCCGTATTTCACGACGAACGTCTTGCCGGCGTAGCGCTGCAGATACGGCAGCGCCTCGGTGAGCGTTTCCGCCTTGGCGAGCAGGGCGGGATCGGGCGTGTGATCGGTCATGCCGACCCCTTAGACAGTCAAGGGAGGTAGCGAAAGCATCACCGCGTATCACCAATTCCGTCATCCTGACGAAAGTCAGGACCCAGGATCACGAACGGGGTCCCTTGCGGCTCTGGGTCCTGACTTTCGTCAGGATGACGGAGAAAGTGTTATGCCCGGTCCAGCCGCCGCCCCAATCGCACGAAGAACGTGATCAGGAAGGGCACCAGCACGATCGACAGCACGACCTTGGTCAGCATCTGGCCCTCCATCAGCGCGAGGATCGGTCGCTCACCCAGGAACGAGATAGTGATGAACAAAATCGTGTCGATGATCTGCGAGATGATGCTCGCGATCATGCCGCGCAGCCACACCAGCTTGCCCTCGCCGCTGCCGACCTGTCCCGACAGCTTCGAGAAGATCAGCACGTTGAGCGTCTGCGAGATGCCGTAGGAGATCAGCCCGGCGATCATCATCCGCGAGCTCTGGCCGACCACGATCGGGAACGCGTCGACCGCGGGCGAGTACATCCCCGGATCATGCGGCAGCGCCAGCACCAGTTGGATCAGCGCCGCCGATACCAGCAACGGGATGAAGCCCAGGCGCACCAGGAACGTAGCGGTCTTCTGGCCGTGCAGCTCGGAAATCGCGCTGCTCAGCGCCACCAGCAGCAGGAAGCCGAAGATCCCCGCCTCGACCGCGAGCGGGCCGAGCGCGACCTGTTTCACCCCCAGCACGCCGGCGATGCACACCATGCCGCCGTACAGGACCGAGAAAACGAAGAGCGAACGCGGGAACGCGGGAAGTGGTTTGTCCATCGCGCGGGACGCTAGCGAAAACCGCCACGCCGTCAAATGACTAGACCTCAAATGACTGGCGAGTGCGGCGCTCGCGTGTCATGTCGGTCGCTTGCGCGGCCGGGGGGCCACGCGTGTCAGTCAAAAATGCAGGGCGTCCATGGAAAGACTAGTCATCGGCCTTGCAGGCATCGCCGTCATTCTGGGCATCGCTGTGCTGCTGTCGAGCGACCGCCGCGCGATCCGCCTGCGCATCGTCGGCGCGGCATTCGCGTTGCAGGCCGGGATCGCGGTGCTCGTGCTGTATTCGAGCTTCGGCAAAGTGGTGCTCGGCGAGATGTCCGGCGGGGTCGCCAACCTGCTGGGTTATTCGCAGAAGGGCACCGAATTCCTGTTCGGCAAGATGGCGACGCCCGAGATCGGCGGACAGAGCTTCGCGATCGCCGCGCTGCCGGTGATCATCTTCTTCGCCAGCCTCGTCTCGATCCTCTATTATCTCGGCATCATGCAGCTGGTGGTGCGCTGGGTCGGCGGCGGGATCGAGAAGGTCATCGGCGTCTCGAAGGTCGAATCTTTGTGCGCGGCGGCGAACATCTTCGTCGGCCAGAGCGAATCGCCGCTGGTGATCCGGCCGTATCTGGCGGGGCTGACTCCGGCGCAGCTGTTCACCGTGATGACCAGCGGCATGGCCGGCGTCGCGGGCACGATCCTCGCGGCTTATGCGTCGATGGGGATACGCATCGATTACCTGCTGGCTGCGAGCTTCATGGCCGCGCCGGGCGGCATCCTGATGGCGAAGATCATCATGCCCGACCGCGTCATGCCGCCCGAGGGCGAACTGGCGCTTGGCGATCTGCCGGGTGAATCGTCCGCCGGCGAACCGATGCCGCAGGCGACGCATGACGAGGAGAAGCCCGCCAACCTGATCATGGCCGCAGCCCAGGGCGCGCAGACCGGCGTGCGCCTCGCCGTCGCGGTCGGTGCGATGGTGCTGGCGTTCGTTGCATTGGTGGCATTGGCGAACGGGCTGCTCGGCGGGCTTGGCAACATGATCGGGCTGCCGGGGCTGAGCTTCCAGGGCCTGCTCGGCTACGTCTTCGCGCCGATCATGTTCCTGCTGAACGTGCCGTGGAGCGAGGCGGGGATCGCCGGCGGGCTGTTCGGGCAGAAGATCGTGCTGAACGAATTCGTCGCGTATATCTCGCTCGGAACGCAGCAGGGGCTGAGCGCGCGGACGATCGCGGTGATCACCTTCTCGCTGTGCGGCTTTGCCAACTTCTCGTCGATCGCGATCCAGATGGCGGTGACCGGGAGCCTTGCGCCCAACCAGCGGCCGATGATCGCCAAGCTCGGCCTGCGCGCGCTGGCGGCCGGGAGCCTGGCGAACCTGATGTCGGCCGCGCTCGCGGGTCTGCTGATCGGCTGACTTTCGATCCTCCCCTGCAAGGGGAGGTGGCGGCCGCTTGGCTGACGGAGGGGTATGCCCCTGTCGAGAGCGCGCTACCCCTCCGTCTGGCTACGCCAGCCACCTCCCCTCACAGGGGAGGAGAGTAGCCGCGAACGCAATCGGGCCCGCCACCTTCCGGCGACGGGCCCGACGAAACTGCCTCTTGGGGGGATCGAGGCAGCTATCTCGCGTAGTGCCCGATTACGGCAGCATCACCGTGTCGATGACGTGGATCACGCCGTTCGACTGCATGACGTTGGCGATCGTGACGCGGCCCTTGTGGCCCTTGCCGTCCATGATGCCCCAGCCGCTGCCGGCCTTCTTGAACATCAGCGGCTCGCCCTGCACGGTCGTGTAGGTCGCGGTGCCGCCATTCGCCTTCGCCTTGGCGGCGATGTCGGCAGCGGTGATCGTGCCGGGGACGACGTGATAGGTCAGGACGGCGGACAGCTGCGCCTTGTTCTCAGGCTTGAGCAGCGTGTCGACGGTGCCGGCGGGCAGCTTCTTGAACGCGGCGTTGGTCGGCGCGAACACCGTGAACGGACCCGGGCCCGACAGCGTCTCGACCAGGCCGGCAGCCTTCACCGCGGCGACCAGCGTCGTGTGATCCTTCGAATTGACCGCGTTCTCGACGATCGTCTTGGTCGGATACATCTCGGCGCCGCCGACCATGGGATTGGTCTGCGCGGCGACGATTGCACTGCCGCTGACGACGATGGCGGCGGCGACGATCGCGGTACGAAACACGTGATTCACGGCATGCTCTCCTGCATGGCGCCGTTCATTCGGCGCAACCGCAATAAGATACGGCCGGATCGGGATAATGATGCAGCCGTGTTTCAGATCGTTGCGAGAAGTCTGTCCCATGCCGCGATCTCATCGTCGTGACGCTTCGTTATGGTCAGATCGCTTGCCGTTGCCGTCGCGAGATCGACGTCGATCGACCCGCTCCATTCGAACGTCGCGTTACCCGACAGCGTGACCATCGCCGCTTCGCTCGCCTCGGCGCGGACCAGCCCGCCCTTGTTGAAGACGGTGGTCGGCGTGCCGTACGCGATCCGCCCGGTCAGGCACGCGGCATAGGTCGACGCCGCCATCGCGCTGCCACAACTGTCGGTGAGTCCGACGCCACGCTCGAAGGTGCGGACGAACAGGTCGCGCCCTCGAACCTCGACGAAGCTGACATTGGCGCGGTTCGGGAGCCAAGCGGGTGCTGCCTCACATGCTTCGCCGACGCGGACGAGTTCGACCTCGTCGATGGCATCCACGAACGTCACGAGATGGGGGTTCGGCATTGCTACGGCGGTGAAGGCGCGGTCCGTCGGCAAACCGGCGATCGGCGTGTCGACGACGTGATCTGCGCCGACTTCCATTGGCCAAGCCTTGACGTCGAGCGACGCCGGCCCTGCGACTTCGCGCACGGTGAAAACGCCTGCGGCAATATCGGCATCGCGCTCCACGGCCGCCTCGCTCGTCTTCAACAACGCCATCGCGGCCCCGGAGCCAGTCGCCTCGAACCCGGCGCGAGCGACGCAGCGCAACCCGTTGAGGCACGTCTCCGACTCGCTGCCATCCGAATTGAACATCCGCATGCCGAACGCGTGGGTCTCGTCGCCGGCGGTCAGCACGAGGAGTCCGTCACCGCCAACCGGTCCGTCGCGATCCGCCAGCGCACGCGCAACGGCAGCCCAGTCTGTACCGCCAAGCGTCGACACGCGTCCGTCGATCAGCGGAAAGTCGTTACCGGAGCCGTGGCATTTGATGAGGTCGAAGCGCATGCTGGCCATCTAGTCACGCCCGCGCACCAATGCGAGCGCCTATCGAATGCCGTAATGCGCGGCCAGTCGATCAAGCGCGAGCGTCAGCACCAGCCTCCCCGCCCGTGCCGGCCATTGCAACGCCTTCTCGGCCGCAGGCAGCCCTTCCCCCGCACAAACCACGCGCCACAGGATATCCGCCAGGCCCGGCCCCGCCGCCGCCAGCGCCGCGTCGAACCGACGTTTCGCCGCGATCTGGGCCGATGTCGGACCAAGCCCGTCATGCCCGCCGCCATCGACCCGCTCCGCCCAACACATCGTCACGCTCGGCGCGATCGACGCGCGTTCGTAATCGGCCCGCAACCGCTCGCCCGCCTCGAACTGCGCCAAGGTGATCAACGCGCGAGACCGCAGCCAGCCGAGCGGCGACTCCGCGAGGTTCACGGTCACGGTGCGACCACGACGCGCGCCGACCGGCTGTGGAACACCCTCCGAATCGATCGACCGCTCTTCCAGTTCGCGCATCCGCCATCTCCTGTTGTGCGTGCCGGTTGCCATAACGTCACGGTTGTAGGACAGAAGAATGACCCATCTGGTTTGGAGCCATTAGATGATCACCGCCATTCGCGAAGTCCGGCGTGCCAAGGGGTTGACGCTGGAGGACGTCGCCCGACGCTGCGATCCACCCACGACCGCCCAGACGATCGGGCGCCTGGAGACCGGCACGCGCACCGTCTCGATCGGCTGGCTCAACCGGATCGCCGCCGCGCTGGGCGTAGAGGCGAGCGACCTCGTGACCTTGCCGGATCGGGCCGATCTGCCCGTCGCTGCGATCCTCGACGGCCGCGGCGCGCATGCCCCGCCGCGACCCACGACGGCCCCACCGCCACAGGTCGCGCCCGGCCAGATCGCGATCACCGTTGCGAACGGCACGGGCGATTACCGCGCAGGCGACGTGATCTGGGCAGCGACGCTAGCCCCCGACAATTTCGCGAGTGCGCTCAACCGCGACGTGCTGGTCCCGCAACGGGCGGGGCGGTTCGCGTTCGGAAGGCTGATTGCATGCGATGGCGGCGTTACCATCCTGCCGCCGGGCGCGGGCTTGCAGTCGCCGACCATCGCAGACCCGACGTGGATCGCGGTCGCAGTCCGGCTGGTCCGCGAACTGTAGGAATGCTGGGCGATGACGGGCTCGAACCGCCGACATTCTCGGTGTAAACGAGACGCTCTACCAACTGAGCTAATCGCCCCTCTCGGGTGGACGTCGGATGCCAAAGCCGGGCGGCCGGGGCAAGCTAAAAGGGCGCGGGTCGTCAAGGAATTCGCAGGTCGGCTCGCCTGGTGGCCACAATATAGCCGCGCATCGCCTCGCTCGCGCGGTCGGAGAGCACCATAAATGCGCGGCGCCGGTCGTGCATGTCGGGGCGGCGTTCGAACAATCCGGTGTCGGTCATTCGTGCGATCCAGCGCAGTGCGGTGGTGGGCGCAACCGCGGCGGCAATGCACAGGCTCGACACCGAAACACGCCCCCGCTCCAGTTCGGCGGCGTAGAGATCGAGCAGCATATCCCAACCGGGATCCTCGAACAGCGTCGCGCCGAAGAACTGGTCGCGCAAACGCCGCGCACGAATCGCTCGACGGACATCCGTCGCGCTCGGTTCAGCCAAAGCGGGCGGCGCGCCGTAACGATTGGTACGGTCGCCGACAATCGGCGCAGCGGGTGCGTCCCCCTCGATCTCCGCTCGCGTCAGTCGAGCAAGCGCCTCGGCAATCCGCGCGACCTCGGTGTTCAATCGTTCGAGCCGCGTTCCGTCTGTCTCGCGGTGAACATCGAACACGCCCGCCGGGATACGCGCCTCCTCGGCAGCGACCACGATCGCCGCCACGCAATCGCCGACCGTCGGATCGACCAGCAGCCGCGTGCTGCCGCTCAGCGTAGCCGCAGCGACGACGTCGATTTCGTCGACGCCTAGGGCGACCACCAACCCAGCCTGCAACGTGGCCGCACGATCGACGATTCCGGGCAGGCGTTCGGCGAGCAACGCGGGATCGACCCCGGCGGCCTCGACGACGATCACTTGCGGCGCCGCATGATCGCCTGACGTTGTCTGCCAATCGAGACGGGCAACGATCCGACCGTTTAGCGCAATGAGGGCGACGGTCAGGCGGTCCGGTGCGCCGGGAGCGGCAATGAGGACCGCGTCGATCCGTGTATCGTAATTCGCCGCGTCGGGCGGGCCGTCTGGTCGGGTCATTGAGGTCTCCGCTGTGATGCGGAGACTAACCTGCGTCAGGCGAGGAGTTACACCGAACTGGATCGGGTTTCGTTGCATTTGGGAACTTTGTCCGCAAATCTAATTGAGCGCCTTGACGATATCCTCGACCATCTTCTTCGCATCCGCCAGGAGCATCATCGTATTGTCGCGGTAGAACAGGTCGTTATCGACACCGGCGTAGCCGACGCCGCCCATCGAGCGCTTGATGAACAGCACCGTCTTGGCCTTCTCGACGTCGAGCACCGGCATGCCGTAGATCGGCGAGGTCTTGTCGGTCTTGGCGGCCGGGTTGGTCACGTCGTTGGCGCCAATCACGAACGCGACGTCGGTCTGCGCGAACTCGCTGTTGATGTCCTCGAGCTCGAACACGTCGTCATACGGCACGTTCGCCTCGGCCAGCAGCACGTTCATATGCCCCGGCATCCGCCCCGCGACGGGGTGGATCGCGTATTTCACGCGCACGCCCTCGGCCTTCAGCTTGTCGCCCATCTCGCGCAGGACGTGCTGTGCCTGCGCGACCGCCATGCCGTAGCCAGGGACGATGATCACCTGTTCGGCTTGGCTCATCAAGAACGCGGCGTCCTCGGCCGAGCCGCGCTTCCACGGGCGATCGACGGCTGAGCCGCCACTTCCCGCGCCGGCATCGCTCGTACCGAACCCACCCGCGATCACGCTGATGAAGCTGCGGTTCATCGCGCGGCACATGATGTAGCTGAGGATCGCGCCCGAGCTGCCGACCAGCGCGCCGGTGATGATCATCGCGCTGTTGTGGAGCGTGAAGCCCATCGCCGCGGCTGCCCAGCCCGAATAGCTGTTGAGCATGCTGACCACCACCGGCATGTCCGCGCCGCCGATCGGGACGATCAGCAGGAACCCGATGACGAAGCTCAGCAACGTGATCGTCCAGAAAATCCAAGGTTCCTGATTGGTGACGAAATACGCGATCAGGCCGAGGATGCCGGCGAGCAGCGCGATGTTGATGATATGGCGGCCGGGCAGCATGATCGGCTTGCCGCCCATGTTGCCGTTGAGCTTCAGGAACGCGATGACCGAGCCCGAGAAGGTGATCGCACCGATCGCGACGCCGAGGCCGAGTTCGATCCGGCTGACCGGGTGGATGACCGCGAAGGGCTGGCCGATCAGCGGGATGACGAGGTCGGAAATCCCGAACGCCTGTGGGTTCAGGTACGCGGCGACGCCGACCAGCACCGCGGCGAGACCGACGAGCGAATGGAAGGCGGCGACGAGCTGCGGCATCGCGGTCATCGCGATCCGGCGTGCGGTCACGAGGCCGATCGCGGCGCCTACGCCGATCGCAGCCAGGATCTCGACGACGGTGATCCAATCGATGGTGCGCACGGCTATCGTAGGCCCGGCGTCCGAAACGAGAAGATGCTGAACGACGGGCACATGCGTCACCAGCGTCGTCACGACCGCGATCGTCATGCCGATGATGCCGAAGCGGTTGCCGCGCTGGCTCGACGCCGGGCTCGACAGTCCGCGCAGCGCGAGGATGAAACATACCCCCGCGACCAGATAGGCGAGCGATGCCCAGGGGCTGACCGTCAGTTCATGCATCGTCCGTTCCCCCTAATCCTCTCCTCCAAGGGGAGGATCGTATGTCGGCCGCCGACTCAGCCCTTCGCAACGGGCCGCTCCTTCTTCTTGTACATCGCCAGCATCCGCGCGGTGACCGCGAAGCCGCCGAAGATGTTGATGCTCGCCAGCACCACGGCGAGTAGCCCGAGTGCCTTCGCGACGCCCGACCCGGCACCGACCGCCCCCAGGACCGTCGGCGCCGCGGCGGCGATCAGCGCGCCGACGATGATCACCGACGAGATCGCATTGGTCACCGCCATCAGCGGCGTGTGCAGCGCGGGCGTGACCGCCCACACCACGAAATACCCGACGAAACACGCCAGCACGAAGATCGACAGGATCGCGATAAAGTCCATTTCATTCCTCCCCGGCACGGGGAGGGGGACCGGCCGCAGGCTGGTGGAGGGGGCTGGCCGCGGACGATACGATCATCGTCACCACGGCCTCCATATCCCTCAGCACGTCGCCTGCTGCCACTCGCAGCACCCGGTAGCCATTCTGCTCGAAAAATTGGTCGCGATCGGCATCGCGTCGAGGTCGGTCGCCGAGGTCGTGGAATTCACCATCTACCTCGACCGCGAGCTTGGCGGCAGCGCAGTAGAAGTCACAGACGTACGGCCCGATGGGATGCTGGTGGCGGAACTTGAAGCCGGTCTTCTGTCCTCGGAGATGCTCCCATAGCAGCACTTCCGGCAGGCTCATGTCCCGGCGAAATTTGCGCGCCAGCGATACTTCGGGGCGTAGCATGTGCGGGACGCCCCCTCCACCGGCTGCGCCGGTCCCCCTCCCCGTGCCGGGGAGGATTATCAAGACAGCAGCCTTGGGTTCACGATCCTGCCGCCCTGGGTGAGGCGGATCGCGTCGCCGATTTCCGTGTCGAGAACGGGCTTGCCCGCCTCCTTGTCCCAAAAGGCGTTGAGGAAGTTGAACAGGTTGCGCGAGAACAACGCGCTGGCATCTGCCGCGAGGCGCGACGGGACGTTGCGATGGCCGACGATCCTCACGCCGTTCACGACGACGACTTCGCCTGCGACCGAACCCTCGACGTTCCCGCCCTGCTCGACCGCGAGATCGACGATCACCGAGCCCGGCTTCATGCTCGCGACCTGCGCCGCCGAGATCAGCCGCGGGGCGGCACGTCCGGGGATCAGCGCGGTGGTGATGACGATGTCCTGCTTGGCGATATGCCCCGAGACGAGCTCGGCCTGCGCGGCCTGGTATTCGGGCGACATCTCGCCGGCATAGCCGCCCGTCCCCTCGCCTTCGATTCCCGCGACGTTCTCGACGAAGATCGGTTTCGCACCAAGCGACTGGATCTGCTCGCGAGTCGCGGCGCGCACGTCGGTCGCCGACACCTGCGCACCGAGCCGTCGCGCAGTCGCGATCGCCTGCAAGCCCGCCACGCCGACGCCCATCACGAACGCCTTGGCCGCGCTGATCGTGCCCGCCGCGGTCATCATCATCGGAAACGCGCGACCATATTCGGCGGCCGCGTCGAGCACCGCCTTGTAGCCCGACAGGTTCGACTGCGACGACAGGATATCCATCGACTGCGCGCGCGTGATGCGCGGCATGAACTCCATCGCCAGCGCTTCGTAACCGGCCGCGGCGTAAGCCTCGATCCGCGAACGATCGCTAAAAGGATTGAGGCTGGCGACGATCCAACCGCCCGGCGCGACACCGCCAAGAGACGCAGGATCAGGCCCCTGCACCCCGAGCACGATATCCGCCCCCGCCAGCGTCCCCGCCCGATCGCCGACCGAGGCGCCCGCATCGGCATAAGCAGCATCGGCGATCGAGGCCGTCTCGCCCGCCCCCGTCTCCACTGCCAGCGTCGCGCCCAGCGCGATGAACTTCTTCACCGTTTCCGGCGTCGCGGAAACCCGCCGCTCGCCGTCCGCTTGCTCTTTGAGGACGGCGATCTTCATGCTGTTACGAGATCAGCCAGATGACGAGCGCGACGACCAGCGCGCATCCGATTGAGCCCCATTTCATCATCCCCGTCACGCTCGAATAGGTCGCGACGTGCGCCTTCATGTCTCCGTTGCCGGCCATGGTTCGTGCCCCAATCCTGTCAGTGCCATCCTCTATAACCGAGACCTTATCGCGCGCATCCTGGATCGCCAAGCAGGACGTTTAAGTCTCCCTTTACTTGCGCTACCTATTGCACGTGCCGGAACGGGACAGGATTTGCCATGACGCGCAATGGCCAACGCCTATTATTGCTGATCGATGACGAGCCCGCGCAGCGGCGGCTGGTGGCTGCCCTCGCCGCGCGAGGCGGCTGGCGCGCGGTCTTCGCGGCGGACGACGAGACCGCGATCGCCACGCTCGGCACGCCGGACGGCATGCTGCTCGACGCGATCGTGATTGATCACTGGGCACCCGACGAGGATGCGACCACCCTGATCGCGACCCTGCGCGAACGGCGCCCGGCGCTGCCGATCCTGGTCATCACGGCGAACGGATCGGTCGCGCATGCGGTCAGTGCGATGCGCGCCGGCGCCACCGATTTCCTGGTTAAGCCGCTCGCGCCCGATCGCCTGCTAGCAGCGCTGGACGCGGCGGTGGTCGGCAAGTCGTCCGGCGAACTCCGCCCGCTGACCGAGAAGATCCCTGCGCTTCTCGCCTTCGACGAGATCGTCGGCTCCTCCCCCGATTTCCGCGCCGCACTGGCGATCGCTGCAAAGGCCGCGCGCGCGCGCGTCGCGATCCTGCTCGAAGGCGAGATCGGCGTCGGCAAGGACGTCATCGCCGAGGCGATCCATGCCGCCTCCCCGCGCGCGAAAAAACCGATGATTAGCGTCAATTGCGGCGCGATTCCCGCGAACCTGATCGAGTCGGAAGTCTTCGGCCATGAGAAGGGCGCGTTCACCGGCGCGTTCGAACGCAAGATCGGACGGTTCCACGATGCCGATGGCGGCACGCTGTTCCTCGACGAGGTCGGAGAGATGCCGCTCGAGGCGCAGGCGAAGCTGCTGCAGGTCCTGCAAACCGGTGAAGTCCTCGCAATCGGTGCTCGCCATCCGCGCGAAGTCGACGTCCGCGTGATCGCCGCCACCAATTCGCGGCTGCTGGACGAGGTCGAGGCGGGGCGGTTCCGCGAGGATCTATACTACCGCCTCAACGCGGTTCAGGTGACGATCCCGCCGTTGCGCGAACGCACCGGCGACATCCCTGCGCTCGCCCGCCACCTGCTCTCGCGGATCGCCGAGCAACCGGGACTGCGACCGTTAGGCATCACCGATTCCGCGCTCGCGCTGCTGGTCCGGTACGACTGGCCCGGCAACGTCCGCCAGTTGCAGAACGCGCTCTTTCGCGCCGCTGTGCTGTGCGAGGACACCGCGTTGACAGAAGAGGATTTCCCGGAGATCGCCGCGCTCGGCACACGCGAGCGCGCACCGGCGACGTCTGCAATTGGCGGCGGTGGCGTCACGCTGTTCCATCCCGACGGGAACCTCCGCGCGCTCGAGGAAATAGAAGCTGACGTCATCCGGCTTGCCATCGGCCACTACCGTGGTCGCATGACCGAAGTCGCCCGCCGCCTCGGCATCGGCCGCTCGACGCTGTACCGCAAGCTCGGCGAACTCGGGATCGACAACGCCGCATGATTTAATGGGTGGTTTGGGGTCAAATCCGTTCGGTTCCCGTCCGATCGGCCGCGCTTTGGTCGAGCAGGCGATCGATCGACCAACGGCCGCTTCCAACAGCGAGTAGATACAGGCATCCGAGCAGCATGGTAAGGTCGGCCCGGCTCTCGTGCTGTGCGCTCCAAAACCCGTAACGCTTGAAGTCGGGAAGACTGAATGGCCCGAACCCGTGCCCCAGCAGGATAGGAAGCTTGGTCGCGATCAGCGCCACGATCATGGTCACGATCAACGGGATTGACGCAAGCCGCGTGAACAAGCCGACGATGATGAGTACACCACAGACGAGTTCCACTCCGCCGACAAACGGTCCTATCAACTCGGGGTATGGAATGCCGATCTTTGCAAAACGGCCTGCTCCCAGAATGTCGGGGAAGACCAGCTTCTGGATACCCTCGGGGAAAAACACGACCAGTCCAACCGCCAACCGGATCAGGATGGTCCATGGGCTGGCGGTGCTATAGATGATGCGCTGGAACATGGCGCGGCCATACAGCATCCGATGATGAACGAGCAAAGGATCCTTGCCGGCGATCGTGGTAGCGTTAGCGAAGTGTTCGTCGCGTTCCTCAAGCTCGGCCTTACCTCATTCGAAGGGCCAATCGCGCATCTCGGCTATTTCCGTAAATCGTTCGTGGTGCGGCGTCGCTGGCGCATCAGATCCTGGCGCAGATCAACAGCCGTCGATATGCACGTTTCGCGGGGGCGACAGATGGTCCCACGCCATTGGTGAGCAGCCTTTACCGGGTCGAGCGCGTCACTCGTCGGTCGAAGTACGTCACGCCTAAAGGGAGCCTGATCAACCGTCGGGTAGCCGACCAAGGGTTCGAGACGCTCGACCTCACCGATACAAAGACCGAGCCGCGGCGACACACGCTGCCTATAAAGTCCTGACGTTTGTGACAACGTACTTGGCGTAACCCAACTTAAACCCCTTTTCGCCGCTCGACGAAACTATCGAGGTACGATCATCGACGTCCGACGATCGCAGCCCCGTCAGCCGCCAACTCTACCACAGCACGCCGTGCACCGGTTGCAACGGTTCGGGAGCAGGATCGCCGATCGCCTGCAACAGGTCGATCTCGACGGTCCGGCACATCGCGTTCAGCGGCACGTCGTGAATCGTGTCCGCGAACGGATCGACCAGATCGTCGCCGATCTGCAATACCGCCAGGAACATCAGGCCGGCGATCGTCGAACCGATCGGCGTCGCGAACCCCAGCGTTTCGACTAGGCCGATCGGCAACAGAATGCAGAACAGGCGCGTGAACAGGCTTGGGAAAAACCGGTACTGATTGGGCAACGGCGTGTTCTTAATCCGCTCCATGCCACCCTGTGCGTTGGCGATATCGACCAGAATCGCCTCGAACTGGGTCTGCTGAATGGTGTCGATCCAGCCGTTGCGCCGTGCGATATCGATCCGACGGCCGGTGCCGTCGAGCAGGCCGTTGGCGATGTTGGTACGATCGAGCGCGAACGAGGCCTCTTCCTTCGACAGGAAGCGCAGCACCTCGGGTGCCGCCGGTTGCTTGCGCAACTGGCACCGCAGCGCGTTCACATAAGCGATCTGGCGGAGGACGATGGTCCGCTTCATGTCGTGGCCCTCGGGCTCGGGCAGCATGTTGCGGGCCATACGCGCCAAGCTGCGCGATGCGTTGATCATCAGCCCCCAGAGGCCACGGCTTTCCCACCAGCGTTGATACGCCGAATTGTCGCGGAACCCGAGGAACAGCGCGAGGGCCGTGCCGAACAGCGTGAGTGGCAGCGCCGGCGCATGGAACGGCAGGACGTAATAGGTGATCGTGACGACCACGTCCCAGACGAACAGGCCCAGCAGCGGGCGCCAGACCTCGCTCAAAATTTGGCTGAGGCGCGGTGTTGCGGTGACGATCAAACCAAAGCTCCCTTGTTATCAAAGCTTTTAATGCGCGAAGAGGCGTTGCGCTGCAATGCAGCGATGATCAGCCGCCCACAAGCGACTGATCGCGCAGGCCGCGCCAGACCTTCAAGGCCTGGGCCGTCTCGGCTACATCGTGGACCCGCAGGATCTGGACGCCAGCCTCTGCGCCCTTGAGCGCCAGCGCGAGCGAACCGGCGAGACGCTGGTCGACCGGAGCCTCGTTCGAGAGCGCGCCGATCAAGCGTTTGCGGCTGGCCCCGAGCATGATCGGGCAGCCAAGACCGTGGAAAATTGCGAGGCCGTTGAGCAGCGCGAGGTTCTCGGCCAGCGTCTTGCCGAAGCCGATGCCGGGATCAACCATGATTCGCGACCGGTCGACGCCCCCGGCGACAACCGCGGCGATACGGGTTTCGAGCCAGTCGAACACGTCGGTAAGCACATTCGTATAGCCGCCGTCGCCGTGGCCGCCTTTCTTGGGGTCGGGCGAATGCATGAGGACGACGGGACAGCCGTTTTTCGCTACGACGTCGAGTGCGCGGTCGTCCCACAGAAGCGCGGCGACGTCGTTGACGATGTGCGCGCCGGCGGCGAGCGTCGCCTCCATCACGGCGGCCTTTCGGGTGTCGACCGAGACAATCGTGCCGGCTCGGGCAAGGCGTTCGACGACGGGGACGAGACGGGCGATCTCGTCGCCTTCCCATACCGCGGCAGCGCCGGGGCGGGTGGATTCGCCGCCGACGTCGATCATCGTCGCGCCGGCGGCGGCCATGTCGATCCCGGCGGCGGCGGCTGCGATGGGGTCGTCGACGTGCTTGCCGCCGTCGGAGAAGCTGTCGGGGGTGACGTTGAGGATGCCGGCGACGATCGGCTGGTCGAAGCGGAGCGTGCGTTCGCCGAGTTGAAGTGCGGCACGGGGCGCGGTGATGGCGGCGTGGAGGTGCTGGCCGCGGTCACCTAGCGTGGCGACTTGGGCAACAGGGATGGTGCGGCGGGCGCGGCCTTCGATTACCTCGTATGCGGTGAACCATTGCAGGCCGCCGGCGAGGCGCGCGACGCTGCCGTCTGGGTGGCCGATCGGGGTGTCGACGAACTGGACGGGGCGGAGGTGGATGATCATTCTCCTGCTCCCCTCCCTGGAAGGGAGGGGTCGGGGGTGGGTCGGCCGGTTGGTTTACGTATTGCCCGACAAGCAGCCAACCCACCCCCAGCCCCTCCCTTCTAGGGAGGGGAGCAAGACGTCAGACCGTCGTTGCCAGTAGGTACGTCTGGCGGAGATCGTCGATCGGTTTCAGGCCCTTGTCGGTTTCGTAATGCCAGAAGCTCCAGCCGTTGCAGGCGGGGGCGTTCTGGAGGGTGGAGCCGAGCTTGTGAATCGAGCCGATCGTGCCGCAGTCGCTGAGCAGCGAACCGTCCGCACGGATCGTTGCGCGCCACCGCCGCTTCGAATCAGTCAGCACCGCGCCGGGTGCGAGATACGCGTTCTCGACGAGTACGCCGAATGCGACCTTGGGTTGGGTACGCGGGCTCATCATCGTTGCCAGCGCGGACTCGTCCAGGGGGAGCGCCGCCTCGATCCGCTCCTGCGCGGCTTCGATATAATCGCCTTCACGGTCGATGCCGATCCAGCTGCGGCCGAGGCGCTTGGCCACGGCGCCGGTGGTGCCGGTGCCGAAGAACGGGTCGAGCACCACGTCGCCGGGCTTCGTGCACGCCAGCAGGATGCGGTAGAGCAGCGCTTCAGGTTTTTGAGTGGGATGCACCTTGGTGCCGTTCTTCTTCAACCGCTCAGCGCCGCCGCAGGTCGGGAATTCCCAGTCGCTGCGCATCTGGAGCTCGTCGTTGAGCGTCTTCATCGCGCGGTAGTTGAAGTGGTACTTCGCCTTCTCCCCCTTCGACGCCCAGATCAGAGTCTCGTGCGCGTTGGTGAAGCGGGTGCCGCGGAAGTTCGGCATCGGGTTGGTCTTGCGCCAGACGATGTCGTTGAGGATCCAGTAGCCGAGATCCTGCACCGCAGCGCCGACGCGGAAGATGTTGTGGTAGCTGCCAATGACCCAGAGCGCGCCGTCGTCCTTGAGGATGCGGCGCGCTTCCTTGAGCCAGGCGCGGGTAAAGCGGTCGTACGCGGCGAAGGTATCGAACTTGTCCCAGTCGTCAGTGACTGCGTCGACATGGCTGCCGTCGGGGCGATAGAGTTCGCCGCCGAGCTGCAGGTTATAGGGCGGGTCGGCGAAGATCATGTCGATGGAGTTCGACGGGAGCGCCTTCATATGCTCGATGCAGTCGCCGCGAAGGATCTGGTCGAGTGGAAGGACGGCCTGAACCGCCGGCTCCACTGTCTTCTTCGCACGCGGCCGTGCGATCGTGTCGATCAAACCCATGTTTTCCGCCCCTTGTCGCGCCCATAGCTGCGGAATTGTCCGACTCCGTCAAGCAAACTTTCGTTAACGGCGTTTCGGCCGGATTCTCGCGTTGCGGCCAATCGAGTCGCCGTCGTCCAGATGTTGAGTCGTAGGAGACTCGCGGCTCAAGCCCTTGGGGTGTGGCGCGAAAGACTCAGCTCGTCGTTTCCTTTGCGAAAAGTCCCTCACGGGCGAGATAGGCGGCGGCGACCGGGGCGAAACTGCGGCGATGAATCGGTGTGGGGCCATGGTCGCGGAGCGCTTTCATGTGGTGCGCGCAGCCATAGCCCTTGTTCGAATGCCAGTTATATTGGGGGTGCACGTCGGCGGCGGCGATCATGATGAGGTCGCGCGTGTGCTTGGCGACGATCGAGGCGGCGGCGATCGACAGCGATTTCGCATCGCCGCCGACGAGGGGCGTGGCGGGGTAGGTCCAGCGGGGCAAGCGGTTGCCGTCGACGAGGACGTGACCGGGTGCCTGGCCGAGTTCGACCGCCAGCGCGTCGACCGCGAGCGTCATCGCCTTCATCGTCGCCCAGTAGATGTTGAGCGTGTCGATCTCTTCCGGCTGGACGATGCCGATGCCGACGATCGCGCAGCCCTTCAGGCGCGCGCAGAGCCGTTCGCGTTCGGAGGCGGAGAGCTTCTTCGAATCGTCTATGCCGCGGGGGACGCCTTTTGCGGGCAGGATCACGGCGGCGGCTACGACCGGTCCGGCGAGGGGGCCGCGGCCGGCTTCGTCGACGCCGGCGACGGGGCCGACGCAGAGCTTTTCGTGTTTCATGCCGGGCATTTTAGCTCCATCGCGCGGCGAAAGCCTGCGCATCCCAGCCATCGGGGTCCATTGCCGCAAGCAGGTGGTAAAAGGGGATAGTGTCGAGCCCGTGGCCCATCGGGCCGTGCCCTTGGCCGATACCTGGAGCGGCTGCAAGTGCGGCGCGGACGAACGCGATGGCTCGATCTATTGCGTCGTCGAGCGTCATGCCCTGGGCAAGCCCCGTCGCGATCCCGCTGGCTAGGGTACAGCCCGTGCCGTGGGCGTGGCGGGTTTCAATGCGGGTGTTGGTCCACCGCATTTCGCCGGCGTCGGTGACGAGACGGTCGGTGACGGAGGGGCCTTCGGCGTGGCCGCCTTTTATGAGGACGGCTGGGTATAGTGCGCGGATGTCAGTCTCGCCGCCGAGGGCTGCTAGTTCGGGAAGGTTGGGGGTTACGAGCGTGGCGATCCGCATGAGGCGGGTGAAGGCGGCTATCGTGTCGCTGTCCGCGAGGACGGAGCCGCTGGTCGCGATCATCACCGGGTCGAAGATGATGGGGAGCCTGCGCCCCTCCACGGAAGAGAGGGGTTGGGGGTGGGTTGGTTTGGGGCTGGTGTCGCGCTCGCCCATCGGCCGACCCACCCCCGGCCCCTCCCTTTCAGGGAGGGGGGAAAGGCGTTCTAGATATGCGGCTACGGCGTTGGCGGTTTCGGCCGAGCCGATCATGCCGATCTTTACGGCGTCTAAACCGATGTCCGAGACGACGGACTCGATCTGCGCGAGGACCATGTCGGTCGGGATCTGGTGGACCGCCTGCACGCCTAGCGTGTTCTGTGCGGTGATCGCGGTGATGGCAGTCATTGCGTGGCCGCCGAGCATCGTCACGGTCTTGATATCGGCCTGAATGCCCGCGCCGCCGCCCGAGTCCGAGCCGGCTATTATGAGGATTCTGGCGGTCATCGGGGAGCGCCGGGAAAAGTGAAGTATAGGAAGTATAGACGCTCGCGTGGTTTCGTCGGGTGGCTGTTTGAGGCTGCCGAGCGGGGTTTGGCGAGGTTGGCGGTCATGGAGATCGCTATGGCATAATCGTTGGTGTGTAGGACAGAGGTTCACCCTCCTTCGCCGGGGTGGTGCCCGCACTCTGGTGGACGTTTGCGAAACCGCCCCCTAGTGCCGCCGCCCGCCCGCCGGCTTCTGCGGCGGCGCTTCGCCCAGCCGGGTCGGACGGTCCAGCAATTCGCCGCCGCAGTTCGGGCAGCGTTCGTCGAGCGCGTCGGCGCATTCCGCGCAGAAGGTGCATTCGAACGAGCAGATGAACGCTCCCGGCGCGTCCGCGGGGAGGTCGGTGGTGCAGCGTTCGCACACGGGGCGCATTTCGAGCATCAGGCGGCGGCCTTTCGCACGGCGTCGCAGATCCGGTCGACGACGCGTTCGACCTGGCCGGGGTCGTCGCCTTCGGCCATCACGCGGATCACGGGTTCGGTGCCGGACGGGCGGATCACGAGGCGTCCCGTGCCGGCGAGTTCGGCTTCGGCCTCGGCGATCACTGCCTTTACGGCATCATCATCGAGCGGTTTGCCGCCGGCGAACCGGACGTTCTTCAGCAGCTGCGGCAACGGTTCGAAGCGGTGGAGCACCTCGCTCGCAGGGGCGCCCGAGCGCTTGACCTCGGCCAGGATCTGCAGCGCCGCGACGAGGCCGTCTCCAGTGGTGGCATAATCGGTGAGGATGATGTGGCCCGACTGTTCGCCACCGACATTATAGCCGCTCGCGCGCATCTTCTCGAGGACATGACGGTCGCCGACCTTGGTCCGGACCAGCCCCAGACCCTGTGCCGCGAGATGCCGCTCCAGTCCGAGGTTCGACATGACCGTCGCGACCAGCCCACCTCCGGCAAGCCGGCCCTGCCGCGCCCAGCTTGCCGCGATCGTCGCCATGAGTTGGTCGCCGTCGACGATCGTGCCGGTCTCGTCCACCACGATCAGACGGTCCGCGTCGCCGTCGAGCGCGATGCCGATGTCGGCGCCGTTCGCGACTACGGCCTTGGCGAGCGCCTGCGGAGCGGTCGAGCCTACGCCGTCGTTGATGTTGGTGCCGTTCGGCGTCACGCCGATCGCGACGATGTCCGCACCCAGTTCCCACAGGGCTGCGGGTGCGACCTTGTAGGCGGCGCCGTTCGCGCAATCGATGACGATCCGCATGCCGTCGAGACGGAGGTTCTCGGGGAAGGTCGACTTGGCGAAGTGGATGTAACGGCCCTGCGCGTCGTCGATGCGCCGTGCGCGGCCGATGTGGCTCGACGGCACGAGCGGAATGTCACCGTCTATCAGCGCCTCGATTGCCGTCTCGGCTTCGTCCGACAGCTTGTAGCCGTCGGGGCCGAACAACTTGATACCGTTGTCGGCGTACGGGTTATGGCTGGCGGAGATCATCACGCCGATGTCCGCGCGCATCGACTGGGTGAGCATCGCCACCGCGGGCGTCGGCATCGGCCCGACCATAACGACGTCCATGCCGACGCTGGTGAAACCTGCGACAAGTGCGGATTCGAGCATATAGCCCGACAGCCGCGTGTCTTTGCCGATGACGACGCGGTGGCGGTGATTGCCGCGCTGGAAATAGGCGCCGGCCGCCATGCCGACCTTCATCGCCATGGCCGCGGTCATCGGCGAGACGTTGGTGGCGCCACGAATGCCATCGGTGCCGAAATATTTCCTTGCCATCGCGTCCGCTTTCCGTCCCGTATCGGTGTTCGACGCGTTGATAGCGCGGTCGAACACGAAGGGCGAGCATGTCGCAGACTACACGGATTCTCGCAGCCCTGATCGGCGGCATCGCGATCGGCATCGCCGCCGCCGCCTGGTCGCCCGCGAACGCGATCGCGGCGACCGCGGTGACGCAGCCGATCGGGTCGGCGTGGCTGCACGGATTGCAGATGGTGATCGTGCCGCTCGTCGTCGGGCTGCTCGTGACCGGGATCGGCGCGACCACCGAGGCGGCGCGCGCCGGGCGTATCACCGTACGCGCGATGGTGATGATCGTCGTCATACTGTGGAGCACGACGATCATGTCCGCGCTGGTCATGCCGTTGATCCTGGAAGCCTTTCCACTGCCGCATGCGCTCGGATCAGCACTACGCGCCGCGCTGACGGGCGCTGCGCCGGTCGGGCCGGTGCCGGGGATCGGCGCGTTCTTCGACACGATCGTGCCGACCAACATCGTCGCCGCCGCGTCGAGCGACTCGTTCCTGCCGCTCACCGTCTTTGCGCTGGCGTTCGCCTTTGCCGTGACAAAGCTGCCCGACGATCGACGCCGCGTGCTGACCGGTTTCTTCCAGGCGGTCGTCGATGCGTTGCTGATCATCATCAAATGGGTGCTGAAGCTCGCGCCGATCGGCATCTTCGCGCTCGCCTACGGGGTCGGGGCGCGCACTGGGACTGCGGCGTTCGGCGCGTTGCTGCACTATATCGTCTGCGTCTCGGCGATCGGCTTCATCGTCCTGCTGTCCGCCTATCCGATCGGGATGATCGGCGGCCGGGTCGGCTTCGGCCGGTTCGCGCGCGCGGTTGCGCCGGCGCAGGCGGTGGCGATCAGCACGCAGTCGTCGCTCGCCTCGCTGCCCGCGATGCTGAAGGCCTCGACCGATCTCGGCGCGTCGCCCGCCACTGCCGGGATCGTCCTGCCGCTGTCGGTCGCGGTGTTCCGCGCGACCAGCCCGGCGATGAACCTCGCGGTCGCGCTCTACGTCGCGCACTGGCTCGGGCTGCCGATCGGGCCGGGTCAGATGGCGGCGGGCGTGGCGACCGCGGCGATCACGACGATGGGGTCGATCTCGCTGCCCGGCACGATCAGCTTCGTCGCCTCGGTCGCGCCGGTGGCCTTGGCGATGGGCATCCCGCTGGAAGTGCTGGGTCTGCTCATCGCGGTGGAGACCATACCCGACCTGTTTCGCACCGTCGGGAACGTGACGATGGACACCGCCGTTACCATCTCCGTTGCAGCGCGGTCCGATCACGGGAACGGCGCTCAGGAGATTCCGCATGAAGTATCGCACGCTCGGCCCTGATTTCGAGGTTTCCGCGCTGGGTCTCGGCTGCATGCCGATGGCCGGCATCGGCAAGGGGATGTACGGCGAAGCGGAGCCGCAAGAGAGCATCGCCACGATCCACCGGGCGATCGAGCTTGGCGTGACGCTGTTCGATACCGCCGAGATCTATGGCCCGCTGGTCAACGAGGAACTGATCGGCAAGGCGATCCGGGGCAAGCGCGACGGCGTCGTGATCGCGACCAAGTTCGGGTTTCGGTATGACGAGAACGGGATGACCGGGGTGGACTCGACGCCTGCCAATGTGCGGCGGGCGTGTGAGGGATCGCTGAAGCGGCTCGGGGTCGAGACGATCGACCTGTTGTACCAGCACCGCGTCGATCCGGGTGTGCCGATCGAGGATACGGTCGGGGCGATGGCGGAACTGGTGCGCGAGGGCAAGGTTCGGCATCTGGGGCTGTCGGAGGCGGGGCTCGACACGATCCGGCGGGCTGCCGCGACGCATCCTATCGCCGCGTTGCAGAGCGAATATTCGCTGTGGGAACGCGATGTGGAGGAAGCGATCCTGCCGTTGTGTCGCGAACTCGGGATCGGGTTCGTGCCGTATTCGCCGCTGGGGCGTGGATTTCTGACGGGGCAGATTACCGCGCGATCGGATCTGCCGGAGGGCGACTATCGGCGGAACGATCCGCGGTATTCGGAGGATAACTTCGCCAAGAACATGGAGATGGTGGCGGTGGTGAAGTCGATTGCCGATGCGCATGGGGCTTCGCCCGCGCAGGTGGCGCTGGCTTGGTTGCTGGCGCAGGGGGATGACATCGTGCCGATCCCGGGGTCGAAGCGGCGGGTTACGCTGGAGGACAGCATGAAGGCGGCGGATATCACGCTGACAGCTGACGATCTGGCGAAGCTGGATGCGGCGGCGCCTCGGGGCGGGACTGCCGGGCCGCGCTATGGTGAGAAGGCGTTGTCGATGACGCGGATCTAACTCTTCTTCCCTCCCGCTTGCGGGAGGGGTCGGGGGAGGGGCGTGCCTCGCAGACCGGACGCCAGTACGTACGTCTTGCCCTCCCCTAACCCCTCCCGCGAGCGGGAGGGGAATTTCTCGTTACTGGACGCCGTGCATCCACTTCTTGATCAACGGCGAGATCAGCAGCAGCACCACGCCAATCCCGGCCGAGATCAGGCCAATCGTCCAGAACACACCGGCATAGGTATCGAGGCTCACCTTCAGATTGGTGACCTGACCGCCGACCGTCTCGACGCTCGCCACCTGCGCGACGACGCCGGCGACATATTGCGCGACCGAGATCGACAGGAACCAGACGCCCATCATCAGCCCGACGACGCGCGCGATCGACAGCTTGGTGATCATGCTGAGACCGACCGGCGAGATGCAGAGCTCGGCGAACGAGTGGATGAAATACAGCCCGGCGAGCCACCAGATCGCGACCTTGAACGTCGGCCCGACCATGGTCGCGCCCCAGACGAGGAACAGGAAGCCGATTCCGACGCCAATCAGCGCGATGCCGAACTTGACCGGAATCGACGGCTCGATGCCCTTCGCGGCGAGCTTGGTCCACAGGATCGACATCACCGGCGCCAGCGCGACGATGAAGAACGCGTTGAAGAACTGCGTCTGGCCGGCGGAGATGCTGAACAGCCCGAACACGCTGAGATCGGTGTTGCGATCCGCGAACAGGGTCAGCGACGAGCCGGCCTGCTCGAACAGCGTCCAGAACACGACGTTGAACACGATCAGAACCATCGCCGCGAGCATCATCTGGAACTCGCGACGCTCGCCGTTGACGAACGACCAGAGCAGGATGCCCGGCACCGCGATCAGGAACGTGCCGAACAGCAATTTGCCCATCAGCGACAGCGAGACGATGTAGCCGACGATCCCCGAGCCCGGTACCGGCGGCTCGGCGTTCATGAGGTTGACGAACAGCAGGTAGAAAATCGGGATGCCGAGCAGCGCAAGTGCATAGATGCCGAGCGCGCGATCGGGACCGGTGCGAACGGGCGGCTCGCCGTAACCGTTGAGCTTGCCACCATCGAACTGGATCAGCACCCACGAGAACAACATGCCGATCGCGGCGAGGCCGAAGCCCGCCCACCAGCCGACCGCGACCGCGAGGAACGGGCAAAGCAGCTGCGAGAACAGCGAACCGAGGTTGATGCCCATGTAGAAGATCGTGAACCCGGCATCGCGGCGCTTGTCGCCCTGCGCGTAGAGCTCACCGACCATCGTCGAGATGTTGGGCTTGAAAAAGCCATTGCCGACCGAGATCATGCAGAGCGCGAGCAGCATGATCGTGACGTAGACGCTGCTGCGTTCCGCGCCCGATACGAAGCCGCCCTTCTCGACCGTGCGGGCGGTCGAGCCGTCGGGTGCGAGCAGCGAGACGGTGCCGTCGTCGTTACCCTTGATCTTCAGCTTGTTCGCGCCGTCGACGAGATAGCGGACTTCGCTATCGGCCTGGTCGACGACTTCGATCGCATAGCGCTGGTTGGCGATCGTCGCGTACGGCTTGGCGGTCTCGCCGCCGAAGCAGAGGAGCAGATAGCCGAGAGCCATGATGATCGCGCCGAACTTCACGGCACGCTTCGAGCCGAGATACTGATCCGCGAGATAGCCGCCGATCAGCGGCGTCAGGTACACGAGCGCAGTGTAGCCGCCGTACAGCCCGGTCGCCTCGCGGTCGCCGAACACGAAATGCTTGGTGAGGTACAGCGTGAGCAGCGCGCGCATGCCGTAATAGCCGAACCGCTCCCACGCTTCGGTGGTGAACAGCCGCGCGAGCTGGCGGGGATGCCCGAACCAGGTTTCGCCGGACGCCGGGTTGATATGGGTGATATCCGGCTCTCGCGGGGTGTCCGCGGTCGGGGTGTCCACCATTCTTACGCTCCCTGAAACTCGTACTGGCCGCCGTCGAACCCGGGGCCGTTATGCGCGCGCAACTTAACGACAAAGCCCGGACTGTAAATATCAGACGCCAAGGCCTATTTCAGCTCACATGCTCAACGACCGCTCCACGCCGCTCTCGCTGCTCGCCACCCGTCGCTCGGGAAAGCCGCGCGACCTGATCGCGCCCGGCCCAGATTCCTATCAGTTGGCGACGATCCTGGAGATTGCGGCGCGCACGCCCGACCACGGCAAGCTGGCGCCGTGGCGGTTCGTGGTGGTCGGCGAGGAGCACCGGGCGGCGCTGTCGACGCTGATTACCGATGCCTATCTGGCGGAGCGGCCTGCGGCGTCGCGGACGGAAATCGAGTCGCTCGACCAGTTCGTGCATCAGGCGCCGACCCTGGTGGTCGTCCTGTCCTCCCCGAAGGAGAGCAAGATTCCTCTGTGGGAGCAGGAGCTTTCGGCGGGCGCCGCGTGCATGAACTTGCTTCACGCGGTCCATGCGGAGGGGTTTGCGGGCGGCTGGCTGACCGGGTGGCCGGCCTATTCGGACGTTGTGCGCGATGCGTTCGGGTCCGCGTCGGAGCGGATCGCCGGGTTCATGTTCATCGGCACGCCGTCGCGTGCGCTCGACGAACGGCCTCGCCCGGATATGGCACGGTTGGTAAGCCACTGGGGTTCCTGACCTCTCGACTTTCCGCCCGATTGCTGTATTAGAACAGCATGACAGCGCTCAGCAGCGACGACAGCCCCGTATATATTCGCCTCCGCAGCACGATCGCCGCGGGCATCCTTCGCGGCGACTATCGCGCGGGCGATCAGTTGCCGTCGGTGCGTGCGTTCGCCGCAGAGCAGGGCGCGAACCCGCTGACGGTCGCCAAGGCGTATCAGAGCTTTCAGGACGATGGGTATGTCGAGGTTCGGCGCGGCGTCGGGATGTTCGTGATGCCGGGCGCGGCGGAAGCGCTGCGAGTGGCGGAGCGCGAGAATTTCGTGACGACCCAGTGGCCTAGGATTTTGGGGCATATCGATCTGTTGGGTCTTGACGCGCATGATCTGCTGGAGCGCGAGCGGGCCTGATAGCTTGCCCGCCTTTCTTCGCTTCTCTGCCATCCGACGCTCGCCTTGCCCCTCCCCCGTTCGTCCTGAGTAGTTATCGAGTAGGCGCGAAGCCGCGTATCGAGAGGACGTATCGAAGGACAGGTTCGTGCGCGGAACCCATGCTTCGATACGCGCCCTCGATACGTCCCTGCGGGACTACTCGGGCGCTACTCAGCACGAACGGGGGGCGTAAAACGGTCCGGCTAGAATTCAGAACAATCCCAGCGCCGCGACATCCTCGACGCTCAGGTCGATGCCGAACAACAGGCTCATGCGGATGCGGTACACGCGCGGGTCGGTGATCTCGCCGACGGTCGTGTCCGTGCCGGAGCGCCGGCGGTAGTTTCTTCCGATCAGCGAGGCGAAGCCGTTGGGGAGGACGATGCTGGCGATCGCGGTGTGCGTGAAGCGGCTGGCGGGGGCGGTCGAGGTCCAGTGGTTCGACATT
The DNA here is from genome assembly GCF_036663715.1 of Sphingomonas arabinosi. Classification (NCBI taxonomy): domain Bacteria; kingdom Pseudomonadati; phylum Pseudomonadota; class Alphaproteobacteria; order Sphingomonadales; family Sphingomonadaceae; genus Sphingomonas; species Sphingomonas arabinosi. The sequence continues at coordinate 151,823 of NZ_JAXOJN010000004.1, forward strand.
GCGAGGTCCGCGTCGAACACCGGTGCGAGCGTGAAGCTGTATTGCGGTTGGAAGCCTTCGCCCGAACCCCGTCCGTCCGTCGTCATCGGGTCACCGTCGCGGAACAGCATCCAGCCTTGTTCGGTTGCTTCGAGGCGGAAGCGTGCACCGTCCGGGGCCATGCCCTCGGCGCCGTCGGCTAGCGGGAGGACGGGTGTGTAGCTGCCGCCGAAGCCGGTGTCGGCGATCCAGTCCTGGCCGTCGATCGTCACCAGCGCGAACGTGTGGGTCAGCGGCGGCACGTCGGTTGCGGCGATCCAGACGCGGGCGAGCAGCGGGCGGGCGGTGAAGCCGAGTTCTTCGAGCGCATCGAGGAAGAGGCGATTATGCTCGAAGCAATAGCCGCCGCGGCGTGCGGTGACGAGCTTGGCGAAGACCGAGGCGCTGTCGATCGCGATGCCGCGGCCGAGGACGACGTCGAGATCCTCGAACGGGATTGAGAGACGGTGGGCGTGCTGGAGGCGGCCAAGGCCGATCGAGTCGAGCGTGGGGCGTGCGGGCATGGCGACGCGGAGGAGATAGGCTTCGAGGTCGAACATCGGTCGGGAAGGTCCTTGGTTGCTGGCCCCCCTTACCGTTTGGCTCGCGTCGCCGTCGAGTGGCCCGAGCTCACCCGACCGGGATGGCGCGTTATTCCGACCCTATCCCTGGCGGGGAGAGGACACGGAACCGAGGGTATACCCTTACCGCCCCCTCCGTCTGGCAAGCGCCAGCCACCTCCCCCTGGCGGGGGAGGATAGGAGTCTCGTAACAGAACGCCGCCTGGGATTCCGCGACAGCCTGTATCGCCATTCCACAAGCTACCTCCCCGGCGGAGGCCGGGGCCCAATTGGAACGTCGGATGTAACCGGGCACTACGCCTATCACAGCCGTCCCCCAATTGGGCCCCGGCCTCCGCCGGGGGGGAGGAAGCGGACGACGGTGTCGCGCTCGATCAAGCCGCGAAGAGTTCCGGTTCGATCGAGTACAGCACTGCCGCGCTCGCATTGGCCGCCGCGTTGAGGCCCATCGCTTCGGGGACGATCTGGTCGAGGTAGAAGCGCACCGCTGCCGCTTTCATCCGGCCGAAATCGTCGGTGCCGGCGACGCCGCCCTGGCGCTCCATCAGCCAGCCGCAGGTCGCGACCGACAGCATGGTGAGGAAGGGATAGCTGGCGGCGAGCTTGTCGTCCGCATCCGCGGTGGCGAGGCGGCGGCCGATCGCTTCGCAGGCGTCGACCAGGGCGAGCAGGAGTTCGTCCTTTGCTTCCGCGCGGATGTCGGCGATCAATGTGGCGAACGCGCCGCCGTTGTCGAGGCCGAGTTTGCGCCCAACGAGATCCGCCGCCTGGATGCCATTCGTGCCCTCGTAGATCGGCGTGATGCGCGCATCGCGGAAATACTGGGCGGCGCCCGTCTCCTCGACATAGCCCATGCCGCCGTGGACCTGGATGCCGAGTGACGCGACCTCGTTGCCGAGGTCGGTGCCGTGCGCCTTGGCGAGGGGCGTGACGAGTTCGAGGCGGTTGCGCGCGGCGCGGTCGCCGAGATTGGCGCGGTCGACCTGCCCGGCCGCATAGTAGACGAGCGCACGCGCCGCCTGCGTCTGTGCCTTCATCCGCATCAGCATGCGGCGGACGTCGGGATGCTCGACGATCTTGACCGAATCCTTGTTCGGCGAACCGGCACGGGCCGATTGCACGCGGTCGAGCGCATAGGCGACCGCGCCTTGGGTGGCGCCCTCAGCGACCTGGACGCCCTGGAGGCCGACGTTGAGGCGGGCGTTATTCATCATCGTGAACATCGCGCGGATGCCGCCGAGTTCGGCGCCGATCAGCTCGCCGATGCAGTCGTCGTTATCGCCGAAGCTCAGCACGCAGGTGGGCGAGGCGTGGAGGCCCATCTTGTGTTCGATCGAGACGACGCGGACGTCGTTGAAATCGCCCGGGGTGCCGTCTTCTTCGAGGCGGTATTTGGGGACGAGGAACAACGAGATGCCCTTCGTGCCCGCGGGGGCGCCGGGGGTGCGTGCGAGGACGAGGTGGACGATGTTCGGCGCCATGTCGTGATCGCCGAACGAGATGTAGATCTTGGTGCCTTTGATCGACCATTTGCCGTCGCCCAGCGGCGTCGCGGTGGCACGCAAAGCTCCGACGTCGGAGCCCGCCTGCGGCTCGGTGAGGTTCATCGTGCCGGTCCATTCGCCGGTCGCGAGATGCGGGAGGTAGAGCGCCTGCTGCTCGGGGGAGCCGTGATGCTGGAGCGCCTCGATCGCGCCGACGGTCAGCGTCGGGCAGAGCGCGAAGCCCATGTTGGCCGAGCCGAGCGTGTCGAGCACTGCCGTCTGGATCGCGAACGGGAGGCCCTGCCCGCCCCATTCCTCCTCGACGCCGATCGTGCCCCAGCCGCCTTCGACGTAATCCTTGTACGCCTGCGCAAAGCCTTCGGGCATGACCACGCCGTCCGGGGTCCACTTCGCGCCGACGGTATCGCCGGTGCGGTTGAGCGGGGCCCATTCGCCGGCCGCGAGTTGCCCGACCCCTTCGAGGACCGCGTCGACGACGTCGTCGCTGGCGGCGGCATAGCGTTCGGTGTCCGCGAGTTCGCCGATCCGGACGACATGATCGAGCACGAAACGCTGTTCGGTTGTTGCTGGAGTGAAGGCCATCGCATCCTCTTATCGCTACGGTTTGGACCCGCTATACGCCTGTGAAATGACCCGTCCACACCCTCGGATTTTACCTTACGGCACGGCCGCGATCGCGGAGGCCGCCGCGCTGATTCGCGACGGGGGTATCGTCGCGGTGCCGACCGAGACGGTGTATGGACTCGCGGCGGACGCGACGAATGCGGAGGCGGTGGCGCGAATTTATGCGGCGAAGGGGCGCCCGAGTTTCAATCCGCTGATCGTGCATGTGGCGGATCTGGCGGCGGCGGAGCGGATCGCGGTGTTCGATGCGGATGCTCGGGCGTTGGCGGTGGCGTTCTGGCCGGGGCCGTTGACGTTGGTGCTGCCGGTGCGGGGGGATTCGGGGATCGCTTCGCTGGTGACGGCGGGGTTGGCGACGATCGCGGTGCGGGTGCCGCGGCATCGGGCTATGCAGGGATTGATCGCGGCGTCGGGGCGGCCTTTGGCGGCGCCTTCGGCTAATGCGAGCGGGGGGATCAGTCCGACTACCGCAGCGCACGTGGCGGGGAGTCTGGGGGGGAACGTGCCGTTGATCCTCGACGATGGGGCTACCGAGGCTGGGTTGGAGTCGACGATCGTTGCAGGGCGGACGGTGCTGCGGCCGGGGCCGGTTACTGGGGAAGCTCTCCTAACTCACCTGCAACATCCCCCCGGCGAACGGCACCTCCCCGGCGAAGGCCGGGGCCCAGTTGGAACGTCGGATGTAACACCGCGCAACGGACATCATGACCGTCCCCCAATTGGGCCCCGGCCTTCGCCGGGGGGGAATGCGGGTGCGGTAACGGCGCCGGGGCAGCTTGAAAGCCATTATGCGCCGAGCAAGGCGCTTCGGTTGAATGCGACCGAAGCACATTCGGACGAATGGCTGATCGGCTTTGGGGCCGTGGCGGGCGACGTGACCCTATCCGCTTCAGGCGACCTCGTCGAAGCCGCCGCGAAGCTGTTCGATCTGCTCCACGCCGCCGACGCGAACGAAAGTCCGAGGATTGCCGTCGCACGAATCCCGATCGACGGTATCGGCGAGGCGATCAACGACCGCCTGCGCCGCGCCGCTCACCGATAGTCCTGTTCCCCCGCGAAGGTGGGGGTCCAGGAGCTAGGTCGGACTGCGGTATTTAGCTGGGCCCCCGCGTCCGCGGGGGAACTGCTACTGGTCCCGGCTTACGCGTTCACTGCCGCCTTCGATCGTGCGGCAAAGCTTTTCCGCAGTTTCTGCAGCTTGGGTGGGATCACTGCCATGCAGTAAGGGTTCGAGCGGCCGGACGTTTCCCAGTAATCCTGGTGATAGCCCTCGGCCTCGTACCACGTGTCCATCGGCTCGATCGTCGTGACGATCGGCTTGGGCGAGTCGGCCTGCGCCCGCTCCAGCGCCGCTTCCATCTCGGCCTTCTGCGCGTCGTCCGCCGGGAACATCGCCGAGCGGTACTGCGTGCCGACGTCGTTGCCCTGCCGGTTCAGCGTCGTCGCGTCGTGCGTCGCGAAGAAGATGTCGAGCAGGTCGCCGAGCTTCAGCTGTTCGGGGTCGAAGCCGATGCGGATCGCCTCGGCGTGACCGGTGTCGCCGCCGCAGACCTGCTTGTAGGTCGGATTGGGCACATGGCCGCCGATATAGCCGCTCTCGGCGCTCTCGACGCCGATCACATCCTTGAACACGGCCTCGGTGCACCAGAAGCAACCGCCCGCCAGCGTTACATAATCCGTCATAACGATCTCCTTTCCGCCAATGTAGGAAGTCGCTACCGCGCAACAAAGAGGAGACACGTATGATCGACGGTAAGGTTATGGTCACCGGCGGGGCCGGGTATATCGGCAGCCACGCGGTATTGGCGTTGCTCGATGCGGGTTACGAGGTGGTCGTGGTCGACAATCTCGTCACGGGATTCGACTGGGCGGTCGATTCCCGCGCGGCACTCGTCGAGGCGAACGTCGCCGACGACGCGAAGGTTCGCGCGGCGATCCGCGAGCATAACGTCAAGGCGATCATGCATTTCGCCGGCTCGGTCGTGGTGCCCGAATCGGTCAGCGATCCGCTCAAATATTACCGCAACAACACGGCCGCGAGCCGCGCGCTGATCGAAAGCGCGGTGGTCGAGGGCGTGCCGCACTTCATCTTCTCCTCGACGGCTGCGACCTATGGCACGCCTGACAAGGTGCCGATTGCGGAGGGCGATCCAACCTTGCCGATCAATCCCTACGGCATGTCGAAGCTGATGACCGAGGCGATGCTGCGCGACGTCGCGGCGGCGCACCCGATGAACTATGCTGCGCTGCGCTACTTCAACGTGGCGGGTGCCGATCCGAAGGGTCGCAGTGGGCAGTCGACGGTCGGCGCGACTCATCTGATCAAGATCGCGGTCGAGGCAGCTACCGGCAAGCGTAGCCATGTCGGCGTCTATGGCACCGACTTCGACACCCCCGACGGCACCGGCGTGCGCGACTATATCCACGTGACCGACCTGGCCGCCGCGCATGTCGCCGCGCTAGAGGTTTTGGTCGCCGACCCTGCCAAGAGCCACACGCTCAACGCGGGGTACGGCAAGGGCTTCTCGGTGCTCGAGGTTCTCGACGCGGTCGACAAGGTTACGAACATGACGATCGAACGTCGGCTGGAAGGGCGTCGCGCGGGCGATCCGGCGATGCTGATATCCGACAACAGCGCGATCCTGGAGCGACTCGACTGGACGCCGCGCCACGCAGACCTCGACGGTATCGTCCGCGATGCGCTGGCTTGGGAACGCGCGCTGGCCGAGAAGGGCCGTTAAGAGGCCGGGTCGGCAGGCGGATCGGGGGGCGGGGTGCCGAACGCATGCCGCTCGCCGCCGATCGCCTGGCGGGCGCGGGCGGTGGCGAGCCACCAGGCGAGCGCCCAGAGCGTGCCGAAGCTCCAGCCCGCCAGCACGTCGCTGGGCCAGTGGACGCCGAGATACACGCGGCTGCACCCGATCGCGCCGACCAGCAGGATCGCGACGACCAGCAGGTACCGTCGCGCCGCGCGGTGCTCGGTCACCTGCGAGGCGAGGCCCGCGAGCGTGAGGTAGACGATCGCGCTGTTCGCGGAATGCCCGCTCGGGAAGCTCATGTTCGAGACGGTGACGAGATGCTCGACGATGTCGGGGCGCGGGCGGTTGACCTGCGCCTTGACGAAATCGACGATGAGGCCACCGGTGATGCTGGCCGCCAGCGTCGCGAGCGCGGTCAGCCAGAGCCGCTGGACGATCAGCAACCCGGTGACGACGACCACGACGATCGTCAGGACGATGCCGCCGCCGAGCGCGGTGACGTCGGCGGCGACCTTCGGCAGCCAGGACGGGCCACCCCAGGCGCGCAGCCCGAGGATGATCGAGCGATCGAACGCGAACGGCCAATGACCGACCGCTAGACCGACGAGTAGGATGAGGACGATGCCGACCGCGGCAACCGATGCGCCGGCGAGAACCGCGGGCAGGCGTCGCCGCGCGCCCTCGGCGGGCGCACTGTCGATGGTGGGTCCGCCGGGGCTCGAACCCGGGACCTCTCGATTAAAAGTCGCTTGCTCTACCAACTGAGCTACGGACCCCCGCCATCGTGGACCGCGCACCTAATCGCGTGGCCGCTTTCGGTCAACCGATTGCGCCAATTGCCGTATCGTTCTGCCCGTCAGCGGATCGCGCCATGTCGGGACGAGGCCCGCGAGGGGAGCGAGGACGAAGCTGCGGGTGCGGAAGGCTGCGTGCGGCACGGTGAGGCCGGGCGACGACCATGCGCCGCCCGACCAGAGGACGATGTCGAGGTCCAGCACGCGGCTGCCCCAGCGGCGGCCGGGGCGACGGCCGAACGCGCGTTCGATACTCTTCAGGCGGACGAGCAGAGTCGCGGGGTCTTCGGGCGTTTCGATCAACGCGACGGCGTTGGCGTAGCGGCGGTTCGAGGGGCCGAGCGGTGCGCTGGCGACGGTCGGCGATCGGGCCACGACATCGCCTAGCCCTTCCAGCGCGGCGGCGATCTCACGCTCGGGGCTCCCGTGGCGGCCGCGTCGGTTTGAGCCTAGCGCGATGACGTAGGTCGCTGCGGCGGAGGTTGCGCCGGTGGTTGCGCCGGTGGTTGCGGGGCGCGCGATCGTCGGGAGCGGGGTTGCAGGCGACATTTGGTCCGCCTAGCGCACTCCGATGGATTCCACACCTTACGCTTCCGAGCTTCCCGAGCACGCGATCGACTCGGCCAACGAGATCGACGTCACGACCGTCTTCGCGCCCGTATCCGCGCTGCCCGAGACCGAGCCACCGCATGACTGCCCGCTCTGCCCGCGCCTCGTCGCGGTACGTGAGCAGCTGCGGACCGAGTTCCCGACCTGGTGGAACGCGCCCGTCCCCGCGTTCGGCGATCCCGCGGCGTGGCTTGGCATCATCGGCCTCGCGCCCGGCAAGCATGGCGCGAACCGGACCGGCCGCGCGTTCACGGGCGATTATTCGGGGCAGTTCCTGTTCGAGACGCTCGGGCGGTTCGGGCTGGCGACCGGGACGTACGGCGCGAAGGCCGAGGACGGACTGGCGCTGGACGGTGCGATCATCCTCAACGCTGTGAAATGCCTGCCGCCCGAGAACAAGCCGACGCCGGAGGAAATCCGCACCTGCCGGCCGTTCCTGGAGACGCAGGCGGATGCGGTGCCGACCGCGCGCGTGTTCGTGGCGCTGGGGCATATCGCGCACCAGTCCGCGGTGAAGATACTGGGCGGACGGCTGCCCAAGGCGCGCTTCGCACACGGCGCCGAGCATGTGATGCCCGATGGTCGCATCCTGATCGATAGCTACCATTGCTCGCGCTACAACGTGAATACCGGCGTGCTGACAGCCGAGATGTTCGACGCAGTGTTCGCGCGGGCACTGGCGCTTCGCGGTCAGATGTCCTGAACGAGGCGGCCGTACAGGTCGGGGCGGCGATCGCGGAAGAAGCCGAAGGCGGCGCGGTGGCGCTTGACGATGTCGAGGTCGATCGTCGCGGTGATAACGCCTTCGTCGTCGCGGCCTAGCTCGGCGAGGATGTCGCCGCGCTCGTCGGCGATGAAGCTGGTGCCGTAGAAGGTCTGGCCGTGCTCGACGCCGACGCGGTTGGCGGCGACGATCGGGACGACGTTCGAGACGGCGTGGCCGACCATCGCGCGGCGCCAGAGCCGGGCGGTGTCCAGCGAGGTGTCGTGCGGCTCGCTGCCGATCGCGGTCGGGTAGAAGAGGATTTCCGCGCCCATCAGCATCATCGCGCGCGCCGTCTCCGGGTACCACTGGTCCCAGCAGACGCCGACGCCGAGCTTTCCGGCTGGGTGTGGCCAGACCTTGAAGCCGGTGTTGCCGGGGCGGAAGTAGAATTTCTCCTCATAGCCGGGGCCGTCGGGGATGTGGCTCTTGCGGTAGACGCCCTGGATGTTGCCGTCGGGGCCGATCATCGCGAGGCTGTTGTAGTGATGCGGGCCGTCCGCCTCGAAGAAGCTGGTCGGGATCGTGACCTTGAGCGCCTCGGCGAGCGCCTGCATCGCGAGCACCGCCTTGTGCTCGCCGACGGGCGCGGCGTTGGCGAAGAGGCTCTCGTCCTCGACGCGACAGAAATACTCGCCTTCGAACAGCTCGGGGGGCAGGATTACCTGCGCGCCTTTCGCAGCGGCCTCGTGGACGAGGCGCGACACGTTGGCGATGTTGCGGTCGATGTTGGGCGTGAAGCCCAGTTGCAGCGCGGCGACGGTGATCTCGGTCATGGCGGCGCATATAATGAGGGGGGACGCGATGTGCGAGGGTTTCGCGCGGGACCAAAGCCCAGAAGCTGGCCGTTCCCCCGCGGAGGCGGGGGGCCAGGGTTGCGGGCGGTAGCGTTTGTGATCCTGGGCCCCCGCCTCCGCGGGGGAACGAGGAGCGGCGATTGACACTGCCCTGCCCTGTCCGACATGCGGCGGGGATGATCGACTATCCTCTCCCCCCAAGCTGGCAGGTGCTCGCAGCCGAGTTCGAGGCTCCGTACATGCGGGCGCTCGATGCGTTTCTGCAGGCCGAGCGGGCGGCGGGGGCTCGGGTGTTTCCCGAGGAGGCGGACCGGTTTCGGGCGCTGGAGCTGACGCCGCTGGATCAGGTGCGGGTCGTGATCCTGGGGCAGGATCCGTACCACGGCGAGGGGCAGGCGCATGGGCTGAGCTTCTCGGTGCGGGAGGGGGTGCGGACGCCGCCTAGCCTGGTGAATATCTACAAGGAGCTGGAGGCCGATCTGGGCATCCCCCGCGCGCGCCACGGCATGCTCGATCACTGGGCGGCGCAGGGCGTGCTGTTGTTGAACGCAGTGCTGAGCGTGCGGATGGGCGAGGCTGCGTCGCACCAGAAGCGGGGGTGGGAGCGGTTTACCGATGCGGTGATCGCGGCGGTGAACGCGCAGGACAAACCGGTCGTGTTCCTGCTGTGGGGGGCGTATGCGCAGAAGAAGGCGGCGTTCGTCAACGACATCTCGAAGGGCGGGCGGCATCTGGTGATAGCGTCCGCGCATCCTTCGCCGCTGGCGGCACGGACCGGGTTCTTCGGATCGCGGCCGTTCAGCCGGGCCAATGATTTTCTCGAAACCCATGGGCGCGCGCCGATCGACTGGGCGCTGCCGGAGACCGACCGATGAGCGAAGACTATGTGTACGACGAAGCGACTGGCGAGTGGGTTGCGGGCGGTGCGGTGACGGCTGTTGCGGCGGATGACGGTGCGGTCGTGGTGCGGGACTCGGTCGGGAACGTGCTCGCGGACGGCGATCAGGTTACGTTGATCAAGGACCTGACCGTGAAGGGTGCGGGGCAGACGTTGAAGCGTGGCACGCTGATCAAGTCGATCCGGCTGACCGGTGATGCGCAGGAGATCGACTGCCGGTACGAGGGGATCAAGGGGCTGGTGCTGCGCGCAGAGTTCGTTCGGAAGCGGTGAGGCTTTCGCGTTGATTCTGCGGGACTAATCGAAAAGAAGATTAGGCCGGGTTAGGCCAACACGCGGTCACTCTTCATCGTCGTAGTCGTCGTCGTGATTGCCGTAAGGCGACGGCGGATAGCCGGTCGGCGGTGGCGGGGCGACGCCGATCTTTGCCCATTCGAGGCGGCGGTCGAACTCTATTTCGGCCACGCGCTCCTCCTCGATGCGGTGCGATCGGTCGCGGAGGATCTGGCCGGACGCATCCTGCGGCAGGACGAAATCGGCACCGCCCAGATCCTGTATGTCCTGGAGGCGGTCGCATAGGGCCTGTTCGGTCAGCAGTGCCTCGGGATGATCGGGCGTGGCCGGTTCGAGCAGCGCGATGGCCTGCGCGACGGAGGCGATGCGCGGCGCCATCGGGCGGTCGCTGTCATGCGGCGCGGAGGTCGTGCGGTGCGCGTGGCCGTAGCGTTCGGGCATATGCGCGCGCAGGAGGAACATGATCATTCGGTCGCTATATTTGTAGCGGCACGCGATTCGGCGGCCGTTCTTGTAGAACACCGGCACCTCCACCCCGTTCATCGCGCGCTCCAGCGCGAGGTCGGCGAGCCGCGTGACGCCCGACTGCACGGCCGCGGTCCAGGCGGCGGCGAACTGTTCGGCACCGGGCGCGCGGCGCAGCGCGTAGCAACTGTTGACCGACATATCGACCTGCGTGGCGGCGGCGGTGACCGAGCCGGTATCGGCGAGGTGCTCGATGAAGATGCGCTGCTTGGCGTGGCTCCAGCCATCGGGGCGGCGCTGGCGCGGCACGGGGACCCAGACGTAATCGGCGGGATCGAAGCCTTCGAGGATCGCGCGGGGATCGTCCTCCTCGACCATGCAGGTCTGCGGGAGGTTGGCCTTGGCGGCGGGAGCGAGCGCGGGGACGGCGCGGTCGGACGTCGCCGTTTCCGGCTGCGGCATCGGCGTTGTCATTGCCCGGGCGGGTTCGCAATCGGCAAAGGCGATCGCGCGGTTGGGAGCCGGGGCGACGGCGGGGGCGACGACCGGACGGCCGCGTGGGTCTGATGCTTTGGTCATCGCGGGAGCGGATCAGACCGGGGCCGTGTAGGACAGCGCGAGGCGCCGCGTGTAGGACCGATTTGCGCGGGGTGTTGCCGTGGGGCATCCATCACGCGCGGGTATGCAAAGTCGGGCGGTCACTTTCAACGAACGGCGCTTTTCGTTGAGAGGCGATGGCCTCATCGGACATTTGACATTGGACCACCGCGGTCCATGTTTCACCCATGCAGACCGTGAGCTATTCCGAAGCACAAGAGAACTTGAAGGCGGTGCTCGACAAAGTCGTAGCGGACCGAGCCCCCGTGATGATCACGCGGCAGCGCGGTGAGAATGTCGTGCTGATCTCGGCGAGCGAATGGGCCGGGATGGAGGAGACGCTCTATCTGCTGCACTCGCCCAAGAACGCTAAACGGTTGCTGGAGGCGGTGCGTGGGTTCGAGGCCGACGATCCAGCCGCAGTTCCTTTCCCGTGAACGTAGCCTTCTGGCCTACGGCTTGGGAGGACTATCGTCACTGGCAGGAGCACGACGCGAAACTCGGCGATAAGCTGAACGCGCTGATCGAGGAATGCCGCCGCAATCCCTTCAAAGGCCCGGGCAAACCCGCACCTTTGGGCGGCAATCTGCCGGACTGGTGCTCGCGCCAGATCAGCCATGAACACCGGCTGGTGTACCGCGTGACGGGAAGCGGAGATGCGCAGACGTTGCAGGTTGCGCAGTGCCGGTATCACTATTGAGGCATATCGGTCAGTTTACTGTTCTGTAGAAGAGGCACCGATGATGTTGGCAGTTCGATTGAGCAAGCAGACCGAAGGGCGCCTGGAAGCGCTTGCCGCACGCACCGGTCGGAGCAAGACCTTCTATGCACGGGCGGCGATCGAGGCGCATCTCGATGATCTCGAAGACTTATATATTGCTGAAGACCGGTTGCACGATTGTTGTGAGGGTGACGCTATCCCGCTCAGTACGCTGAAAGCCAAGCTTGGTCTTGTCGATTGAGTTCCTGCCGAAGCGTCAAAGGAACTGTAGCTGATCGAGGAACGCCCGCGTCATCCCTTCAAGAGTATCGGCAAATTCGAATTTTAAGGCCGCCTTTTGTCGGGGGGGTGGTCGCAGGAGCAGTCATAAGTACCGCATGGTATGCCGCGTGACGGGCAGCCGCGATGCGCAGAACCCCATAATCAAGCTCGTCGATCGGTTTGCCGGCTCCGGCAAACCGATCGAGCACCAAACAGGATCGAAGTTGAGCGGATCAAGATAGTTGGTTACCATACTGACTTACGCATTCGGGAATTGATTAATGTCAGATGATCTTGCGCCTGCTTTAGCCGGAATTTCCGCATTTGAGGGCGAGAAGCTGTACAATGATCATGGAGCGGAATTTTGGAGTGCTCGTGATTTGCAACCGCTCCTCGGCTATAGTCAGTGGCGACGATTTGAAGATGCCATTCGCCGTGGCATGAGCTCATGTGAGCAATCCGGAAACACGTGTGATCATCACTTTTCCGCGGCCAGCAAACCGATATCTGGGGGCAAAGGCGCGGTTCAAGTCGTCGATGATTATCACCTCTCTCGCTTTGCCTGTTATCTGATTGCGCAGAACGGTGACCCTCGAAAGCCGGCAATTGCACAAGCACAAAAGTATTTTGCTGTCCAGACGCGGCGTCAAGAGCTGTCTGATAACCATACCGCCGACGTAGAACGGCTGGAAATGCGTAAGCAAATCAGCGAAGAATTTAAGAACCTGTCGGGTGCCGCTCGCGGTGCCGGTGTCGCCGACCGCCGTTTTGGCATCTTCCATGATGCTGGATACCGGGGAATGTATGATGGCCGTGGTGTCGAGGCTATCAAGACAGCGAAGGGTGTGCCGTCACGTGATAATCTTATGGACCGTATGAATTCGACAGAGCTGGCTGCTAATCAGTTCCGTATGACCCAGACCCGTGACAAGCTAGCCCGCGAGGGCATTCGAGGCGAGCAACGTGCTATTGACGCCCATCACAGTGTGGGACGTGAAGTGCGGGCTGCGATCACAAAGATCGGGGGAACCATGCCCGAGCATATTCCCGCCGACGAACATATTAAGCATGTGGAAAAGCGAGTTAAGATGGCGCAACCGCGTGTCGCACTCGAAGGACCTGAAGCAACCGGGTTGCTTGGCCCATCTAAGCTGGAACACGATAATAAATCGTAACGCGAAAGTAGAGCAGCCGGCGTATCGGAGGTCTACCCCGCTGCCGGCAGGTAGATTTCGCTGCCTCTTTCGCGGAATTTCTCGCTCATGTTGGCCATTCCTTTTTCGGCGTCGGCGTGGCTGCCCTTGGCGAAGATCGCTCGGTTGGTGTCGGTTTGATCGACGTCTGCCGCTAGGAACGTGTCTGCCGGGCTGTTCTGCTTCGCCGCGAAGTCCCTCACCTCTTGGGTGATCTTCATCGAGCAGAATTTGGGGCCGCACATCGAGCAGAAATGGGCGGTCTTGGCGCCTTCTGCGGGGAGGGTCTGGTCGTGGTATTGCTCGGCGGTGTCGGGGTCGAGGGAGAGGTTGAACTGGTCTCTCCAGCGGAATTCGAACCTTGCGCGGCTGAGGGCGTCGTCGCGCATTTGCGCGGCAGGGTGGCCTTTGGCGAGGTCGGCGGCGTGGGCGGCTAGTTTGTAGGTTACTACGCCGACCTTTACGTCGTCGCGGTCGGGGAGGCCTAGATGCTCCTTGGGCGTGACGTAGCAGAGCATCGCGGTGCCGTACCAGCCGATCATCGCGGCGCCGATGCCGCTGGTGATGTGGTCGTAGCCGGGGGCTATGTCCGTCGTCAGGGGCCCCAGCGTGTAGAAGGGGGCTTCGCCGCAGACCTCGAGTTGCTTGTCCATGTTCTCCTTGATCTTGTGCATCGGGACGTGGCCGGGGCCTTCGATCATGACCTGGACGTCGCTCTTCCAGGCGCGGTGGGTGAGTTCGCCGAGCGTGTAGAGTTCGCTGAACTGCGCTTCGTCGTTGGCGTCGGCGATGCTGCCGGGGCGCAGGCCGTCGCCGAGGCTGTATGCGATGTCGTACGCCTTCATGATCTCGGTAATCTCGTCGAAGCGCTCGTAGAGGAAGCTCTCCTTGTGGTGGCTGAGGCACCATTTCGCCATGATCGAGCCGCCGCGCGAGACGATGCCGGTGACGCGTTTCGCGGTCATCGGGATGTAGGCGAGGCGGACGCCGGCGTGGATCGTGAAGTAATCGACGCCCTGCTCGGCCTGCTCGATGAGCGTGTCGCGGAAGATCTCCCACGTCAGGTCCTCGGCGACGCCGCCGACCTTTTCGAGCGCCTGGTAGATGGGGACGGTGCCGATCGGGACGGGTGAGTTGCGCAGGATCCATTCGCGGGTGTCGTGGATGTTGCGGCCGGTGCTGAGGTCCATCACCGTGTCCGCGCCCCAGCGGATCGACCAGACGAGCTTGTCGACTTCGGCGGCGACGTTGCTGGCGACCGCGCTGTTGCCGATGTTGGCGTTGATCTTGACGAGGAAGTTGCGGCCGATCGCCATCGGTTCGGATTCGGGGTGGTTGATGTTGTTGGGAATGATCGCGCGGCCGCGGGCGATCTCGTCGCGGACGAATTCGGGGGTTACGAAGTCGGGGATGCTGGCGCCGAAGGATTCACCGTCTCGAACGTAGTCTTTGAGCATGGCGCGGCCGAGGTTTTCCCGGGTGGCGACGTATTCCATTTCGGGGGTGATGATGCCTCGGCGGGCGTAGTGCATCTGGCTGACGTTGGCGCCGGGTTTGGCGCGGAGGGGGCGCTTGATGGTGGCGGGGAACTGGGGGACGCCGCCGGAGCGGTCGGGGCCGAGTTGGCCGTTGTCTTCGGGGCGGAGTTCTCGGGCTTCGTAGGATTCTACGTCGCCTCTGGCTTCGATCCAGGCGCGGCGGAGTTGGGGGAGGCCGGCGTTGATGTCGATTTGCGCGCGGGGGTCGGTGTAGGGGCCGCTGGTGTCGTAGACGCGCAACGGGGGCTCGCTGCAGGACGGGTCGAGGACGATCTCGCGCATGGCGACGCGGACGTCTGGGCTGGAGGGGACCGCGACGTGGATTTTCCGCGAGCCTCGGATCGGGCCGGTGGTTACGCCGATGTCTGCTGTTGGGGTGCGTGCTTCGAAATCGGCCATGCGCTTGCTCCTAAGGGTCTCGGAGCAAGGATTGCGGTTCTGTGGCGACCGCTCCCTCCCTCCGCCGGTATCAACCGGATCAGGTTCAGCGGGTCGAAGGCTCCTGCCTTCCTCTCAAGCGCGGATAAAGCGCTCCCCCGGGGTGGGGTGAGCATAGGCGGCTTGGGGTGGGGTGCAATGGAAATTTGGCGGTCGTGGTGAGCGAGGGCGAGGCACCTGCGTTTGGGGCTTGCCCTTCGACTTCGCTCAGGGCGAACGGGAGAGGAGGCGACCGGAGGAGAGGGCATGAGTCGAGCGGGCGAGGTACCTGAGCGAGCGGAACGGGGTTGAGGCGAGCGGGTGCGCCTCGATCCCGCCCGTCGACTACGCCGTGACGGCCCCCTGCCCGTTCGTGCTGAGCGAAGTCGAAGCACCTGCGCTTGGGGCTTGCCCTTCGACTTCGCTCAGGGCGAATGGAGGAGAGGAAGGCGCTTGGGTCGGGGAATTGGGCGGCCTACACCATCGCGCGGGCCGCCCTTTGCCTTAAAAGCGGAAAGAAACGGTCCCGCGCAGGCTGTGCCAGCGCATCTTGTCGTCGCTGCGGCGGAAGTCGGTGCCGCTGGTGTTGGGTGCGATCAGGAACGGATTGCTGGCGAGCAGGACCGGGCTGCCGGCGAGTGTGGTGCCGGCGGTGACGCGGACGCGGGCGTCGTCGTCGCGGTATTGGTGGAACATGTATTCCATGCCGATCGAGATGTTCTTGGTCAGCTTCTGCTCGATGCCGCCGCCGCCGAGGATGCCCCACTGGTTCTTCGACCCGCTGGCCGAAAACGCGTTGGCGGTGTTGGTGGTGAAGAACAGATTGTCGATCTTGGCATAGCCCGCACCGAACGTGCCGTAGAACAGCGTGGTGTTGATGGCATAGCCGGCGCGACCGCGGACCGAGGCCTCCCAGTCGACCTTGCGCGCCATCGTGTAGCTGGCGGGCGTGGTCGAGAAGCCCGAGGTGCTATCGGTGATCTCGGTCTTGCCGAATTCGCCGACGACGCCGACGACGATGTTGCCGCGCTGTACGTCGAAGCCTGCACGGCCGTAATAGGCCCAGCCGTCGTCATCGTTGCGGCAGCCGTACGCAGCGGCACCGGTGCGGGCCGAGCCGTTGCAGAAGCCCGGCGAGAACGCGTTGGCGCCGGTGATCGTGTTGACGCTGTCGCTGAAATTGCCGTCGCCGTTGCGGTCGAACAGGATCGACGAGCCGACGTCGTTGGGCTGGACGTCGTAACCGCCGGCCGCACCGATATAGACGCCCGAAAACGGACGATCCGCGGTGGTTTCCTGCGAGATGAGCTGAGCCTGGGCCGGGACGGCGGAAAGGCCCGCAACGGCGAGGCCGGCGAGCGCGGTGAGCTTCGTTAGGTTTTTCATGGTCATTCCCCAAACAAGGATCGCGGCGCTCCTGAATGCGCCGCGATTCCGAGGTTTCTGTTCAATCCGTGACGACGATCACGCGTTGGCGCCGCTGGTCCGAAGTGAATCGGTGCGGTTGTTGGTCCCGTTGGGGAAGAAGCCCCCGCCGATCCTTGCGGTATTGGTCAGGTAGGCGATGTTGTGCACCTGCGCGACCGACCGGCTGTAGGCCAGACCGTTGGCGTCGGTCGGCACGATGTTCGAGACCGTCGGATCCGTCCCGGTGATGCCCTGGTCGATGTCGCCGATCACGCCGGTTGCGCTGTTGGTGACGGTGCCGTCGAGGCTGTCGCGCGCGTCGCTGATCCGGTTGGCGGCGGTGATCAGCGACGGGGTCGGGTTCGGCGTCTGCAGACCCTTGCGGTACAGGATCGTGCGGATCAGGCCGGCGTGATACGCCTCTGCCGCGAGGATGCCGGCGGCCGCCTCGAGATAGGTCTTGTTGGCGATCAGCGCGGCTGCGCCCTTGTAGGCCGAGACGCCGACGTCCTCGAAGATATACGCGCCGAGGAGGAAGCTGTTGTCGTCGGCATAGGGGTTGAAGACGCCGGTCGCACCGACGACGCCGGCCGCGCGGGCGGCCGCCGTGAAGGCACCCGGAGCGGCAGCGGTGCCGGCCGAGATGTCGATCGCGGGCTGGGCGACGGCGGCGGTGCCGAGCGCGGTGCGCAGGAACGCGACGTGCGCGACTTCGTCGATCGCGATTTCACGCGCATATTCACGGACGACAGTATCCTGGAACGGAACCTGCGCGCCGCCGGTGACCGCACCCTGCGTACCGGTGCCGGTGAGCAGGCTGGCGTTCAGGCCCACGCCGAATGCCGCGAACGCATAGAACTGCGCTTCGAGATATTCGAGGTTGAGCGCGAAGTTCAGGATGTCGGCATCGTTGAGCGTGGCGGCGGGGGCCGGCGTCGGCGTGGGGGTAGGTCCAGGCGCGAGATCGGAATCGTCGCTGCCGCATGCCGAGAGCAACGTCGCGCCACCGATCGCGAGTGCGGATCCACCGGCGAAACGGAGGAAGTTGCGACGTTCGTTGCGACGGCCGGCGATCGCGTCGAAGAGTTCCAGCTTGGTATTGAGATCGGTCATTGGGTTAATCCCTGAAAAGCGAAGATGAGCGTTGGGCGAGGATGCGATCGGCGGATGTGATCCGGCCGATCGATCAGGCTGCCGCGGTGCTCGTCTTGATGTTGCCGTTCATGCCGTTCGGGTAGAACCCGCCTGCCGATGCCGCACCGCTGTTGAGATAGACGATGTTGAGCACCTGGCTGGCCGAGCGGCTGTACGCGACGCCGTTGTTGTCGAGCGGGACGATGTTCGACACGGTCACCGCGGCCTGCGTGGTGGCGAGGTTGATCGGCGTCGCGCTGTACGACGAGATGCCCTGATCGATGTCGTTCGCACCGAAGATCGTCGTGTTGGCACCACCGCCGTCGAGGCTGTCGCGCGCCCGTGAAATCGCATCGGCGGAGGTGCGCAGCGACGGGGTCGCGATGCCCTTGCCGTACAGCGTCGTGCGGACGATCGCGGCATGATACGCCTCGACCGCGAGCAGGCCGGCGGCGGCTTCGAGATACGCCTTGCTGGTCAGCAACGGCGCGGCGCCCTTGTAGGCGGTCACGCCGACGTCCTCGAAGATGAACGCGCCGAGCAGGAACGCTTCGTCGGTTGCGTACGGGTCGAACGCGGTACCGGCGGGAACGAGGCCGGCAGCCTGGGCGGCAAGCGAGAACGCGCTGGTCGGCGAGACGCTGACGTCGATCACCGGTTGCGCGACGGCGGCGGTGCCGAGCGCGGTACGGAGGAACCTGACGTGCGCGATCTCGTCCTGGGCGATCTCGCGGGCGTATTGCGACACGATCGGGTCGGTGAAATTGACCTGGCGACCGCCGCGGACAGCACCCTGGGTGCCAGTGCCACCGAGCAGGCTGTTGTCGAGGCCGGTGCCATAGGCGGCGTAGGAGTAGAACTGAGCCTCGAGATATTCGAGGTTGAGCGCGAAGTTCAGCACGTCCGCATCGGTGATGGTCTGTGCCGACGCCGACGTGGACAGGGACATTGCGGTCGCACCGGCTGCGGTCATCGCAGCGGCGCCCAGCGCGGTCTTGAAGAATTCACGTCGTTCGCTGCGCCGTTCCACTCGCGCATCGAGGGCTTCGATCAGGTGCACGCTCTCGGTCATATCAGGGTCCTCCCCTTGTTGTTGCAGACGTCGGAGTTATTGAAACAATCGAACAGTCTGGACCGATCAGAGCAACACCCTGTCGCCAAGGCCCGGCTCGTAACGCGCTCTATTGCGGGCAGAAACCTGCCGTCCAAAGCGAGAAACGGACGTCATGGGGAGATGGACGCAGGATTAACGAGGGTGTGTGAAATATATTTTTGGGGGTGCGGGGAGGTGTGGTGGGGCGGCGGCGTCGGGTAGGCCTTTGCCGCACGGATCGCGTTCTCGTGGATCTGCTCCACCCCAACCGCTCCCCTGAAGGGGAGGGACTTTTGGTTGCGTCTGTTGGAGGCCTTGGGGCCGCCATGCGCGGAGACTTTACCTTACGATCCTCCCCCTTCCGGGGGAGGATCGATGGGTCTGGGGTTTGGCTTAGTTTGCCCCGGACCGGCCAGGCCGGGCTTGGATTAGAAGGTGTAGGTCAGGCCTACTGCGCCGAGCCACTGGTCGGCATCGCCGACGTCGGCGACGATCGGGCTGTCCTTGTACTTACCGAGCATGCGGCCGTAGAGCACGCCTGCGCCGACGCCGAAGCCGTGGCGGAGATCGCCCGACAGGCTCTGCACCACGAACAGCGACGCGTTGACGCGGCGGAAGCCACTGTCATTGACGTCGTAGGTGCGCAGGCCGCTGGCGAGCGTACCGATGGGCGTCACCGCGGAATAGGTGCGGCCGAAGCCCTTGCCAACGTAATCCGCCGACACGCCGAGCGAGACGAGCGTACGCACCGACAGCGGCGTGGTGTAGTTCACCTGCGGCGTGACGACGTAGCTGTCGTAGGTGCCCGAAACGTCGTGGACATAGGCGACGCGCGCGGTGAGCGTGTCGTAGTCGCTGGTGATGACGCCGGTCCGGGCGACGCCGACATAGCCGCCGAGTTCGAACGCGGTGTCGATCTTGCCGAGCGCGCGGACCTGGCGGTTGTCGATATCCCCGGTGCGATCGCGACGGACCCCGCCGATGACGCCGACTTCGTAGCTGGTGCCGACTCCGCCCGTGTTCGGGATCAGGTTGAAATAGAGTTGCGTGCCGCGGAGGAAGAAGTCGTGGCCGCGGACCGTGCCGACAAAGGCGCCGGCAGGGGTGAAGGAATTGCTGTCGGCGCCTTCGTAATCGGGCATCGACACCACGCCGAGCGCGACCGTGACGCGGTTGTTGTCGCGCGGGTCGGTGATCGGCGGCGACGGGTTCGGGTCCGTCTGGGCGAAGGCTGGCGTGGCGGTCGCGAGCACCGCGATTGCGGCAGACGTGAAGAGAGTGAATGCGCGCAAGGAAATGCTACGGAGAAAAGGTTCCATCGCGCAACGCCGTACGACCCTTTTCGGTCCGTTACGATCGGTCAGAAGATGTAACGCATTTTCACTTGTTGTATTTCGGCATCACCGGCGAGCATGAACCGGGCCGCCGAAAAGCGCGGCGGACCGAACCGGACGGCCGCATCGCGCGAAAAGCCATAGCCCTCGCGCGGGATGCCGGCGAACGTATCCAGCTTTGCGTTGCTGTTCTCGTCGTGGATGATCGCGAGCGCATAGCCGCGCTGCGGCAGGCCGGGGAAACTGGTCGTGCGTACGCTCGCGGGGATCGACCGAGTGAGCGCGTTGGCGTCGTCGACGCAGGCGGGGAAGTTGGCGGGATCCGCGGTCAGGCAGATCCGGATCATGCCCTTTGCCGACCGGACGTTGCCGACCTCTACGTCAAGCCGCGTGACCGGCGCCGCCGCCGCCAGCATCGCCCATGCCATGACGCCGGCCGTCACCAGACGCGATTTTCGCGCCATGCCGGGCATGCGCTTTCGCGTGCGCCTTGGCGAAGTCGCCAAGCCCGTTGTCGGTGCCGCAGAGCCGATCCCAGACGCGGAAATATAGCCCATAATTGCATCCGTATTGTTCATGATGACGTTGATGATGGCTGGCCGTTATCAGCCATCCCCCCAATGCTCCCCGCCACATGAACCTAGGGAAAATCTCCCACCCCATGTGGTTGGTCACTCCCATAACCGTCATGATCGTCAGGACCAAACCCAGTGCGCCGACATGGATCGGAATCAGGAACACCAGTAGCGGAATTACCACAGCGCCGGTGATCGCCTCGATCGGGTGAAACGCCATCGCCGCCCATGCGGTCGGTGGGCGGCTGGCATGATGGAGCGCGTGCGCTAGCTTGAACGGCTTCGGCCGATGCATCCAGCGATGCGTCCAGTAGAACCAGGTGTCGTGCGCGAACAGGAACAGCAGCACCGAGACGGGCAGGTACCAGAGAGGATAGGCGTGGACGTCGGTATAGACCAGGGTCCAGCCACGATTGTCCCAGCCCCAGGCGACGATCCCCGCCGGGACGCCGTAGATCGCGGCCGATGCGACGCTCCACAGGATCTCGCGCCGCATCTGCGTGTCTAGACCGGTGTAGAGCCCCGGATGGCGGGCGCGCGTCGCAGCGGCGAACGCCCCAGAGACGATCAGATAGCGCACCCCGACGATCACGGTCATCGCGGTAGCTGAGAGCAGAATGGCGAGCCACATAGAGGCGCTTATACAGACGTTTGCAGCGCGGGGTAATGGGGAACGGGGCGATAATGCCTCGGCTAGAATGCCGCGCCCAGATACGGCGTTCGTCGCGGCGCTTTCGTCTGCCGAATCCTTCTGCTACTCAGACAAATAAAATTACGAAGTAGAGGATGCTTAATGTCCGAACCATGCTGCACCGGCCCTTCCCGCAGGCGTTTCCTGACTGGCGTGGGGACCGGCGCGTTGCTGGCGAGTTCGTTCGCGATGGGCCCGCACGCGGCATTTGCATTCGTACCGCAAGGTCCGCAGGCGCCGCAGCCGACGACGTTGCCGACCGCGAGATTGCGGGCGTTCGACTTGGCGGACGTCACGCTGGGCGAGGGGCCGTTCCTGCATGCGCAGCGCAAGACCGAGGCGTATCTGCTCGCGCTGCAGCCCGACCGGATGCTCCACAATTTCCGCGTCAATGCCGGCCTGGCGGCGAAGGCGCCGGTTTACGGCGGCTGGGAATCGGATCCGCTGTGGGCGGATATCAACTGCCACGGCCATACGCTGGGGCATTACCTGTCGGCGTGTGCGCTGGCGTATCGATCGACTGGCGACCGGCGGTTCAAGGCGCGGATCGACCATATCGCGCGTGAGTTGGCGGCGTGCCAGACGGCGTCGGGGAGCGGGCTGGTCTGTGCGTTCCCGGACGGGCCGGCACTGGTGGCGGCGCATCTGCGCGGCGAAAAGATCACCGGCGTGCCCTGGTACACGTTGCACAAGGTGTATGCGGGCCTGCGCGATGCGACATTGCTGGCGGACAGCGACACGTCGCGCGCGGTGCTGCTGCGGCTGGCCGACTGGGCGGTGGTCGCGAGCCGGCCGCTGAGCGATGCGCAGTTCGAGACCATGCTGGATACCGAGCATGGCGGCATGAACGAGGTGTTCGCCGACCTCTACACGATGACCGGGACCGCCGACTATCGCACGATGGCAGAGCGGTTCTCACACAAGGCGATCCTCGCGCCGCTCGCGAAAAGCCGCGACCATCTCGACGGGCTCCATGCCAATACGCAGGTGCCGAAGATCATCGGCTTCCAGCGGGTCTGGGAGGTGACGGGCAAGCCGGAATACCGCGATGCGTCCGAATTCTTCTGGAAGACGGTGGCGCTGACGCGGTCGTTCGCGACCGGCGGGCACGGCGACAACGAGCATTTCTTTCCGGTGGCCGATTTCGCCGAGCACGTCCTGTCGCCGAAGGGATCGGAGACGTGTTGCCAGCACAACATGCTGAAGCTGACGCGCGCGCTGTTCCTGCACGATCCGCAAGCGGGCTACGCCGATTACTACGAGCGGACGCTGTATAACGGGATCCTCGCGTCGCAGGACCCGGACAGCGGCATGGCGACGTACTTCCAGGGTGCGCGGCCGGGATACATGAAGCTGTATCACACGCCGGAGAACTCGTTCTGGTGCTGCACCGGCACGGGGATGGAGAACCACGTCAAATATCGCGACTCGATCTATTTCCACGACGACCGCGCGCTGTACGTGAACCTGTTCGTGCCTTCGGCGGTGCGCTGGAAGGACAAGGATGCGGTGCTGACGCAGGTGACGGCGTTCCCCGATGCCGCGACGACGACGATGCGCTGGACGCTGAAGCGGCCGACCGACCTGACGCTGAAGCTGCGCCATCCGGGGTGGAGCCGTAGCGCAGTGGTGCTGGTGAACGGGGTCGAGGCGATGCGGTCGACCAATCCGGGGCGGTATCTGGAGCTGGCGCGCGGGTGGCGCGACGGCGACACGGTGGAACTGCGGCTGGATATGCGCGCCGGGGTCGAGCGATCGCCGGCCGCGCCGGATATCGTCGCCTTTACCTATGGGCCGCTGGTCATGGCAGGCAGCTTCGGGCGCGAAGGGTTGGCGCCGGGATCGGACATCATCGTCAACGAGCGCAAATATGGCGAGTATAACGCGGCGCCGTTCACGCCGCCGACGCTGGCGGGCGATCCCGAGACGATCGCGCAGGACATGCGCAAGGGGGACCGCCCGCTGGAGTTCACGATCCTCGCGGCGGACCGGCAGCCGGTGCGGATGGTGCCGTATTTCCGGGTCGCGCATGAGCGGTATGCGACATACTGGCCGATCGCGCCGGCCTCGACCTGAGCCGGCCGGACAATCTGCGTATTCGCGGCGAATTCCGTGCGGTTGCAATAGCCTCTATGCAGTGCGGCGAAACGTGATAGCCTCCCTTCCAGAGCAGGATGACCTGCCATTCGGAGAGTGATGCATGGCTGACCACAGCGCCGCGCGCGGAAATACTGGTACGAGCGGGGACCATAAGGGGCTGATCTACGCGATCACCGGCGGGATTTTGGCCGTGGGACTGTTGTTGATGGCGTTCTACGACCGGGCGGGCGATCCCGGACCGGCCGCGTCGTTGCAGAAACCGGTCGTCACCGCGCAGAAATAGCGACGGGCGCGACTCGGTCGAAGATCAGGATCGGCGCGTCGCGGTAGGTACCCGTGGTGCGCAAGCGATAGCCGAGTCGGTCCGCGAGACGGATCGAGGGGGCGTTCGCAGGATCTATGATGCAGGTCGTCCTGGGGATCCGTGCGTCGGTCCAGGCGAGGATCGCGGCGAGGGCTTCGCTGGCGTAACCGTGACCCTGCGAATCGCCGTTGAGAGCCCAGCCGACTTCGGGTGTCGCGTCGATCGATGGCATGATGGCTCTGCGAGCCTCGATCAGGCCGAGTTCGCCGATCAAGTGACCGGTGGCGGTGTCGCGCGCGACCCAGCTGCCATAGCCGAAGAGCGTCCATTGGCCGACCGAGCGGAGCAGGCGGATCCACACGTCCTCGCGCGATCGCGGCTGGCCGCCGATCATCGTGTAGACGCGCGGGTCGGTCCACATCGCGGCGCAGTCTTCGAGGTCGGTGGCGACGTGGCCGGTGAGCGTGAGGCGTGCGGTGGTCAGCGTGGGGGCGGATGTCGGCTGGGGCATGGCGTGCTGTCTAAGGGCGATTCTGGTGGAGGGGTATCCGGCGCGGAGTTTCTGCCTCGGCGGAAGGGGGGGCGTTGGCCGGATTGAGCCACTTGCGTTCGAATGTGCGGAAGCCGACCCACCCCCAGCCCCTCCCTTTCAGGGAGGGGAGTAGGTTCGGCTTTCCGCTTCCCGCAGCGATAACGGACGGCTGTAATTCGCCCTGCAGAGGAGGTGTCGCCGACGGTGACGGCGGTGATGGATACGGAGCAGGCGTTATCGCTTTCCTCCTCCCTCCGTCTGGCGAGGGCCAGCCACCTTTCCCTGATGGGAGGATCGTTGGGGAGCCAGCCCTGCTCCCCTCCCTGGAAGGGAGGGGAGCAGGTTCGACCTTCCTCCTTCGGACGGAGCAGACGCTGAGGTTGCGATCCTCCCCGCCAGTGGGAGGTGTCGCTGACGGTGACGGAGAGGCGGGCACGGAGCAGGCGTTCTCCCCCCCCCGTCTGGCGAGGACCAGCCACCTCTCCCTTGCGGGGGAGGATTGGTAGGCGTGCCCTCCGGCAACGCAGGTTGCCTTCTCAGGCGATTGCTTTGCAAAGGTTGTTTTCGAGGCTCTCGGTTTGCGCTAGTCCGAGGCATGGCATCGACGATCTCCTGCGACGTTGCGATCGTTGGCGCGGGTTTGGCCGGCGGGATGATCGCGCTGGCGCTCAAGGCCAGGCACCCGACGCTGGACGTGCGGCTGATCGACGCCGCGCCGGTGGTCGGCGGCAATCATCTCTGGTCGTTCTTCGGCAGCGACGTGGCGCAAGCGGATCGCTGGATCGTCGCGCCGCTCGTGGTGCATTCGTGGCAGGGGTACGACGTGCGCTTTCCAGCGCATGAGCGGACGATCGACGCGACCTATTTTTCGATCGAAAGCAGCAAGCTCGACCGCGAGGTGCGCCGCGTGCTGCCGCCGCATGCGCTGATGCTCGGGCGGAAGGTGTCTGGCGCGAGCGCGACGGCGGTGGTGCTGGCGGATGGCGACCGGATCGAGGCGACCGGCGTGATCGACGCGCGCGGGCCGGGCGACCTGTCGTTGCTCGATCTCGCGTGGCAGAAGTTTCTCGGGCGCGAGCTTGCGTTGAGCGTGCCGCACGCGAGCCCGCGGCCGATGGTGATGGATGCCACCATTCCGCAGATCGACGGGTATCGGTTCGTCTACTGCCTGCCGTTCGGCGCCGAGCGGATGTTCGTCGAGGACACCTATTATAGCGACACGCCCGATCTCGATATTCCCGTGCTGGGCGCGCGGATCGACGAATATGTTGCCGGGCGTGGTTGGTCCGTGGCGAGCGTCGAGCGTGAGGAATCGGGGGTACTGCCGGTCGCGATGGGCGGTGATTTCGAGGCCTATTGGCGGTCGGGTGGCGCGCATGTCGCCAAGGCCGGGATGCGTGCGGGGATGTTCCACCCGACGACCGGCTATTCGCTGCCCGATGCGGTGCGAACCGCGTCGATGCTGGCGGACCTGAACGATTTCTCGGGCGCGAAACTCCACGATGCGACCCACGCCATGGCGCGGGCGACGTGGAAAAGCCGCGGATTCTACCGGATGCTCGACACGATGTTGTTCCGCGCCGCCGAGCCGGAGGAACGCTACCGTATCCTCGAGCGCTTCTACCGCCTGTCACCATCGCTGATAGGCCGTTTCTACGCCGGACGCTCGACCCTCTCCGACAAGGCGCGGGTCCTGACCGGCAAGCCCCCCGTTCCCATCGTGCGCGCCGTCCGCGCCATCGCAGGCAGTATGTCATCATGAAGACCGCAATAGTCATCGGCGCAGGTTTCGGCGGGCTGGCGCTCGCGATCCGGCTGCAATCCGCGGGCGTGCAGACGACGATCGTCGAAAGCCGCGACAAGCCGGGTGGGCGGGGCTATTATTGGGAGCGTGACGGGTTCACGTTCGATGCGGGCCCGACGGTCATCACCGATCCGGATTGCCTGCGCGAATTGTGGGCGCTGAGCGGGCGCGACATGAGCGAGGACGTGACGCTCGATCCGGTGCTGCCGTTCTACCGGCTGAACTGGCCCGACGGGACGAATTTCGACTATACCAACGACGACGTGCAGATGCGCGCCGAGATCGAGAAGCTGCATCCCGGCGACTGGGCAGGGTACGAGAAGTTCCTGCAATATTCGGCCGGCGTGTTCCACGAAGGCTATGAGAAGCTGGGGCACGTCGCGTTTCTCGACTTCGGGTCGATGATCAAGGCGGCGCCGGCGCTGGCGAAATACCAGGCCTGGCGGTCGGTCTATTCGATCGTGTCGAGCTTCGTGAAATCGGAGAAGCTGCGCGAGGCGTTGAGCTTCCACACGCTGCTGGTCGGCGGCAATCCGATGACGACGAGCGCGATCTATGCGTTGATCCACAAGCTGGAGCGCGACGGCGGGGTGTGGTTCGCGCGCGGCGGGACCAACCGGCTGGTGGCGGCGCTGGTGACTCAGTTCGAGCGTCTGGGCGGCGTGTTGCGGCTCGACGATCCGGTGACGTCGATCGAGACTCTGGGCGACCGCGCTACGGGCGTGACGACCGCGAGCGGGTGGTCGGGTCAGGCGGATGCGGTGGCGGCGAACAGCGACATCATGCACACGTATCGCGACCTGCTGGCGACGTCGCGGAGTGCGAAGCGGAAAACCGGGTCGCTCGAGCGGAAAAAATATTCGCCGTCGCTGTTCGTGGTGCATTTCGGGATCAAGGGCACGTGGCCGGGTATCCCGCACCACATGATTCTGTTCGGGCCGCGCTACAAGGGGCTGCTCGAGGACATTTACGATCACGGCGTGCTGAGCGAGGACTTCTCGCTGTACCTGCATCATCCGACCGTGACCGATCCGTCGCTGGCGCCGGAGGGGCATTCGACCTTCTATGCGTTGGCGCCGGTGCCGCACATGGGAAAATTCCCTGTGGACTGGGACGAGATCGCGCCGATTCTAGAGAAGCGCATCCTCGACGAGATCGGGCGGCGGTTGATCCCGGATATCCACGAGCGGATCGTGACGAAATTCTCGTACGCGCCGAAGGATTTCGCGCAGGATCTGAATGCGCATCTTGGGTCGGCGTTTTCGCTGGAGCCGGTGTTGACGCAGAGTGCGTATTTCCGGGTGCATAATCGCGACGAGCATATTCCGAATTTGTACTTCGTGGGGGCCGGGACTCATCCGGGTGCTGGGATTCCTGGGGTTGTCGGGAGTGCGAAGGCTACCGCTCGGTTGATGCTGGAAGGCGAGAAGTAAGGTTCGTTCGAGCAGGGGCGGACTGCGGCGGCTCACGAGGCGCCGCGGTCCGCCCGGTTGCGGCACGAGAGTAAAAGGCGCGAGCGCTGCGTCCGAAATGGAGGCAATCGACCGTATCGGTAGAGCGGAAATTCGGCTCGTGCGCTGATACGACGCCGAAACGGACGGATCCCCGATATGCGTCGTTACGCGAACCCTTAGCGTCCTTTTCGAGCAACGGATCGAGCGACATCCAATGGTTCGCCGATCCGACCCGCTCGGCGGAAAAAGGATGCCGATATGTCGATCAAGGCGAGCAAGAAAGAATGGATGGCGCTGAGTGCTGAACAGCAAACTCAGATCGCTGGTATCATCGATACGAATTTCGCGGGACAGACCATCGAGCCTGCCGAGGGTGGCACTGCGATCGTACAAGGCGGAAGCGTATGCGAGATCGCCTGCGACGTCGCGCAGTCCGCTGCGATCAGCGAATGCAAGAAGCTTCCGTTCGGCCGAAGCATATGCATCGCGATCGCGAAGGAGGCCGGCAGCTACTGCCGCGATCAGTGCTAAGCAATTGAAGCGCGGGACCGATCGTGTTCGCGCGGTCGGTCTCGTTTCCACGGCTTGTGGCGTGCGCCCGCATCTCGTAGCGAGGCGGCATGAAACGTCTTGCTGTGTATTGCGGGTCGGCGACGCCGGCTGATCCTACCTATATAGAGGGCGCTCGGGCGCTGGGGCTGGCTTTTGCCGAGCGGGGGATTGGCCTCGTTTATGGCGGTGGGCGGACCGGGCTGATGGGCGCGATCGCGGATGGCGCGCTTGCGGGCGGCGGCGAGGTGATCGGCGTCATTCCGCAGGCGCTGGTCGATGCGGAGGTCGCGCATCGGGGGCTTACCGAGTTGCATGTCGTACAGGGCATGCATCAGCGGAAGCAGATGTTTACCGATCTTTCCGACGGGTTCGTGACGATTCCGGGCGGCACGGGGACGATGGACGAGCTGTGGGAGGCGTTGAGCTGGGCGCAGCTTGGGTATCACGCGGATCCGGTGGGGTTGCTGAATACCGCAGGCTATTACGATCACCTGATCGCGTTCTGGGAGAAGATGGGCGAGGTCGGGTTTTTGCGGCCGCAGCACCGGGATCTGCTGATCGTGGCGGATACGCTGGACGTGCTGCTCGACCGGATGGGGGAGCATGTGCCGACGCAGCCGATCGTGCGGATGAACGCGTCGGATTTGTGAACGTCGTTGAATCGTACGTCGAGACCCCGCTCCACCCCGGCGGAGGCCGGGGCCCAATTGGGAAACATGAATTGGTTTGCGTTGCGCGTCGTTACTCCAACCTTTCCAATTGGGCCCCGGCCTTCGCCGGGGTGGTGCCTGTAATGGTGGTAGCGCGTGGGATGGCGGCATGACCTCCGCGCTCCCCTCCCGCGAGGCGATCGTAGCTACTGCACACGAATCGATCTCGCGCGGGTCGAAGAGTTTTGCGGTGGCGAGCCTGTTGTTCGACAAGCCTACGCGGGAGCGGGCTTGGTTGTTGTATGCGTGGTGCCGGCGGTGCGACGATATCGCGGATGGGCAGGACCACGGTCACGGGATGACATTGGTCGAGGACGCGCCTGCCCGACTGGTCGCGCTGTCGGCGATGACCGAGCAGGCACTTGCGGGCGAAGTCGTCGGCGAGCCGGCGTTCGATGCATTGCGGATCTTCGCGGCAGAGACCCGGCTGCCGAAGCGGTTTGCGCGCGATCTTATCGAGGGGTTCGCGCTGGATGCGCGTGAGTGGCGGCCACGATCTGAGGCCGATCTCTACAAATATTGCTACCATGTCGCGGGCGTCGTCGGGTGCATGATGGCGATCGCGATGGGCGTCGATCCCGAGGACGAGGACACGCTCGACCGTGCGTGCGACCTGGGGATGGCGTTCCAGCTCGCCAATATCGCGCGGGATGTCGAGGAGGATGACCGGGTCGGGCGCTGTTACCTGCCCGAGGACTGGCTGGTCGAGATGGACTTTCCGCCGGGGCAGCACATGAAGCCTCCGTTTCGGTCTCGGCTGGCGGTGTTGACGAAGCGGATGGCGGATCGGGCTGCGGCGTTCGAGGCCAGCGCGCGGGAGGGGACTCCGGCGTTGTCGTTCCGGTCGGCCTGGGCGGTGCTGTCGGCGGCGGGAATCTATGGAGCGATCGGGCGGACCGTTGCTGCCCGGGGGGAGCATGCTTGGGACCACCGGGTGACGACCTCGGGGATGCAGAAGCTGGGGTTTATCGTGACGGCGGCGCGGGAAGCAGCCCAGCGGGAGAAGCTATATCCTCGTGCTGCGAGGGATGCGCAACTGTGGACACGACCTAGGGTTTGATTATTCGCTCCTATCCGTTCGTCCTGAGCGAAGTCGAAGGCCATGAGACTCAAATGCTTCGACTTCGCTCAGGACGAACGGGAGTGTGGTGCCTGCACGTTGCAGGAACCGATAAGGTTTAGCCCTGCGGCTTTGCCTTGCCGGCCTTCGCCATCAACTGGCCCTGAGCACGGCAGTTGGCGCCGATCATCGGGTACGGAACATCGGTGTTTTGCGCCAACTGGTTGGGGAGCGCCGCACGGCATTGCGCCATCGTCTCGTAGCGTGCCGGGATGACCCGCGCCTCGGTGCAGTTCACATTGCTGTCACCGCAGCCCATGATGGCCATGACGTAGAACAGCGGTTCCATTTCATTCTCCAGTGGATCGCGGTGGCAGGCGTTGCGCCCGGCGTCGGACACGGTAATTAAAGCGACGAAGTGGCAGGATTGTTCCCCCAACTGCTTTCGCCGGGGCTTGACTGCGCCTACATCGCATCGATCCATGCCCCCTGATACCTACACCTCCACCCGCGCGGACCAGCCGTTGCTGCCGACGCTTCGCCGCTTCCTGCCGTTCCTGTGGCCAGCGGGGCAGCCGAAGCTGAAGGCGCGGATCGTCGTCGCGATGCTACTCGTGATCGCGTCGAAGCTGATCCAGGTATTTGGCGCGGCGTTCACGTTGAAATACGCGGTCGACCGGATGGCGGGGAACGATCGCGGGGCGCTGACCTTGGTCGTGCTGCTGGTGGTCGGGTACGCCGCGTCGCGATTCGGGACGACGCTGTTCGACAACCTGCGCAATGCGGTGTTCGAGCGCGTCGGGCAGGATGCATCGCGGCGGCTGGCGGCGCAGGTGTTTCGGCACCTGCATGCACTGAGCCTCGATTTCCATCTGTCGCGGCGAACGGGAGCGGTCACCAAGGTGGTCGAGCGCGGGACCAAGAGCATCGACACGATGCTGTATTTCCTGCTGTTCAACATCGCTCCCACCGTGTTCGAACTGGTGCTGGTGCTCGGGCTGTTCTGGACCAAGTTCGGCTGGCCGCTGGTCGTCGCGACGGTGGTGATGGTGGTCGGCTATATCGCGTTCACGCGGATGGTGACCGACTGGCGCAATGCTCTGCGCGCGCGGATGAACGACTTGGATACCGGGGCGGTCGCGCATGCGGTGGATTCGCTGCTGAACTTCGAGACGGTCAAGTATTTCGGCGCGGAGGAGCGCGAGGCGAGGCGGTACGACCAGGCAATTACGGCGTATTCGGAGGCGGCGGTTAAGAGCGAGAATTCGCTCGCGTGGCTGAACCTTGGGCAGGCGCTGATCACGAATGTGATGCTGGCGGGCGGCATGGGGTTCGTCGTGTGGCGGTGGAGCCGGGGCGAGGCATCGGCCGGCGACGTGGTGTTTGTGTCGACGCTGCTGGCGCAGCTGTTCCGGCCGCTCGACCTGTTGGGGATGGTGTATCGCACGATCCGTCAGGGTGCGCTCGACATGGCGGCGATGTTTGACCTGATCGATACGCCGGCGAGCGTGGTGGATGCGCCGGGTGCGCCTGCGCTGGCGGTGAGCGCGGGGCATGTGCGGTTCGAGGGGGTGTCGTTCGGGTATGACGCCGGGCGGCCAATTTTGCGTGATCTGGAGCTGGATGTGCCGGCGGGATCTACGCTTGCGGTGGTCGGGCCGTCGGGCGCCGGCAAGTCGACGCTCGCGCGGTTGCTGTACCGGTTTTACGACCTCACGGGCGGCCGGATCACCGTCGACGGGCAGGATATCGCGCAGGTGCGGCAGGCTTCGTTGCGGGCGGCCATAGGCATCGTGCCGCAGGATACGGTGCTGTTCAACGACACGATCGGGTATAATATCGCCTATGGCCGCGAGGGGGCCGAGATGCCCGAGGTCGAGGCGGCGGCGAGGGGTGCGGCGATCGCGGGGTTCATCGAGCGCCAGCCTTTGGGGTATGCGACACGCGTGGGCGAACGCGGGTTGAAGCTGTCGGGCGGCGAGAAACAGCGCGTGGCGATCGCGCGGACTTTGCTCAAGAACCCGCCGATTTTGATCCTGGACGAGGCTACCTCGGCGCTGGATAGCCGAACCGAGGCGGAGATTCTCGATACCCTCGAGGCGATCGAGCGCGGGCGGACGACGATCGTAATCGCGCACCGGCTGTCGACCGTGGTGCATGCGGATCAGATCGTCGTGCTGGAGGCGGGGCGGATCGTCGAGAAGGGCACGCATGGCGAGCTGCTGCGGCAGGGCGGCGTGTATGCGGAGATGTGGAACCGGCAGGCGCAGGAGCGGGCTGGGGATCATGATGGGGCGTTGGCGGCGGAGTAGGGTGCGCGTAGCCATCGCGGTCATCAGCGCGCGCCCGCCCCGTCGGACGGGTTCAGTGGTCATTTTGTAGAGCAAGTAATGGCCACCAAATTCGAACGGCAGCTCCTCCTTCCTTGTTCTCCCGCGAAGGCGGGAGCCCAGTCTGGATCCCCGCCTTCGCGGGGAAACAGGGTTGGCGACGGTCTCTGGGGCTCTTACGTCCCCCGCTATCACCCCGGCGGAGGCCGGGGCCCAATTGGGGTGCGTTGCTGACGGATGGTGGCGCGTCGTTATTGCCACTTTTCCAATTGGGCCCCGGCCTTCGCCGGGGTGGAGCCCTGAAGGCTAACGCCTCTGTTCCCTCGCGAACTCGGGGGGACAGGAATCACGAGCGGTGCCGCTGCTTGTCCTGAGCTCCCGCTTTCGCGGGGGAACGGAAGGAGAGGGGGCACCGGGCGGCGCCACTATGCCGGGATCGATGGGTCCAGTTCGCGCAACCTTGCCTCGATCGCCTCCGAATATTGGTAGATGTGCGTCAGGTCGGATAGCAGATGCCGGGTCTCGTCCTTGCCGGCGAACATGCCGAGATATTTGGTGGTGATGCCGTTGAAGTGCATCCGCGCGATGGTCTTGCGGTTGTTGTCGTCGAGCAGGATCGCGCAATAGGATTTCGCGTCGCGGACGATCACGCGTTTCGGGTCGACCAAGCGTGAGGCGATCGCCTGGATGATGTGGAAGCCGGAAATCTCCTCCTGCGTTGTGACGATGCCGTCGCCGTCGGAGGGGTCGTCGTCGGCGCCTAGCGGCAGGTCCTCGACCGGGCTCGAAGCCTTCAGCGCGGACGACAGGCGCTCGTTTACGAAATCGCGGATCAGGGCGGCGATCGCGGGCGCGAGAAGCTTGGCGAAACCGTCCTTGATCGCGGGGGTCAGGCGCCCGCCGTGAACGCGCTGCGCCATCATCCGGACGAACTCGTCGGAGGGTTC
The DNA here is from genome assembly GCF_036663715.1 of Sphingomonas arabinosi. Lineage (NCBI taxonomy): Bacteria > Pseudomonadati > Pseudomonadota > Alphaproteobacteria > Sphingomonadales > Sphingomonadaceae > Sphingomonas > Sphingomonas arabinosi. Next base: position 184,684 of record NZ_JAXOJN010000004.1, read on the forward strand.
GGCGAACTCCTTTTCCAGTTCGAGGCGGATCAGCGACTGCGTCTTGAGGTTGCCCGCCTCCTGGACGATCTTGTCGATGTCGAACGCCGCCTTGGTGAATTTCTCGAGCGTGCGGATGTCGGCGGGCTTGATCGCGTCCATCGTGAAGGTGAAGAACGGCTTGTTGTCCATCTTGTTCGGGCGCTCGATATCCGAATAGAATTGGTAGACGACGCCGTTGGTGAGCACCGCGAGACGCGCGTCGGTGACGCTGAAATAGCGGAACAATTGCCCCGCGTGGTTGACGTTGAGCTGGACCGAGGACGGCTTGCACTCGATCAGGATCGACACTTTTCCGCCCGCGCAGATCGCATAGTCGACCTTCTCGCCCTTCTTGGTGCCGACGTCGGCGGTAAATTCGGGTACGACTTCGGATGGGTTGAAGACGTCGTAGCCGAGCGACTGGAGGAACGGCATGACGAGCGCGGTCTTCGCCGCTTCTTCCGTCAGCAGCACCTCGCGATGTTCGATCGTGCGCTTCTGTAGCTCCGCCAGCCTGATGCTCAGTTCCATGTGCTTCCCCCCAGGTGAACGGCAGAGGATGCGCAGGGAAGTCGTGTCGGTCCATGACGGTGGCGAAACAACTTGCCCCGATTTCGATCTAGTCGTCGCGGCATCCCGATCGGGAGCGATCGCGGATCACGCATTGCGGCAGGCGCGATCGAACCCTAGGTCCGGGGCGATGGCACTCGACCCCCTTCCCGATCTCCAGCGCATCTTTGGCTTTCCTGATTTTCGTGGCGTGCAGCGCGATGTCGTCGACCGGGTGCTTGCGGGCCAGCGGACGCTGGCGGTGATGCCGACGGGGGCGGGGAAGTCGCTGTGTTATCAGTTGCCGGCGACGATGCTGGAAGGGACGTGCGTGGTCGTGTCGCCGCTGATCGCGTTGATGCACGACCAGCTGCGGGCCGCTACCGCGGTTGGGATCAAGGCGGCGACTTTGACGAGCGTCGATACGAACCGTGAGGAGACGATCGCACGGTTCCGGGCTGGCGATCTGGACCTGCTGTATGTCGCGCCGGAGCGGGCTTCGAACGAGAGTTTCAGGAACCTGCTCAGCCAGGCCAAGCTCAGTCTGTTCGCGATCGACGAGGCGCATTGCGTCAGTGAGTGGGGGCATGATTTCCGGCCGGACTACCGGTTGCTGCGGCCTTTGCTCGACAGCTTTCCGGAAGTGCCGCGCCTCGCGCTGACCGCGACCGCGGACGCGCATACGCGGGCGGATATCCTCGAGCAGCTGGGGATCTCCCGCGAGGGGCTGATCGTGTCGGGGTTCGACCGGCCGAACATCCGCTATGCGATTTCGGGGCGCGACAACGTCAACCGGCAGATCGCGGATATCCTGGAGAAGATCCCGGGGCCGGGGATCGTCTATGCGCAGACGCGCGCGGCTACCGAGAAGCTGGCGGAGGCGCTGGGGCGGAGCGGGCGGCCGACGCGGGCGTATCATGCCGGGCTCGATCCGCAGGTGCGCGCGAAGAACCAGGCGGATTTCGTCGCGAGCGAGGACATGGTGATCTGCGCCACGGTCGCGTTCGGGATGGGGATCGACAAGCCGGACGTGCGGTTCGTGTGCCATGCCGGGCTGCCGAAATCGATCGAGGCCTATTATCAGGAAACCGGGCGCGCGGGGCGTGACGGCGATCCGGCGATCGCGCACCTGTTCTGGGGCGCGGAGGATTTCGCGCGTGCGCGGCAACGGATCGGCGAGGTCGAGCCCGAGCGGCAGGCGGGGGAACGCCAGCGGCTGACCGCGATGGGCGGGCTGGTCGAAACCGCCGGGTGTCGGCGGCGGATCCTGCTCAAGCATTTCGGCGAGGACCGGCAGGAGGATTGCGGGAATTGCGACAATTGCCTCGGCAATGTCGACGCGGTGGATGCGACCGAGACCGCGCGGAAATTCCTATCGGCGGTGTTTCGGACCGGGCAGATGTTCGGGGTCGGCTATATCGAAGGCATCCTGACGGGGGTGTCGTCGGAGCGGAGCCTGATGAACGGACATGAGGCGCTGTCGGTGTACGGGATCGTCGATGGCGACGAGGTCGCGTTGCTGAAGCCCGTGTCGCGCGCGCTGATGCTGAAGGATGCGCTGCGCACCAATCCGCATGGGGGCCTCGAATTCGGGCCGGCGGCCAAGGCTATCCTGAAGGGCGAGGCGACGGTGTCCATCGTCGTGCCGCCGAAGCGCGAGCGGCGGCGCAAGGCTGCGCCGGGCGCCGTGCCGAACCCGGTCGACGATCCGCTGTTCGAGGCGCTGCGGGTGCGGCGGCGCGATCTGGCGAAGGAGGCGGGCGTTCCGCCGTATGTGATCTTCCACGATTCAGTGCTGCGTGACATGGCGGCGCAGCGGCCGGCGTCGCGGGCGGCGCTCGCGGTGCTTTCAGGCATTGGCGCGCGGAAACTCGACGCCTATGGGGATGCCTTCCTCCAGGTGATCCGCGAGTCCGCATGATACGGCACATCAACGAAAGTATTTCGGTCGCGCCGCAGATCGGCGTCGAGCACGTCGCGGAGATCGCGGCGGCGGGGTTCAAGACGATCGTCAACAACCGGCCGGACGACGAGGATGCGGGGCAGCCTTCTGGCGACGCAATCCGCGCCGCGGCGGAAGCAGCTGGGCTCAAGTACGTCTCGATTCCGGTGACACATGCGGGCTTTTCGCATCCGCAGATCGACGCGATGACTCAGGCTTTGGTCGATGCGGACGGGCCGGTGTTGGCGTATTGTCGGTCGGGGACGCGGAGCTGCAATTTGTGGGCGCTGGCGGCGGCGAAGGCGGGGCGGAACCCGAACCTGCTGCTCGCGCAGGCCGAGGACGCCGGGTATGACCTGCGCGGAATTCGACCGATGCTGGACGCGCTCGCAGGGCCGCGATGACGCCTGCGATCGTCGGCGGCATCGTCGGCGGCATCGTCGCGGTCGTTGTCGTGCTGTTCGCCGGTCTGGGCTGGGTCGTCTTGCGGATGCGGCGGGTCGTGAAGATCGAGACTCCGGAAGAGGCGGCGGATGCGGCGCAGGCGCAGCTACGCGGGTTTGCGGTGGCGGGGGCTGTGGTCGGTGCGGATGGCCAGGGTGCACTGGCGATCGCGGACGACGGACGCGTCGCGGCAATCAAGCGGATCGGCAAGCATCTGGCGGTACGCGAAGTATCGTGGCGCACGGTGCGGGCGACGCATGAGGGCATCCTGGTGGAGACCGGGGACAAGGCGCTGGGGGCGGTTATGCTCGCGCAGGTCGATGTCCTCGACATCCGCAGGTTGGCGCCGAAGAGTGTACGGGTCTGACCATCCGCTGACGCCGCGGTAATCCTGCGGCAGCGGTCCTGACGCTTGCGGAACGTTTTCGTGCCTCGACGCGTCGCCGCACTAGATGAGAACATGGTTTGCTAAGCGCTGGGTGCGAGTCTCCGGCATCGTCGTCGTGGCCGTGGTCGCGTTGAGCCTGGTCGGGCTCGCAATGTTCCCCTGGGGATCGTTGAAGGGCGTGATCGAACGGCAACTGACCGCGCGCTTTGGTCGGCCTGTGACGATCGGCGGGATCGAGCGGGTCGACGGGTTCGGCTTCTCGCCGACGATCCGCATCACGCAGGTCCGTATCCCGCAAGCGACATGGGCCGGAAGCGGCAATTTCGTACGATTGCGCGAGGCTGAGGCGACCTTCTCCGCGCTGTCGCTGTTGAAGGGCGGGTTCGGTCCGCGCGACGTGAAGGCGTCCGGGCTGTACCTGGCGCTGGTGCGCGACAAGCAGGGGCGGACCAACTGGGATCGTCCGGGCGAGGCCAAGGGGGGCGGCAGTTCGAACGACCTGCAGGGCCTCGTCATTCGCGACAGCGTTATCTTGTACCGCGATGCCAAGCAGGGGCGGCAGATCACCGCCCGGTTCTCGTCCGATCCGGTTGCGGGCATCCGTGCGAATGGTACCGGCACCGTGCGGGGCGCGGCGGTGCGGATCGCGGTTGCTGGGCCTTCGATCGAGAAATCGCTGGGCAAGCCGTGGCCGTTCACCGCGTCGATCGACGGGGATCAACTGTCGATCTCGGCGAAGGGGCTGATGGATCGGCCGCTCGATACCGATGCGATGACGCTGGATGTGACGGCGCGGGCGACCGACTTGAAGCTGATCGATGCGGTGATCGAGGCGGGGCTGTTCCGGACGCAGCCGGTGTCGTTCAGTGCCCACGTCCGCCACGATTCGCCGAAGTGGGCGATCACGCAGTTGAAGGGCGTGGTCGGGCGGTCCGATTTTGCCGGATACGTCACGGTCGACAAGCGCGACGGCCGCAGCAAGGTGAACGGCGATATCGTATCGCGCCAGTTCGACTTCGCGGATCTGTCGTCGGACGAGGCGCAGGCGAAGGGCGCCGCGCTGGAACGCGCGATCGGGCCGAGACTGGTGCCGAATACGCGGATCGACATCGGCAAGATCGACACCACAGACGCGGCGTTCGGGTTCCGCATCCAGCATATCGTCGCTGCGCAGGGTAAGTCGCCGATCGTGTCCGCCAAGGGACGGATCGCGATCGATCACCAGTTGCTGACGCTCGACCGGCTGGTCGCAAGGCTGCCGCAGGGGACCGTTTCCGGCAAAGTGACCGTCGACCAGAGGGGCAATCGCAAGACGCCGACCGTCGCGATCGACCTGCGGTTGCGCGGCAGCAGCGTGCAGGCGCTGGCGGGTGGGCGCGGCGACTTTAGCGGGAATGTGAGTGCGCGGGTGCGGCTGAAAGGACCGGGCGAGACGATCCGGGCGGCGGTCGGGAACGCCGATGGCAGCATCGGGTTCGTCGCGCGGGACGGGCAATTGCCGCAGGGAATCGCCGCGGCACTGGGATTCGATGCGGCGCGTGCGCTGTTGGCGAAGGACGGGGAACGGGCGGGACTACGCTGCGTGGTGGTCAAGCTCGACGTGACTCGTGGGCGAGGGCGGGTCGATCCGATGATCGTCGATACCACCGCCAGCCAGTTGCACGGGCAGGGGAGCGTCGTGTTTCCCGCCGAAGCGATCGACATCCGGCTGAGTGGCGCGCCGAAGCAGCATGCGCTGCTGCAACTGCCGGGATCGGCGTACATGACGGGCACGATCCAGCAGCCGCATGTGACGATCCCGCCAGAGGTCAAATCGGTGGGGAATATCTTCAAGGCGATCGGGCGAGCGATCACCGGGAAACAGGGCCCGACGGCCAGCGATGCGGATTGCGCGGGGTTGGCGGCGCGGGTCCTGCGATAGGCGAGACATCGTCAGATACAGAAAGCCCCGCCCCGCGGGGTGCGGGACGGGGCTGAATGTCAGCGATATCGCGAGAATATCAGCGGTAGAAGATGTGGTTGCCGATCGAGGCGACCTTGATCGCACGGACCGACGGGCGGCGATCTGGGGTGTTGAAGTAGAGCGCCTTGTCGGCCGGGCTGTTCCACGCGTCGGCGAGGGCGACCTTGGCGACTGCGATCGCGGTACGATACGCGGTGCCGGCGTTGATGTTGGGGATCTGGCCACCGCGGACAAAGCTGAACTGGCCGCGCTGCTTGACGACGGCACAGACGTCGGCGGGGAAACGACCCGACTTGGCGCGGTTGATGATGACTTCGGCGACTGCGAGCTGACCGGTCAGAGGCTCACCCTTGGATTCAAAATAGATAGCACCGGCAAGGCACTGGAGCGCGTCGTCGGCGGCGGCGCTATCCTGCGCGGCAACGGCCTGGGCGAGCGTGTCGAATTCTTCTTCCTCGGCAGGAGCGATCGGCTCGACGGCTGCAACGGTGGTTGCGGCGGGAGCAATCTGCGGAACATTCTGCGGGGAAAGCGCGTTTAGATTTGCGAGAGCGGTAAGATTGGTAGTCGAGCGATCGATGCCAGTAGCCTGACCCGGAGCGCTGTTGCCGAGCAGGCCGGCGAGGGAGAACGTCATGACTGCGATCGTTGCAGCCCGCTGAAGAATCGTCATTCAAACTTATTCAGGTGCGGTTGGACCGCGGTTCGTTCGTCAAAGACGATCGCCCGAGCATCCCCCCGACTGCGTAATCGATCCGGATCGCACCCGCATCGACACAACGCCAATCAATGATGCAATCCCCCTCTATTGGGGGGGCTTTCGAGTCAATCGTCGAGGATCGTTTCAGCGGCGAACCGTTCCGCCGCTGCGATGTCCACCTCGATCACCCACATATCAGGGTCGCGCGCGCGGCGGCGACGCCAATACCCGTCGAGATCCTCGAGCGGGGTGGAGTCGATCAGGGCGGTTCGTCCGTCGGGTCCGATGCCGCGCTCCAGCAAGCGGGGAGGGGCGCCTTTGTCGACTGCGATGACCAGGATGGCGCCGCCTTGCGGATCGCCTTTCGCCATCACCGCGCCGAAGCCTCCAGCGTCGTTGACGCGCCGCAGCAAGGCGCTGACTAGGATTCCGCTGGGCAGACGGCCGCTCATGCTGCGCTGCGGTATCCTAGGAGACCCGCGAGCGCGATCCGCGAGCGCATGAAGGTACCGGTGCCGCGTGCAGCTTCTTCGCCGTCGGCGTCGATCAGGCGCGCGTCTGCAACGAATACACGTCGCTTGCCGCTGATCCAGCGTCCCTCGGCGATGACGGGGCCGACCTTCAGCGGGCGCGTGAGCAGCAGGTTGAACGCGGTGGTGAGCAGGAAACGGTCGGTGACCAGGCTGTTGCAGGCGTAGAAGGCGGCATCGTCGAGCATCTTGAAATAGCTCGTGCCGTGCGCCGCGCCGCCGGCATGATAATGGCGTTCGTCGATCGTGAAATGAATGCGCGCGACGCCGGCTTCGGGGATTTCCAGCGAGGAGTCGAAGAAGCGGTTAATCGGGGCCTGGGCGTAGAGGGACTCGAGAGCGCGGAAGTGTGCGTCTGCGCCTGCTGTGTTGGGGGTGTCAGACATGCCGGCGCCGCCCGAATACGCCCACTCCGTCATCCCAACGAAAGTCAGGACCCGGAGCCACGAAGGGCAGCCGTTGGTTACCCTGGGTCCTGACTTTCGTCAGGATGACGGACGCGGGGACGGCGCGGGGATCATGCTGCATCGCGGACCTCGTCGGCGGTGAACAGCGCGTAGACTGCGTCGGGGGATCCGCCGCCGCGCAGTTTCTCCAGGAACGCCTTGTCGCGCAGTCGGCGCGAGACGCGGGCGAGTGCCTTCAGGTGGACCGCGCCGGCATCGGTGGGGGAAAGCAGCATGAAGACGAGATCGACGGGCAGGTCGTCGACCGCCTGGAAGTCCACCGGCTGCGCAAGCCGCGCGAAGACGCCCGTCACCTGAGCAAGGCCTTCGAGCTTGGCATGGGGAATCGCGACGCCGCCGCCGAACCCGGTCGAGCCGAGCTTCTCACGCGCGGCGAGGCGGTCTGCAATCAACTTGGGGTCGGCGTCGATCAGGTCCGACGCAACCGTGGCGAGATGCTGGAACACCGCCTTCTTGTTAGTAGCGATGACGCCCGTCTGCACCGCGTCGGGACGCAACAAATCACTGAAATCGGTCATGGTCTTCATGTGTCTCAAGCGCCCCCGCGCGCGTCCGCCTTAGCGGGTTGCGCGGGGGCGTAAAGGCGCGGCCGAGAGACCAGCGCCTTTATGGACCCTTATTACTGAGGAGGGGAGGCCGCGCCAGTCGAAGCGGCCCGCTGTGGCTCGACCCAACCGATCGTGCCGTCGCCGCGCTTGTAGACCATGTTATGCGCGCCGGTGCCTGCATTCTTGAACAGCAATGCAGCGGTGTTACGCAGATCGAGCATCATCACCGCGTCGGATACGCTGGCCTCTGGAATGTCGACGCGGGTTTCGGCGATGATCAGCGGTGCATCCGCAACATCGTCCTCCTCGACGCTCTCCTGGAACAGGGTGTAGCCGGCATTATCATAGCCGTTGCTCTCGGCCATCGCGACCGCTTCGCCGGCGTGGCGATCCTTAAGGCGGCGCATGTAGCGGCGGAGCTGGGTTTCGATCTTGGCCGCGGCAGCGTCGAACGCGGCGCGAGCGTCATACGCGTCGCCATGCCCCTTGAGCACGAGGCCCTTCATCACGTGCGAGACGATATCGCATTTGAAGCCTGCATCGTGCGGCCCCTTGCCGAACGTCACTTCCGCCGAAATGGCGCGCGAGAAATACTTGTCGGCGATACCCTGGAGTCGGTCTTCCACGTGGCTGTTGAGTGCTTCGCCAGTGTCAACCTGGTGACCAGAAATCCGGATATCCATTGTCGTCTCCTTGTCGGCGTTACAGTCTCGGGCGGTCCTGTTGGCTCCACCCTGCCAGCGTCATCCGGACGCCACGGCCCCCCAAATCGGATCCTTGATCCCCTTCATAAACGCCGCATGCGCCGCAAGGTCTCCCTCGCTCACCGCGAAAACACGCGGCGGACGAACGACACGAGGCGCCCGTGCGACGATCGGAGTCGATGCGCTGCTGCCGGGGTCACTGAGCAGGCCAAGGCCGATCTGGCGACCGCCCATCAGCTCGACATAGACCTGCGCGAGCAACTGGGCGTCGAGCAGCGCGCCGTGGAGCACACGGTGGCTGCGATCGATCCCGAAGCGCGAGCAGAGCGCATCGAGCGAATGCTTGGCGCCCGGATGACGGCTGCGCGCGATCTGCAGCGTGTCGACCATCCGCTTCATGTGGATGATCTGGCGGCCGCATTTCGTCAGCTCGCCGTTCAGGAACGAGAAGTCGAAGCCGGCATTGTGCGCGATCATCGGCGCATCGCCGACGAAGTCCAGCAGATCCTCGACGGCGTCGGCGAATCTGGGCTTGTCGGACAGGAACTGTTGGCTGAGGCCGTGAACGTTGAACGCCTCGACCGGCATGTCGCGTTCGGGATGGTAATAGGCGTGGAAGGTACGACCGGTTTCGACCCGGTTGACCATCTCGACGCAGCCGATTTCGACCATGCGGTCGCCCCCGGAAAAACTTAGGCCGGTGGTTTCGGTATCGAAGACGATCTCACGCATCGTGATGGTATCGGCTCAGATTTCCAAGGATGCAAGCACCGCCCGGACTTGCGCACGTGTCTCGTCGAAGCTGATGTCGGTGCGAATCACGTGATCCGCGCGGGCGCGTTTCTCGGCGTCGGGGGTCTGGCGAGCCAAGATTGCGGCGAACTTCTCGGCGGTCATGCCGGGGCGGGCGAGGACGCGCGCACGTTGGACGTCGGGGGCGGCAGAGACGACGACGATCAGGTCGACGTTGCGGTCGCCGCCGGTCTCGAAGAGCAAGGGGACGTCTAAGACGACTCGCTTGCCGGTGTGCTGCGCGAGGAAGGCGGCGCGCTCCTCGCCCACCGCCGGGTGGACGATGGCTTCGAGTCGCTTGATCGCGGCATCGTTGCCGAACACCGCTGCACCGAGTTTCGCGCGGTCGACTGCGCCTGCGATGGTCGTGCCGGGGAAGGCGGCTTCGATCGTGGGGACCAGGTGGCCACCGACGCCCTGTAACCGGTGCACGGTCGCGTCGGCGTCGAACACCGGCACGCCTTCGTGGGCGAACATCGCAGCGACGGTCGACTTGCCCATGCCTATCGAGCCGGTCAGCCCGATGATCATTTGACCAGCAACGCCCGGAGGTCCTCGTCGCGATCGCGCGGTGGTTCCACGTGGAACAATATCTCGAATGCGACGGCCGCCTGGCCGATCAGCATTTCAAGGCCGTCGACGGTTTCGAGGTCCCGTGCACGTGCCGCCTTAAGCAGACCCGTTTCGAGCGGCGAGTAGACGATGTCGTAGACCAGCGAGTCCGGGTCGAGCGCGCCGAGGTCGATATCGAGCGGCGGCTGACCGGTCATGCCCAGCACGCTGGCGTTGACGAGCAAGCGCGAGGGTGGGGCAGCTGGGCCGATCGGCAATGCCTGCCCCTTCAGCCCGAACGCCGACAGCAGCGCCGCACCCTTGAGCGGATTGCGGTTGAGGATGGTCACCGGGCCGACGCCCATCCGCGACAGCGCGAACAGGATCGCGCGGGCGGCGCCACCGGCACCGATCACCGTGACGGGCTGCCCGGCGATGTCGAGATCGTCGATCGGCGCCCAGAATCCGGCGGCATCGGTGTTGGTGCCGATGCAGTCTCCCGCCTGGTTGCGGAATACGGTGTTGATCGCGCCGATCGTCCCGCGGACGTCGCCGGGGTCGGAAACGTGGTCGAGCGCGGCGAGCTTGTGCGGCATGGTGATGTTGCACCCGCGCCAGGCGGGGTCGGCTTTGCGCTCGGCGAAATAGGCGGGGAGTTCGTCCGGGGTTACGTGTTTGTGGCGATACTCGGCGTCGATCCCGAGCGCGTCGAGCCAGAAGCCGTGGATCAGTGGAGATTTCGACTGTGTGATCGGGTCGCCGATCACTTCTGCATAGGGGCGGGTCATTCGAAGCTCCGTGTTCCCCGCGATGGTGGGGATCCAGTTTGGGCACCCGCCTTCGCGGGTGAGCGCGGTTTAGTCTACTGCAGTTGGATTGCCATGCGCCGTCCGCCGCCCCGAACAATCCTTCCCCTTGCAGGGAGGATCAGAAGCTTCGGGTCATGCCGGCAATTCGCCACGCACGCGCAGGAAGTCGAGAACGTTCAACAGCGGCATCCCCAGTACCGTAAACTGGCTCCCCTCGATCTTAGCGAAGAGTTGCGCGCCGGGCCCCTCGATACGGTAGCAGCCGACGCAGCCTGAGATCGCGGGCCATTCCGCATCCAGATAGGTTTCGATGAACGCCTCCGACAGCGGGCGGACGTGCATCTTCGCACGCTCGACATGGCGCCAGATCGCCTGGCCGTTTTCGGCGATGACCGCGGCGCTCCAGAGATCGTGACGCTTGCCCGACATCAACCGCAGATGCGCCGCCGCATCGGCCCGGTCGACGGGCTTGTCGAGGATCGTACCGTCCTCCAGCGCAACCAGCGAGTCGCTGCCGAGGACGAGATAGCCCGGCATGCGCGCGGACACCTTGAGCGCCTTCAATTCCGCCAGTGCATCGGCGAGATCGCGCGGGGACAGGTCGCGGAGCGCTGCCTTCGCCGCATCCTCGTCGACGCCTGCGAACGTCGCCTCGAACGGTACGCCCGCCGCGGTCAGCATCGCGCGACGCGAGGCGCTTTGCGAGGCGAGGATCAGGCTCATGCCTCGACCTTCACGGCGTCATCGCTCCGCCGCTGATTGCACAAGGCGATGATCGCGGCCGCCGTTTCCTCGATCGAACGCCGCGTGACGTCGATCACTGGCCAACCATTGTCGGCGAACATGCGTCGCGCAAAGGCCAGTTCGCGCATGACCGCTTCCTCCTCGACATAGGATGTGTCGGGCTGCTGGTTGAGCGACAGCAGGCGGTTGCGGCGTACCTGGATCAATCGGTCAGCACTCGTCGTGAGGCCGACGATCAGCGGGTTCTTGAGGCTATACAGGATCTTCGGCGGTGGGCTTTCGACCACGATCGGAATGTTCGCGGCCTTGTAGCCTCGGTTGGCAAGGTAGATCGAGGTCGGCGTCTTCGACGAGCGCGACACGCCTGCGAGGACGATATCGGCCTCCTCCCATTCCTCCCACGCAATCCCATCGTCGTGCGCAATCGTCCACTGGATCGCATCGACACGGGCAAAATACGCCGCATCGAGGACGTGCTGACGACCCGGCCGCGCCTTTGCCTGCTGCCCGAGCAGTCCCGAGAGCGCGTCGTTGACTGGGTCGAGCGGCGCTACTGCCGGCAACCCCAGCGCCAGACACCGCTGCTCGAGAATCCGCCGCGTCGTCGGGTTCACCAGCGTGAAGATCACCAGGCCGGGGTTCTGCGCGATCTCCTGGAGGATGCGTTCGAGGTGCGCTTCGGTCCGGACCATCGGCCAGAAATGGCGGACGGTCTCGACGTCATCATATTGCGCCAGCGCCGCCTTCGCGATGTTCTCCAGCGTCTCGCCGGTAGAGTCCGACAACAGATGAAGGTGAAGCCGCATCATCGGCGTCTTATCCCCGGCGAGCGGGTCCCTGGGTATGAATCTGTGGATAACATGCGGAAAAGAGCTAGCGTAACTCGCCCCCCTCGCCAAGCGACCGTGGCGCCGTGGATAATAGCGATTCCATCCACACGCTCGCGCACAGCCGTCGATTTTATCCACAGGCTGTGAGTAACGGGGAGCCTTGAATCGAATCAGCGCGTTTGTGCGGGTGCCGAGGGGTCAAGCTGTTGGCATTTCCGGGATCACCGCATAAGTCCCGGGTTCAACCGCCCAACCACTGCAACAACCTATTTCTTGAATCTTCTTATAGTAGAAGAAGGGTGCTCCGCTGACCGATCCGACCCCCAAATCGCCTGTCCTAAAGCCGCTGTTGGCGACCCTTCGCGGTGAGCGGCAGGCGGTCCCGCCGCTGTGGCTTATGCGGCAGGCGGGGCGGTATCTCCCCGAATACCGCGAGCTGCGTGCCGAGAAGGGTGGCTTCCTCGCGCTCGCGACCGATCCCGACGCGGCAGCCGAGGTGACGCTCCAACCAATCCGCCGGTTCGGATTCGACGGCTCGATCCTGTTCTCGGATATCCTGATGATCCCTTGGGCGCTCGGCCAGGATCTGACCTTCGGGGTGGGTGAGGGACCGCGGCTCGAGCCGGCATTGGTCGACCATGCACTCGACCGGTTGCAGCCGGTCATGGGACGGCTGGAGCCGGTCTACGGCACCGTCGCCAAGGTTGCTGCTGCGTTGCCTCCTGCGACGACGTTCCTGGGCTTTGCGGGGTCTCCCTGGACGGTCGCGACCTATATGGTGGCGGGGAAGGGGAGCAAGGATCAGTCCGAGACGCGGCGCTTTGCCTATCGTGACCCGGAGGCGTTCGGTGCGATCATCGATGCGATCGCAGACAACACCGTCGAGTATCTCGCGCGGCAGATCGAGGCGGGCGTCGATGTGGTGCAACTGTTCGACAGCTGGTCGGGCTCGCTCTCGCCTGCGCAGTTCGAACGCTGGGTGATCGCGCCGACCGCGTCGATCGTCGAGCAGCTCCACGCGCGCTGCCCCGGCGTGCCGATCATCGGCTTTCCCAAGGGGGCAGGGGGCAAGTTGCCAGCGTATGCGCACGAGACGGGCGTCGATGCGATCGGGCTGGACGAGACGGTCGATCCAGTCTGGGCACACGCATCGTTGCCTGTGGACATGCCGGTGCAAGGCAATCTCGATCCGCTGGCGTTGATCGCGGGCGGTGCGGATCTCGATGTGGCGATCGACCGGATCCTCGCGGCGTTCGTCGAACGCCCGCACGTCTTCAACCTCGGCCACGGCATCCTGCCCGACACGCCCATCGCGCATGTCGAGCAGCTGATCGCCCGCGTAAGGAGCACGACATGAGCGGTTTTCTCGGCGCTGCGTATGATTGGGTGAAGGCCTCGCATCTGATCTTCGTGATCTTCTGGATGGCGGGGCTGTTCATGCTGCCGCGCTACCTCGTGTATCATCAGGAGGCGCTGGCGGCTGGTAACGCAGGCGAGGCGGCGAACTGGGTCGAGCGCGAGGGCAAGATCCGGCATATCATCCTGACGCCGGCGATGATCGTCGTCTGGGTGCTGGGGATCGCGCTGGCGCTGAACCTGGGGCTGGCGGACGGCGCGCCGGGGCTGGGGTGGCTGCACCTCAAGCTGCTGCTGGTGTTCCTGCTGACGGGCTATCACGGGTGGACCGTGGGCTATGCGAAGAAACTTGCCGCGGGGAAGCCGACGCTGACGGGGAAGCAGTTGCGGATGCTGAACGAAGTGCCGGCGCTCGCGGTGACGCTGATCGTCGTGTTGGCGATCGTGAAGCCGTTCTGAACTTCGCCCCTCCCTGGAAGGGAGGGGCTGGGGGTGGGTCGGCCCGTTCAAGCCACCCGCGTCCCTCCATGCGGAAGCGAACCCACCCCCAACCCCTCCCTTCCAGGGAGGGGCGAAAAGGCTCGCTTGACTAACCGCCCCCCCAATTCTAACTCCTTCTCCCAACACGGCCTCCTGGCGTCCTGCCCGGTCGTGGGTTCAAGCAGACTCGTCTCGCCCAGTTCCGCTTCCCAAGCGCGCCGCCGACCGAGCGTTCTCCCGTTGATTGCTATCCGGAAATCCCCATGCATCTCAAAGACCTGAAGAAGAAGAAACCCGCCGAGCTGGTCCAGCTGGCCGAGGAACTGGGGGTCGAGAGCGCCTCGACGCTGCGCAAGCAGGACCTGCTGTTCGCGATCCTGAAGGTGCAGGCGGACAATGGCGACCAGATCATGGGGCTCGGCACGATCGAAGTGCTGCCCGACGGCTTCGGCTTCCTGCGCTCGCCGGAATCGAACTATCTCGCTGGTCCCGACGACATCTACATCTCACCGAACCAGGTCCGGAAGTTCGGCCTGCGCACCGGTGACACGGTCGAGGGCGAAATCCGCGGGCCGAAGGATGGCGAACGCTATTTCTCGCTGGTGAAGCTCACGGCCGTCAATTTCGATGACCCCGACGTCGTCCGCCACCGCGTCAATTTCGACAACCTCACGCCGCTCTACCCAGAGAGCAAGCTCACGCTCGATCCCGCCGACCCGACCGTCAAGGACAAGTCGGCGCGCGTGATCGACATCGTCTCGCCGCAGGGCAAGGGCCAGCGCACGCTGATCGTCGCACCGCCGCGCGTCGGCAAGACGGTCATGTTGCAGAACATGGCCAAGGCGATCACCGACAACCACCCCGAGGTGTTCCTGATCGTCCTGCTGATCGACGAGCGCCCCGAGGAAGTCACCGACATGCAGCGCAGCGTGAAGGGCGAGGTGGTCAGCTCAACCTTCGACGAACCCGCGCAGCGCCACGTGCAAGTTGCTGAAATGGTGATCGAAAAGGCCAAGCGCCTGGTCGAGCACAAGAAGGACGTGGTGATCCTGCTCGACTCGATCACGCGTCTGGGTCGCGCTTACAACACCGTCGTGCCGTCGTCGGGCAAGGTCCTGACCGGCGGTGTCGACGCGAACGCGCTGCAGCGTCCGAAGCGCTTCTTCGGCGCCGCGCGCAACATCGAGGAGGGTGGTTCGCTCTCGATCATCGCGACCGCGCTGATCGACACGGGCAGCCGCATGGACGAGGTGATCTTCGAGGAGTTCAAGGGCACCGGCAACTCCGAAATCGTGCTCGATCGCAAGGTCGCGGACAAGCGCATCTTCCCGGCGCTCGACGTCGGCAAGTCGGGTACCCGCAAGGAAGAGCTGCTGGTCGACAAGGCCAAGCTCAGCAAGATGTGGGTCCTGCGCCGTATCCTGATGCAGATGGGCACGATCGACGCGATGGAGTTCCTGCTCGACAAGATGAAGGATTCGAAGACCAACGAGAATTTCTTCGACAGCATGAATCAGTAACCGAGTGCGGCCTGCTGCAAGCTGCAGCAGGACTCGCACCGGTTCGGCCGGCGGGGCGCAGCCTCGACCGACGGCATGGGCTTTGCCCATGTCTGGCCAAGCAGACCAAAGCGGCACGCGAGAGCATGGCTTTCGCGTGCCGCTTTGCTATTACCCCACCATGAAATCCGTCACCGGGAGCTGACATCTTGAGTATCATCGCCATGCTGGCCACCGCCGCATCGGGAGTCGCCGGACCCGGCTCACCGCTGGAGATCTGGCAGCACATCGTCGCGGACTTTTCCAACCTCGGCGATCCGAAGGCGCTCGCCGCGTTCGGCTCGGTCCTGATGATCGACCTCGTCCTGGCGGGCGACAACGCGATCGTCGTCGGCGCACTCGCCGCCGGGCTTCCTGCCGATCAGCGCAAGAAGGTCATCCTGATCGGCATTGGCGCCGCGCTCGTACTGCGCATCTTCTTCGCGCTGATCGTGACGTGGCTGATGGGCATCGTCGGGCTGATCTTCGCGGGCGGCCTGTTGCTGCTGTGGGTCTGCTGGAAGTTCTGGCGCGAAATCCGCGAGGGCGCACAGAACGCAGGGTCCGAGGAGATCGAGGGCGATGAACGCTCGGGTCTGCGGTCCTCGAAGGGTTTCGCAAGCGCGGCCTGGGCGGTTGCCGTTGCCGACGTGTCGATGAGCCTGGACAACGTCCTGGCGGTCGCTGGCGCGGCGCGCGAGCATCCGGGCATCCTCGTCATCGGCCTGCTGCTGTCGGTCGCGATGATGGGTCTTGCCGCGAACTACATCGCGCGCGTCATCAACAAGTATCGCTGGATCGCCTATATCGGTCTTGCCGTGATCCTCGTGGTCGCGATCAAGATGATCTACGAAGGCTGGGTCGGTACCGGCGACACGCTGGGGATCATCACGCTGCTGCGCTGATCGATCGCCGATTGTGGGATAGAAAAGGCCTCGCCAGGTGATCCCGGCCAGGCCTTTTTCATATCTGTCGTCAGCGCCCCGTCATGCTGGAACAAGCCGGGGCTAACGGGGGGGGACGTTAGCCCAGGTTCTCCACGAAGAACTTTGCCGTCCGCTCGTCCGCCAGATTCGCCGCCGCATCCGACCGCCGCTCGCCGAACTCGGTCGCGAAGCCGTGATCCTCGCCCGCGTAATCGTAGATCGTCACCTTCGCGTGATCGTCGAGCCCGGCATGCATCGCTGCCTGCGCCGCCTTGTCGACGAAATGATCCTCTTCCGGCACGTGGAGAAGTACCGGGTGCGCGATCGCGTGCTTCTCAGCCAGCAAGCCGTCGATCCCGACGCCGTAATAGCCGACGCTCGCATCGACGTCGGTCCGCGCCGCGGTCATGAATGCGAGCCGTCCGCCGAGGCAGTAGCCGACGACGCCGACCTTGCCACCGTCACCGAGTTCGCCGCGCGCCGCACGAATGCTGGCCTCGATATCGGCAATACCTTTGTCCTGATCGAACTGTCCCATCAGTTCGAGAGCGCGATCGAACTCCGGCTTGATGTCCGGATCGAGTTCGATGCCGGGCTCCAGACGCCAGAACAGGTCGGGCGCGATCGCGAGATAGCCGGCTTCGGCAAGCGTATCGCACTTGCGGCGGATACCTGCGTTCACGCCGAAGATCTCCTGGATCACGATGATCGCGGCCTTTGGCGTGCCCGCGGGCGTCGCGCGATATGCGGTGAATTCGCCATCGCCCGCCAGCGTGGCGATCTTGGTGGTGTTCGTCATAGCAATCCTCCTGGCGGCCGCTCGTGATCGAGCAGCCTGGATTTGGTGATGGGTCCGTTGCCCGCGGAATACGCACCAAGCGCCCCGCCGGCTCCAAGGATCCGGTGACAGGGGACGACGATCGGAAACGGGTTGCGCGCGCATGCTTGGCCGATCGCACGGGGGCTGGACCCGATCGCTTTCGCGAGCACGCCGTAGCTCGCGGTCTCGCCATAGGCGATGTCGACGATCCCCTGTCTCAGGACCGCGCCGCGCTCGGTAGGCGAGGGGGTGAGCGGCAGGTCGAACGCCGTTAGCCGCCTGGCGAAATATGCATCGAGCTGACGGAGCGCTTCTCGGATCGCTGGCGTATTGCTCAATGTCGCCTCGCCGGTCGCGAGGATCTCGATCGCGTCGATCCGCTCCGCGGTACCGGTCACGCGGACCAGTCCGATTGGCGTTGCGATCGAGGCTGCATCGCGCGCATACATTGCCACGCTATGCAGCGCGCGGATGGGCGGCTCAAGCGCCATCTGGGACGCGGTACATGAAGATGAATATCGAGATCGAATGCACCCCCGAAGAGGCGCGCCGCGCGGTCGGCCTGCCCGATCTGACACCGATCCACGATCGCTATGTCGCGATGATGATGGACGCGATCCCGGACGGCCAGATGAAGCCGGAGATGCTCGAATCGATGATGCGCGGCTGGCAGCCGATGGGCGAGGCGGGGATGGCGATGTGGAAGCGCATGTTCGACACCGCGACCAAGACGGGCGGCTGAGTTTCACGTGAAAACGATCTTCGCGGTATCGAGCGGGCGTCCCCCCGCGGCGATCGCCGTTGTCCGGGTGAGTGGCCCGCAGGCATTTGCGGCGGCCGAGGCTCTGGCGGGGCCGTTGCCCGCCGCCCGTCATGCGAGCCTCCGTGGTTTGCGCGATGCCAACGGCGCGCTGCTCGACCGTGCGCTGGTGATCGTCTTTCCGGGACCGACGACGGCGACTGGTGAGGATCTGGTCGAACTTCATTGCCATGGGGGCCGTGCGGTTATCGCCGCTGTCGAACGCGCGTTGTCGGCGCAGTCCGGTCTCTGTCCGGCCAAGCCCGGTGAGTTTACTCGCCGTGCACTGACCAATGGCCGTATCGATCTCACCGAAGCGGAAGGCCTCGCCGATCTGCTCGAGGCGGAGACCGAGAGTCAGCGCATCGCCGCAATGACCGCAGCCGAGGGTCGCGTGAGCCAGACGGTTCGCGGCTGGATGGACTCCGTCGCAATGCTGTCCGCACGGATCGAAGCGATACTCGACTTCGCCGACGAGGACGACGTGGCGAGCGATACGGCTGCGTTCGATGCGATCGTTGCGGAGATCGACGCGCTGGCGGCCGAGATCGAGGCGGTGGTCGATGCCCCGCCGGTCGAACGCCTTAAGGACGGCCTTCGCGTCGTAATCGGCGGCCCGCCCAACAGCGGCAAGTCGACGTTGCTCAACCTGCTCGGTGAGCGCGACGCAGCGATCGTCTCGCCGATCTCCGGCACGACGCGCGACCGGATCGAGGTGCCGGTGATCCGCAATGGCGTCGCCTATGTGCTGACCGACACCGCCGGCCTGATCGATACGCTCGACCCGATCGAGGCGATCGGCGTGACTCGGGCCGAGGGCGCGCTGGCGGCCGCGGACATCGTTCTTTGGCTGGCCGATACCCCACCGCCGCGGACGGATGCCATCTGGATCCATGCGCGCGCGGACCTGCCGGGGCGGTCGAATATCCCCGCAGGGCGGGCGCTCGCGATTGCGCAAACCGATCGCGGTTCGCTCGACCGGCTTTGGGCGGAGGTGCATCAGCGGGCGATGACCATGCTTCCGCGCGGCGATGGAATCGCGCTCAAGCAGCATCAGCGGCGGCAGTGCGGAAAGGCCGCCGAGGCGCTGCGCTACCGGAGTTCCGACGCGCTCATTGTCGCTGAGCATCTTCGCCAAGCCCGCGCGATCCTGGCCGGCGTTCTGGGTCTCGACGCGACCGGGGAGATGCTCGACGCGCTGTTCGGACGTTTTTGTATCGGCAAGTGATGTTCCACGTGGAACATCTTTGACGCACCCGCTGGGCCGCACTAGGGCTGAGCTATGTTCGATGTAGTGGTGGTTGGCGGTGGCCATGCCGGAACCGAAGCCGCAGCCGCGGCGGCGCGTAGGGGGGCGCGCACTGCGCTCGTGTCTTTCGACGCGCGGCACATTGGTGCGATGTCTTGCAATCCGGCGATCGGCGGTCTCGGCAAAGGCCATATGGTTCGCGAAGTCGACGCGTTCGACGGACTGATCGGACGCGCTGCCGATGCGGCGGCGATCCACTACCGGATGCTCAATCGCAGCAAGGGATCGGCGGTGCAGGGCCCTCGCATCCAGGCAGACCGTCGGCTCTATTCGGGTGCAATCCAGACTATGCTGGCCGCGACCGAAGGGCTCGCGATCGTCGAAGGTGAAGCGACTGCGCTGCATTTCGACGGCGATCGGGTAGCTGGCGTCGTGCTTGCGGATGGCTCGATCGTCGCAGCCCGCGCAGTCGTGCTGGCAACCGGTACGTTTCTCGGCGGCCGCATCTTCCGCGGTGATGATCGCGAGGAAGGTGGCCGCATTGGCGAGCGTGCGGCCAAGCCTTTGGCCGATCAGCTTCGCGCCCGCGACTTGCCGATGGCGCGACTGAAGACGGGGACGCCGCCGCGTCTCGATGGCCGCACGATCGACTGGGGCGCACTCGCCGAGCAGCCGTCTGACCTTGATCCGTGGACGATGTCGCCGATGACCCGCGTGCGTCCGCTACCGCAGATCGCCTGCGCCATCACTCGCACCACCGACCGAACGCACGCGATCATCCGCGAGGCGTTCCACCGGTCGCCGCTGTTTACCGGAGCGATCGAAGCAGCCGGTCCGCGCTATTGTCCGTCGATCGAGGACAAGGTCCACCGCTTCGGCGACCGCGACGGGCATCAGGTTTTCCTCGAACCCGAGGGCCTCGATGATGCGACGGTCTATCCCAACGGCCTCTCGACGTCGCTCCCGGTCGAGGTCCAGGCCGAGATGCTGGCGAGCATTCCGGGGCTCGAACGCGTGACGATGACGATGCCGGGGTACGCGGTCGAGTACGATTATATCGATCCGCGCGCGCTCGACACGCGGCTGGCGCTGCGTGCGATCGAGGGCGTGTTCTGTGCCGGTCAGATCAACGGCACCACCGGCTACGAGGAAGCGGCAGGGCAGGGGCTCGTCGCCGGGCTCAACGCCGCGGCGTATGCGTGTGACTTGGCACCGGTGATCCTCGATCGCGCGTCGAGCTACCTGGGCGTTATGATCGACGATCTCACGCTGCAAGGCGTGACCGAACCCTATCGGATGCTGACGGCGCGCGCCGAGTTTCGCCTGTCGCTGCGTGCCGACAATGCAGAGACGCGGCTGGGTGGCATCGGCGAAGCGGCCGGATGTCTTGGACCGGAACGGCTCGCGCATCAGCATGCGCTGGCCGAAAACCGTGCCCGGTTCCGCGCGTCGCTCGACAGCGAGCGCACCGCGACCGAAGTCGCCGATCAGGGCGTGGCCATCGGCCGCGATGGCGCGCGCCGGACTGCGTTCGACTGGCTCCGGTTCGAAGGCGTGACGCTCGCGCATGTCGCGCCGGATGCTGCGGCGGGGATCCCGACGGCGGTCGTTGACGAAGTATTAGAGGACGCGCGCTACGCTCCGTATATCGAGCGGCAGGCGCAGGAGGTTGCGCGGCTGCGGGCCGACGAGGCGATCCGGTTGCCGGAGGACCTTGCCTATGACCGCGTGCCGGGCCTGTCGAACGAGATGATCGATCGCCTGAGCGCGGCGCGGCCGACTTCGCTGGCGGCGGCGGCTCGAGTGCGCGGGATTACGCCGGCTGCGTTGTCGGCGGTATTATTGCATACGAAACGAGTGCCAGCATGACCGAAGACGACGCGCAGAGTTGGACGACCGAGCGGTTCGGCGCGGAGGCGACCGAGCGTCTGGCGGCTTTTGTGGCTATGGTCGTCGAGGAAGCACCGCATCAAAATCTGATCGCGCCGTCGACGATCCCCACCATTTGGGACCGGCACGTGGTCGACTCGCTTCAGCTTGTTGGCCTTGCGGGGGCGGATGCGTCGGCGAAACGGTGGCTCGATATCGGCACGGGCGGGGGCTTTCCCGGTATGGTTGTAGCCCTGGTTCGCGAGGGGCAGGTCGATCTTGTCGAACCCCGGCGACGGCGTGCGGACTTTCTTCAGCTCTGTGTCGCTCGGCTTGGCCTCGGCGAGCAGGTTCGGGTACATGCTTCCAAAGTAGAGAACGCGACTGCGGACGCGTCGATCATTTCCGCCCGTGCGGTTGCGTCACTGCAAAACCTTTTGCGTGGCGCGGCACATTGCGCCACAACGGAGACGCGGTGGTTGCTTCCTCGGGGGCGTTTCGACGAGGAGGAGCTTGCCGCGCTCAAGCAGCATTGGCGGTTTATGTTCCACGTGGAACAAAGCGTCACGAACCCGGAGTCGTCGATCGTGGTTCTGGATCGGGTAAGCGCGCGATGATCACCATCGCGGTCGCCAATCAAAAGGGTGGGGTGGGCAAGACCACCAGCGCCATCAATCTCGCGACTGCGCTCGCCGCAACGGGAATGCGCGTGCTGCTGGTCGATCTCGATCCGCAGGGCAATGCGTCGACCGGGCTTGGCATCGGTCATTCGCAGCGCGAGCGATCGAGCTACGACGTGCTGGTTGGCGAAACCTCGATCGCAGAAGCGGTCGTGCATACACGCGTGCCGCGGCTCGACATCGTTCCCGCGACGGTCGACCTTTCGGGCGCGGAGATCGAGCTGGTCGATTTCGACGCCCGCACCCACCGGCTCGATCGGGCGGTGAAGGCGGCGCAGGGGCCGTGGGATATCGCGCTGATCGATTGCCCGCCGTCGCTTGGGCTGCTGACGATCAATGCAATGGTCGCGGCGGATTCGCTGCTGGTGCCGCTGCAATGCGAGTTCTTCGCGCTGGAGGGGTTGTCGCAGTTGCTCAGCACGGTCGAGCGGATCCGCCAGCGGTTCAATCCGGGGCTGTCGATCCTCGGCGTCGCGCTGACGATGTTCGATCGGCGCAACCGGCTGACCGACCAGGTTTCGGCGGATGTCCGCGCGGTATTGGGGAAAGTGGTGTTCGAGACGGTGATCCCGCGGAACGTGCGATTGTCGGAGGCGCCGAGCCACGGGTTGCCTGCGTTGATATACGATCATCGCTGCTCCGGTTCGCAGGCATATATTGCACTGGCGCGTGAACTGATCGGCCGGCTTCCTGCAACGGCGCAGGCGGCGGCATGAGCGACGGTAACAAACGCGGCCGTCCGGGGCTGGGCAGGGGACTTAACGCGCTGCTTGGCGAAATGGCGCGTGAGACGCCTGTTTCGGCTGATGGTGCAGCGCGGCAATCTTCTGGTGTGCGAATGCTGCCTGTCAGTTCGCTGTCGCCGCATCCCGATCAGCCGCGTCGGCATTTCGACGAGGCGATGCTCGACGAGCTGGCGGCGTCGATCGCGTCGCGCGGGCTGATCCAGCCGATCGTCGTCCGTCCACACGGGCATGACTATCAGATCGTTGCGGGCGAGCGGCGCTGGCGGGCGGCGCAGCGCGCGCGGCTGCACGAGGTGCCGGTCGTCGTCCGCGACTTCGACGATGCAGAGACGCTCGAGATCGCGCTGATCGAGAATATCCAGCGCGAGGACCTCAACGCGATCGAAGAGGCGCAGGCGTATCAGCGGCTAGCCGGCGAGTATGGCCACACGCAGGAGGTGCTCGCGAAGATCGTCCACAAGTCGCGCAGTCATGTCGCCAACCTGTTGCGATTGCTTGAACTGCCGGCGCAGGTGCAGTCGCAGGTGGTCGATGGATCGCTGTCGATGGGGCATGCGCGGGCGTTGCTCGGCTCGCCCGACGTGGAGTCGCTGGCGGATCAGGTCGTGTCGCGCGGGCTGTCGGTGCGCGAGACCGAAAGACTCGCGCGCGATGCGAAGCCCGGGCGGAGCCGTAGTGGCAAACCGGCCGAGCTGCGGATCCCCGATGCGGATATCGCCGCGTTGGAGCGCCAGCTGGCGGATCTGCTGGGTCTCCAGGTGCGGGTGGCGCATACCGAGACCGGCGGCACGCTGACGCTCAGTTATTCGACGCTGGATCAGCTCGACATGGTGTGCCAGCGGCTGACGGGCGGGGCGATCTAGGCCGCGGCGTCACCCGACCCGGTTACCCCCTTCCGTTCGTGCTGAGCGAAGTCGAAGCACCTGCGTACCGGACCATCCTTCGACTTCGCTCAGCACGAACGGGGGAGAGGTGAGACGAACGGCGAGGAGGAGCGGAGCAGACACGGATGCGGTTGCGGAAGAGCGCTAGTTTCGTCGTGCGATCGCCTGGGAAAGCGCCACCACCGCCGCCTCGGCGACAACCCCGCCGGCGTTCCCGGACGCCATGATCGCGCGCTCCGCTGTCCGCACGCGCTGGATCGCGGTGGCCAGCATCACCGGCGACCAGCGGCGCAAGGACCGCGCGGTGCTGACCTCTTCCTTGAAGAACACGCGGTGGCGTTTCATGACCGCGTCGACCGACTCCCCCCGGTCGATCTCGCCGCGCATGTCGGCCAGCGCGATCAGCCGGCGGACGAGTTGGCGCAGCCACGGGATCGGCGATGTGCCGGCCTCTTCTAGCACCGCCAGTTCAGCACCGAGATCGTCGACCCGCCCCTCGATCACCGCATCGATCGCGCGGCTCATCTCCGCATCGCCTAGGTCCGCGCCGATCGCATCGAGCGCATGGTGATCGAGGTCCGCGGGGCGATCGGGAGCAGCGTCGAGGTACAGCGCGAGCTTCTCGATTTCTCGGGTGATGACGGCGCGGTCGCCGCCGGTGGTATCGACCAGACGGCGGGCGACGCCTGGGGCGGGGCGGAGGCCGTTCTCGCCTGCGATCGTCGTCGCTAGGCGTTCGGCGTCCTGCGCCGTCGGGGCGTAGCAGGCGAACGCCATCGCTCGGGGGGAGTCGATCGCGAGCTTGACGATCTTGGCAGTCGATTTGACCGTCGGGGCGATCGCGACGACCGGGTTGCCGACGCGTTCGGCCGCGAGCAGGTTGGTGAACGCTTCGAGGCTCTCCTCCCCGGCGGACGCGACGCGGACGAACCGGGCGCCCGCGAACAGTGACAGCGACGCGGCTTCGTCGGTTAGCCGCCCAGGGTCGCTTTTCAGCGTAGACCCGTCGAGATCGACGCGCTCGGCATCGGCGCCCATCGCCTTGGCCAGTAGCCGGGCAAGATCACTTGCACCGGCCTCGTCGGGGCCGTGGAGCAGGTACAGGCGGATGTCGCCGCCCGGTTTGGCCAGCGCACCGCGGATCTGGCCGGCGCTGGCCTTCACTTTGCGGGCGTAGTGGCCTGCGCCGCCGCAACCGCCGGCGTGTTGCGCGCATACAGCGCAACACGCGCGACGATTTGGTCGGCGACGATCTGCGACAGGCGTTCGAGTGCGGTGTTCTCGGCGGCGATCGTCGCATATTCGGAGCGAACGACGTCGATCCCGGCGTCCGAGCCCGCGGTCGCATCGAGCAGTACCGAGCCGTCGCCGATCCGTACGAGTTGATAACGCGCGCGTAGGGTCCGGCGTTCGCGCGAGACGCTGTCGTCGGTACGGACGCCGAGCCCGCTGATCTGGTCGTCGAGGCGGATGTCGATCCGGTAGAGCGCGAGCGCGCCGTTCGACGGCAGGCGATCGCGCAGGGCGGTGGCCATCAGCCAGCCGTTCTTGCCGGCGATCGGCGCGATCTCGACCTGGCCGAGCGCGCCTGCGACCGGACCGCTGCTGCCCCCTGCATAGAGCGGATGCAGGCCGCAACCTGACAGCGCGGGGGCCAGCACGAGCGCGCTGAGGATCGCTAGGCGCTTCATGCGACGATGTTCACGAGACGGTCGGGCACGACGATCACTTTCCGGGGCGGCTTGCCCTCGAGCAGGCGGACGATCTTCTCAGAGGCTAGCGCGGCGGCTTCGACCTCGTCCTTCGGCGCGCCCTTGGCGAAGACGAGCGTGTCGCGCAGCTTGCCGTTGACCTGCACCGCGATCGTGACTTCGTCGTCGACCAGCATCGCCGGATCGACGATCGGCCATGCGGCGTCGGCGATCAGGCCGTCATTGCCCGCGGTCGCCCAGGCTTCCTCGGCGACATGCGGGACCATCGGGCTGACGAGCAGCAGCAACGTTCGGACCGCCTGGTCGCGGTCTGCGGAGGGCGGTGCCTTCTCGATCGCGCTGCACAACGAATACAGCCGCGCGACTGCCTTGTTGAACTGCAAGGCATTGATATCGCTCTCGATACCTACGGTCGTGCGGTGGCACAGCTTCCGCAATGCAATGTCTTCGCCCTCGGCTTTCGCCGCGTCATCGGACTCGATCAGCCGCCAGAGCCGCTGGACGAACCGCCACGCGCCTTCGATGCCGGATTCGCTCCAAGGGAGATCGCGCTCGGGGGGCGAGTCGGAGAGCACGAACCAGCGCACCGCGTCGGCGCCGTACTGGTCGACGATCGGCTCGGGATCGACGGTGTTCTTCTTCGACTTCGACATTTTCTCGACGCGGCCGATGTGGACACGGCGACCGGTCGCTTTTTCTCGGAGTACGCCGTTTGCGTCCTTGTCCACCTCTTCAGGAGACAGCCAGTAGGTCCGGGCAGTCTCGCTGGCATCGGCACCGAAATCGGAAGCCTGATAGGTTTCGTGCGTGACCATGCCTTGCGTGAACAGCCCGGCGAACGGCTCGGCGATGTCGAGCATGCCGATATGCTTCAGCGCGCGCGTCCAGAAGCGCGCGTAGAGCAGGTGCAGGATCGCGTGCTCTACGCCGCCGATATACTGGTTGACCGGCAGCCATTTCTCCGCGCCCGTCCGGTCGAACGGCTTGGCGTCGGGCTGACTGGCGAAGCGGATGAAATACCACGACGAATCGACGAACGTGTCGAGCGTATCGGTCTCGCGCCGCGCGTCTGCACCGCAGGACGGGCAGGCGACGTGCTTCCACGTTGGATGGCGATCGAGCGGGTTGCCGGGGATGTCGAAGCTGACGTCCTCGGGCAGGACGATCGGCAGCTGGTCCTTGGGCACCGGCACCGCGCCGCACGCGTCGCAGTGGATGATCGGGATCGGCGTGCCCCAGTAGCGCTGGCGGCTGACGCCCCAGTCGCGCAGGCGAAACACGGTGGTGCCCTTGCCCCAGCCTTCGCCCTCGGCACGCTCGATCACGGTGCGCTTGGCGTCCTCGATGTCCATCCCGTCGAGGAAGTGCGAGTTCACCAGGCTGCCGGCGCCGGTCCAGGCGGTGTCGCCGACGAACACGGGGGCTTCGTCATCGCCTTCGCTGACGACGCGCTTGACCGGCAGGTCGTATTTGCGCGCGAAATCGAGATCGCGTTGGTCGTGCGCGGGCACGCCGAACACCGCGCCGGTGCCGTATTCCATCAGCACGAAGTTCGCGATGTAGACCGGGAGGTGCCATGTCTTGTCGAGCGGATGCACCGCGCGGATACCGGTGTCGAAGCCGAGCTTCTCCTGTGTGTCGAGTTCCGCCGCGGTGGTGCCGCCACGCTTGCAGAGCTCGATGAAGGCCGCGGCGTCGGGGTTCGTCTCGGCGATGGCGCGCGCGATCGGGTGATCGGCCGCGACCGCGACGAAGCTGGAGCCGAACATCGTGTCGGGGCGTGTAGTGAAGACTTCGACCGACTCTATTCCCTTCCCGCTTGCGGGAGGGGAGGCATCCTCGGACGCTGCCGCCGCGTTCGCGTCAGGCCCTCCCCCGACCCCTCCCGCAAGCGGGAAGGGAGCAGTGAGTTGGAACTTGAACTGCAGGCCCTGGCTGCGGCCGATCCAGTTCTCCTGCATCAGCTTGACCTTGTCGGGCCAATGCTCGAGCGCGGCCAGCCCATCGACCAGCTCGTCGGCGAAGTCGGTGATCTTCAGGAACCACTGCGACAGTTTCCGACGCTCGACCAGCGCGCCCGAACGCCAGCCGCGACCGTCGATCACCTGCTCGTTGGCGAGCACGGTCATGTCGACCGGGTCCCAGTTTACCGCCGATTCCTTGCGATACACGAGCCCCGCCGCGAACAGGTCGAGGAACAGCGCCTGTTCGTGCCCGTAATATTCGGGCTCGCAGGTCGCCAGCTCACGCGTCCAGTCGAGTGCGAAGCCCAGGCGCTTCAGCTGCGCCTTCATCGTCGCGATGTTGGCACGCGTCCAGTTGCCCGGATGCACGCCCTTTTCCATCGCTGCGTTCTCGGCGGGCATGCCGAACGCGTCCCAGCCCATCGGGTGGAGCACTTCCATGCCCTTCATCCGACGGAACCGCGCGAGCACGTCGCCCATCGTGTAGTTCCGGACATGCCCCATATGGATGCGCCCCGACGGATAGGGGAACATCTCGAGCACGTACGAACGCGGCTTGGTCGACAGATCGTCGGCGGCGAACGTCTTGCGCTCGTCCCAGACCTTCTGCCACGCCGCGTCCGCCTTCAACGCATTGAAACGCGACGCCATTATTTCGTCCTCAGCCCGCGATCGAGGCGCGGCGCAGGTCGCGGGCCTTGGTCAGGATTATGTCCTCGAGCTTCTGCGTGGTCGCGGCCTGGACCGGCGACGAGATCCACTGGCCGTTGCGGTTGACTTCGCGGAGGGCGGCGACGCGCAGCGCATCGGCCCGCAGGTCCTGATCGAGGATCGACACGGTGACCTTCATGCGCTCGGTCGGGGTCTGCGGGTTGGTGTACCAGTCGGTCACGATCACGCCGCCGTTGGAATCGGTCTGGAGCAGCGGCATGAAGCCAAGCGTGTCGAGGCTCGCGCGCCACAGATAGCTGTTCACGCCGATCGTCGTGATCTTCGACGCGGCGAGATCCGCCTTGGGACGCGCCGATCCGCCGCCGCAAGCGACGAGAGGCAGGGCAAACAGCACGACTGCGATACGCGAGCGGCGGAACATGGGCATCATCCTGGCAAGAAAATCTGCGTTTGCTCTACAGGCGAGCCCGCGCGCCCGCAAGCAGACGCCCGCATGCGAGAGCGCACCGTATAGAGCGCCTGTCGAATATCGCGGTGAGGCGCATCAGCGAGCGCCGTCAGCGTATGATTGGGTCCGATCCGGTAGCGCTATCGCGGTGACATGTGTGCTGATTGCAACACTGTCCGACAATTCGGCGACCAGGGGTGAGATTGGTCGGTTCTGCGGCCTTTGCTCGGGATCAATTCATGTTAGATGCTGTTTAACAGGATCCGAATACGGGATTCGAAGGACAGATTCGTTGTGATGACGCGTGGGGGAATATTCGGGGTGGTTGCCGGGGCGCTTGTCGCCACCGCTGCGATCGTCGCGCCCGCCTTCGGTGCCAGCGAACAGCCTGCCCGGATCGGCAAGCAGAATGTCGCCGCGGTCCGCGGTATCGGTTCGTTCACCCCGGCTGCCGCCGATCCCCGCCTTGCCGCGATGTTCGCGCGCGGTGGTTTCGATGCGCGCAGCTTCCGCTTTACGCCAGCCGAAACGCGGCAGGACAATCGCGCAGTGACCGTCGCGGTCCGTGCGCAGACCAACCGCGGTATCGCCAACACGGCGAGCCTGGCATCGACGACGCCGACCGTCGGCATCGCGCCGATCGCGTACAACCTCGGCATGTCGGTCGGCTGGAAGCGGTTCGCGATCTCCGGCGACGTGAACAAGCTCGATCTCGGCGCGATGCCGGGCAGCCGTGAAGCGGCCGATCTGGCAGTAAGCTACAGCGCAAAGCGGTTCAGCGGCACGGTGAAGGCTGCGGCGGATCGTCCGCTGGCGAACGCACCGCACCTCGTCGAGGACGCGCCGAGCTATTCGGTCGATCTCGGCGGTTCGTACGCCTTGACGCGTAGCCTCGCCGTGACGGCCGGCGTGCGGTACCGGTCGGACCGCGAGCGCTTCGTGAAGGTCGACGACGACCGTCGCGACAGCCAAGCCGTGTATCTGGGCACTGCCTTCCGCTTCTAAGCGTTCGACGGAGCGATGCTCTTCGGTGATCCAGACGGATGGCGGCTAACGTCGTTTAAGTGGTATTCAACGCGCATCTCCCGTCATCCTGACGAAAGTCAGGATACAGGGTCATGAGACGCAGTGATCGGTTACTCTGGATCCTGACTTTCGTCAGGATGACGGTGCGTTGCGGGCAGCCAAGCATCGATTGCGGCCCAGCCGTGGAAGCCGAAACGGCGGATTTGCCGCCAGCGCGACTCGTTCATACCGCCTAGCGCTATCACTGGTATGCCGAGCCCTCGTCCGATCCACATGGCCTGCGCCGAACCTATCCCAATTGCCCCGTCATGCGATCGGGTTGCGTGAATCGGGGATACGAACAGGGCATCAGCCTCTTCGCGCTTGCCGGCCAAGGCCTCGCGTCTCGAATGCGCTGGCCAGGTTCTGATCCCGTCGGTCCGGGCCCGACCATGCGCGCCGTCGGCCGCGATCGTGGACTTGCCGGCCACCACCACGACCAACCGGCGCGCTCGTGCGATGCGCTTGACCCGCCGCAGTAACGCCCGTCGTTCCGGCTCGGGTGTCGCGTAATGCCGAAACACGATTCCTGATCCGGGCGGCAATCGCGTCAGGGCACGCCACAACGCGTCGCCCATCCGCTCGTCCGTCATCAGCCAGCGCGCGGGAATGGGGTTACGACGAGCCACGCCGCTGCCTATAGCGCGCCGCATGATTGCTGACGACACCACCAAATTGCAGGCCATCCGCAGCCGGATCGCCAAGGCCGCCGAAATCGCCGATCGCCGCGTTACCGACGTGACGCTGATCGCGGTCTCCAAGACGCATCCGATCGAGGCGATCGAGCCGTTGCTCGTCGAAGGCCAACGCGTGTTCGGCGAGAATCGCGTGCAGGAAGCGTCCGAGAAATGGCCGGCGTTGCGCGAGGAATATCCCGACGTCGAACTGCACCTGATCGGCCAGCTCCAGTCCAACAAGGCGGCGGAAGCGGTGGCGTTGTTCGACTGCATCCACGCGGTCGATCGTCCCTCGCTGGTGACTGCACTCGGGAAGGCGATGGCCGCGAGCGATCGTCGCCCGGACTGCTTCCTCCAGGTCAATATCGGCGACGAACCGCAAAAGGGCGGCTGCGCGATCGCCGACCTGCCCGCACTGGTGGAACAGGCGCGTGCCGGCGGTTTGCCGATCGCCGGGCTGATGTGCCTGCCGCCTGCGGACGTCGAGCCGGCGCCGTATTTCGCGCTGCTCGCCAAGCTCGCGCGCGATCATGGGCTGACCGGGCTGAGCATGGGGATGTCCGACGATTTCGAGACCGCGGTGACGATCGGTGCGACTCACGTTCGGATCGGCAGCGCGTTGTTCGGCGCGCGGGGTGTCGCAGCATGAGTATTTCGGTACGGTTCGACGCTCTGCTGTTCGACTTCGATGGCGTGTTGATCGACAGCGAAGCCGTCGGCAACCGCCACATCGCGGAATGGCTGACGGCGGCCGGTCACCCGACGACCGCCGAAGATTCGATGGCGAACTTCATGGGGCTTGCCGGGCCGCAGTTCATCGACGCGGTCGAACGCTGGATCGATCGGCCGCTCACCGACGACTTCTACGCGGCGCGCAAAGCCGAGGACGAGCGGGTGATGGCGGCCGGCGTCGACGCGATCGAGGGCGCGGTGGCGTTCGTCCGCTCGCTTCCTGCCGACCTGCCCAAGGCGATCGTTTCTTCGAGCCCGGTCTCGTGGATCGCACGGCATCTGGAGCATATCGGCCTGCGCGATGCGTTCGGCGACCACCTTTATAGTGGGCGCGAACACGTCACCAACGGCAAGCCCGCGCCGGATCTGTACCTGTTTGGCGCGCGGCAACTTGGGGTGGATATCGCGCGGACGGCGATTCTGGAGGACTCGCCGGTGGGTGCGACCGGGGCTGTGGCCTCGGGAGGGTATGTCATCGGGCTGTCTGCGGGGTCGCATTGCAATGCGGAACACGGGGCGCGGCTGAAGGCTATCGGTGTGGATGCGCTGGCGGAGAGTTTCGAGGACGTGGCGCGGTTGCTCGCTTAGGCGGGGATACATCCACTCTGCCTATTCCGAAAGGGACAGGCTCCCCTCCCTGAAAGGGAGGGGCAGGGGGTGGGTAGGCCAGCTTTGGCCGCGACGGTACGGTGATACGGAAGCCTACCCACCCCCGACCCCTCCCTTTCAGGGAAGGGGGGAAGTCGCGTTCGCCGGATGTGGTCAGTCCCGCTTCCGCCGCCAGATCACGCCGATTCCTGCGACCTGGTCATACGGGATTGCCGCGGCCTCGCGCGTTCGCATCTTGAGTTGGTACCGCCGGCTGCCGCCATGCGGAACACGGGGCGCGGCTGAAGGCTATCGGTGTGGATGCGCTGGCGGAGAGTTTCGAGGACGTGGCGCGGTTGCTCGCTTAGGCGGGGATACATCCACTCTGCCTATTCCAGAAGGTGCAGGCTCCCCTGGGGTGGGTAGGGTTCCGTATTACTGTACTGTTGCGGCCAAAGCTGGCCTACCCACCCCCGACCCCTCCCTTTCAGGGAGGGGGGAAGTCGCGGACATTTCGATGTTGGCCCCCGCGCTCGCCGGTGGTGGTCAGCCCCGCTTCCGCCGCCAGATCGCGCCGATCCCTGCGACCAGGTCATACGGGATTGCCGCGGCCTCCCGCGTTCGCATCTTGAGTTGGTACCGCCGGCTGCCGCCATGCGGAACACGGGGCGCGGCTGAAGGCTATTGGGGTGGATGCGCTGGCGGAGAGTTTCGAGGACGTGGCGCGGTTGCTCGCTTAGGCGGGGCAACATTCATTCGGCCTATTTCGAAAAGGTGCAGGCTCCCCTCCCTGAAAGGGAGGGGCGGGGGGTGGGTAGGGTGACTTTGGCCGCGACGGTACGGTGATACGGAAGCCTACCCAACCCCGACCCCTCCCTTTCAGGGAGGGGGGAAGTCGCGTTCGCCGGATGTAGTCAGCCCCGCTTTCGCCGCCAGATCGCGCCGATCCCTGCGACCAGGTCATACGGGATTGCCGCGGCCTCGCGCGTTCGCATCTTGAGTTGGTACCGCCGGCTGCCGCCATGCGGGACGTGGATCGCGCTCGCGGGCATGCCGAGCATCGCGAACAGCATGCGGATGCGTGGCTGGTGATAGCCGTCGGTGCAGATCATGCATTGCGCATACTTGCCCACGCGGGCGAAGGCGGTCGCCGCGACGACGCTCTGCAACGTATCCACGCTGGTCTCGTCGAGATGGATCCGCGAACGATCGACCGTTTCCGCCAGCACTTCGGCCATGACCGACGCTTCCGAAGGCCCATGCGTGCCCTTCGCACCCGAGCAGAACAGGTCCGCATCGACGTAGCGCGCCGCCGCCGCGGCTGCGAACGCGATGCGGCGGGCGAGAGTGGGGCTCGGGCTGCCATCGGGACGAACGGCCGCGCCGAACACAACGATCAGGCGGCGCGAGGGTGGTGGGGAAGGTGGAATGTCGGTCAGAACTGATGCCCCGTGCGGTCGCGCTTGGTCGCGAGATACTGCGCGTTGTGCGGGTTCGAGGGCAAGAAGTGCGGGACGCGTTCGATCACCGTCACGCCTGCCGCTTCGAGCCCCGCGACCTTGGCGGGGTTGTTGGTCAGCAACCGCACCTCGCGCTGGCCGAGCAGAGTCAGCATCCGTGCCGCCACGCCGAAATCACGCGCATCGACCGCGAAGCCGAGCCGGGTGTTCGCATCGACCGTATCGAAACCCTGATCCTGCAACGCGTACGCGCGCAGCTTGTTGACCAGGCCGATCCCGCGTCCCTCCTGCCGCAGATACAGCAGGATGCCCCATCCGCTATGCCGGATCGCATGGATCGCGGCGTGCAACTGCGGCCCGCAGTCGCATTTGAGGCTGCCGAGCACGTCGCCCGTCAGGCACTCGCTGTGCAATCGGACCAGCGGCGGATGGCCGTTGGGCTGGCCGATCAGCAACGCGATGTGCTCGTCCGCGCTCTCGGGGCTGCGGAATGCGACGATCTCGGCGTCCTCCGCACCCTCGACCGGAAGGCGCGCGCGCGTTGCGAGCGTCAGGCGGTTCGCGTCTTCATGTGCGTCGATGTCCGCAGTGGTTATGCCGACTTCGGGCTCGCCGGTGCCGAGGAAGAAGGCGGGCAGCAGTCCGGCAATTCGCGCGAGGCGTAACGCGGCGGCGGCCGCTTCGGGATCGGTCACCGGGAGCGTGCGGAACGGACCCTTGAGCGGAGTCGCGAGGTCGAATTGCGGGTCGGCCAGCGCGGTCGCGGCGGCGAAGTCGATCCAGGGCGCGCGGTCGACCAGCACCGGTTCGGTGGGGTCCGCCGCCGCGAGCTGGTTCGCGAGCTTCAACGTTGCCGCGCGGCCCGACGAGATCAGCACACCGCCGTTCGCTTCGGGATCGAACGCCGCCAACCGCTCCGCATCCGCCGTCTCGACTGCGAGCAGCACCAGCTCGTCGATCGCGATCGGCCAGCCACGTCTCAGTGCATCGACCGCGCGGGCGGCGGCGCGGGGGTTACTCAAAACGCGAACTCGGTCATGATCGGGACGTGGTCGGATGGCTTGAGCCAGCTTCGGCAGCGTTCATAGACGTGATGCGACACTGCAGCTTCGGCAGCCGCACCGGTCGCCCACATGTGATCGAGCCTTCGCCCACGGTCCGATGCGGCCCAATCCTTGGCGCGGTAGCTCCACCAGGTGAACAGGCGCGCGGGGGCGGGGTGGAAGCGGCGGCCGAGATCGACCCAGTCGCCTGCCGCCTGCAATTTGCCGAGCGCCTCGACCTCGATGGGGGTGTGGCTGACGACGTCGAGCAACTGCTTGTGGCTCCAGACGTCCGATTCGAGCGGGGCGATGTTGAAGTCGCCGACCAGAATGGTGGGGCCTGGCAGCGTTTCGGACCAGGTCGTCATGCGCTCGATGAAGTCGAGTTTCTGGCCAAATTTGGGATTTACCTCGCGGTCGGGGACGTCGCCGCCGGCCGGGACGTAGACGTTTTCGAGCCGTACGCCGTTCTCGAGGCGGACACCGATGTGGCGCGCCTCGCTGTTCGCCTGCCAGTCGAATCGGTCGTCCTCGACGATCGGGACCCGGCTCAGGATCGCCACGCCGTGATGCATGCGCTGGCCGTGCAGGACGATGTGTTCGTAGCCGAGCGCGCGGAACGCCTCCAACGGGAAGTCGCCGTCGATGACCTTGGTCTCTTGCAAGCACAGGATGTCGGGCTGCTCGTCGCGCAGAAACTGTTCGACGATGGCGATCCGGAAACGGACCGAGTTGATGTTCCAGGAGACGATCTTCACCGCCGCGATGTAGCGTTGCGGGGGGGTGGGGACAAGGAAGCGTCTGAGGCGCGACAGTCTCCCATCCCTGAAAGGGAGGGGCAGGGGATGGGTCGGCTTCCACGAGTTCTGACCGTCGTGTTGGGAACTGTCTTGACGAAGGTAGAAGGCGCCACGGGCAAAGCCCATGTCGTCGACCGAGCTGAAGCTCGTCGGCCGCGCTTGAGCGAGTTAGGCAAATTCATTTGCCTGCCGCTCTACGCGAATGACCCCCGCTCCGGGGGCATGGAGCGAGGGCCGACTCAGCGTTCGTCACGCAGGCAAGAGGTGAGGAAACCATCCGGGCAACAGGGGGAAAAATCCCGAATGCCCCACATCCGCGAGCCACTCTCTAGTGGGCGGAACCTGTCGCTTGCATGAATGACGCGATTTTTATGTTACTTTCTTACACCCGTGCGACGCGGGTCGTTCCAGCGGAACGTGTTGTCGCTGATCGCCTCGCCGAACTTCTGGTTGGTCAGGCGGATCGTCGTGCGGTTGTTCTGGCTGTCGAGCGCGACCCAGCCTTGCAGCATCAGCCCGCCCGGCGCGCCCGCGCTACGGACGAACACCAAGGTGATCCGGCCGTATTCCGGATGCTTCGGATCATTCGCTTCGACCGACACGATCCGCTGGTCATAGCCGGGGACGAGTTTGGCATAGCGCGTGATGTCGCGGGTCGGGTCGAGCAGCACGCCCAGCGGCGAGTTCTTGATCGGCCAGCGCTGCACCTGCTTCACCGAATAATCGATGAAGGTCAGCGCCCCGCCCTCCGCGACAATCAGGATCGGTACGCCCTTCTCGTACTGGAAGCGCAGCTTGCCGGGCTTCTTCAGCGTCAGCACGCCGGTCAGCACCTTGCCGTTGCGATCTGCCTGCGAGAAATTCGCGGTCATCGTCTCGACCGACTGGAGGTGCTTCTGCACGGCCGCGAGATCGCCGGTGGCCTGTGCAGCGATCGGCGCGGGCAGGGCGGCGACGGACATAGCAGCGATCGTCGCGATCACCGCGGGGCGGGTATTGAACATCGAAATCTCCTTGGAACGCGGACAATTGCCGCCCCGCGCTTGAACCGCCACTGAATTCGACGAGTTCCGTTACAGAGTAATCGCCGCCTTCATGCCGAGCACGCCGACGTCGTTCGCGTCATGCACGCCGCCCGGGTTGTGGATGAACTGCACGTTCGGACGGAGTTCGAGCCACCGCGTCGGGTGGACGCTGTAGTAGATCTCCGACGCATATTCCGCGCCCTGCACCGGGGGCTGGGTCGGATCGAGTGCCTGGCGCTTGGCGACGCGTCCGTTCACGTTGGTCCGCGCCACGCCGAAGCCGAGGATGTCGTTCGGCCGCCACGGTACCAGCCCCTTGTAGAACAGCCCGGCGGCGACCTGGTTGTCGGTGGTCGAGGTCGCGCGGTCGGCCTGCGTCGCGTTGAGGAACACGCTGAGCCCGGTGACCGACTTGCCGTCCTTCGAGGTGCCGGTGACCTGTTGCTGGATGTTGAAATAGACGCCGTAGCGCGCGCCGCGGCGGAGCGGTTCGAGGCCGGTGATCGCGATCGGCCGGCGGTTCAGGTCGTAGAAGACGTCATCGCCGTTCGACGTGTTGACCCAGCCACCGACCTTGTACGCGCCAACGCGGCCGTCATCGTCGCCGCGACGCCATTCGGCCTCGACGGGGATCAGCGCGCCGGTCGCGCCGTGGAACCGGCCGATCACGAAGTCCTTTTCGAGGTTGCGCGGGTTCACTTCGTAGGCGGCGGTCTTCAGCGTGAGGTGGTCGTTGACGTCGTAGCGCAGTCGCGCGCCCCATTGGCCGACCGGCCAGTTATACCAGTAATCGCCGACCAGATTGCCGGGCTGCGCGCCGCAGAAACTGAGGTTCTGGAAATAGCAGGAGAAGACCGCGAAATCCTCGCCGGGATTGGTGCGGCCAATCTTCAGTTCGAGCTTTTCGCCGAGTTTCTGCTCGTACCAGAATTGCGTGAGGCGCAGCGTCTGACCGCGGCCGTACACTTCCTGCACCTGTTGCAGCACGCCGAGATTGGCGTCGGCGCCGAGGTCGCGACCGCGGCGGTAGGTGACGGTCGCCTGGAACGCGCCGCCCCGGAGCCCGACGACCTTGTCGAGATCGAGCAACACGCCGACGTCGAACTAGCCGGTTTCGCGCAGCAGCTTCCGGTCGCCGCCGGAGAAATTATAGCCGCTTTCCGAGGCATAACGGGCGCTAAGCCCGACGCCGCGATCGGCGAGGCGTTTGCGGATGTCGAACCAGTCCGCGAACAGGCCGGGGGGCGGGGTGCGCTGCGTATCGGCGGTGAGGGCGGACGGGGAGAGATCGCTGTCGCGGCGGACGCCCGCGCGGGGGCGGTGCTGCGTGTCGGTGGTGCTGCTGCCGGGGGTTTGCTTGACGGTGCCGCCCTGTCGAGTCGCCGGGCGCTGGGTATCCGCACGCAGGGCGTTCTGGTTGATGTCATCGTCGGGTGCCGCATGTGCCGACACCGGAACCATCGCCAATGCCGCTGCCAAGCCCCACAGGTATTTCATAGATGTTCCACTCTCTGCGCAGCAGCGTCGATCTTGCGAACGCGTGCCGCGTATCTGTCAGTAGGCTTATCTCCCCTCCCGGAAGGGAGGGGGCGGGGGTGGGTCGGCTTCCGCATCGAGAACCGTTGCGGCTCGCGCTAACCTACCCATCCTCAGCCCCTCCCTTTCAGGGAGGGGAGCAGGCAGGGCGCGCGCGCTGGCTCAACGCTAGATCGCATGCCCCTCGGTATCGCGCAGCACTTCGCGCCGCCCGACATGGTCCGGGCGACCGACGATACCGTCCTTCTCCATCCGCTCGATCAAGCGCGCGGCCGAGTTGTAGCCGATCCGCAACTGGCGCTGCAGCCACGAGGTCGAGGCCTTTTGCGACTCGCAGACCAGCTGGATCGCCTGGCGATATTGCTGGTCCTCCGCCGAATCCTCACCGGTCGGCGAGCCTTCCAGCGCGAAGCTCTCCTCGGGCTCCTCGGTGACCGACGAGATGTAGTCGGGCAGCCCCTGCGAGCGCCAGTGGTCCGCCACCAGCCGCACTTCGTCGTCGGTCACGAACGGCCCGTGGACGCGGACGATACCCTTGCCGCCGGGCATGTAGAGCATGTCGCCCTTGCCTAGCAGCTGCTCCGCACCCTGTTCGCCGAGGATGGTGCGCGAATCGATCTTCGACGTGACGTGGAAGCTGATCCGCGTCGGCAGATTGGCCTTGATGACGCCGGTGATGACGTCGACCGACGGGCGCTGCGTCGCCATGATCAGGTGGATACCCGCCGCGCGCGCCTTCTGCGCAAGGCGCTGGATGAGGAACTCGACCTCCTTGCCGGCGGTCATCATCAGATCGGCGAGCTCGTCGACGATCACCACGATCTGCGGCAACACGTCGTATTCGAGCTTCTCCTCCTCGTACATCGGCGCGCCGGTATCGGGGTGATACCCCGTCTGCACCTTGCGCCCGAGCGGCTGCCCCTTGGCCTTCGCGCCGCGCACCTTGTCGTTGAAACCGGCGAGGCTGCGGACGCCCACGGAGGACATCTGGCGATAACGATCCTCCATCGTCTCGACCGCCCATTTCAGCGCGCGCACCGCCTTGGCCGGATCGGTCACGACCGGCGACAACAGGTGCGGAATGTCGTCGTACATGCTCAGTTCGAGCATCTTCGGATCGATCATGATCATCCGGCACTGGTTCGGCGTCAGCTTGTACAGCAGCGACAGGATCATGCTGTTCAGGCCGACCGACTTGCCCGAACCGGTCGTGCCCGCGACCAGCAGATGCGGCATCGGTGCGAGATCGGCGATCACCGAATCGCCCGCAATGTTCTTGCCGAGAATGATCGGCAGCTGCGCCGACTGGTCCTCGAACGTCTGGCTGCCGACGAGTTCGTGCAGACTGACCGCCTCGCGCCGTGCGTTCGGCAGCTCGATACCGATCACGTTGCGGCCCGGAATCACCGCGACGCGCGCGGAGATCGCGGACATGTTGCGCGCGATGTCGTCGGCCAGCGCGATCACGCGGCTCGCCTTGATGCCGGGCGCTGGCTCGAGTTCGTACATCGTCACGACCGGGCCCGGCCGCACCTCGATGATCGATCCCTTCACGTGGAAATCGTCGAGCACGTTCTCGAGC
The DNA here is from genome assembly GCF_036663715.1 of Sphingomonas arabinosi. Classification (NCBI taxonomy): domain Bacteria; kingdom Pseudomonadati; phylum Pseudomonadota; class Alphaproteobacteria; order Sphingomonadales; family Sphingomonadaceae; genus Sphingomonas; species Sphingomonas arabinosi. Next base: position 223,318 of record NZ_JAXOJN010000004.1, read on the forward strand.
AGCCGCGCGTTGCGCTCAAGCCCGGCCTTGTCGATCACGTTGCCCTGGCTCGGCGGCGACGGCGTGAGCAGGTCGAGGCTCGGCAGCGTGAAATTGTCGCGCAGGTCTAGCGACGACTGGCGTTCCTTGGGTTTCGCCTGCGACGGCGCATTCTGGCGGTCCGCGATCACGGGGGCAGGGCGCGGGTCCGGCTCGGCGACCGCGCGCGGCTCGACCGGTTTGCGCGTGAGGGTCAGCGGCTCGTCGTCGTCCTCGTTGATGTCGGCAAAGCCGTCATAACCTAGCGCCTCGGTGCGATTACGGCGGGGAAGGCGCCATTTGCGCTCGCCGAGGTCGATCTCGATGCTCTTGCCCCAGACGATCGCGCCCGCGATCGCCGCGATCAGCCCGACCGCGCGGGCGGACCACAGCTCGGCGACCGGCTGGCCGATGAAGCTCAACGCCCAGTGCACCGCGCTGGAGACCGACAGGCCGATCACGCCGCCCCAGCCGGCGGGGAGCGCCAACACCGAATTGCCCGACACGAATGCCAGTGCGCTCGCCATCAGTGCGACGCCGATTGCCGCCCCGCGTACCATCCGCAGCCAATGCCCAAGCGGCGCATCCCGCCACAGCCGCATGCCGAGGATGGGTCCGATCGGCAGCATCAGCGCCACCGCGGGCCCGAACAGGGTGAGCGCGATATCGGCGAACCACGCGCCCGGCGGCCCGACCAGATTGGCCGGATAGCCGCCCGACGCAGTGTTCAAGGCCGCGTCGCTCGGGTGATAGCTCGCCAGGGCCAGGGCCATCAGCAGCGTGCCGACGAACAACGCGATCGCCGCGATCAGCGCACCGCTGCGGACGGCGCCCGCCTTCACCGTCTCACGCCACAAGGCTGGCTGCGCGCGGCTGGCCATGACCCGTATTCTCCAAATTCGAAATAATGGAGAAATTCATCGTCCTCGGCAGCCTCAACGTCAAGCTAACCGCGCGACAACACGGGTTAAGCTGCGTCCGGATCGTCGTTGGCAGCGACCGGCGGGCGGGATAAAGCGGGCTCATGGACACAGATGTAATCATCCTCGGTGGCGGGCTGGTCGGCGCGACGCTCGCCGTGGCGCTCGACGTGCACGGCATTTCGACCATCGTGATCGATCCCGCGGACCCGGCGGTTACGCTGGCGCCCGGCTTCGACGGTCGTGCGTCGGCGGTGGCGAGCGCGAGCCACCGGATGCTCGATGCGATCGGCATCGGCGCGACGCTGGCGGGGCAGGGCTGTGCGATCCGCCAGATTCGGGTGAGCGATGGGTTGGAGCCGGGTGCGCTCGATTTCGTCCCGGCTGCCGACGATGGTGCGCTTGGTACGATGTACGAGAACAAGCTGATCCGTCGGACATTGTTCGATGCCGCGACCGCCGCAGCCAAAGTCGACCTGCGGATGAAGACGCGCGCAACATCGGTCGACCGCGCCGAATCGGGCGTTACCGTCACGCTGGACTCGGGCGACACGATCCGCGCGCCGCTGATGATCGCCGCAGAGGGTCGGAACTCGCCGACGCGAGAGGCCGCCGGGATCACGATCGCGCGCTGGTCGTACGAGCATACCGCGATCATCGCCGCGTTCCACCACGAACGCTCGCACGAAGACGTCGCATACGAAATCTTCTATTCGAGCGGCCCGTTCGCACTGCTCCCGCTCCCCGACGATGCCGATGGTCACCGATCGGCGATCGTCTGGACGGTCGACGCGAAGAACGCGCCCGGCATGCTCAAGCTTGGCGACCGCGCGTTCCTCGCCGAAGCGGAAAAGAGCATGGGCGGTTTCCTCGGCGCGTTGTCGATGGCGACGCCCCGGTCGAGCTACCCGCTCGGCTTCCACCATGCCGCACGCATCACCGACACGCGGCTAGCGCTGGTCGGCGACGCCGGCCACGGCATCCACCCGATCGCCGGGCAGGGCCTCAACCTCGGCTTCCGCGACGTCGCGACGCTCGCGGAGGTGCTGGTCGAGGGCAAGCGCCTCGGCCTCGATCTCGGCGACGCGGCGCTGCTCGCGCGCTATCAGCGCTGGCGCGGGCTCGACACGTTCATGACCGCCGCCGCGACCGATACGCTCACCCGCCTGTTCGGCCTCCCCGGCAAGACCGCCAGTGCCGTCCGCCGGTTCGGTATCAGTGCGGTCAATGCGATCCCACCGCTCAAGGACCGTTTCATGGCGGAGGCACGTGGGGAATCAGGCGACCTGCCGAAGCTCTTGCAGGGCACGATGATCTAGCGTGCCTTGGCCGATCCGGCGTTCCGACGCGAACAGCGCGGCGTGGCTGCGTTGCGCGTCACCGCGGCGATCGGTCAGCCGGTCTTGAGCCACTGACGGAGCAGCGCGGTGACTTCGCCGGGACGCTCCATCGGTGCGAGGTGACCGCAGGAGCGAAGCATGTGGAACCGAGACCCTTCGATCCGGGCACTCAGCGCGCGTGCGTCGTCGGGGGTGCAGATCAGGTCGCGGTCGCCGACTGCCACCAGCGTCGCGACTTGGATCGCTGCGATCGCCTCGCTGATGTCGGGACGAGCAAGGAGTGCGCGTTGCTGGCGTTCGAAGACGGTCTGGCCGACGCGCTCCGCCATCGCCTGTGCGGGGCCGGCGACGATCGCGGTCAGGCGGGGGTCGGCGTGCGGCGCGGTGGCAAGCAGGCCCTGGCCGACGACGGTGCGGGGGCGCACCTCCATCGACGCGCGCGTGCCGAACAGCGCGATCCGTTCGATCCGGTCGGGGGCTTGCCGCACCATCTCCATCGCGACGTAGCCGCCGAGGCTGACGCCGGCGACCGCGAACCGCGGCGGTGCACTGGCGAGGACACGCGCGGCCATTTCGGACAGGGTATCGTCCTGCGACAGGTCGCCGAACTCGACCTGCGCGACGGCGGCGAGGTCGACGATCTGGCGGGCCCAGAGCTGCCCGTCGCAGCCCATCGCGGGGAGCAGCATCAGCGGTGTACGCGGTCGGACCATGCGGAAACTCCGGTAGCGGCGGGTTGCGGGGATGCTCACGTCAGGCGACGAACGGGAAGGCGAGCGCGATCATCCCGACCAGCGTCATCACCGTGCAGACGGCGATGGCCGGCACGAGCGTGAAGCGCTGGTGATCGGCGAGGTCGATCCCGACCAGGCTGACCAGCAGATAGGTCGACGGCACCAGCGGGCTGAGCAGGTGGACCGGCTGGCCCATCAGCGACGCGCGCGCGATCGCTTCGGGGGCGACGCCGTAATGCGCGCCGGCCTCCGCCAGGATCGGCAGCATTCCGAAATAGAACGCGTCGTTCGAGATGAAGAAGGTGGCCGGCATGCTCAGCAGCGCGGTGATCGGCGCCATGTACGGCCCGAGCGCGGGGGGGATCACGCCGACCACCGCCTTGCTCATCGCCTCGACCATGCCGGTGCCGCCGAGGATCCCGGTGAAGATGCCCGCCGCGAAGATCAGCGACACCACCGCCAGCACGTTGCCGGCATGCGCGGAGATGCGCTCCTTCTGGTCGGCGACGCCGGGATAGTTGACGATCATCGCGATCGCGAACGCCAGCATCATCAACACCGACAGCGGGAGAATGCCCCACACCAGCAACGTCAGCAGCGTGATGACGAGGGCTGCGTTGAACCAGATCAGCTTGGGACGGCGGGCTTCGGGATATTGCGAAACGGCCATGCCGGTGAACTCGGTGTCCGCGGTTATGCCCGCTTCACCCATCCGGACGCGCTCCTTGCGCCCGAAATACACGGCGAGGCCGATCAGGAAGGCAAGGCCGGCGATCATGCCGGGGATCAGCGGCAGGAACAGCGTGGCGGGGTCGAGCTTCAGTGCGCTGGCGGCGCGCGCGGTCGGCCCGCCCCACGGCGTCAGGTTCATGATCCCGCTGGTCGTCATCAACAGGCATACGAGATACAGCCGGTTCATGTTGAAGCGCTTGTAGAGCGGCAGCAGCGCGGCGATCGTGATGATGTAGGTGGTCGACCCGTCGCCATCGAGGCTGACGAGCGCGCACAGCACGACCGTCCCGATCAGGATCCGCATCGGATCGCCGTGGACCATCCGGATCAGCCGCCCGACCAGTGGATCGAAGAGGCCGGTGTCGGTCATCGTCGAGAAGAAAAGGATCGCGAACAGCAGCATGACGCCCGTCGGCGCGAGGTTCTTGATGCCGTCGATCATCATCGGGCCAAGACCCGCGGCCTCGCCCGCGAACACGCCGAAGATCGACGGGATCACGATGAGCGCGACCAGCGGCGTCATCTTCTTGGTCATGATCAACGTCATGAACGTGGCCACCATCAGGAAGCCGAGCAGGGCAAGATTCATCGCATCGTCCTAGGAAAGGGCGTGAAAAAGGGGGGTGGGGGCGGTGGCAAGGGCCGTCGCAGTCAATGTCGAGCGGGCCGCCACAACCACTCCGTCATCTGACGAAAGTCAGGATCCAGGGTTACGGGGTGCAGTGCTGCGTGGCTCTGGGTCCTGACTTTCGTCAGGATGACGGGGCACGGGAGGCGCTTTGTAGGGCCCAAGACAGCGCCAAACACGGGACCGACTGTCAGCATCAGAACGTCACGCCGACACGGGCGCTGACCGTCTGACCGCTGTCGTTGCCGACATAGTCGCCGGCGCGGTTGTCGGTGTTCCACTGGATTGCGTTCACCTGGAAGCGGGTGAAGCTGTTGAGGTACCAGTTGACGCCTACGGTCGCCGCCCAGCCGTCGCCGCCGGTCAGCAGATTGTCGAAATCGAGGCTTTCGTAGCGCGCGGTCAGTTCGATCGCGCCGACCCCGCCGTCGAAGGTCGGCTTCAACACCTTGGGCTGGCCGAAGCTGCCGAGACGCGGGTTGTACGGCGGCAGATCGCCGGTCAGGAACAGCCCGCCCGAGACGCTCCACGCCTTGCTGACGAAATCGGGACGCCCGCCGTCGAGCCGCGCGTTGCGGCGGCCCGCCTCGCCCATCACCCACAACGGCCCGCGATAGCCGCCAAGCTCGACCCCGTAGCCGGTCGTGCCGGTGCCGCCGATCAGCGGCCCGGTCGACACGCGCAGCGCCCCATTGAAGCGGCCGCCGATCACCGTGTTGCGGGTCAGCGTGCCCGCAACAGACGACAGCGATTCGTCGAAGCCCCACGCGCCGATGTGGAGCACGCCGGTGTCGGACTTGATCGGGTTCCAGTGCGCGCGGCCGAGCACCGTGCGGCTGTCGCCGACCGCCTGCGTGCCGTCGATCCGGTCGCCGGTGACGGTGACCGACGCATGGCCGGTCTTCCAGAAGATGCGCGGCATCACGCCGATGCCGTAGAAGCCGCGCTGCGGGATGATCGCGGTCGAGACCGTGCTGCGCTCTAGGAACGGCGTCGAATCCGAGCCCGTCGAGCCTTCGAAGCTGCGGTCGTTGAACAGATGGCCGGCGCGGACGTCGTAATCGAGGCCCGGCGTGATGCGGTTGCGCCAGCCGACGAACGCGGTGACGACGTCGACCTCGTTCTCCGAGAAATCGCTCTCGAACTGGTAGAAGAAATGCGTGCCGACGCCGCCTTCGAGGCCGAGGCGCAGTGCGCGCATGCCCGTCGTCGTGATGTTGCGGCCGTCGTACTTGGAGCCGAAGCTGGAGCTGACGTCGGTCAGAATGCGGCCGCGCGGCTTGAACGTGTAGACGCCGTCCGCCGAGTGGAAGACGGGCAGGCCCGCACCCCATTCGGTGGTCACGCCCGACGGATTGTCGCGCGCGGCGACCGCTTGCGCGACGCTGCGGTCGGCGGGGCCGGGGGGCGCGAGTTGCGGGGCGAATGGCAGGGTGCGACGTGGCTCGTTATTCTGCGCGACCGCCTGCGGCGCGATCTGCACCGGCGCTACCGGAGCGGATGCCTGCGCGACGGCGGTGACATTCTCGAGCCGGTCGAGCCGCGACTTCAGCGCTGCGATCTCGGCGGCCTGCGCACGCACCAGCGCGGCAAGGTCGGCGTCGCTCGGAGTCGATGTCGGGACTTGGGCCAGCGCCGGAGTCGCGGCGATCAGCGCGAGTGCGGCGCACCCGGTACGGAAAAGAGTCATTTTTGGGCTCCGGTGGCGAGAATCGCGGTCCAGTCGCGCAGGAAACGCTGGCGCTTGACGCGGTCGAGGTTGACGAGAAGTTGTGGGCCGACGCGGATCGGGCGGGCCTGCGCGGCGGGAAGACGGCGCGCGGCCACATCCGTGCGGACCGGCCACAGGCTGCGCTTGGCGAGCAGCGACTGCCCCTCGCGCGACAGCAGGAAATCGAGGAACAGCTTCGCCGCCGCCGGGTGCGCGGCCTCGCGCGCGATGAACGCGATCCGCGACGTGACGATCGTATAGTCCTGGAGGAACGCGACGCCGATGCGGGGATCGGTTCGCGCGCGTTCCAGCGCGTAGGAGCCGATGACGTTGTACGCGATCGCCTGCCGCCCCTCGGCAACGCCGCGCAGCATAGGCTCGCTGGTCCGCGACAGGACGGGCCTGGTCGCGGCGATCGCCTCCAGCAACGACCGCGTATCGCGCGTAATAGCCAGGTCTTCGGACAGATATAGATAGCCGACGTTGGAGCGCGCCGGGTCGAACGTCGTGACGCGGCCGGTCAGCGCGCGGGCGTTCCGACGCAGCCACGTCTCCAGCGCGGCGTGCGTGCGCGGCACCTGTCCGGCCGGCACGAGGCGCTTGTTGTAGACGATCCCGATCGGCTCCGCGGTGACGCCGAAGCCCATGTTCTTCCACACGGACACCGGCGGCAGCGCGGGCTTTTCGGGACTGGCATAGCCTTGCGCGAAGCCGTCGTTGATCAGCTTCACCTGCAGGTCCATCGCCGACGACCAGACGATGTCGGCGGATAGTTTCCTGGCACGAGTCTCCGTGACGAAGCGGCGGTACATCTCGGTCGAACCGAGGTCGGCGTACAGCACGGTGATGCCCGGATAGCGCTTCCGGAATGCAGCGACGACCGGCAGCAATTCGGCGCGATCGGCATTGCCGTAGATCCGCACCTGCCGCTCGGCGCGCGCATCGGAGATCAGCTGGTCGTAGGAGCGCGGATAATTGGCAGGGCGCTGCGCCACGACGGCGGTCGCGGTGAAACTCGTAGCCAGCAGTGCGATCTTCAGAAAAATTCGGGTCATCGTCACTCTCCTCGCCTTCCGTCTCTGTGTTCGGATAGACTGCATCGGTGGAGTACGAAGCGAACCTGTCACCAACCTTTCATGGTTTTTCATGCGCATCCTGCTGATCGAGGACGATGCGGCATTGGCACGCAGCATCGCGGCGTTGCTGCGCGCGGGCGGGAATGCGGTCGATCACGTCGCGACCGGCGAGGACGCGTTGTCGGTGGTCGCGGGCGAGCCGTACGCGCTGGTGATCCTCGACGTCGGGCTGCCCGGGATCGACGGGTTCACCGTGTTGAAGACGTTGCGGCGGCGTGGCGAACGCGTCCCCGTACTGATGCTCACCGCGCGCGATGCGCTCGACGACCGGGTGCGGGGGCTCGATCTCGGTGCCGACGACTACCTACGCAAACCGTTCGATCCCGAGGAACTGGAGGCGCGGGTGCGGGCGCTTGGCCGGCGGCGCGGCGGCGATCCGCTGCCGGTGCTCAGCGTCGGAACGCTCACGATCAATCGCTCGACGGGCGAGGCCGACATCGCGGGCCGCGCACTCGACTTGCGGCGGCGCGAGCGTGCGGTGCTGGAGGCGCTGGCGACCCGCGCAGGCCGCGTGGTACCGCGCGAACTCCTGATCGGCGAGGTGTTCGGGTTCGACGAGCCGGTCGGCGACAACGCGATCGAGGTGCATGTCACGCGGCTTCGCGGCAAGCTCGCGCCCGATGGCCCCGGTATCCGCACCGTAAGGGGCGTCGGCTATATGCTCGATGCCGGCTGAGACCATAGCTACCGATCGGGGCACCCCAGCGCTGCGAACGCGCCTGCTGGTCGCGGTGCTCGGGCCACTGCTAGCGGCGGCGATCCTGATCGGCGTGGTCGGTGCGACGTTGATCGCCGACGTCGTCCGCCGTACCAACGACCGTGTGCTCGGCGGCGCGCTCGGGGCGATCGCCGAGACGGTGCAGGTCGAGCGGGGCGAGGTGACGCTCGACCTGCCCTCCGCCGCGTTCGGGATGCTGGAGAATACCGAGCGCGACAACGTCTATTACCGCGTCGCCGTGGGGCCAGATCTGCTCACCGGTTACGCGGACCTTCCCGCGCCCGATCCCGCCACGCTCGACATCGACGTGCCGCGCTATCGCTTCGCGCGCTACCGGGGCCAGCAGATCCGCATCGCCGAAGTCCGCCGCTCGCTGCCGCGGATCGACAAGCCGGTCGTCGTCCAGATCGCCGAGACGCTCGACAACCGCGGTGCGCTTACTCGCCGGCTGATGCTCGCTTTGCTGATCGGCGAATGCGTCCTCGTCGGTGCGGCGGCGTTGCTCCTCCGCCCTGCGCTAGGCTGGAGTCTGCGTCCGCTTGCCCGCCTCCGCGGTGCCGTCGAAGCGCGCGACGGACGCGCGCGTCCCGATTTCTCGCCGCTGGATACCGGTCCGCTCCCCAGCGAACTCCGCCCGCTCGCCGGTGCGTTCGACCGCCTGCTGGCGCAGCTCGACACCGCGACCGTCGGCGTCCGCCGCTTCACCGCCGACGCCTCGCACCAGATGCGAACGCCCTTGTCGGTGCTGAAGGTCCAGGTCGCGCTCGCTAGGCGGGGCTCGGGACCGGAACGCAGCGTAGCACTCGACGAGATCGCCGACGCGGTGACTCGTCTCGAACGGCTGGTGACGCAGTTGCTGGCGCTGGCGCGCGCGGAGGAGGCCGGCGTGTCCGCGCCGCTGGAGGCGGTCGACCTGCGTGAGGTGGCGGCGGCGGTCATCACGCGACAGATCAACCGCGCGATCGATGCGGGCATCGATTTGACGATCGAAGGCGACCCGGAGGTCAGCCACGTCGTGCCCGGCCACCGGACGCTGATCTTCGAGATCGTGTCGAACCTGATCGACAACGGCATCCGCTACAACCGGCGCGGCGGAACCGTGTCGGTCAGGCTCGAGACGACGCCGTCGGAAACGACGATTGCGGTCGTCGACGATGGTCCGGGGATACCGATCGACCAGCGCGAGATGGCGTTCGACCGGTTCGTCCGGCTTGGCGCGCCCGGCAGTTCGGAGGGCAGCGGCCTCGGTCTGGCGATCGTGCGGTCGGCGGCCACACGCCTCAACGCGACCGTGGCATTCGGCGACGCGGCCAGCGGTACGACCGTCGTCCTGCGCTTCTTTCGTGCGCGCGAGTAGCCAGCATCGATATCGCCAGGTGGGGAGGGCGCTGGGCGTGCGACGTCCTTAACGTGTCCTTTGCGGCAAGCCTCCGCCTGTCGCACGGATCGCCGCCTGACGGCTTACCGGCAGTTCTGCAGCGTGATCGCGTCGCGATGGTCGTGCGCTCGACCCCCTCGAGTGCGGTACGCCGGCGCGCCGCGAAATATTGTCGGGCGGTCGAAATGCTTTGCCATAATGCCGGTATGCTATTGTGGACGTGTGGGACTTTGAGTAGCAAATAGTCGCTTGGAACAGAGTGCGAACCAGACGTCCTTGCGGGACGAGGACGCCGATCATACGCTGATCATGGCGGCTTTCGGCCGTTCGCTGGACGCGGCCGATCCTTTCGTCGTCGGGTTCAACGAAGCGATATTGCCTATGGCGATCAGCGATCCGACGCTTCCCGACAACCCGATCATTCACGTGAACGCCGCGTTCGAGCGCCTGACGGGGTATCCCCGCGACGAGGTGGTCGGACGGAATTGTCGGTTCCTGCAAGGGCCGGAAACCTATTCCGAGGACGTGTCGCGGCTTCGCGACGCGATCGGGCGGGCCGAGCGGATCAAGATCGACCTGCTCAACCACCGCAAGGACGGGACGCCGTTCTGGAACCGGCTGCTGGTCGCGCCGGTGTTCGATCGCAGCCGGCACCTGCGCTATTACGTCGCGTCGCAGCACGACGTGACGCTCGAGCGCGAAACGCTGGCGCTGCTGGAAGCCGAACAGCGCGAACTCGAGGCCTCCGCCGCGGAGACGCAGGCTCGGCTCGTCGACAGCGCCGCACGGCTGCAATTCGCGTTGAAGGCGGGGCGGCTGGGCGCGTGGACCTTCGATCCGGCAAGTCAGCAGCTCGATGCGTCGACGGGTTGCAAGATCGTCTTCGGCTATGATCCCGACGCCGAGTTCGGCTATCCCGAGTTCCTCGAAGCGATCCATGCGGAGGATCGCGCGCGCGTCGTCGCGGCGATCGCCGAAACGGTCGCGACGGGATGCGACTATGACATCGAATACCGCATCGTGACGCCGACCGCCGAAGTGCGCTGGGTCGCGATCCGCGGCGAATTGCTGACGCGCGCGGATGGTACGGCTCTGTCGATGACCGGGTTCTCGACCGACATCACCGAGCGCAAGCGGACCGAGGAACACCGCGCGCTGTTGGCGGGGGAATTGACGCACCGCGTGAAGAACACGCTCGCCACGGTCAGCGCGATCGTCAACCAGACGTTGCGTGATGCCGCGTCGATGTCCGAGGCGCGCGACACGATCGGTGCACGGATCGGATCGCTGGCGGTCGCGCACGACCTGTTGCTGCGCGACGAGGTCGAGGGTGCGACGATCGCCGATATCGTGACCGGCGTGATGGCGCCGTTCGACGATGGCGGCGGTCGCCTGTTCTCGGTCGAGGGGCCGCATGTCCGGCTCGAGCCGCGCGTGACGCTGGCCTTGTCGATGGCGCTTCACGAGCTGGCGACCAACGCCGCCAAATACGGTGCGCTCCACGTCGCGGGCGGGCATGTCACGATCGCCTGGAGCGTCGGCATCGGCGAAGGCGGACGCAGGCTGGCCTTCATGTGGGAGGAAACCGGCGGCCCGGTGGTCACCACGCCGACGCGCACCGGCTTCGGATCGCGGATGATCGAACGCGTGCTCGCGCAGCATATGCGCGGCACCGCGCAGATCGAGTATCGCGGTACCGGGGTCGTCTTCACGATCGACGCGCCGCTCTAGGCTTGCGCGCGTCGATGCCGAAACCGCCTGCGCTGACGACTCCCGACGGGCGGTATATCGTGGTGCGCGGACGGCTCTGGCGTACCGCGAATCCTGACCTGCCTGAAGGCGAACGCGCGCGACTGGTTGCGGCCTTGATGGACGGACGGCGGGGCGTGGCCGCGGCGAAGCGGGGCGGGGACAGTGCGGCGGAGGCGGCTGCGCGGTCAGCGGTCGATGCTGCGAAGCACGGTCTCGGCGAGCGAGGCCCGGTGTGGTGGACCGACGGTGCGCCCGATCTCAACCGGCACATGGCGCGAACGACGCCGTATGCGGACTGGTTTGCGACGGTGGATGACACTGCGGATGACGCGGCGTAACAATAATACGCTTTTAACCGTAAACGACCGCCAGGCGGGACCCGACCCGGACTCAGCGCGTTGAGGGACCCTGATTTACGGGAAACGCAGATGTGCCACGTGCTTGTGATCGAAGACGACTGGCTTATCGCGGATCATATTATCAGCCTCATCGAACAAGCCGGCGCGACATCCTATGATCAGGCAGATTGCGAAACCGACGCGGTCTTCGCTGCGGGCGCGCGCATCCCTGACATGATCGTGTCCGACGTCCGGCTGCGCGAGGGGACCGGGCCGCTGGCGGTACAACGGATCATCGCCGCGCACGGCAATATCCCCGTGATGTTCATTACCGGAACGCCCGAAGCCTGCGTGCCGTGCGATCCGCCTGCCGAAGTGCTCGACAAGCCGATCATGGAGTCCGCGGTTTTGGAGACGTTCCGGAGACTTGCCCCACATTGACAGGTACGAGGTACGGCGTGGTTGGCGCCGTACCTCGACGGGATATCAGCCCTGGATATCGCTCGCGTCGAATTCCTTGAACGCGGCCTTCACTTCGGCGGCGCGGGCGTCGTCCTCGATATCGACCGAAACCACGATCTTGCCTTCCAACGCCGCATCGTCACGCGACTCCGGCGTCGGGCCCTTGCCTTCGGTATCCGAACCGGCCTTCTCGTCGCCGACGCTGTTGTCTGCGCCGTCGGTGGTGATGAAGATGTCCGTCCGTTCGACGCCCTGCTCCTGGACCAGGCGCTCGACGGTCATCTCGGCTTCGCGGCGGGTGTCGAACTTTGCCTTGAGGGTGGTGGACATTGGTCGCTCCTTGTTGCGGGTCAAAGGGTCAGGCGGGACACAGATCGGGCGATGCGGCATCCGCGCGATCGCTGGCGTCGATGTCCGCGAGGTGATCGAGAAAGTTGCTGAGTTCGGTGCGGCGCCGTGCTTCGTCGGCGAACTCGCGGTCGACGCCCAGCGCCCACAACAGCGAACGGCGATCGGGATCGTCATGCAACGCCGCGAGCTGCGCCGCGCGGTGCTCGACGTCGTCGGTCGTCTCCGCGAGCCCGGCTTCGACGATGTCCTCGGCCTGGCGACGCAGCGCCACGGCGATCTCGCCGAGCGCGAGTTCGGGATGATATTGCACGCCCCAGAAAACCCCGCCGTCGTGACGGATCTCGGCCGCCTGGATCGTCGTGACCGCGTTGCTCGCCAGCAGGGTCGCATCGGCGGGGAGCGTTTCGACCTCGTCGCCGTGGATCGCGGGGGCGTCCCAGCTGGCCGCGCGGCCGGCGAGAAGCGGGTGATCGCGGCCAGCGTCGGTCGGGGTGATGCGGCGGGCGATCCCGGCCTCCATCTGCTGCGGCATCTTGCGGACCGTCCCACCCGCGGCGGCGACCGCGAGCTGCAGCCCGGCGCACGATCCGAACGACGGCGTGCCCGACGCGAATACAGATCGCATGAAGGTCAGCTGGCGCCGGACCTCCGGGCTGTCGTCATAGACGTGGAGCGGCGATCCGGTGATGAACACCGCGTCGAACACGCCCAGGGCGTCGGTTTCGTAGACCTGTGCATCGTCGTCGGCGGGCGCGACGATCGTGATCTCGGCATCGGGCTGCAACTGACGGAGCGTCGCCGCATAGGTTTCGCCCGAGCTTTTGCCGGCATGGCGACGACGCGCCTCGCGCTCGTCCGCAGTCTCGCTTTCGGCAACCAAAAAATGCGGCAAACCCGGTCCTCTCCCGTTTCGGTTCGAGCGACCTCAACGCGCTGGCGGGCGTTTCGTCCGCCGCTGCCGCAAATTTTGCGCGCTCACATCTCCAGCGCGCGCTCGTAGCCAGTGAGTTCGAGATAGCCGCGACCACCGCGCGTGCGGACCGCGCCCTCCCAATAGACCGGCAGGCCACTGCGGCGGGCGTCGAGTTCCTGCGCGGCGAACATCGGCACCAGCCGCCAACGCTGGATGCCGCCGGCGACGCGGACGCTCAATTCCTGCGAGACGGGATAGACTGCCCCGGTTGCCTTGCTCCGCCATGTCGCGAGCGGGCGGAAGGCGACGTCTTTGGGGCCGAACACCGTCATGCTGCCGTCGGCGCGGCGGAGCGAGCCGCCCGTCCAGACCGTGCCGCCGCCCTTGCGCCGGATCCGGAACGCCATCAGCGCGGAGCCATCGTCGAAATTGAGGCCGGTCCAGTCCCAACCCCGCGCTGTGGGCGCGAGATAGTTGGACGACCATTCGCGGTCCAACCACGCCTCGCCGGTCACTGCGACCGTTCCGCCACCTTTGCGGACCCGGCCGGTGACGCGGAGATGCGGCACCGAGTAATAATAGCTCGCTTCCTCAGGGCGCGGTCCCTTGCGGCTATAGCCTCCGATCCCCTGCGGCAGGGGAGGCTGCGTCGGCTGGAAATCGAGCGCGAGGCCGAAGCCGTCCGCGTCGACGCGCGCCGTCCAGCGGCCATCGCCAGCGCGGCGCAATCGCCAGTTGCGGATCGCGACGTCGGCATCGCCGGTACGCGCCTGCGCCAGACCGAAGCCTTCGCGTGCCGCCTGCTCGCCGTGGAGCAGCTTGCCGGTGGCCGGATCGGACAGTGCGGCATGCGCGAACAGGACCTGGCGCGCGGCGAACCGGCTCGGGTTGCGCGGATCGACCGGCGGGCGCGTCCGGAAGAACGTAACCTGGAAGCCGAGATCCTTACCGTCCGCGGTCTTCAGCCAGCCGGTGACGTACCACCATTCGGTGCGAAACGCCGGGTGCGCGCCGTGATCCGCTGGAAAGCGCAGGCTGATCCCCGGCCGCACGACGGGATAGGGCGTGGCGGCTGGCGCGGCGACACCGATCGCGGCGATCCAGCCGAGCAGGGCCCAAGGTCGCAGCATCACCAATCCTCCCGCACCGACTGTACCGCGCTCTTTGCCGTGGCACGCCGCCCCGCCAGCATCGCGGTTGCCGCCGCCGCGCCCGTCAGCGCGGTCGCGACGCCGATCAGCGTGCCCACCGGAATGCGCGTGGTCATCGTCCAGTTGAACGACTGCGGGTTGATGACGTGGATCAGCACCTGCGACAGGAGCAGCCCCAGCCCGACCCCTGCGAGTGCACCGGTGAGACCGACGATCGCACCCTCGGTCGCGAGCATCCGGGTGAGCTGGCCGCGCGTGAGCCCCAGATGCCGCAGCATCCCGAACTCGCGTTCGCGCGCGATCGTCTGCGCCGACATGGTCGCTGCCACGCCTGCCAGCCCGACCAGGATCGCCACCGCCTCCAGCAGATAGGTGACCGCGAAACTGCGATCGAACAGCGTCAGCGCGAGTTTCCGCAGCGTCGCGGGCTGGCCGACCTCGACCTGGGGACGTAGGTCGGCGGGCAGGCGATCGGTCATCGCGCGCGCGACCTTCGCCGGATCCGCACCGGGCAGGATCGTCGCGGAAATTTCGTCGCGGCGGTCGTCGCCGGTGAGGCGCTGGTAATCGCCCTCGTCGATCAGCACCGCGCCCGCTTGGCGCCCGTAATCGCGCCATATGCCGGCGACCACGAATTGCGTGCGGCCGGCGATCGGCAGCGTGATGCGCTCGCCGGTATCCCAGCCGTACAGGCGGTGTGCGGGCTCGGAGACCCAGATCGGGAGCGCGTTCTTCGGCACCGGCGGCCCGCGATCGATCAGCACCAGCAACGGATCGCGGCCACCGCGCTCGGGTCGCGCGATCAGGCTGACCGGTGGGCGATCCGCGGCGATGGTCAGCGGGATCTGGCGGCTGAAGGCGAGCTGCGCGACACCGGGTGTCCCTGCGATGCGGGTGCGGGTCGCCGGATCGAACGTCGCGCCGGAAGTGGTGCGCAGATACAGGTCCGCGCCAAGCACCTGGTCGAGCCACTCGTCGACCGCGCCGCGGAAGCTAGTCACCATCGTCGCCATCGCGATCATCAGCGCGGTCGATGCGACGATTCCGCATAGCGCGGTCGCCGCTTCGCCGGGCGCACCGTGGAGGTGACGGACCGCGAGCAGCCCGGGCACGCTGCCCCGCGTCCGCCGCGCCAACGGGGTCAGCAGCGTGCGGGCGAACCACGGCACGCCCGCTACGCCGCCCGCGAGCATCAGCGCCATCCCCAGGAAACCGAACAGCGGCAGTCCGGCGATCGCGGGCAACAGCGACGCGGCGGCGCCCGCGACGAGTAACACGGCGGCGGGCCACCACGCGACCGGCCGCCGCGGATCGAGCACGTCGCCCGCGTTCTTGAGCGCTGCGGCAGGCGCTGCCCGTGCCGCGACGCGGGCAGGCAACGCGCTGCCGAGGATCGCCGCAAGCAGGCCGAGCGCGAAGAACCCGATCGCGGCACCGGGCTGGATCACGACGCGCGCGGTGCTGCCGCCGAAATAGCCCGCGCCCAAGTCGCCGCCGAACCAGTGGAGTGCCGCCCAAGCCAGGCCGTATCCTGCCGCCAATCCCGCCGCCGCGCCGACCAGTCCGATCGCGAGCCCCTCGATCACGACCGCGGCGATGATCCCGGCGCGCGGCATGCCCAATGTCCGGAGCAGTGCGAACGCGCGTTGTCGCCGCACCACCGACAGCGACTGCGCCGAATAGACGAGAAAACCGCCGGTCAGCAGCGCGACCAGCGCCAGCATGTCGAGATTGACGCGGTACGCGCGCGACAGTGCATCGCCCTGCGCGTTCTGCGTCTCGGCGGTCGACAGGATAGCGTCCGCCGGCAGGATCGCACGCAACGCCGGCTCCGCGGTCGCACGATCCGACAGCGCCAGGTCGAGCCGGTCGATCCGCCCGAGACGCCCGAACCGCCACTGTGCTGCGGCGATATCCATGACGCCGACCGCGGTCGATTCGTCCGTCGCCGGCAGCGTGCCCGCCACCCGCAGCGGCACCGATCGGCCATTGGCGACGACGACCACTTGCGTCCCGATCTTCGCGCCGACCTGGGTCAGCGCCGCGCGCGACAGGAACAGCGCGGACTCGTCGAACGCCGCGTCGTTGCCGGTATCGGGGCCACGCGGGCGGATGCCGATCAGCGACGGCGTCACCGTGGCCGCACGGATCACGTCGACGCCCAGCAGAGTCAGCCGCGCCTTACCGATCCGCGCATCGAGGCGCAGCACCGGGCTGGCATCGCCGACTCCATCGGCACGTGCGACGCGGGGATAGAGGCGTTCGTCGAAGCCGAGCGGGCTGGTCGCGCGGACCGACAGTTCGGCGGCACCGTTGACGCCGCGCATCGCGCCATCGAACGACGCCAGCGCCGAACCGTTGACCAGATGTACCGCAAACCCGAGCGCGACGCCGACCGCGATCGCGACTGCCGTCAACAGGAAGCGGGCAGGGTGGAACCGCCACTCGCCCGCGATCAGCCACTTGAGTCCGAGACGTCCCGACCAGAGCCCGGACCCCGATCTCAGGTCGCGCTCAGGCGCCACGCCGCTCCACCAGTCCTTCGGCACCCAGAGTCAGCACGCGGTCGGCGATCGCCGCGCTCGCGTCCGAATGCGTCACCATCACGCCCGCCGCACCATTGCCGCGCACCGCATCGGCGAACAGCGACAGCACGCGCGCGGCGGTCTCCGGATCGAGGTTGCCGGTCGGCTCGTCCGCGAGGATCAAAGCGGGGCGGTGGACGAGCGCACGGGCGATCGCCACGCGCTGCAACTCGCCCCCCGACAGATCACGCGCATAGCCGTCGCCGCGACCGTCCAGGCCGACCGCGTCGAGCATCTCCTCGGCGCGCGCCGATGCCGCGACATTGTCCGGTGAGACGAGTGCCAGCGGTAGCGCGACGTTCTGGCGCAGCGTCAGATAGGGGAGGATGTGGAAGGCCTGGAAGACGAAGCCGATCCGCTCGCGCCGCAACCGGGTCCGCGCGGTCTCGTCGAGCGTACCCAGCTCGATCCCGTCGATCGCGACGCTGCCTTCGTCCGCCTCGTCCAGCCCAGCGAGGATGTTGAGCAGCGTCGATTTGCCGACCCCCGATTCGCCGATGATCGCGACCAGTTCGCCCGCGCCGACGTCGAGATCCAGATGCCGGAACAACCGCCGCGGCCCCGGCACCGACTTACCGAGCGCACGGACCGCGAGAAGGGGAGGGGCGTCAGGCATATCCAGTCCGTGCAATAGCTTGGGTGGCTCCGCAAGCGTCGACATCGCGGGATATGCGGTAGATCAGTTACCCGGCCGATAGGTTCGTTCGACGTGGCCCGTCAGTTCGTCGGGATGAAAATAGACCGGCCGCAATCGTCCTTCGGCATAGCGCGATACCTGGTCGGCGAAATGCGGCGATCGGACGTCGCCGCTCTGTCCGCCGGCCATGACCGCCATCGCCTTCACACGCGCGCCGAACTCGACCACCGCGACGAAGCTGTTGCCGCTGGTCCCGTAATAGCGTTTCGTCCCCGGCCACGGCTTCGCGCCGAACGATGCGAGGCTGCCCCATTGTGCCGAGGTGAACGGCACTGGGGTCGAGGCGCGGGCATCGTCGAAATGCGGCGCGATCGAATCGTCCAGTCGCTGGAAGCGGTTGATGTCCTTCCACGGCGTCCGCCAGTCGCCGAAATCCTGCTTGAGCCGGGCGACCGCGGTGGTCAGCGCGGCGAGCTTCGCGTCCGCGCCGACTCGCGTGGTGATATAATCGGGGACGTTCAGCCGCTCGGCCTGCGCGAAACTGCCGACCTCGCGCCACAACTGATCGCCCCAGAAGACCGCGAGGCTGGTCGCGGTGGAATCATAGGCCCAGCGATGGTCCCAGCCCTTGAGCAGCGCGATCGGGGCCGCGAGCGCGGGGCGACGCGGATCGCCGGCGGGAAGCGCCTCCCACGCCGCGACCAGTCCGGGCAGCAGTCGCGCAAAGGCAGGCAAATAGGGATCGAACGCGGCTGCCCTCAGCGTGTCGGGGGTCCAGCCGGTCTTGCCCGTCAGCAACAGGTCGGCATGGACGCCGCGCGCATTGCCGCCGACCTGGTCCATGTAGCGCGGATAGTCGGCTGCCTTGGGGCTGTCGGGACCTGCCGCGCTCCACGGCCAGTCGTTGGTGTTGTGCGCCCATCCCACGCGAGGATTGAGCACGCTCGGCAGGCTGGGGAGCGTGTGCAGGCCTCGCCAGTCCGTCGCGGGATCGCTGCCGTCGACCGGGCGGGTATAGTCGAACCGGTCGTCGCGGACCGGCATGAACTGCGGCATCAGGAACGCGATCTCGCCCTTGCTGTCGGCGAACAGCGTGTCGTTCGACGAATTCGCCTTCAGCGCCGCGACCTTCATGTATTCCGCGAGATCGGTCGCCTTGGTCCGCAGATAGCTTTGTTCGAGCGCCGGCACCGGACGCCACATCAGCGCGGTGGCGATCCATTTGCCGGCCTTGGTGGCGACGATCGGGCCGTGATGCGTGCGATAGGTCGTGAAGCTACGCTCGGCCATCGTCCCGTCGGGCTGGCGGACGCGGAGCAGGACGGTGTTCGCGACGACCGGGCGGCTGGTCTTGCCGTAGCGATAGGTATAACCGCCTGCCTGCCGCGTGATCCGCTCGGCGAACTCATCGACATTATCGACCGTTGCCGAGGTGTGCATCCACCCGGCCTTTGGATTGAAGCCTTGGTAGACGAAGAACTGGCCCCAGGTGCTTGCGCCATACGCGTTCAGCCCTTCGTCGCTGGTCATCTGCGCCTCGGACCGGAAATAGAAGCTGGTGTGCGGATTGATGAGCAACAGCGCGTGGCCATTCGCGGTCAGCCGCGGTGCAATGGCGATGCCGTTGGAGCCCGACGGTTCGCGCGGGATCATGCCCAGTTCTTCCGGCGTCGGTGGCGTCGGTCGGCCATAGAAGGTCTTGAGGTCGCTGAGCGAGATCCGCTCGATATCGCCGCCGATGCTGCCCTCGGTGAAGCTGAGCGCCATCCACGGTTCGAACCTGGTCAGCACGCGGGGCTTCGTCTGCGGGTGCGTCGCGAGATAATAGTTCAGCCCGTCCGCCCAGGCCTGCATCAAAGTGCGCAACCAGACCGGGCTCGCGGCATAGTCCGCCTTCAGCGTGGGTGGATCGACGAACAGCCGCTGGCGAAGGTCCGCCCAGACCGCGTCCTCACCCACGTCAGCGCCGGCCGCTTCGGCGGTCCGGCCGAGCGCGGTCAGGTAATTCGCCTCGATCCGCGCGAAATCGTCTTCCGCCTGCGCATAGATCATCCCGAACACCGCATCGGCATCCGACCGGCCCTTGATATGCGGAATGCCCCAGTCGTCGCGGGTGATCGTCACGCGCTCGGCCTGCGCCTGCCATCGCTGCATGTCGGTGGGCGCAGTACCGGGTGCTGCAGAGGAGGGGGGGGCCAGCAGCAAAGCCGACAGGATCAACGGATGACGCGCGTGTCGAAAGATTGCCATGCGGCGAGCGTAAGGCGGCCGCATGGGAAATGCCATGCGTACTGGTGGTAGTGATAAAGGTGGATCTGAGAGCTGAGGCTGTGTCGCCTCGCGCTGGACCGCTGTTTTCCTGAGAAAACTGGAGCGGGCGAAGGGATTCGAACCCTCGACCCCAACCTTGGCAAGGTTGTGCTCTACCCCTGAGCTACGCCCGCTCTGGCGCCTATGTCTCCGGTCGAAAGCGACACGGTGACTGGGTGAGGCGCGCTGTTAGCCCGGTGTTTCCGGGACGGCAAGCGCCTTTTCGACTTTCGCGTGAAATTCACCGCAAACGAGATTCCGCTTGGCGACTCCGGCACTAGAACATTACAAGAACAATTGTGAACGAGTCGCTTGCCTTGATAGCCCGCCTGAAGCGGATTGCTACGACGGGGATGCCTACACAGGGTGATGGCCGTGCGCACGATGCGTGGCTGACGCAGGGGATGGCGAAGGCGCAACTCCACGAGGTTTTCGCGACGATCGACGATTCGGCGAGTGGCGCGGGGTTCGCGGTCGCTTCGGTGCTGGCGGCAAAGGCGGCGCCGGTAATGTGGCTGCGGACCGAGGCGAGCGAGCGACAGGGCGGGCGGCTGCATGCGACCGGGCTGGTCGAGATGGGGCTCGACGTATCGTCGCTGGTGCTGGGCCTGGTCGACGACGAGGCAAGCCTGTTGCGCGCGGCTGCCGATGCCGCGCGGTGCCATGGGCTCGGCACGTTGCTGATCGAATCCTGGGGACGCGCGCCGGGGATCGACCTGACCGCGACACGGCGGCTGATGCTGGCTGCCGAAGCATCGGGCGTGACTATTCTAAGCCTGCGCATCGGGGCCGAACCGGTGCCGAGTGCGGCCGCGTCGCGCTGGCGGGTGGCGGCATGTTCCTCCCGCCCCCTGGAAGCCGACGCACCTGGCAAACCTGCCTTCGACATCGAATTGCTGCGTCGACGCGGAGGCCAGGCCGGGCTTCGCTGGCGCGTGGAGTGGGACCGTGACGCGTACATCTTCGACCAAACCGCCTTCGCCTCTGGTGATTCCGCGGCGTTACCTGGCGCTGGTATTCCCGTGGCTGCCGATCGAGCGGCTGCGGACGATGCGGCCGCATCTGTTCGTCGGACGGGCTGAGACGCCGATCGCGTTCGTCGAGACGGTCTCGGGTGGAGTGCGGCTGAAGGCGCTCGACCGTGAGGCGGTGCGGGCAGGCCTCCAGCCGGGGCTGACGCTGGCCGATGCGCGGGCGCGTGTTCCCGAACTCGAGGTGTACGAGCATGACGCGCATGCCGATCACGAATGGCTCGAGCGGCTCGCGGATGGATGCCAGCGGTACACGCCCTCGGTTGCGCTCGACGAACCCGATGGGTTGATCCTCGATATCGCCGGGTGCGTGCACGAGTTCGAGGGCGAGCGCCGTCTCGCCGCCGATCTGGAGGAGCGCCTCGCGCGGCGCGGACTGCTGGTGCGCCACGCGTTCGGCGACACGCCCGACACCGCGCGCGCGTTGGCCCGGTTCGCAGGGGCGCCGGCACCGGATGAAAAGCGTGCGGTGAAGCGCCTGCCTGTCGCTGCACTGGGCCTGGACGAGGATGCGACGACGGCCTTATCGCGTGCCGGTCTGAAGACGGTCGGCGACGTGATGGCACGACCGCTCGCGACCATTGCGGCGCGGTTCGGCGAGGAGGCGGCGATGATGATCCGCCGGCTCGACGGATCGGTGAAGGGACCGATCGTCGCGCGGCGGACGGTGGCGAAGATCGGTGTCGAGCGTCGTTTTGCCGAACCGATCGCGCGGACCGAATATGCGCTGGAGATGCTGGCCGAACTTGCCACCGAGGCTGCGGTCCAGCTTGCCGACCGTCATGAAGGCGGCCGGCGGTGGGAGGCGCGGCTGTTTCGTGCGGACGGCCTGGTCCAGCGGTTGCGGATCGAGACCGGCCAGCCGACGCGCGACGTGGCGCTGTTGATGCGGCTGTTCCGCGAGCGGATCGACAGCCTCGCCGATCCGCTCGATCCGGGGTTCGGCTATGATCTGGTCCGACTCGACGTCGCTTTGGCCGAGAAACTCGATGCGTCGCAACTGAAGCTGGAGGGCGGCGAGGCGCAGAAGGGGGAGGTCGCGCAACTTGTCGACCAGCTCGGCACGCGGCTGGGCCGGGCGCGCGTGCGCCGGTTTTCGGCGCGCGACAGTCATATTCCCGAACAGGCCGAGCTGATGCTGCCCGCTGCCGAGACGCCTTCGCCGACGCCGTGGACCGCGCCGGAAACGGGGGAGCCGCCGCTCCGCCCGATCTACCTGTTCGACCCACCGCAACCGATCGAATCGATGATGGCCGAAGTCCCCGACGGCCCGCCGCACCGCTTCCGCTGGCGCCGCACCGTGCACGACGTCGCGCACAGTGAAGGTCCGGAGCGGATCGCGGGCGAATGGTGGCGGCGCCAGGATATCCCGACGCGCGATTACTACCGCATCGAAGACCGCCGCGGCCGTCGCTTCTGGATCTTCCGCCACGGCCTGTATTCCGAGATGGAGGCGCCGCGCTGGTATCTCCACGGCGTCTTCGCATGACCACGCAAGCGTCATGACCGGGTTCGCCGAACTGGTCGCGGCGACAAATTTCTCGTTTCTCGACGGGGCCAGCCATCCGAGCGACATTGTTGGTCGCGCAATCGAATTAAAACTGGCCGGTATCGGTATCGCCGATCGCAACACGGTTGCCGGCGTGGTCCGCGCTTATGATGCACTGGAACGCGCAAAACGGGGGCAGCTCGGCGCGATGCTGCCGCCGTTCGATTTCAAGCTGGTGGTCGGCGCGCGGCTCGTCTTCGCCGACGGTACGCCGGACATCGTTGCCTATCCCGCGACGCGCGCCGGATGGGGGCGACTGACGCGGCTGCTGACGCTGGGTAACCGGCGCGCCGAGAAAGGCGGCTGCATCCTCGGCTTCGACGATCTGCTTGCGCATCTCGGCGATATGTTGCTGATCGTCATGCCGGATTGCACCGCTCGCCCGGTGGTCGCGCACAAGGATTTCGTGCTTCCCACGCGCAACGATGCCAGTCTCGAAGCCACACTTGTCGCGCTCCGTCCGCTGGCGCGGCGATCGGTGTGGCTTGGGGTTACGATGCCGCATGGCGGTCGCGATCGGCGACGCCAAACCCGGCTTGCCCGGATCGCCGTCAAGGCACACGTGCCGATCCTGGCGACCAACGACGTGCGTTATGCGGTCGCCGATGATCGCTCGCTTCACGATATCGTCACCTGCATCCGGGAGGGCACGACGATCCAGCGAGCCGGCAAACGGCTCGGTGCCAATGGCGAACGCCATTTGAAGGATGCGGACGAGATCGCACACCTTTACCGCGACCGGCCGCACGCGATCGCCGAGACGGCAAAGCTGCTCGCGCGGATCGATTTCACGCTCGACGAACTCAAATACGAATATCCGCATGAGCCGGTTCCCACAGGCTGGGACCCGCAGGACTGGCTGGAGCATCTCTCATGGCAATCCGCGATCGACCATTATGACGGCTATGTGCCGGACAAGCTGGTTGCGTCGCTGCGCGAGGAGTTCGCGCTGATCCGGCAGCAGAACTATGCCTATTATTTCCTCACGGTACACGACGTCGTCCGGTTCGCGCGCAGCGTCGATCCGCCGATACTGTGCCAGGGACGTGGTTCGGCTGCCAATTCGGTGGTGTGCTACGTGCTCGGCGTCACGTCGGTGGATCCGATGAAGCACGATCTGCTTTTCTCGCGCTTCGTTTCCGCCGAACGTAGCGAACCGCCGGATATCGACGTCGATTTTGAGCATGAGCGGCGCGAAGAGGTGATGCAGTATATCTACGGGCGCTACGGTCGGGAGCGCGCGGCGATCGCCGCGACGGTCATCCACTTCCGCTCGCGCAGCACCGTGCGCGAGGTCGGCAAGGCGTTGGGCTTTACCGAAGACGTCACGCAACGCCTGACCAGCACCGTATGGGGCAGCTTTTCGAACCGTTTCCCGGAACGTCGCTTTGCCGAAACGGGGTTCGATGTGGCCAATCCCGAAATCGCCCGGTTGCGGGACATGGTCGAACGGCTGCTCGAATTTCCACGTCATTTGTCGCAGCATGTCGGCGGCTTCGTGCTGACACAGGGGCGGCTAGACGAGATCGTGCCGATCCATAACGGCGCGATGGAGGATCGTACGTTCATCGAATGGGACAAGGACGACATCGACTGCCTTGGCCTGATGAAGGTCGACATTCTCGCGCTTGGCATGCTGACCTGCATCCGCAAGAGCTTTGATCTGATGCGGGAGCACGGACTCGGCGACCATGAGCTGAAGACGATTGCCAACGACGAGAATTCGAAGGTCTATGACATGCTGTGCGATGGCGACAGCATTGGCGTGTTCCAGGTCGAGAGCCGCGCCCAGATCAACATGCTACCCCGTCTGCGACCGCGGAAATTGTACGATCTGGTGGTCCAGGTCGCGATCGTTCGACCCGGGCCGATCGAAGGCGACATGGTGCATCCGTATCTTCGACGGCGGGCGAAGAAGGAGGTGGTGGTCTATCCCTCGCCATCGCCCGAGCATGGCCGAAGCGACGAACTCGAAGTGCTGCTTGGCGAGACATACGGCGTGCCGTTGTTTCAGGAACAGGCGATGAAGCTGGCGATCGTCGCGGCGAAGTTCACCCCTGACGAGGCCAATGAACTCCGCAAGTCGATGGCGACGTTTCGCAAGGTCGGGGGAATGAATAATTTCCAGGCCAAGCTGATCGGCGGAATGGTCGCGCGCGGATATGAGGCGGAGTTCGCGGAGCGCTGTTTCAAGCAGATCGAGGGGTTCGGATCCTATGGTTTCCCGGAGAGCCATGCGCTGTCGTTCGCGCGGCTGGTATATGTCTCGTCGTGGATCAAATGCTTTCATCCGGCGGTGTTCTGCTGCGCGTTGCTGAATTCGCAGCCGATGGGATTTTATGCGCCGGCGCAACTCGTGCGCGATGCGGTGGAGCATGGGGTCACGGTGCTGCCGGTCGATGTGAATGCGAGCGGTTGGGATAACTCGCTCGAGGACTCGGGCGCGGATTTGCGGCTAGGGTTTCGGCAGGTGGACGGGTTTCGGAAGGACTGGGCGGAGGCGATCGTCGCGGCGCGGGCGGGCGCGCCGTTCGCCGGGATCGAGGACGTCGTGCGGCGGGCGAACCTGCCACAGCGGGCGATGAACCTGCTGGCCGATGCGGATGCGTTTCGATCGGTCGCGAAGGAGCGGCGCGAGGCGTTGTGGGACGTGCGTCGGACGCCGCCCAAGCAGCTCGCGCTGTTCGCCGCCGCCGAAGTACCCGAACTCGGTCAGGAACCCGACGCGGATTTGCCGGCGATGCCGCTCTCCGAACAGGTGGCGGCGGATTACCAGACGACGCGACTGTCGTTGAAGGGGCATCCGATGGCGTTCCTTCGCACGCGTTTTGCAGCCGAGGGAATCCTGTCGAGCGCGCAGGCCAATGCTACCAAGGACGGGCGGCGCGCGAAGGTCGCGGGCGTGGTGCTGGTGCGCCAGAGGCCGGGCAAGGGCAATGCGATCTTCGTGACGATCGAGGACGAGACCGGGATCACCAACGGGCTGATGTGGGCGCGTGATTTCGAGGCGAACCGCCGCGCGGTGATGGCGTCGCGGCTGATGGTGCTGGAGGGCGTGATCCAGCGTAGCGAGGAAGGCGTGACGCACCTGATGACGTCGCGGGTGCAGGACCGCACCGACATGCTGCGGCTGTTGTCGGAGGATCATGCGCTGGAGCCGCCGCTCGCGCGGGTCGACGAGGTGATCCGACCGGTGCTGACGCGGAGTCCGGATGCCCGGGCGCATCATCCGCGCGCGACGCATCCTCGGGACGTGCGCGTGCTGCCCAAGTCGCGCGACTTTCATTGACCTCCGTCATCGCGACGAACGCGGGGCCTTCTGCGACAGTCTTGTTCTCCTGCGAACGCAGGAGCCCAGGGTTTCGAATGCCGTACGCGGTCGTTCGGCTTGGCCCTGGATTCCTGCGTGCGCAGGAAAACGGCGCCTGGGTCCCTGCCTCTGGATCCCGCGTCGGGCTTGGGATGACGCGCGGCAGGAGGTTAGGCTCGGTTTGTCGTGCGTACCGATCCATCCTAAAGGTGGCATTAATCGCGAGCGCCCCCAAATACCGCGCTAGAACCACACGGGAGTTGAACTTGGCCACGCTTGGAATGTCCCCCGCGGAGAAGGATGCCGTCGAGGCGTTCCGTCGCGATGTCGTCGAACCGTCGATGACGAAGCTCGTGATCATCGATTTCTGGGCGGAATGGTGCGGGCCGTGCAAGGCGCTGACGCCGACGCTGGAAAAGGTAGCCGCGGATTACGCCGACAAGGGCGTCGTGCTGGCGAAGGTCGACACCGACAAGAACCAGTTCATCGCCGCGCAATTCCAGATCAAGTCGATCCCGACCGTCTACGCGATGTTCCAGGGCCAGCTGGTCGCCGACATGACCAGCGCGCGCACCGAATCGCAGTTGCGCGTGATCCTCGACCAGTTGCTCAAGCAGCTGCCGATCGAAGCCGGCGCGACGGACGCGGCGCCCGATGTCGAGCCGCTGATCGCGGTGGGCGAAGAGGCGCTGGCCGAGGGTGACGGCGAGCGCGCGCTTGGGATCTTCCGCGAGATCGCCGAGATCGCGCCCGAGCATCCGCAGGTCCATGCCGGCTTCGTCCGCGCGCTGGTCGCGACCGGGCAGCTCGACGAGGCGACCGATTGGCTCGCGAACCTCGACCCGGCGATCGCCAAGGACCCGGCGATCCACCGCGCGCAGGCAGCGCTCGCACTCGCGCAGTCGGCACCGCCGGTTGAGGATCTGTCGCCGCTGGTCGCCGCGGTCGAGGCGAACCCCGACGACCTGCAGGCCCGGTTCGCGCTCGCCAACGGCCAGATGGCGGCGAACGACCGCGATGCCGCCGCGGACACGTTTCTCGGCATCATCGCCACCGAGCGCGACTGGAACGAGGGCGCGGCGCGGACGCAGTTGCTGAAATTGTTCGAGGTCGTCGGGCTCGAGGACCCGTGGGTGTCTGGACAGCGCCGTCGTCTGTCTGCGATCCTGTTCGGATGACCACCGAGTCCGCCCCTCCGCGCGCTACTACGCGTTTGTCTATCTTCCCGTTGCCGGGGGCGCTGCTGTTCCCCGGCATGCACCTGCCGCTGCACATGTTCGAGCCGCGCTATCGGGCGATGATCAGCGATGCGATGGCGCGCGACCGGCGGATCGGCATGATCCAGCCGCGGGGCGGACCGCATGACGACGCGGATGCGCTGTACGACATCGGCTGCGTCGGGAAGATCGCCGAGGTCGAGGCGCTCGATGACGGGCGGTACAATGTCGTACTGGAGGGCATCGCGCTGTTCCGGATCGTCCGCGAACTCGATGTGACGACCGCGTTCCGGCAGGTCGAGGCGGAGTTGCTGCCGTTGATCGAGGAAGACTCTCTGTCGCTCGGGCGGCGGTCTTCACTGGAACTGGAATCGCGTCGGTTCGCGGACATGCAGGGCTATGCGGTCGACTGGGATGCGGTCGGACGGCTCGACGACGAGAGCCTGGTTAACGGCATCGCCCAGATCGCACCGTTCGATGCGGCGGCGAAGCAGGCGTTGCTGGAAGCGCCGAACATCGAGCAGCGCGCCGAGCTGATCATCCAGCTGATGCAGTTCTTCGGGCGGCACGACGGCGACGAATCGGTGACGTTGCAGTGAAGTCGCCCAGCAAGGGTCACGCGCACGGTGCCGTGATGATGATCGGCATGTTCTTCGCCAATCTGTTCGATCCGAAGAAGATCACCGCGATCGAACACGTCGCGACGCAGCGGCGGATCGGCAGCGAGTCCGGTCGCATTGCGCAGGCCGCTGCCGCGCCTCCGTCCCACCGGGAAAGAGTTTGACGATGAAGCCCCTGGACCCGTGGTTGCTCGAACGCCTCGTCTGCCCCGCGACGCGCACGCCGCTTCGCTATGACGAGGCCGCGCAGGAACTGATTTCGGACGCCGCCGGGCTCGCTTACCCGATCCGCGACGGCGTGCCCGTGATGCTGGTCGAAGAGGCACGCCGGATCGACGCGACCGCTGCCTGATCGTCCGGCTTCAGCGGCCCGTCCGCGTCGCTCCGGCCTCTCGAACGGCGGCGATCGTCGGGTAGCCGTTCACCGCCATCAACAGGTCGGCTTCGGCGAGGATGCATTTCAGCACATGGGCGGCGCCGTTCGCGCCGTCTAGTGCCAAGCCGTACGTGTAGGGCCGGCCGACCCCGACCGCGGTGGCGCCGAGCGCGAGCGCCTTGACGACGTCGCTGCCCGACCGGATGCCGGAATCGAATAGCACCGGCACTGTCCCGCTCGCCTCGACCACCGCAGGCAGCATGTCGATCGCGGCGACCCCGCCATTCGCCTGGCGCCCGCCATGGTTCGAGCAGTAGATCGCGTCCGCACCCAGATCGATCGCGTGCCGCGCGTCGTCGGGATGACAGATCCCCTTAAGGACGATCGGCAGCGACGTCATCGATCGCAGCCACGGCATGTCGTCCCATGTCAGGACCTTGCCGAACGTCCCGGCCCATTGCCGCACTGCCGCCGACAGATCCTCGCGGGGTGGTTTGGCGAGCATCGCGCGGAAGACCGGATCGCTGAAGTAGTTCTCCAGCACATGGCCGCGCAGTTGCGGGAAGTTCGCGACGTTCAGGTCGCGCGGACGCCAACCCGTCACCCAGGTGTCGAGCGTGACGACGATCGCCTTGTAACCCGCCGCTTCGGCACGGTGGACGAGGCTTTCGGCAAGCGGCTTGTCCTTGGGCGTGTAGAGCTGGAAGAAGCCGGGCGTGTCGCCCATCGCCGCGGCGACGTCTTCGAGTGCGTCGTTCGACAGCGTCGACTGGATCAGCGGGACGCCGGTGAGCGCGGCGGCCCGCGCGGCGGCGAGATCGCCGTGCCCGTCCTGCGTGCAAAGGCCGTTGATCCCGACCGGGCTCATGAAGATCGGACTGGGCAGCGTCATCCCGACCAGGTCGATCGACAGGTCGCGACGCGTCGCATCGACCATCATGCGTGGCGTCATGCCCCAATGCCGGAACGCGTCGGCATTCTGACGTTGCGTGAACTCGTCGCCGCATCCGCCCTGCAGATAGCCGAGCACCGACGGTGGCAAGGCCGCCGCGGCGCGAGCCTCGAGCGACGCGAAATCGACCGGCACCTTCGGGACGACGCCGGCGAGCCCGGCGAAGTAAATCTCGTTCTGGTAATCGCCGTAATGCGGCATGCATTGCCCTCCGAACGTCTTCGCGGTCAGTCCCGATAGCCCGGATTGACGCGGTCGAGCTTGCGCAACAGTGCGGGCCAGGCGAGTCCGTCGGCGAGCATGCGCATCCCGGTCGCGCTCGATTGTCCCTCGACCTTCTCGGCGACACCCTGGTTCGGGTTGTTCAGATTCTCGCGACCGGCGCTGAGCATCAGGACCTGCGCTTCGCAGGCACGCTCGAGAAAATACATCCGCAGGAACGCCTGGGGTACCGATTCACCGACCGTCAACGTGCCGTGGTTGCGCAGGATCATCGCGTTCTTCGTGCCGAGATCCTGAACCAGCCGCTCGCGTTCCTCCAGCTCCGTCGCGATACCTTCGAAGTCGTGATAGGCGACGTCGTGCCCGGCGATCATCGCCGTCTGCGTATGGGGAAGCAGCCCTTCGGCCATCGCCGACACCGCCTGGCCGTGGGGGGTGTGGAGATGCAGCACCGCGACCGCATCGTGGCGCGCGGCGTGGACCGCCGAGTGGATCACGAAGCCCGCGCGGTTGACCGGGGCAGGGGTGTCCATGACCTTGTTGCCGTCGACGTCGATCTTGACCAGCGACGACGCGGTGATCTCCTCGAACATGTGCGTGTACGGGTTGATCAGGAAATGATGCTCGGGGCCGGGGACGCGCGCCGAAAGATGCGTGAAGATCAGGTCGTCCCAGCCGTATAGCGCGACCAGCCGGTACGCGGCGGCGAGATCGACGCGCAGCGCCCATTCCTCGGCCGATACCTGGTCCTCGATCGCCGTCGTTGCCGCGGTCGCCATCGCAGCCGGTTCCATCGCCTTCAGTGCCGTTGCCATCATCCGCCTCCTTATGTTTTGCCCCTTGTACGACCGTCATTCGGCAAACTTTGTCTCGATGGTGACATTCCCAAAATTTCACCTAGCTTCGGGTGATGCATGATGCGGATCACGCGATACTGGCAACCGACACGTGGTTCGCCGCGATACCGGCGGGCCGTCGCGAACGCGTGTTGCAGGAGGCGCGGGTCGCGGTGCTGGAGAATGGCGCGCGAATCTATGGTTCGGGCGATCCGCCGAACGGGTTGTGGGCGGTTCTGGACGGGCAGGTCCGGCTGAAAGGGCTGTCCGCCAATGGTGTGGAACTGCTCGCCCTGATCGTGCGGCCGGGGACGTGGTTCGGGGAATTGTCCACGTTCGACGGTCATCCAAGACCGCATGACGCGACGGCGTTCGGCGCGGCGCGACTGGTGCATGTGTCGGTAGCGGCGTTCGCGCGGGCGGCAGCGGCGGACCCGGAACTCTACCGCGATCTCGGCCTGCTCGTGTGTGCGCATCAACGCACGGCATTGCGGTTCATCGCGCAGAGTGTGGGACAATCGATCCGGGTACGGCTGGCGCAGGCGCTGATGCGAGCAACGCAGGCGGGGGATGGCCGGATCACGATCCGTCAGGAGGAGCTTGCCGGCGTGGTCGGCATCGCGCGCCAGACGCTCAACCGGCATCTGAAGCGGTTCGAGCGCGATGGCTTGGTCGCGGTCGCCTATGCGCAGGTGCGTATCCTCGACCTGCCGGGGCTGCGCGGCGTCATCACCGAATAGGGCATCGCCAAGCCTGTCCGCGGAGCGCTACACTCGCGGCCATGACCATTAGAATCGGTATTGGCGGCTGGACCTACGAGCCGTGGCGCGGGACCTTCTATCCGGAGAAATGGCCGCAGAAGCGCGAGCTCGACTATGCCGCCGAGCACGTCACCGCGATCGAGATCAACGGCACCTATTACGGCAGCCAGAAGCCGGCGACGTTCGCGTCCTGGGCGAAGGCGGTGCCCGACGGGTTCGTCTTTTCGCTCAAGGCGTCACGCTATTGCACCAACCGGAAGGTGCTGGCGGAGGCGGGCGAGTCGATCGCGAAGTTCACCGGGCAGGGGATCGTCGAGCTCGGCGACCGGCTCGGACCGATCCTGTGGCAGTTCATGGCAACGAAGAAGTTCGACGCGGACGATTTCGGCGCGTTCCTGAAGCTGTTGCCGGCCAAGCAGGACGGCCTCGCGCTGCGGCATGCGATCCAGGTCCGGCATGAGAGTTTCGCGGTGCCGGAATTCGTCGCGATGTGCCGCGATGCTGGCGTCGCGATCGTCTTCGCGCAGTCGGCGGAATATCCGGCGATCGCCGACGTGACCGGCGACTTCGTCTATGCGCGACTTGAGGACGCCGAAGAGCGCTACGTCGCGGGTTACGCACCGACCGCGCTGGACGAATGGGCGGACAAAGCGAAGATCTGGGCGGCCGGCGGACGCCCCGAGGGCTTGCCCTATGTCGAGGATGCCACGCCGGCGAAGAAGAAGCGGGAGACGTTCGTGTTCTTCATCAACGGCGCCAAGGTTCGCGCTCCACATGCGGCGATGGCGTTGATCGAGAGGGTGGAGGGGTAAGTACGCCGAGCTATCCGAACGCCCCTGCGGACGGCTCACTCGGGTCCGTCATGCGCTGTTCGGACAAAGCCTATCGCGAATCTCGACACGGCCATGGGCTAGTTTGCAGCAGGTTAGACCGCCTTGGACGACCCAAGGGCGTAGGCCGGAATTTGCGGTTCAGACGCCCGCCGGGTCCGGGGCGGTGTCTATCACGGGCGGTGCCGTTTCGGGCGTCGGGATCACCACCGGCGCGGGCTGGGGTTGTCCTGCCTGTCCGATCAACGCGGTGTTCTCGATCACGTCCAGTGCCTGGCGGGCGACGACATAGCGCCGTGCCGCATCCATCCAATTGCCGGCTTGGGCTGCACCGGGCAGGCGGGCGACTTCGGCCCGTGCCGCCTCGACCTGCCCCGCGCCCAGGAGGCGTCGCGCGCGCGCCAGGCGGTCGGCCGGCATTGGCGAGGGCGTTCCCGCTTTGCGCAGCACGATCAACGAATCGATCTGATGCTGGATCGTGTCGAGCCAGTTCTCACCCGTCGAACTCGTGATATCGGGAGCAATCGCGTCGAGCCCTTGGCGAAGGTCCTCCAACGTCACCGGTTGGCGCGCGGACTGGATCAGCAGCATGGTCGCGCGCGGCTGGGCCTGGCCGAACCGCAAGCGCAATTGCTCTTCCAGATAGCCGAGCCCGACCCCGCGATCGAGCGCCCGCCGCGAGGCGAAGGCCACCAGCAGGCCTTCCGCGCGCGTGGCTTGCCCGCTGGCCGCGGCCGCATCGGTGGTGATCGCCGCGGTGCGCGCCTCGAGTGCGGTCAACTGGCCCGCCAACGTCGCTTCACGCGTTGCCAGCACCGCGGTGTCGACCGGCGCAGCCGCCTGGGGCTGGCCATCCGGACCTAGCGGCTGCGAGGGGATATACCCGGTGTTGCTCGCGCCGACTTTCTGCCCTGCGACGGGTGTGCCTGTGGTGGCCGACCGCGTCGCATCGAACCAGGGCAGCTTTCTGGCGGCATAGGCCATCAGCGCCAGCCCGGCGATGAACGCAAGCGCGGTCAGGGCGATGATGACGCCCATTCTGGGTCCGCGTGCCCGTGGGCGATCGGTCGGCACATGGTCGCTCATGGCGTGCTTATCCCCGCCATGCACCGGATGGTCAATCGCGCGTATGTTCGCACGCGCAGCAGCGAGCGCGACGAGCGCGGGGTCGCTCGGTTGCGTGGCGATCGAGACGGTGGCCCAGCCGGTTCCGGCGGCGTCTCCGACCGTCGCGCTGATCGCCGCGATCTCGATTCCGGTCCGGTCGACGCCAGTCCCGTCGAGCACTTCCCTCAGCCGGACAGCAGCGCGTTCCGAGTGCAGCAGGACGACGGTATCGGCGAACGATCGCGCGGTGTCGGCGTCGATCGGTACGGCATCGCTGGCGTAGACGGTAATGGCCTCGACCCCGTCGTCGGTCGGGGCACGATCGCGTCCGGCAAGGTGGAGCAGGCGCGCAAAGCCGCGGTCGCGCGCTTCCGAAACGGCGTCGCGGGCATCGCCCGACCCGGTAACCGCGACCGCGAAGCCCGCCTCGCTCGCTGCCGCGGCAGTCGCAGCGCCGACGGCGACCACCGGCAGGCGCTTCAACACGTCCAGTCCTGCGCCACCATGCCGCACCGCGTTCGCGCTGGTCAGCAATAGCCCGTCGAACCCCGCCGGATCGGGTATGCTCCAGTCGACCGGCGTTACGGCGAACAGCGGAACCTGCCGTACGTCGAGCCCGAGCGTCCGCAGCGCCGCCGCGGTTCGGGCATTGCTGGGCTCCGGCCGCACGACGATGACGGCGTGGGGGGGCGTCATGCCGCGAACAGCCGACGGACGCTGGCCGGCGCGCGCGTGAGAAGGTCGATCGCCAGCATCGTGCCGAGGTCTTCGCCCGCGCCGCCCTCGATCGATCCGGCGACGTCGCACGTCCCATCCTCCGCGATCAGCTCGGCGCGCAACGTCAGCGTCTCGCCTGCCAGCGACGCGAGAGCCGCGACCGGCGAGTGGCAATCCGCGCCGAGCCGCGCCAGCAACGCGCGCTCGGTCAGGACGCACAGGCTGGTGTCGTCATGGTCGATCGCCGCGACGGTCGCGTGCGCGGCACTGCCGTCGAGGACCTCGATCCCGACCGCGCCCTGCGCCGGTGCAGGCAGCATGATGTCGGTCGGGATCGCATGGCCGTCGTCGCGCCCGAGGCGATCGAGCCCAGCGGCGGCGAGCAGCGTGGCGTCCATCTCGCCGCTCGCCACCCGGCCGAGCCGCGTATCGACGTTGCCGCGGATCAGGACGATCTCCAGGTCGGGCCTCAGCCTGAGCATCTGCGCGCGGCGTCGCGGCGAACTCGTGCCGACGACGGCTCCGGGTCGCAGGTCGGCGAACGTCTCCGCACCGATCAGCCGATCACGGACGTCGGCGCGCGGCAGCATCGCGGCGATCTTCAGCGTGTGTGGCCGGATGGTCTCGACGTCCTTCATCGAATGCACCGCGCAGTCGATGTCGCCGTCGTGCAGCGCGCGATCGAGTTCCCTGGTCCACAGCGCCTTGCCGCCGATCTCGGCGAGCGCGCGATCCTGCACGCGGTCGCCGGTGGTGCGGATCACGACCGTCTCGACCTGGTCGGGCGACCAGCCATGCGCCGCGCACAGGGCATCGCGGACCAGGCCCGCCTGGGTGAGCGCCAGCGGCGAACCGCGCGTACCGAGCCGAAAAAATGTCATCCTGCGTGCCATGCAGAAAGGGGCCCCCTTCGACAAGCTTCACGCGGGCCTATACAGACGCGCGATGATCATTCTCGGCATCGAATCCTCCTGCGACGAAACTGCCGCCGCGCTCGTCACCGGCGACCGTCAGGTCCTGGCGCATCGGCTGCTGGGGCAGGAAGCGGCGCACGCGCCGTTCGGCGGCGTAGTCCCCGAGATCGCCGCGCGCGCACATGTCGAGGCACTGGAGCCGCTGATCGTCGCGGCCCTGGCCGACGCGAAGCTGACGCTGGCCGATGTTGATGCGATCGCCGCGACTGCGGGGCCGGGGCTGATCGGTGGGGTGATGGTCGGGCTGGTCACCGGCAAGGCGCTCGCACACGCCGCGGGCAAGCCGTTGATCGCGGTGAATCATCTCGAGGGCCACGCTTTGTCGCCGCGCTTGTCGGATCCGGACCTGGAGTTTCCGTATCTGCTGTTGTTGGTATCGGGTGGGCATTGCCAGTTGCTGTTGGTCGAGGGTGTTGGTGCGTATCGGCGCCTCGCTACGACGATCGACGATGCCGCGGGCGAGGCGTTCGACAAGACCGCCAAGCTCTTGGGCCTGAGCTTCCCCGGCGGTCCCGCGGTCGAACGGGCGGCGGCGCTCGGCGACCCTAAAGCTGTCCCCCTGCCGCGCCCGCTCAAAGGCTCGGCCGAACCGCATTTCTCGTTCGCCGGACTGAAGAGTGCGGTCGCGCGCGTCGTCGGCCAGTATTCGCCCGAGGATCTTGCCGCCTCTTTCCAGGCGGCAGTGGTGGACTGCCTGATCGACCGCACCACCAAGGCGCTGCGGACCTCGCACGGTGCCACCGCGCTCGTCGTCGCCGGCGGAGTCGCGGCCAATAGCGCGGTCCGTACAGCGTTGCAGGGGCTCGCGAGCGCGCACGGTCTCCGCTTCGTCGCGCCGCCTTTGTGGCTGTGCACCGACAACGCCGCGATGATCGGCTGGGCGGGTGCCGAGCGATTTGCCGCGGGCCTTACCGATCCGCTCGACGTCGCCGCCCGCCCGCGCTGGCCGCTCGATCCGAATGCGGAAGCGGTTCGCGGTGCGGGGGTTAAGGCATGAAGATCGGCGTCATCGGCGGCGGCGCGTGGGGCACTGCGCTCGCACAGGTCGCCGCGCATGGCGGCCGCGACGTCATCCTGTGGGCGCGCGAAACCGATGTCGTCGACTCGATCAACGCGTCTCACGAGAATAGCCTGTTCCTCGCGGGCGTAACGCTGTCGCCGACGATCCGCGCAACCGACGACCTCGCCGCGCTGGCGGATATGGATGCGATCCTCGTCGTCGCACCCGCCCAGCACGTCGGCAGCGTGCTCGCCGCCGCCCCGATCGGCCGCATACCGCTCGTGCTCTGCGCGAAGGGGATCGAGGCGGGGAGCAAGCGGCTCGTCGGCGAGGTCGCTCGCGCGGTGCATCCAGGTGCGCCGATCGCAGTGCTCTCGGGACCGACCTTCGCGCACGAAGTTGCCGCTGGACTGCCGACCGCGGTGACGCTTGCCTGCGAGGATGCGGAGCTCGGCGAGCGGCTCGCGACACGGCTCGCGGCGCGCCATTTTCGGACCTACGCTTCGACCGACGTCGCGGGTGCGGAGATCGGTGGCGCGGTGAAGAACGTCCTCGCGATCGGTTGCGGAGTCGTTGAGGGGGCCGGGCTGGGCCAGAACGCCCGCGCCGCCTTGATCGCGCGCGGGTTCGCCGAAATGACGCGGTTCGGCCTCGCACGTGGTGCGCGGGCGGAGACGCTGGCGGGGCTTTCGGGGCTGGGCGATCTCGTGCTCACCTGCTCCTCGACCAGTTCGCGCAACTTCTCGCTGGGTGTTGGCCTGGGGCGCGGCGATTCGGCGGCGGCGTTGCTGGCGGATCGCCGGACCGTCGCGGAAGGGGCCTTCACCGCGCCCGTGCTCCGCGAAGCCGCCCGCGACGCACGCGTCGACATGCCGATCACCGAAGCGGTCTGCCGCCTGCTGGAGGGCGCGCCGGTGAGCGACGTGATCGGCGACCTGCTCGCCCGGCCGTTGAAGGGCGAGGCGGGCTGATCGCGCGTAACCGATCCGCGAATGGGCTTGCCTCGTTCGTGGATTGTTCTATTTCCGGCGCATGCTCGATATGCCGCCGGACTCCTGCACCGACGAACCCGGATCGCCTCCCGATGCGGTGATGTGTGCTGCCGATGTGGCGCGCGGCGTCATTCGGATGTTGCTGCGCCACGACCTCACCGCGATGACCGAAGTGCCGCTCGACGGCGGGCGTCGCGCCGACCTGATGGCGGTGGATGCGCGCGGGCAGATCGTGATCGTCGAGATCAAGGTGTCGCGGGCCGACCTGCTCGGCGACGGGAAGTGGCCGGACTATCTCGGGCATTGCGACCGGTATTTCTGGGCGGTTCCGGCCGGGTTCGACGTCGGGCCGCTGAATGGGCCTGCGTTCCTGCCGGAGCGGACGGGGATCATCGTTGCGGACCGCTATGACGCGGCGATCGTGCGGGAGGCGCATACCGTGCCGCTGCCGGCGCATGTGCGCAAGCGGTGTACGCTGGCGTTTGCGCGACGCGCTGCGCGGCGGCTGATCGCGCAGATGGACCCGGATGCGGATGGGCTGGCGTTCTGAAGGTAAGCACCGGCTATTCTTCCCCCCTCCCTGGAAGGGAGGGGCCGGGGGTGGGTTGGTTTCCGTATGATGCAGCGGTCGCGCCACAAGCTGGCCTACCCACCCCCAACCCCTCCCTTTCAGGGAGGGGGGAAGGTGCGTTGCTAGCTTCATTACTCTCTTACGAAGTTTAGAACTTCGGACCCGACACCGCTTTCCGAACCTTCTTCGGCGCATCTTCCAGCAGCTTGCTCACGATCGGATTGCGTCCGTCCTGCTTGGCATAGGCGCGCGCGGACATGCCGGCGATGATATCGGCCTGGTCCGGATCGGCGTTCTCGGCCAGCAACACCCGGATCATGCCCACATCACGGCGCTGCACCGCGCGGATCAGCGGCGTTTCGCCCGCCGAGTTCGCCAGGTTCGGGTTCGCCCCCGCCGCGGTCAGGATCGGGATCATGCCCGTCTGTCCCAGCGTCACCGCGAGCAGCAGCGGCGTGTTGCCCTTGCCGTCGCGCAAGTTCGCATCCGCACCCTTTTGCAGCAGGAACCGCAGATACACCTCGTCGCTGCGCTTGATGACGATGTGCAGCGCGCCTTCGCCGCTGGTCACGTCGCGCGTGTTGATGATGTTGCTGCCGGGCTTGCCGAGCATCTCCAGCACCTCGTTGTTCTTCGCATCGCGCACCGCGGACAGGAACTTGTAGCCCTCCGACTGGCCCTGCGCGAACGCGGGTGCCGCGACGCAGGCGAGCGCAGGCGTCAGGAGGGTAGCGGCGAGCATCAGGCGGATACGCATCGAGAGACTTCCTTGGTTCGTCCTGGATATCGGGTGACGCTTGCGCCGCAGTAGCGAACAGATCAAGGCTGGCGGCACCATGACCCTCCGTTTCCTCCTCTGCGCGCTCGCGCTGCCCGCCTTGGCGCTGTCGGCGTGCAACTCGTCCCAGCCCCCCGCCAAGCCGCCGCTCGAAGGCGCCCGGATCGGCGGCGCCTTCACGCTGACCGACCAGAACGGGCAGACCGTCACCGAGCGCGCGTTCGCGGGCAAATACCGGATCATGTATTTCGGCTACACCTTCTGTCCCGATGTGTGTCCGACGGATGTCCAGGCGATCGGCGCCGCGGTGAAAAAGCTCGAGGTGAGCGATCCCGCGATCGGCGCGAAGATCGTGCCGGTGTTCGTGACGGTCGACCCGGCGCGCGATACGCCTGCGGTGCTCAAGCAGTTCGTCTCGGCGTTCCACCCGCGCATGGTCGGACTGACCGGCACCGACGACCAGATCGCCAAGATCAAGACCGAATACGCCGTCTATTCGAGCAAGGGCGACGCATCGCCCGGCGCCGGTCCGAGCGGGGGCTACCTCGTAAACCACTCGCGCCAGGCCTATCTGATGGATCCGGACGGCAAGCCCCTCGCTTTGCTGCCACAGGAACAAGGGCCCGACGCAGTGGTGACGGAAATCAAGCGCTGGGCCCGGTGAGCGCGCGCTTCTGGGAAGATACGCCGATCGACCAGCTCGACCGCGGCCAATGGGAAGCCTTGTGCGACGGCTGCGGCAAATGCTGCATCCACAAGCTCGAGGACGAGGATACCGGCGAGCTGGTCGCGACCAACGTCTCGTGCCGCCTGCTCGACCGGCGCAGCGGGCAATGCTCCGATTACCGCCATCGCCATGCCTATGTGCCCGAGTGTGTGCGGCTGACGACCGGCAACGTCCGCGGGATCGACTGGCTGCCCTCGACCTGCGCGTACCGCCTGCGCGCGGCCGGCGAGCAATTGCCCGAATGGCATTACCTGGTCTGCGGCGACCGTGAAGCCGTCCACCGCGCCAAGC
Organism: Sphingomonas arabinosi; assembly: GCF_036663715.1. Taxonomy (NCBI): domain Bacteria; kingdom Pseudomonadati; phylum Pseudomonadota; class Alphaproteobacteria; order Sphingomonadales; family Sphingomonadaceae; genus Sphingomonas; species Sphingomonas arabinosi. Next base: position 261,993 of record NZ_JAXOJN010000004.1, read on the forward strand.
AATCGGTCCGCGGCTGGACAATCAGCGAGGACGAGGCCGGCGAGCTAGAATATCACGTGATCGACCGCGAGCTCTGACCCGGTGATAGCCCGATGATCGAGGGCCTGGAGATTGTCCGTCACCCGCGAGCACGCCGCGCGCGTCTGTCGATCGACCCCGCGAGTGGCCGGGCAAGGCTTGTCCTCCCCAAGCGCGCCGCGTTGAAGCAGGCGCTGGCATGGGCCGAGGACAAGGCCGGCTGGATCGCCGAACAGCGCGCGCTGCTCCCCCAGCCGCGCCCGTTCGTGCCGGGCGCTGTCATCACCGTCGCCGACGAACCGCTGACGATCGAGTGGACTCCGGGCAGCCGCCGCACCGTGATACGCGAAGGCTCGGTCCTGTCATTGTCAGGGCCCCCCGAAACCATCGCGCGTCGCGTCGAGGCATGGTTGAAACGCACCGCGCTCGCCGTGCTGGAGACCGAAACCGCCGAATACGCCACCAAGGCCAAGGTCAGCGTCGCTCAGGTCGCGGTCGGCGATGCGAAAGGCCGCTGGGGCAGTTGCGCATCGAGCGGCATCATCCGCTACAGCTGGCGGCTGATCCTCGCGCCGAGCTGGGTCCGCCGCGCCACCGTCGCGCACGAAGTCGCTCACCGCGTCCATATGAACCACGCGCCGGTCTTTCACGCGCTGGTCGAGCAACTCTACGGCGAAGACCCGACGCCCGCGCGCGTCTGGCTACGCACGCATGGTGCGGGGCTTCACTGGTTCGGACGCTCGTCCTGATAGCGACGATCCTGACTGCGGTCATCCTGGTATCGGCCGTCCCGGTACCGGTCATCCTGATACCGATCGCGGGGCACGTCGCGGGTTAGCGGCTGGCGTCCCGCTGGTTGCTCCTGTCGCGGCTGGTTGCGGCCGATGACGCGGTCGATCCAATCCTGGTTCATCTGCTGTGGCGGCGGAGCCGGTGCCGCTTCGGGCTGGTCCGCATCGGGACGCGGGATCGTGTCGCCGGTCTGCGCGTCGGTCGGCACCGGCGGCTGGCTCGGATCGATCGGATTGCCGTCCGCGTCGACCGCCATCTGGCCATTGTCGGGCTGGCCGAAATAGCTCTCCTCGTCGGGCTCGAGCTGCCACTCCGGCAGGGTCACCTTCGTATCGAACTGCTCGATCGGTCGGTTCGCGGTCGCGGGCTTCATGAACGCCGCCCACGCACGCGCAGGTGCGGTGCCACCGTGAAGGCCGGCGATCGGCTTGGCATCGTCGCGGCCCATCCACACGCCGGTCGTGATCCCGCTCGAGAAGCCGAGGAACCACCCATCCTTCGACGAACTGGTCGTCCCCGTCTTGCCCGCGACCGGGCGGCCGATCTGCGCCGCGCGACCAGTGCCGGTGTTGACCGCGGTCTGCAACAGGTCGGTCATCTCGGCGGCGACGTATGGCGCGACGAGCACATGGCTGCGGTCGACCTCATGCGTGTAGATCGTCTGGCCGTTCGCGGTCACGCGCGTGATCCCGTAGGGCGTGACGGCGACCCCCTTGCTGGCGACGGAGGCGAATGCGCGCGTCATGTCGATCACGCGGACCTCGGACGTGCCCAGCACCATCGACGGGTGCGTATTGACCGGCGTCGTGATGCCGAACCGCCGCGCCATGTCGGCGACCGTGTTGAAGCCGACCTCCTGCCCCAGTTTCGCGGCGATGGTGTTGAGCGAATAGGCGAACGCGGTCCGCAACGAGACCGCGCCGGAGTTGCGCCGGGAATCGTTGCGCGGGCTCCAGCCGTTGATCGTCACCGGCTCGTCGACGATCGAATCCTCGGGCTTATGCCCTGCCTCCAGTGCGGCGAGGTACACGAACAGCTTGAACGACGATCCGGGCTGGCGGACCGCCTGCGTCGCGCGATTGTAGATCGACGAGACGTAATCCTTGCCGCCGACCATCGCGCGCACTTCGCCGCCACGGTCGAGCGCCACCAGCGCGCCTTGTGCGCCCGGCGGGGCATTGGCGCGGATCGCCTCGTCGGCCTGGCGCTGCATGTTGAGGTCGAGCGTGGTCCAGACCTCGAGCGGCTCGGTCGTCTCGTCGATCAGCGTCTCAAGCTGTGGGATCGCCCAGTCGGTGAAATACCGGACACTGTTCTGCTTCGGCTCGGGCGCGAGTTTCAGCCCGGACACGTCGGCGTCGGCCGCCTCGGATGCGGAGATCACGCCGGTTTCCCGCATCGTCTCAAGCACGACACCCGCGCGACCCATCGCGGCCTCTGCGTCGGCGGTCGGCGAATAGTTGGACGGTGCCTTGACGAGGCCGGCGATGACGGCCGCTTCGGCAAGGCTCAGATGGTCCGCGCCGTGGCCGAAGAACTTCCGGCTCGCCGCGTCGATCCCGTACGCGCCGCCGCCATAATAGACCTTGTTCAGATAGAGTTCGAGAATCTGGTCCTTAGAAAACTTCCATTCGAGCGCGAACGCCAGGATGCCCTCGCGAAATTTACGGCCGAACTTCTTCTGGTTGTTGAGGAAGACGGTCCGCGCGAGCTGCTGCGTGATCGTCGAGCCGCCTTGCGTCCAGTGACCGCGATCGAACCGCACCTTCACCGAACGCGCGATGCCGACCGGATCGATACCGATATGCGAGCGGAAGCGGCGATCCTCGACCGAGACGGTCGCATCGCGCATGACCCGCGGGATCTGTGTATAGGGCAGCCACTCGCCGAAGCTCGGCCCCATCGACACGATCACGGTGCCGTCAGCGGCATGGACGCGGATCATCTGGCCGTTGGGCGACGACTTCAGGCTGTCGAAACTCGGCAGCTGCGACATCGCGATATAGACCGCGATCGCCAGCGCACCGAGCGCGAGAACGCCGATCCCGACGCAAAGCTGAAGGAACACGACCAGCCGCCGCCGCCAGCGTGACGCCGGGGGAGTTGGGGACCGACGGGACGGGGAAGCAGAACGCGTACGAGCCATGTGGCCGCAGAATTACGCGCGATGCCCCCGCCCTACAAGCGACATCAGGCCGCGACGTTCGCTTTGCGCGGTCGGAATTCGAGCGAGAGCGAATTCATGCAATAGCGTTGCCCGGTCGGTGGCGGACCGTCGGGGAAGACGTGACCCATATGGCTGTCGCATCGTGCGCACCGCGTCTCGATGCGGGTCATGCCGTGGCTGCGATCGGCGTGGTCGGTGACTGCGTCCGGGCCGATCGGCTGGGTGAAGCTCGGCCAGCCCGAGCCGGAATCATATTTGTCCGCGCTGTCGAACAGCTCGTTGCTACACGCCGCGCACCGATAGATGCCGTCGGCCTTGTTGTCGGTCAGGACGCCCGCGAAGGCGCGCTCGGTGCCGGCTTCGCGGAGCACGTGATATTGTTCGGGGGTTAGCCGCTTGCGCCATTCGGCCTCGGAAAGATTGAGCTGTTCCATGGACATGCATCTCGTGCTGGCGGGGCGGTTTTCAAGGCTGCCCCATTCTGGTTGCGTTCGCGATGACCTGGATCAGTGCCGGGCGCATGAACGGGAGCAACCACGCGGCGCGTTCGCTTTCGGCGATATGGCGGACGATGCCGGCGATACCGATCGGGCGGGCGAGGCGGCGGGCGAAGTCGACCTGCCACTGCGCGGCGGAGGCGGGGCCGCCGAGGACATACGCGTTGGCAGCCGCGACGCCGCTGGCGAGCGCGATGCCCATCCCTTCGCCGGCGAGCGAGGGGATGACGCCGGCCTGGTCGCCGAGCCGGAAGATCGCGTCGACGCCGGTGCGTTGGCGCCAGCCGTAAGGGACGTTGGCGATCGCATCGATCGACGCGTTCGGTTCGATCCGCGCGACCCATTCGCCGAGCGCGGGCATCTCTCGACCCAGCGCTTCGAGCAATTGCGCAGGGGAGCCTGCCGCCTGGAGCCGCGAGCGATGGACCGCCATGCACAGGTTCGCGGTGCCGTCCTCCTGCATCGCCAGCCCGGCATAGCCACGGTCGAACAGGTGAAGCTCGATGCCACCGGCGAGTGATTTGCCTAGCGCAGGCGAGGGGACGATCCGCACGCGTATCCCCAGGGTCGGGTCGTCGCCGCGTGCATCCTCGGGGCGCGCCATGCCGCGTACGTCGTGCTTGCCGCTCGCGAGGAACAGCGCATCGGCCGCGATCGTTGCGCCGTCCGCGAGCCGTGCGCTCGTCCCGTCGATCTCGCGCACGGTGACGCCGCGTTCGACTGGCGTTCCCAGCCGTTCGGCCTCCGCCAACAGCACGGTATCGAGCCGACGACGCGACACCGAGACCGCCGGATGGGGCAGGGCGGCCTCCGCACGGCGATTCCCCGCGAAAATACGGGCCCGCGTCACGCGGTCGGGGTTCAACGTGCCGGGATCGATCCCGAGTCCGTCGAGCGTTTCCAGCGTCCGCCAGCTGAGGAACCCGCCGCAGATCGCGTCGCCGGTCTCGCGCGATCGTTCGACGAGCAGATGCGGCAGGCCAGCGCGCGCGAGACCGATCGCGGTCGCGGCCCCGGCGAGCCCGCCGCCGACGATCAGCGCAGGCGTTCGACGCATAACCGGAACGGAAAGACGCGGCGGACCTTCGCCTGGGTGATGCCGGCCTCGGCGAGCAGCGGTGGCCACTCGTCGGGACGATAGCTGCGCGCGATCGACAGCGTCCCGTCATGTCTCACGATCGGGTGCCAGCGCGCGATCGTCGCGAGGACCGGAAATCCCCAATGCGCGAAGCCGTGGCGGTGGAGGTCGTTGACGAACCACGCCGCGTTCGCGTGGTGCTCCATGAAGCGCAGGAACGCGATCAGCTGGTCGTGGCTCATGTGATGCGCGACGAGGCTGCTGACGATCACGTCCCACGGCTCGCCGGCAAGGTCGGCATAGTCACCCGTGACGTAGCGGATGTCGCCGCCATGAGCCCGCGCCGCCTGTTCGCTGCGCGGGTTGAGGTCGACCCCGACCAGCTCCGCCTCGATACCCTTCGCCTTAGCCCAGCGTGCGATCCGCCGCAGCATGTCGCCATCGCCAAACCCCACGTCGAGCAACCGGAAGCTCTTTCGCCCTGCGGTCGCTCGCGTGAGGAAATCCAGCGTCGGGCGGCGCGCCATCGTCACCGTGTTGACCTTCGCGAGATCGCCGACCACGTCCGCATAGGTCGCCGCGTCGAGGTCGTCGGCGTCCATCAGCTCGTCGGCCTGGCTGCGGACCGCGAGGCTCATGCCGCGCTCCGGAATCCGAAGCCCTCCGCCGCGAGGCCAGGCCCGAACGCCAGCGCCACGCCGTGCGCAACCGGCGGCCCGGCCAGCAACCGCTCGAGCACGAACATCAACGTCGCCGACGACATGTTGCCGTTGTCCGCGAGAACCTGCCGCGATGCCGCCAGTGCTTCAGGGTTCAGGTGCATCGCATGCTCGACCGCATCGAGGATCGATCGCCCACCTGCATGGACCGCCCATCCGTCGATCGATTCCGGTGGCTGTCCGGCACTGACGATCGCGCGGAAGTCCTCGTCGGATAGCGCAGTCGCGATCCGCCCCGGCACCTCACCCGACAAGTGCATCGCAAAGCCCGCATCGGTGACGTCCCAGCGGATCAGTTGCTCGCTATCCGGCAACGACGCGGCGAACGGCGCTTCGAGCGCGAACCCGGTCGCATCGGCCGTCACCAGCGCAGCGGCGGCGCCATCGCCGAACTGCAGCATCGCCAGCAGCGCCTCGATGTCGTTTGCCGGTTGCAGGTGCAGCGTGGAAAGCTCGACCGTCACCACCAGCACGCGCGCGTCAGGCTCGGACCGGACGATATGCCTAGCACTCCGCAACGCGACGATCGCGGCGTAACACCCCATGAAACCGATCAGCAGCCGCTCGACGCTCGACGCGAGCCCAAGCCTGCGCGCGATGATTTGGTCGATGCCGGGCGCGACGAAGCCGGTGCAGCTCGCGACCACGAGATGCGTGATGCCCTCCACCGCGACCTTCGCGCGCAACGCCTCGATCGCGCGGATCGCGAGGTCGGGTGCATGCTCGGCATAAAGAACCATCCGCGCGCTCGTCCCCGGATGGGGTTCCGCCGCGTAGAAACCGGCATCGTCGACCGGGGACCCGCCCTCCGCGGTAGGTGGCAACACGGACCAGCGGTGGCCGATACCCGATCGCGATGCCATCCGGTCGAACACGCGCTCGCCCCGCGCATCGACGCGCCCTCGCGCCCACGCGATGAACGCCGCGTGGATATCATGACCGGGAACGGCGGACCCTACGGCATTGAGATAAGCGGACACGATACCCTTTCGCCTGCGATCGATGCCCAACGCATGGCACGTTCAATCGGACTAGGGGAGTTCGATGTTGGTCGGTTGCCGATAGCAATTGGCCTGAAGGCTCCGTCTGATGTCGCGAGATTTCCTCGTCGCGGTCGGCGTCGGTGTAGCGGCACGCGCGGCGACTTAACCGAATTGAGGACCAATATAGAACTGAATTGAGTTCGTCACCGACACATCAAATTCAATCCGGATATATTAACATAGAATAGGTTTGAATAACCGACTTAAATGTAGTGTTGTCGGGTTGTGCCCATTTCCGCGATCAATAACTGGAAATACGAGACCGAGCATTTATCGTTCAATCCGATCGTCAGGGTGTCTCAGCCTGGGTTTGAGATGGCCGGCGGTAACGTGCGATAGCGGCGACAAAGCTGCAGGCACCGCACCTTCCGGTCGCGTAACGAGTATCAATGGGCAACGGGGAGCCTTTCGTGAAGAACGAGACAGTCGTGGACTTGATTAAGGATCTGACTGCCAAACTTTCGGCGGTGGCCGAAGAGTTCAACGGAAGGGTTGCGAAAGCCGCCGAACCGGTGTTGCCAAGCGAGGAGCCCAACGAGGCAGCGCTCGTGGATCACGCGAATGTGGTACTCGCGGAACGGCGTATGCGGCGACAGTTCCTGCCAGCCGAACTGTTTCACGAGCCGGCATGGGACATGCTTCTCGCGCTGTTCGCGGCGCGTGACGACCGGATGCCGATGAACATCAAGGCGCTCGTCAGCATGTCCGACGCGCCGGTCACCACATCGCAGCGCTGGATCGAGCATCTCCACAAGCTGAAACTGATCGATCGCGTCATCGACCCGACCGATCGGCGGCGGGTCGAGATTTCGCTGAGCCATGCCGGCGATCAACAGATGAAAGCCTATCTGCGCGCGCTTCTTCGCCGCTGAGCGAAAAGTTGAGGATGGAAGCTAACACTTCAACCACTATGACAGTTGATTAGGCCAGCAACAGTAAATAACCTCAATCTGGCGCTGATGAGAGGTCGATACCGGTCGGAACGGATGTTGTCCGATTAACTATCTTAGTTTTAGAATCTACCCCCGTTTTGATTTCGTAGTATTTGATTAAGCCGAATCGAACACGGTGCCCCGGTCAAAGGGTGGGGCACACATTGATTCGTCGGATTTCATCGAGTGGGGTGAGTATTAGATCGCGTCCGCGCGTCTTGGCGGGTCCGCGCTTGATGACGTGTGTCCTCGTCGGCGCGCTATCCCAGCCTGGTCTTGCGCAAACTCCCGTGACCGGCACGTCGGCCGGCACCCCGATCGTCAATACGGCCGGTTTGCAGTACGATATCGGCGGTACGGCCCGGTCGACGAATTCGAACACCGTCACGATCATCGTCGCCGAACGGCTCGACGTGGCGCTCGTCCGTGACGGGCAGGGTGCGGTCGTCGTCACGTCTCGGCCGGTCGCAATACCCTTCACGCTGACCAATCTGAACAATGGCGCCGAAGCGTTCGCGATCGCGGCGACCCTGTCGTCCGGCGCGGTCGTGTTGCGCGCGCTGGTCATCGATACCGACGGCGACGGCCTATACGATCCTGCAGAGGACATTGCGCCGGTCGACGGCACGACGCCGCTGCTGGCACCCGGCCAGTCGATCAAGCTGCTCGCGATCCTGGTCGCCACCGCGGAGGGCGCCGCGAACGCCGCGCTGACCGTTACCGCGCGCTCGACGACCGGATCGGGTGCGAACGGCAGCGTCTATCCCGGCGCAGGCGATGGCGGCGGCGATGCGGTCGTCGGCATGACCGGCGCGATCGCCAGCGTTGCAGTCCCGCTCGGCACGGCCCCCGCCGGCCCCGTATTGCTCAAGAGGCAGTCGGTACGCGCCGCCGACGGCTCGCAGAACGCGGTCCGCGACTCGATCATAACCTATTCGCTCGAGGCGCGCTTCACCGACGCCGTCACCGGCGCGCGGATTGCCGATCCGATCCCCGCAGGCACCGTCTTCGTCCCCGGCAGCCTCGTGCTCGACGGCGTGCCGCTCAGCGATGGCGCGGACGCCGACGCCGGACGCTTCGACCCGAACGCCGCACCGGGCGCCGGCATCACGGTCGCGCTCGGCCGGGTTGCCGCCGGGTCCGTCCACACAGTCCAGTTCAAAGCCAAGATCCAATGAGGAGCCAAGCCATGATTACGCGTCCAATGATTGCCGCCGTTCTGGCCACCACCGCGGCGGTCGCATCCGCGGCGGCCGGTCCGTTGCAGGTCACCAGCAGCATCATGGTCGAGGCGCGCAGTGCCGCGCCCGACGGCACCACGCGGGTGACTCTGGTGAAGCCGTCGCGGGTGACGCCGGGCGACAAGGTCATCTTCATCCTGGCCTATCGCAACACCGGTGCGCAGCCGCTGGCGAACGTCGTGCTCGACAACCCGTTGCCGCGCCAGATCGCCTATCGATCGGCCAATCCCGGCTCGCCCGCGCCCGACGTGTCGGTCGACGGCAAGACTTTCGGTTCGCTTGCCACCCTCCGCGTCCGCAGCCCCGACGGCAGCACGCGCGCGGCGAGCCCCAACGATGTCACCAGCGTCCGGTGGCGCCTCGCGAGCCCGCTAGCGGCCGGTTCGCAGGGCCAGTTCGCGTTCCAGGCGGTCCTCAAATGAGACCGTCATTCCGCCTTTACACCTGACCGACCCAACATAGGAAGACCAAGATAATGTACGCAAAAGGGGTAATACGCACGCTGATGGCCGGAACGGCCGCTGTCGTGTCGTTCGGAACCGCATCGGCACAGACCGCGCCGCCACCCGCCGGCACCACTGCCGGCACGACGATCACCAACACCGCGCTGGCGAGCTACACCGTCAACGGCGTGGAACAGACTGCCGAGTCGAACGCCGCGTCGTTCGTCGTCGATCTGAAGGCCAACCTGACCGTAGCGCCACTGGCTGGAAACACGCCTGTCGCGATCGGAGAGGCCGACGCGGTGTTGAAGTTCACCGTCACCAACAACACCAACGGAACCCAGGACTTCATCCTGTCGTCCGTACAAAGCCTCATCGGCGGTATCTTCACAGGGGATAACTTCGACGTCGGCAACATACGGATCATCGTCGATTCGGATGGCAACAACACGTATACCAGTGCCGATACCGCGACCTACATCAACGAACTCCCGGCGGACCAGACCAGGACCGTCTTCATCGTTGCGAACGTGCCTGCAGACCAGGCGGCGTCGCTCGCCACCGTCACGCTGGTGGCGCAGATCGCTGCGGGCGGCGACGTGGCGGGGGTGGGCGATGCGCTGGTATCGAACGGTCTTGCCGCCAACCGTGACGGCGTGGTCGACGTGGTCTTTGCCGACAATGATTCGGGCTTCGGCGACCTCGCGTTCAACGGATACGGCCGTGCGACGCTCGCGTACGAGATCACGACCCGCAACGTGGAGCTCTCGATCGCGAAATCGTCGACGGTCATCTCCGACCCGGTCAACGACATCGGGTTTCCGAAGGCCATTCCCGGTGCGATCGTGCGCTATTGCCTGATCGTGAGAAACGCGACGACGCTGACCCCGGCGCGCAACGTCAACCTGACCGATCTCATTCCCGCCAATACGACGTATGAAGCCAACTCGATCACGGTCGGCGGCATCGGGCTCGGCAACGAGTGCGTGCTGGACGGTCTCCCGCTGAGCGACGCCGGTGGGACGGTATTGCCGTTGAGCGGCATCACCGGATCGTACGACGCGACTGCCCGGAAGGTGAGTGTGACGATCCCGACGGTGACCTCGCTGCTGCCGGTCGCCGCCAGCTTCCGCGTGAAGATCAACTAAACCCGCCCCTCGCGATCCCCGTCCCTCGATAAGGAACGACCGATCCCGGCGCGTGTCGCGACGCGCGCCGAGAGACGACCCTTGATGTCCAGCCTCCGCCGCCTTTCGCGCCTTTTTGCGCTGGTTCTGACGATCCTGTTCGGGCTCGTGATCGGCTGCCTGCCGGTCGCGGCGCAGACTGGTGGCCAAACGCGTATCCAGAACACCGCGACACTGTCGTTCGACGATGTGGGCAGCGATTCGGGCGTTCGCACCGTGACCTCGAACATGGTTTTGCTCGACGTGAACCGCGCCAAGCGTCCCACGACGCTGACGTTTCGCCTGCCGCCGCCAAATTTCGCGATGACCGGCGCGGCGTGCCAGACCGCGCCAACGCTTCTCTTCACGCCGGCGCCGATCGACGCCGCGACCTATGCCGCGTCGTCCCCGATCGCGACCATCGACATCTATGCCGACATGATCCTGGTCCTCGACAACCAGGCCGGCAACCGCGATCCCGACGTGCGCGAAACCGCGATCATCGCGGTCGAGGTCGGCACCATCCAGACCACGCTGACGCTGACCGAGACGGCGGTCGCCAGCGGCATCTTCGCCGGCGGCATCCCCGCGGTCGCGACCGGCAAGCATCCCGAACTCGCCGCCTGCGACATCCGCAACCAGCGCGGCGCGGCGATCACGCTGAGTTTTGCCGAGGACGGCTACAGCCTGTCCTCGACGGCATCGCTGTTGATCGACCCGGCCGGCTACACCTTCGATTCGCGCACCGGCGCGTTGGTCGATGGCACCGTCATGTCGCTGGTCGACGAGACCGGACAGCCCGCAACGGTATTCGGCGACGATGGCACGAGCCGCTATCCCTCCACCGTCGTCACCGGCGAAGCCGTCACCGACGCCAGCGGCCGCGTCTATCCGGGCGAGACGGGGCGATATCGTTTTCCGCTGACCGCGCCCGGCCGGTATTTCCTGAAGGTCGCGCCACCCGGCACCTATACCGCGCCATCGACCGTCGACCGCGCGACGCTGGCCGCGCTGAAGGACCCGCAGGGGCGGCCCTATATCCTCAACGACACGAGTTTCGGCGCATCGCTGACGCTGTCGACGCCCGAGCCGTTCGCTGCCGACATTCCGCTCGACAGCCCCGGCGCGGGGGCTCTGCTGCTGACCAAGACGGCGTCGGTGCGTGAGGCGTCGCCGGGGGATTTCGTCCAGTATCTGTTGCGCATCACCAACCGCGACACGGTTCCGGCGCGGGGGCTCCACGTCGCCGATACGTTGCCCAGGGGACTGCGCTACGAACGCAATTCCGCGCGGGGCGGCGAAGAGCCGACCGTGTCGAGCGACGGCCGAACGCTCGATTTCGCGATACCGTTGCTCGCTGCCGGCGCTTCGACCGAGCTGAAATACGTCGTCAGCATCGCCCCCGGTGCACCCACAGGTGAAGCGCTCAACCGCGCGCGCGTCGTCGGGCAGGGAACCGTCACCAGCAACGAGGCCGCGGCATCGGTCCGCCTGCGTCCGTTGCTGTTTACCGATGCGATGACGATCATCGGCCGCGTCACCGAGGGCAATTGTGGCGATCCGGTCGACAAGCGCAAGGGCGTGGCCGGGATCCGCCTGTTGATGGAGGACGGCACGTTCGTCGCCACCGATCGCGACGGACTGTATCATTTCGAGGGCGTTCGCGCCGGGCGTCATGTCGTCCAGATCGACACGTCGAGCATTCCCGCGACGCATGCGCCGGTCGCCTGCGACATCGACACGCGCCAGGCGAACAGTGCGATCTCGCGCTTCGTCGAGGGAGACGGCGGCCTGCTCAAGCGCGTCGATTTCCAGCTCAAGCCGACGGGCAAGGCCAAGGCTGCGGACGCCGCACTGCCGATCACGGTCCTCGACGACGCCACCGCCGCGGGCAGCCGCGACTGGCTCGCCAGCGGCCAGACCGCCGGCGTAGACTGGCTGTTCCCGCTCGCCGACCATAACCCGCGCGCTCCGGTCGTTCGCGCCGTCATCAAGCATCTGCCCGGGCAGCGTGTTGCGCTCACGATCAACGGCAAGCAGGTCGAACCGCTCGCGTTCGACGGCACCGATACCCGCGACGGCACCGATATCGCAGTCTCGCGCTGGACCGGCATCCCATTGATCGACGGCGATAATCGTCTCCAGGCCCGCGTGCTTGCCGCCGATGGCAGCGTCGTGAAGACGCTCGACCGGGTCGTGCATTATGCGGGCCTCCCGGTCCGCGCGGTGTTCGATGCCGCCAACAGCCGGCTGGTTGCGGATGGGCTCACCCGCCCGCTGATCGCGGTGCGCGTGACCGACAAGGCCGGCCGGCCGGTGCGGGCAGGGACGATCGTACCGTTCGTGGTCGATCAGCCCTACATCGCCGCCGTCGAAGTCGCGCTCGAACAGAGCCGCCAGCTCGCCGGTCGCGAGCGCTCGTCGACGACCGCGCTGGTGGTGGGCGATGACGGGCTTGCCTTCCTCGCGCTCCAGCCGACCACCCAGGCGGGTGCGGTCCGCGTCGCGGTTTCGCTGACCGAGGAAAAGGTCGTGCACACCAACGAAATTCGGGCCTGGCTCGCCGCGTCCGCCAAGGACTGGGTCGTGGTCGGTTTCGGCGCGGGCTCGCTCGGCTATGACATGCTCAGCAAGCGCCAGTCGGGCCTGCCGCGCTCGGAGCGGGGCAGCGTCGTCACCGATGGCCAGCTCGCCTTCTATGCCAAGGGTCGCGTCAAGGGTTCGTGGCTGGCGACGATCGCCTATGACAGCGACCGCAAATACGATCCCGACCGCGGCCTGCTCGGGACGATCGACCCCGATCGCTATTACACCGTGTACGGCGACGGTTCGCGCCAGGGCTACGACGCGGCGACCCGGCGGAAGCTGTACCTGCGGCTCGAACGTCGCGAATTCTACGCGCTGTTCGGCGATTTCGAGACCGGGTTCACCGATACCCAGCTGACCCGCTACAACCGGACGCTCAACGGCGTGAAGACCGCGTACGAAGGCAAGCGCGTGCGGGCGACCGGGTTCGCGGCGCATACCGACACGCTGTATTCGCGCGACGAGATCCAGGGCAACGGGTTGAGTGGTCCGTACCGCCTGTCGGGGCGCAACATCGTGCCGAACAGCGACAAGCTGCGGCTCGAGACGCGCGATCGCTTCCGTTCGGAACTGATCGTATCGACCACGCAACTGACGCGTCACATCGACTACGACATCGACACGTCGATGGGCACGGTGCGGTTCCGCAACCCCGTCCTGAGTCGCGACAGCAACCTCAACCCGACCTTCATCGTCGCCGATTACGAGGTCGAGAGCGGCCGATCCGCCAAGCTGGCCGCTGCCGCGCGCGTCGCGACCAAGCTGGTCAAGGCGCGCGTCGAAGTCGGTGCGGCGATGATCCGCGACGAGACCAACGGTGATGCCACCGTGCTCGGTGCGGACATCAAGGCGCGCGTCACCGCCAACACCGAAGTCCGTGGTGAATTCGCCAAAGGCGGGCGCGGCGGATTGGGGCAGGGGCTCGCCTATCTCGCGGAGATCGACCACCACGGCGCAAAGCTCGACCTGCTTGCCTATGCCCGCCAGCAGGATACCGCGTTCGGGGTCGGTCAGCAGAATTTGGTCGAGGCGGGGACGCGCAAGTTCGGGCTCGACGGCCGGGTTCGCCTGACCGATCGGCTGAGCCTGACGGGTGTGGTGTGGCACCAGCAACAGCTCGACAGCGCGGGCACGCGGACCGCCGCCGACGCCCGGATCGAATACCGTCGCGAATCGGGTACGATCTTCGTCGGTGGACAATATGCGGCCGACCGCGGCATCGACGGCAAGCCCCGTGACAGCCGTCTCCTGACGGTCGGCGGCACGCAACTTCTGTTCGACAGCAAGCTGAGCGTCACCTTGCAGACCCAGTTCGCGCCGGGTGGGCAAAGCGACAGCGTCGACTTCCCGATCCGCCACCAGATCCAGCTTGCCTACCGGATCACGCCGGGCATCCGCCTGATCGGCGGCTACGAGATCGCGAACGGCGATGGCTATGTCGCGCATACCAAGCAGGTGGGCTTCGACGTCGCGCCGTGGACCGGTGCCAAGCTGATGAGCACGCTGAACCAACAGGCGATGGGAGAAGACGGCGGGCGGACCTACGCGCAATATGGTCTCAGCCAGTCGGTGCCGATCGGCAAGAACTGGACCATCGACGGTACGCTCGATGCGAGCAATACGGTGAAGGGCGAGATCCCGAAAGGCGCGGTGGTCAATCCGTTCCAGCCGGTCACGTCGGGTGGCTATGTCGGGCAGGACCAGACCAACGGCGATTACGCGGCTGCCACGATCGGCGCGACTTATCGCCAGACCTTGTGGTCCGTGAACGGGCGGCTCGAATACCGCAACGCCGACAGCGGCGATCGCTGGGGGATCACGACCAACTTCCTCCGCACGCTGGGGCAGGGCAAGACCCTGGCGTCGAGCATCAAGGCATACACGATCAGGGACCGGACCGGCGCGGTGGCGACCTATGCCACCGCCGACATGGCGCTCGCCTTCCGTCCGCTCGACAGCCGCTGGTCGGTGCTCGAACGGCTCGAACTGCGGTACGAGAGCGCGGATGCGGGGTTCTCGGACTCCAATTCGCTCGGCGTGCCCGCCTATGGCGGCGGCGACCAGGTGACGTCGCGGATCATCAACAACCTCGCCGTGAACTATCGCACCGGCCCGGAAGGGCTCGGCCATGGCACCGAGGCGACGCTGTATTACGGCGCGAAATACGTCGCGGGGCGGTTCGCTGACGACACCTATGACGGGTATATCGACGTCACCGGGTTCGAACTGCGCCAGGATGTCGGCACGCGGTTCGATATCGGCGTGAGCGGTTCGGTGCAGCACGCCTGGTCGCGCGCCGCCTGGTCGTGGAGCGGTGGGCCGTCGGTCGGCGTGTCGCCCGCGCAGAATACGTGGATCAGCGCCGGCTACAACGTGTCCGGCTACCGCGACCGCGATTTCGAGGACGACCGCTACACGCGTCAGGGGCCGTACGTCACGATGCGGCTGAAGTTCGACCAGACGACGCTTGGCCCCGCGCTCGGTGGCGCAACGCGCGCGCTGTTCGCCGGGCGGCGATAATTACGGGGAGAGACAGGAATGCCGATACCGAGCCAGCCCACACCTATGCCGCAGCCACGCGACTTCACCGACCATGGTCCGTGCGCCGAGGATTTGGCACGAGCGTTCGCGATGCAGGACGCTGCGACGAGCGAGGCGTTAATCGAGACGCTGGCGACTCAGGCGATCCGGCAATGGCGGCTCGACGACGCGACGTTCTGGCAGCGGGTGAAGTTCCAGGCGCGGATGATTCGGGCACAGATGGGGTCGGGTCAGCGGGGAAGCGCTGAGCGGTAACTACAGCTTCCCCCCCCTCCCTGGAAGGGAGGGGCCGGGGGTGGGTCGGCTTCCGCATAATCCGGACTGGCGTGGCACGAGCGGGCCGACCCACCCCCAACCCCTCCCTTCCAGGGAGGGGAGCGCGTTACCCTCGGGCTAGACCGCGCGACCCAGACGCCCGCCTATTTCTCGTCGGTGGTCAGCTTCACCTTGTTGGGCAGCTTCTTCCCCTTGGTTCGGCGCGAAGGCAGCTGGACCGGGTTCTTCTTCTTCCACTGCGCAAACGTCATCGGGCCCTCGGGCGTGTCGATGATCGTGTCGTCGATCGAACTCATGCAATGCCTCCGCCACGCCCAACGCACGGCAGCGCAAGGGGGACCCTCGAAGGGGGTGTATACTCTATCGGGGAAAATGGTGCGGCCAAGAAGACTCGAACTTCCACGGGCTTTCGCCCACAACGACCTCAACGTTGCGCGTCTACCAGTTCCGCCATGGCCGCCCATGAAACATCACCGGGCGGACCCGGCATCTGGTAGGCGAGCGCCACTAGCAAGGCTTTCCGCATCGCGCAACGGCCTTTGCGAAAAACCGTTCGTCCGGTACCGCAAACGATGCCTACGCCCTTTCTCTCGACCGATATGAAAGCCGAAACGCGTCGCGTTCTCGCGCTCGCATGGCCAGTGATGCTGACCAGCCTCAACTGGACGATCCTCCACGTCACCGACGTGATCGTCGTCGGCCTCGTCGGCGCGCACGAGGTCGCTGCGCTGGGGGCGAGCCGCTCGCTGACGTTCATCGCGATCGTCACGGGGCTCGCGTGGCTGTCGGGCGTGCTGGTCCATACCGCGCGTGCCGACGGGGCGGGGGATTTGCCGCGTACCGGACAGGTGCTGCGCGAAGGTCTCGTGCTGGGATTGCTGCTCGGGCTTGTCGTAGGCGTCGTCATGTTCGTGTCCGCAGACGCCATGCTCGCCGGGATCGGTGTCGCGCCCGCGCTGGTCGATCCGGCCGGACAGGTCGTGCGCGTCATGGCCTTCACCTATCCGCCGCAGCTGATGATCGTCGCCGCCAGCTTCTTCCTGGAGGGCGTCAGCCGACCGCGGCGCGTCGCGGTGGTCAACCTGTCGATCTTGCCGCTGAACGCCGTGCTCGCCTGGGCGATGTCGGGCGGGCACCTCGGGCTACCGGCGATGGGCGCGGTCGGGGCGGCGACGGCGACCGCGATCGCGTCGGGGCTCGGAGCGGTCGGGATGATCACCGCCGCATTGACCCTCCCGCGAGCGAAGGAGCGGGGCGTTCGGCGAATCGATCTCGCGGCATGGCGCGGCGTGCCCGCCGGGATCGCGGCACTGGCGGTGTTCGGTATCGTCCCCGCGGTCGCGTCAGGACTCGAGCTGGCCGGCTTCTCGATCCTCATCGCGCTGTCGACGCAGTTCGGCGACGATGTCGCGCACGCGTTCCAGATCGTGTTCTCGGTCCACAACGTCACGTTCGCGCTGGCGCTCGGGCTTGGGTCGGCCTGTGGCGTCCGCGTGGGCAATGCGGTGGGCGAGGGGGATCCGAAAGCGGGTATCTCTCGCACCTTGATCGCAACCGGGCTGTCGATGCTCGCGCTGGGGGTGTGCGGGATCGTCCTGATCGTCGCGCGCGGGCCGATCGTCGCCCCGTTCCCCTCCGATACCGCGACGCACGCGGCCGCGCTGGCGATGCTGCCGGTATGGGCACCGTTCATCCTGTTCGACGGCGCGCAGGTGGTGCTGGTCTATGCGCTCCGCTCGCTAGGCGATCAGGTCGTTGCGGGCGTGAACAGCATCGCCGCGTATTTTATCGTTACCGGCGGCGCGGGCTGGTGGATGGTCCACGCCGGGGTGGGACCGATGGCGCTGGTCTATGCCTCCGGGCTCGGGATGCTGACCGCGGCCCTATTGCACGGCGCACGGTTCTGGCTCGTGAGCCGGCGTTTGCGACGCGCCTAGCGGGTCGCCTCGCCGGCAAAGCTCAGTTCGAGGCGCTTCGAATTCGCAGGCACGTTCAGCGTCGCGGAGTTGAAGTTGATCGCACCGCCGGGTGCCAGGGTCCGCTGTTGCGGCGTGATCGTCCAGCTATACACCAGCCGCCCCTGCGCATCGCGGAGTTCGGCGCGGATGTCCGGCACACGCTGGCGCTGATCGGACGGGTTGGTGACCTGGCCGCTAACCGCGAACAGTTCCGAGCCGTTATCCAGCTCGCGCCGCTCGATCGGGTTGTCGCGCAGCCGCAACGGCGTCTCGTCGCTGCCGATCCCGAGACCGAGGTTCGCCGCGACACCCGGGGCGCCGAGATACACGATCGCCCCGGCCGCGATCAGCATCAACAGCCCGGCAAGCACCGCGACGATCGTCCAGCGGCGGCTCGTATTACGACGCAGGCGAGCCGGCAAATTCTGGGTCGGTGGCGGTGCCGGCGGGACGAACGTGGGTGCAACGACCGCAGGCTCGGGCGTGGTCGGCGCGGCAGGGGCGAACGGCGCGAACCGTTCGACCGGCTCCGTGACCGGCGCTCGCGCTGGTGGGGCAATCGGGGGGCTCGCCAGCGGGGCTAGCGGTGGTGGCGCAGGTGCGAGCGGGGTCGAGTCAGGCGTCTCCAGCGCGTCCTCGACTTCGGGTGCGGCGGCCTGGAACCAGCTATGCTTGCAGTTGGCGCAACGCACGGTGCGGCCGTCGGTCCCGATCGCGCTGTCGGGGACCAGATAGCGCGTGCTGCACTCGGGACATTGGAGGATCATGGATACGCTTCACCAGCGGTCACCGGAGCGCGACCGTTCTTGGCCGCGAATAAGCACGCGGCCCGCATATGTGGCAAGCTTGAAGCGGCCCGCGCTTTCATGCGAAAGCGCCGATACGGGCATTGGCACGGGCATCAAGCGGGCGAGAGCGGGCGCAACCACGTCATGGCGAATATCGTCCAATTCGAAAATGTCGGGCTTCGCTACGGCACCGAGTCAGACTCCGGGCCCGGCGCCGGACCGGAGACGCTGTCGGACGTCAGCTTCACCCTGCGCAGCGGTGCGTTCTATTTCCTGACCGGCGCAAGCGGTGCGGGGAAGACCTCGCTGCTCAGGCTTCTCTATCTCGCGCAACGGCCGACGCGCGGCGTGATCCGGCTGTTCGGCGAGGATACGGTGGTCCTCTCGCGCGACCGGTTGCCCGGCTTTCGTCGACGGATCGGCGTGGTGTTCCAGGATTTCCGGCTCGTGCCGCATCTGTCGACCTGGGACAATATCGCGCTGCCGTTGCGGGTTGCCGGCATGCCCGAGGCGGACATCGAGCAGCCGGTGCGCGAGATGCTTGCCTGGGTCGGATTGACCGAGCGTGCCGATGCGCGGCCGGCGACTCTGTCAGGTGGCGAGCAACAGCGCGTCGCGATCGCCCGCGCCGTCATCGGCCGCCCCGAAATCCTGGTCGCGGACGAGCCGACCGGCAACGTCGATCCCGACATGGCCGAGCGGTTGCTGCATCTGTTCGAATCGCTCAACAAGTTGGGAACGACAGTCGTGGTCGCGACGCACGACCTTCACCTGCTCGGGCGGATACCCAGTGCGCAGATGATGCGGCTCGATCGCGGACGATTGCTCGATCCGACCGGCTCGCTCCGCTATCCACCGACGCGGCCCGAATGATAGGTCGCGCCTCCAAAGCGCGGTCTTCGGCCGAACGGCGCGTGCTCGACGAAGCGGGTGGATTGCGCGCGATGACGTGGGTGATGGCGATCATGCTGTTCCTGACGATGCTCGCCGCCGCCTTGGGACTGGCGACGGCGGGCGCGGCGCGATTGCTCGATCGGCAATTGGTGGGGCGGTTGACGGTGCAGATCGTCGATGGCGATCCGGTGCGCCGCGATGCGGTTGCAGCGCGCGTGCTTGCTGCATTGCGGACGATGCCTGCGGTGGCGACGGCGACGCCGGTCGATCGCGCCGAACTCACGCGACTGCTGCAGCCCTGGCTGGGGTCCGACGGCGCCGACCCGCAACTGCCTGTGCCGGCGATGATTGATGTCGACCTTGCCGACCACGATGAGGCGGCGGCGGCGCGTGTCGCGACCAGTGTCCGCCGTGTGAGCCCGATCGTCCGCGTCGATCGCCACGAAAGCTGGATGTCGCCGGTCAACGACGTGATGCGCTCGCTGACGTTCCTCGCGCTGGCGCTGGTCCTGCTGATGGCGAGCGCGACCGCCGCGGTCGTCGTGCTCGCCGCGCGCGCGGGGCTTGAGACGCACCGCGAGACGATCGCGGTGATGCACATGCTCGGCTCGACCGACCTCCAGATCTCGCGGCTGTTCCAGCGGCGGATCGCGCTCGATGCGACGGTCGGCGGCGTCGGCGGCGGCATCGCGGCGTTGCTGGTGATCGCGTTCATCGGTAACAGGTTGCACGGATTGGGTTCGGAACTGCTTGGCGGCGTTACGCTCGGTGGGATCGATTGGGTGATGCTCGCGCTGCTGCCGATCGCCTTCGTCGTGCTCGCGACGCTCGCCGCTCGCATGACGATCGTCCGCGCGCTGAGGCATATCCTGTGATCGTGCGGTTCCTCGGCATCCTGGGTCTCGCCTGGGCATTCGGGTTCGCGGTTTTCATGCTGCTGCTGCCCAAGCCGCTCGACGGCTTCACTTCGGATGCGATCGTCGTGCCCACCGGTGGGGCAGGGCGGATCGACCGGGGCATCGCGCTGCTCCGCGACCATCAGGCGAAGCGGATGCTCGTGACGGGCGTCGCGCCGGGGGTGCGGCCGATCGATCTTGCGCTGGAGTATCGCACGTCGCCGGCGTTGTTCGCGTGCTGCATCGATCTGGGTGCGGACGCGGTCGATACGCGGTCCAATGCGGAGGAAACCGCGCAGTGGGTGCGCGTGCACAAATATCGATCGGTGCGGCTGGTGACGTCGGACTGGCACGTGGCGCGTGCCCGGATGGAGCTGTCGGCGGCGCTCGACAAGAATGTCGTGATCCTCGGCGACGGGGTGCCGGGTACGCCGCGGCTCGGAACCTTGGTCAACGAATACAACAAGTTGATCCTTCGCCGGATCGCATTGTGGATTGGATTTGGCGGATGATTTGGTTGCGCAACTGGGCGTTCATGCTCGTTTTCTACACGATCTCGGTGCCGATCGTGGTGACGGTGCCGATCTCGGCACTGTTCGGATCGCGCGCGGTAATCGTGCATTCGACGATCTGGACTCGCTTCCACCGCTGGTGCGCGCGGTGGATCCTAGGCGTGCATATCCGGATCGAAGGGACGCGGCCGACCGAGCCGGCCTTCTACGCCTGCAAGCATCAGGCTATGTTCGAGACGCTCGAATTGCAGGGGTTGCTCGACGGCCCGGCGATCGTGTTGAAGCGTGAGCTGGCGGATATCCCGGCCTGGGGTTGGGCGGCGCGGCGCTACGGTGCGATCGTGGTCGACCGAGAGGCGTCGGCGACCGCGATGCGCAACATGATGCGCGAAGCGAGCGCAGCCAAGGCGACGGGCCGCTCGATCCTGATCTTTCCCGAGGGGACGCGCGTTTTGCCCGGGGAACATCCGCGATTGAAGCCGGGGTTTGCCGGGCTCTATCGAGCGCTGAAGATGCCGACGGTGCCGATCGCCTGCGACAGTGGGCTGGTGTGGCCAAAGAAAGGTCCGAAGCTGCCGGGGGTGATTACGTTCCGGTTCGGCGAGGTGGTGCCGCCGGGCTTGCCGCGTGAAGAGGCGGAGCAGCGTGTCCATGCGGCGATGAACGCGCTGGATTAGGTCAAGCAGTCCTCCACCCCGGCGGAGGCCGGGGCCCAATTGGGGGACGTCAATGATGTGCGTTGCGAACCGTTACTCCAGCCTACCCAATTGGGCCCCGGCCTCCGCCGGGGTGGTAGCGTTTGGGTGAACGCAAGGACCCCCTCAGCCGTGCGTCCGCCCGAAATCCTGCACGTCGTCGTCCTGCCCCTGCTCGACGATACTCCGCCGGATCGCTCGCGTCCGCGTAAACAGGTCGAACAGCGCGTCGCCGTCACCCCAGCGGATCGCGCGCTGGAGATGGCTCAGATCCTCCGAGAAGCGTTGCAACATCTCCAGCACCGCCTCGCGGTTGTTGAGGAAGATGTCGCGCCACATGGTCGGGTCCGATGCCGCGATCCGGGTGAAGTCGCGGAAGCCGCCGGCGGAATATTTGATGACCTCGGACTGGGTCACCTCCTCGAGATCGCCCGCGGTGCCAACGATCGTATAGGCGATCAGATGCGGTAGATGGCTGGTGACGGCTAGCACGCGGTCGTGGTGCTCGGGCGCCATCGTCTCGACCTGCGCGCCGAGCCGCCGCCAGAATTCGGAGACGCGCTCGACCGCGACCGGGTCGGCACCGTCGGGGGGCGTGACGATGCACCAGCGGTGGCGGAACAGCGTCGCGAAGCCGGCCTCGGGCCCGCTGCGCTCGGTGCCCGCCACCGGGTGCGCGGGGATGACGATCGCGTTCGGCAGCGCCTCGGTCAGCGCACGGACGATCTCGGCCTTGCAGCTGCCGACGTCGCTGACGATCGCATCGGCGGGGAGTTCGGCCGCGAACTCGCGCGCGACATCGCCCATGATCCCTACGGGGACGCACAGGATCACGAGGTCCGCATCGATCACCGCTGCGCCGGCCGAGTCCGCGACGTCGTCGCAGAACTGCAGCCGGTCTGCCGTCTCGCGCACGCTGGCGTCGGCGTCGTAGCCGGTGACGCGGACCGTCGGCATCGTTTCCCGTACCGCGCGCGCCACCGACGAGCCGATCAGTCCCAGCCCGATGATCGTGACGCGCGCGAACGGCAGCATCAGGCGGATTCGACCAGGTTGCGCAGCGCCGCGGTGACGCCGCGCGTTTCCTCCTCGGTGCCGATCGTGATGCGCAGCGCGTTGGGCAGGCCCTGGCCGGGCAGCCAGCGGACGATGTACCCCGCCTCCATCAGCCCGTGATACGCGGCGTCGGCGGTCAGCTTGCCCTCGAACAGCACGAGCACGAAGTTCGCCTTGGAGGGTACGCAACGAAGCCCGGCATTGCCCATCTGCCCGATCTGCTCGACGAACCAGCCGCGCCACTGGTCGTTATGCGCGCGCGTAGCCTCGACGAAGCCGGTGTCGGCGATCGCGGCGACCGCGGCGGCCTGGCCCGCGGTGGTCACATTGAACGGTGCGCGGATGCGGTGCATCGCGTCGATGATCGGCGCGCAGGCATAGCCCCAGCCGATCCGCTCGGCAGCGAGACCGTGAATCTTCGAGAAGGTCCGCGTGACGAGCACGTTCGCCTCGGTCATCGCCAGCGCGAGGCCGGCATCGTCCTCCTCGGGCGACAGATATTCGGCATAGGCCTGGTCGAGCACGAGCAGTACCGACTTCGGCAGCCCCGCATGCAGCCGAGCGATTTCAGCGCGGGGCGTGAAGGTGCCAGTCGGGTTGTTCGGGTTGGCGACGAACACCACGCGAGTGCGCTCGGTCACCGCTGCGAGGATCGCGTCGACGTCGGTGGCGTAGTCGCGGTCGTCGACGATGACGGGTTCGGCACCGACGCGCCGCGTCGCGATCTCGTAGACCGCGAAGCCGTAGCGGACGTGGATGATCTCGTCGCCGGGGCCCGCATAGGCGCCCGCGACCAGATGCAGGATCTCGTCCGAGCCGGTGCCGTAGATCACGCGTGCCGGATCGAGGTCGTAATGCGCCGCGAGCGCCTCGCGCAGCGCGGTCGCGCCGGCGTCGGGGTAACGTTCCAGCGTCCGATCGGCGGCATCGAACGCGGCCTTCGCGGCGGGGCTGGTGCCGAGCGGGTTTTCGTTCGACGACAGCTTGATCACCGTGCGGCCATCGTCGGTCGTCGAGCGACCGGGCGTGTACGGCGCGATCCCCAGAATCCAGGGCTTCGGCGCGGGTGCGGGCATGATGTTTGTCATGGCCGCGGGACATAGCGGGCGCGGTGGCGCGGTGGCAAATATTTGTGCGTGGGGATGGCTAAAGGTCGGCATCGAGCGCCCTCTTTCCCCCCGTCATCCTGACGAAGGTCAGGACCCAGAGCCACGGAGGCTAGCGCGCGTTGCCCTGGGTCCTGACTTTCGTCAGGATGACGGTGTGGTTCGGATGATCCTCCTCTAGCAGGGGGGAGGATAGAGGATGCGGCGCTGGCATGACGGCGGGCGCTTATGGTAGCGCGCAGCATGCTCGACACGCCTGCCATCGACCCCAGCACCGACCAGCGCTTTGGCCTCGCGCGGCGCGTCACGTTGGCGGGGCCGCTCAGGCTCGATGGCGGCGTGCTGCTGTCGCCGGTCGACATCGCGTATGAGACCTATGGTACGCTCAACGCCGACGCCTCCAACGCGATCCTGATCTGCCACGCGCTGACCGGTGATCAGCATGTCGCGTCGAACCACCCTCGCACCGGCAAGCCCGGCTGGTGGACGCGCATGGTCGGCGAGGGCAAGCCGATCGACCCGGCGCGGCACTTCGTCGTCTGCGCGAACGTGCTCGGCAGTTGCATGGGCTCGTCGGGACCCGCGACAATCAACCCGGCGACCGGGCGGCCGTGGGCGATGGGATTCCCGGTCATCACGATCCGCGACATGGTGCGTGCGCAGGCGATGCTGCTCGATCATCTCGGCGTCGAGGTGCTCCACGCGGTGGTCGGCGGATCCATGGGGGGCATGCAGGCGCTCAGCTGGCCCGCGACCTTCCCCGACCGCGTGAAGGCGTGTGTCGTCATCGCCTCGACCGCGCGTCATACCGCGCAGAACATCGCCTTCCACGAGGTCGGACGGCAGGCGGTGATGGCCGATCCGAACTGGCGAGGTGGCGAGTATCATGACGACGCAGCCCCGACCGCCGGCCTCGCGGTCGCGCGGATGGCGGCGCATATCACGTATCTGTCCGAAGCCGGGCTGACCGAGAAGTTCGGTCGTCGCCTCCAGGCGCGCGACGCGAAGTCGTTCGGGTTCGACGCCGATTTCCAGGTCGAGAGCTATCTGCGCCACCAGGGGCTAGCCTTCACCGACCGGTTCGATGCGAACTCATACCTCTACATCACCCGGGCGATGGATTATTTCGATCTTGCCGAGGAGCATGGCGGGCTGCTCGCCAACGCGTTTCGCGCGACCAAATCGCGGTTCTGCCTCGTCAGCTTCGACACCGACTGGCTGTACCCGACCGCCGAATCCCGCGCGATCGTCCAGGCCTTGAACGCAGCCGGCGCACCGGTCAGCTTCGTCGAGCTGTCGAGCCCGTATGGCCACGATGCGTTCCTGCTCGAGGCGCCCGATCTCAACCGGGTCGTCGACGGCTTCCTGAGGGCAGGACGATGACGATCATCCTCTCGGACGACGCGAGCCGGTTGCAGGTCGACCGCATCCATGGCTGGCTCGCGAGCAGCTACTGGTCGCCGGGGATCGCGCGCACGCTGGTCGAACGCGCGATCGCAGGCTCGCACTGCCTCGGTGCGTATCGGGACGACGCGCAGGTCGGGTTCGCGCGGATGATCACCGATCACGCGACCTTCGCGTGGCTTGCCGACGTCTGGGTCGAGGAGTCCGCGCGCGGGCAGGGGCTCGGGCGCCGAATGGTAAGCTGGTTCCTCGAACATCCGTCGTTTGCCGGGTTGCGCAGGTTCGGCCTCGTCACCGCGGACGCGCACGGCGTCTATGCGGACCTCGGCTTCCATCCGCTGGTCCGCGCCGACCGCTATATGGAACGCCTCGCGCCGGGCTTGGCCGAGCAACTGCGGACTGCGCCATGACCTTACGGACCGACCTCGCCGTCATCGCCGAGAACGTCGCGCAGGGCAGCCGAGTGCTCGACATCGGCTGCGGCGACGGAGCGCTGATGGCCGCACTGCGCGACACCCGCAACGTGGACGCACGCGGGCTGGAGATCGACGCGCATAACGTGGCATCGGCGGTCGCGCGCGGCCTGTCGGTGATCCAGGGTGACGCGGACGTGGATCTCGCCGGCTATCCTGACGGCAGCTTCGACTACGCCATCCTCAGCCAGACCCTGCAGACCGCACGCGCACCCGACCTCGTGCTTGATCATCTGCTACGGATCGGCCGACGCGCCTTCGTCAGCTTCCCCAATTTCGCGCATTGGCGCGTGCGGCTGTCGCTCCTCTGGGGTGGTCGCATGCCGGTGACGCGGCAATTGCCCGAGAGCTGGTACGACACGCCCAACATCCACCACGTCACGATCGACGATTTCCGGGCTTTCGTAAAAACGCGAGGGATCACGGTCGAGGGCGCCTGGTTCCTGTCAGGGGACAAGCAGACGGGCAAAGGCGCCGCCAACCTGTTGGCCGAACACGCGGTATTTCTACTTCGGCCATGACCGCGCAGCGACAAATGTAACACTATGTCGCGCTATACTGATTGAGATCAGTAATAAAACGGAACCGATAGGCCGGCGGCTGGTTACTTCGCCGATGACCAAGACCGCCCTCATTGTCGAAGACGAAATCTTCGTCGCGCTCGATCTCGAGCGGATCCTGATGGATGCCGGCTACGGCGTTGCAGCGATCGCGGCGGATCGCGACAGCGCGATCGCGGCGGCACCGGGTTGCAACTTCGCGTTCGTCGACATTAATCTGCGCGACGGACCTACAGGACCGGAGATCGCCAGGCGGATGGCGAAGGATTACGGCGTCAAGGTCGTGTTCGTGACCGCAAATCCCGCGCAGATTGGCGATGCGGAGTGCCTCGGCTATATACGCAAGCCGTTCAGCGATGCGGCGATCCTCGCAGCCGCGGCTCTGGCGTGCAACGACGAGCAAACCGCGCACGACGACGTCATCCGCATCAGCGGCTGAACGCAGCCCTCGGAATGGTCAGGTCGACGATCAGGCCATCGTCGTTCCAGGTCCGGTTCACGCTACCACCCAACTGACGCACCGCGCTCATCTCGATCAGTTGCGTGCCGAAGCCGGCAGGTGTCGTCGGCTTGGTGACGGATGGGCCTCCCACTTCGCGCCAGTTCAATGTCACCGTATCGGTATTTGCCGAGACGGTGATCCTGACGGTGCCGAGTTCGGTCGCTAGCGCACCATATTTGGTCGCGTTGGTCGCGAGTTCGTGAAACATCAGCGCGAGCGGCGTCGCCGAGCGATCATCGATCGTCACATCGTCGCCCTCGACGCTGACGCGCGCGCCGTCGATCCGCTGATAGGGCTCGAACAATTCGTGCAGCAAGCCGCGCAGACTGTTCTGCGCCATCGACGGTCGCGAGTTCGCGCTGTGCGGGCGGACGAAATCATGCGCCCGGCCCAGTGCGTTGATACGGTGGCGTAGGTCGGTCGCGATCCCGGCGAACTCAGGCTTGCCCCGCGCGGAGAACGCGATGAGCCCGGCAATCACCGAGAAGATGTTCTTGATGCGGTGGCTCAGCTCCTGGCTGATCACCTCGCGCTCTTCGTATGCGAGCTTCTGTTCGTGGATGTCGGTGCACGTCCCGAACCAGCGCTGGATCGCACCGCTTTCGTCGCGCACCGGCAGCGCGCGGCCCAGTACCCAGCGGTACGTGCCGTCGAAATGCCGCAGCCGGTATTCGATATTGTACGGCTCGCCCGTGTCGAGCGAGTGACGCCACAGCGCCCAGGCACGATCCTGATCCTCGGGGTGGAACATGTCGTTCCAGCCCTCGCCGTCGGTCGTCCCCACGGGCGTGCCGGTAAATTCATACCAGCGGGCGTTGAAATAATCGTGGAAGCCGTCGGGCAGCGTCGACCACACCATCTGCGGCATGGTGTCCGCAAGCGTACGGAACCGCAGGTCGCTCGCCTCCAGCGTCCGCCGTGCCTCGGCCTCGGCCATCGCCTGCTCGCGTGCGGCGCGGCGATCGTCGAGCCGGCCCATGGCGGCCTTCGCGAGCAACGTCATGCCGTCACGCTGGAACCGGGTAAGCCCCTCGCGAGGATCGGGTGCCAGAACGCAAAGCGCGCCCAGCGGCACGCCTTCGCTGGAGACCAGCGGCGCGCCCGCGTAGAACCGCACATAGGGCGGGCCGGTTACCAGCGCATTATCGACGAAGCGCGGGTCCTCCAGCGCGTCGGGCACTTCCATCACCTCGTGATGGTGCATCGCGTGCGCGCAGAACGACATGCTGCGCGGCGTCTGCTCCAGATCGGTGCCGGTGCGCGACAGGAAACGCTGATACTCTTCCTCGACCAGGCTCAGCAACGCGACCGGCGCGCCGCAAAGCTCCGCCGCGAACGAAACGATGTCGTCCAACTGACCTTTCGCACGCGCGCCGGCGACGTCGTAGGACGCGATGACGCGGGAGCGCTCGGCCTCGTCGAACACACCGGTCTTTGGAACGGAATACAGCGTCGTCATGGAGATCAGAACGGCACGTCGTCGTCGAGATCGTCCGAGAAGCCGCCAGTCTGGCCGAAGCTGCCACCGCGTGCACCGCCGCCACTACCGCCACCCGAGGGTGCGCTGCCGCCGCGACCGCCGCCGCCGCCGTAACCGCCGCCGCCACCCGACGAACCACCGCCGAAGTCGTTGCCGCCGCCACCGCCGGCCCAGTCGTCGCCACCGCCGCGGCTACCACCGCCGCCACCTGCACCACCGCCTGCGCCGCCACCGTTTGGACCATCGAGCATCGTCAGCACGCTGTTGAAGCCCTGCAGCACGATCTCGGTCGAGTACTTGTCCTGGCCCTGCGCGTCCTGCCACTTCCGGGTCTGGAGCGCGCCCTCGATATAGACCTTCGAACCCTTGCGGAGATACTTCTCGGCGACGTTCGCCAGACCTTCGTTGAAGATCGCGACCGAATGCCATTCGGTCTTTTCCTTGCGCTCGCCCGAGTTCTTGTCCTTCCAGGACTCGGATGTCGCGATGCGCAGATTGACGACCTTGCCGCCGTTCTGGAACGCCTTGCTCTCCGGGTCGCGACCCAGATTGCCGACGATGATGACCTTGTTGACGCTGCCTGCCACGAACCCAGGACTCCACTAGTAAGGTTTGATTGCTCAGACGAGCATGAACGAATATACGGTAGCGGCGTAGGACCTGGGTGCGGATTACCCGGTGGAAGGGATGATCGCTTCTGGGGAGAAGGACCAGGACCTACGCCTTGAACGGATTTGGAGTCCGCTCAGTGCATCACCTACAAACCAGCGGCGACCGCCAGCCAGTATGTAATGCCAGCCATGATGTACGCGGCAGCGAACAAATAGCCAACCATGAACGCCGGCCATTTCCAGCCATTCGTCTCGCGACGGGTGACGGCGATGGTCGAAATGCACTGCGGCGCGAACACGAACCACATCAGGAAGGCGAGCGCGGTCGGCAGGCTCCAGCGGCCGCGCAGGTTCTCGACCATCGCCTTGCCGCCCTGGTTGCTGTCGGGATCGTCGATCGCATAGACCGTACCGATCGCCGCCACCGCGACTTCGCGTGCGGCCATCGCCGGGATCAGCGCGAGGACGATATCGCGGTTGAAGCCGATCGGTGCGAACACCGGCGCGATGCCGTTGGCGATCCGGCCTGCGACCGAATAATCGACCGGCGAGACCTTACTGCCCTCGGGCGGCTTGGGGAAGCTCAGCATCACCCACAGGATCACGGTCGAGATCAGGATGATGCCGCCGGCGCGCTTCAGGAAGATCTGCGCGCGGCTCCACAGGCCGATGCCGACGTCGCGCCACTGCGGCCACTGATATTTCGGCATCTCCATCATGAAGCCCGACGATACGCCCTTGGTCACCGTCCGGCGCAGCACCAGCGCGGCTACGAACGCGCCGACGATGCCCATCACGTACAGGCCGAGCATCACCAGCCCCTGCAACCCGACGAACGGCAGCACCTGCGTGTTTGGAATGAACGCGCCGATGATCAGCGTGTAGACCGGCAGGCGCGCGGAACACGTCATCAGCGGCGCGATCAGGATCGTCGTCAGCCGGTCCTTCTCGTCGTCGATCGTCCGCGTCGCCATGATGCCCGGAATCGCGCACGCGAAGCTCGACAGCAGCGGGATGAACGCGCGGCCCGACAGCCCGACGCTCGCCATCACCCGGTCCATCAGGAATGCCGCGCGCACCATGTAGCCGCTCGCCTCGAGGACGAGGATGAAGAGGAACAGGATCAGGATCTGCGGCAGGAAGACGATCACCGCGCCGACGCCCGCGATCACGCCGTCGACCAGCAGCGAGCGGAGCAGCGACTGGGGCAGCTCGGATGTCAGGAACGCCTGCAACGCGGTGAAGCCACCGTCGATCGCGTCCATGAACGGCTGAGCCCAGCTGAACACAGCCTGGAACATCAGGAACATGATCGCCAGCAGCAGGATCGGCCCTGCGACAGGGTGCAGCGCGACCGCGTCAAGCATGTGCGTCCAGCGGCGGACGGTCGTCTCGGACACAGTCGCGGCGGTAGCGATCGTGCGCGCGCGACGCTGGAGCGTGACGATGTCGTCCTGCACGCTGCCGTCCGATTTGCGCAGTCGCATGGGTCCATTGATGACGATGCCGGACAGCGCGGCCTTGAGTTCGTCGAGACCGCGTTTGCGTACCGCAACGGTCGGAATCACCGGCACGCCGAGTTCGCGCTCGAGCACTTTCGGATCGAGCTTCAGTCCGTCGCGCTCGGCGAGATCGACCATATTGAGCGCGACCACTACGGGCAGGCCGAGCGCGATCAGCTGGAGCGTAAAGCGCAGGTGGTTGTCGAGATTGGCGGCGTCGACGACGACGACCAGCGCATCCGGAAGGCGCTCGCCATCCTGCGTACCGGTGACGACATCGCGGGTGACGCGCTCGTCGGGGGAAGATGGCTCCAGGCTGTACGCGCCGGGCAAGTCGACCAGCTCAACCGGCCGCCCGTCGTCGAGCATCAGCCGCCCGACTTTCCGCTCGACCGTGACGCCGGGATAATTGCCGACCTTCTGGCGCGCACCCGTAAGCGCGTTGAACAGCGCGCTCTTGCCGGCATTGGGATTGCCGACCAGCGCAACCAGCGGTGCTACGTTCATTCTAAAGGATTATTCGGCCGCGGCAGGCATGGGAGAAACGTGGATGGCGCCGGCAACCGCGCGGCGCAGCGCCACGGTCATGCGGCCGATCCGGCAGGCGATCGGGCCCTGGCCCAGAGTCGCGCGGTGCAGAACCTCGACATCGACACCCTCATCGAAGCCCAGTTCGCGCAATCGCCGCGCTTCCGGCCCCGCGAGCCGCGCCCACTCGATTGCCGCAACAATAGCGTGCTGCTTGCGCGGCAGAGTTTCGAGGCTGACGGAACGATCGGGGCGAGTGTCCATGATGCGACTGATTATCAGTAACCCCCGGGTATGGGAAGCCCTAACCGACGTTGGTTACCACCACCTCACCGTCGCGTCATCCTGACGAAAGTCAGGACCCAGAGCCACTTAGCGCGCCTTTCGTGGCTCTGGTCCTGGGTCCAGCCCAGGATGACGGGATGGGTACCGCCCTCAAGCCGTCGGATAGCGCAGACGACCAACGAATCGCGACAGGCTGAAACCGTGCTCGGTCCGCTTGAGGAAACCGGCCTTGGCCTTCTCGAACTGCATGATCCCGTCGATCCGGCGCCGCAGGAACGCACGCGTGTCGGCGAGGCCTTCGCTTTCGTCGTCGAGAAACACCGTGATCGTCGACGCATACACGCCGAGCAGGATGGTCCGCTTGGTGTAGTAATTATAATCCGTCGCAACATCGCCCGCCGCGCGCCAGATCGTGTCGACCGTCCGCCAACCAAGCCGCGTCGCCTTCGCCAAATTCTGCGGGAGCGCGAGGATCGCCACCGCACGCCGCAGCGACTCGCGGTCGATCGACGTCGCATCGAGCCGCGCTTCGACCAAAGCAGTGATCTTGTCGCGGACCTTCATCAGCGCGAGCCGCTCGGGCGGAACCGCGGCGAGCATCACGTCGTCGATATGCGCGAACCACGCGTCGACCATGTCTACCGGGCCGTCCTTGAACGCCAATGCGGCGATGTCGGTATCGATCCCCCCGGCCTGCGCAGCCATGTCGCGTGCGGCGTCGCTCCACCCGTCGAACGCCGCGTTGGCAGCAATGCCGGGGGCGAGCTTTGCGCGGATTTCGTCGAGCGTAAGGTCCTGGGTCATACCGTCTCCTGCCGTTCAAAATCAGACGTATCAAGCGTGTCTTCAAGAGGTAATTCGGGGGGAGGGCCCTGCCTCACCAGCACCAGCGCAACCGCGACCATCACGACGCCGACCAGATCCGCCGCACCGAGCCGCTCGCCGTACACCAGCCAACCGACCATGCCCGCCACCACCGGCTGGATCAGCAATGCGATCCCGATCACCAGCGGTGTGAATCGGCCGAGCGCATAGATCATCAGCCCTTGGCCGAGCACCTGGCTGCACAAAGCGAGCCCGATCAGCGGCCCCCAGTGCGCCGGCAGCACTCGCTCTCCCATCGCCAGCGCGAACACAAGCAGCGGCACGATCCCCGCCAGCGTCGACAGGGTCAGCGCGGACAGCGGCGCCAACGTCGCCCGCGCGCGCGCCATCAGGATGAAATAGACCGTGTAGAGCAGCCCAGCGAGGATGCAGAGCAGGTCGCCCGCGAGGTTTTTCGCATCAAGCTCATAGGAACGCCCGAGCAATAACGCCGCACCGGCCGCCGCAAGCACCAGCGCCCAGCCCTGCGTCCGCGTCGGCCATGCCTTCGCGATCAGGAATCCGTAGATCGGGAACATCAGCGTCGCCGCATTGCCGAACAGCGTCGCGTTGGCGAGCGTGGTCCGGTGTATCCCGAGATGCCACGCGCCGAGGTCGGCGGCGAAACACACGCCGCCCGCGATCAGCCCGATCCACACGCCACGGCTCAGCCGGGTCGGCCGTGCGCCCTGCTGCACCGCGAGCGCGATCAGGAACGGCACCGCGAGCGTCAGTCGCCAGAATCCCGCGGCGACCGGCCCAACCTCGGTCGCGCGCACGAACCATGGGCCGAACGCGAGCGCGACGTTCGCGACGACCAGGGCCGCGAATGCGATCATGCCAGGGGCCGCCACGCTGCCCACGCCGGGCGCAAGCTCGGGTACCGTATCGGGCACGCTAGATAATGTTTGCGGGTCGGGGCGATGCATGCCGCGCTGTAGCGCCCTATCTTCCGCCCGTCAGGCCAATAAGGAGCCCCCATGCCGAGCCTTTTCGATTCCATTACCCTTGGCGCCGTCGACGCGCCGAACCGCATCATCATGGCGCCGCTCACGCGGGGGCGTGCCGACAGGGATGCCGTTCCGACCGACATGATGGTCGACTATTATACGCAGCGCGCGAGCGCCGGCCTGATCATCTCGGAGGCCACCGGCATCAGCCGCGAAGGCCTTGGCTGGCCGTTCGCACCGGGTCTGTGGACCGATGCGCAGGTCGCCGCCTGGAAGCCCGTCACCGACTCGGTGCACGCCGCTGGTGGCCGGATCGTCGCGCAGCTGTGGCACATGGGGCGCCAGGTCCATTCGTCGGTTATCGGCGGCCAGCCGGTCTCCTCGTCGGCGACCGCGACCGAAGGCCAGGCACACACGTTCGAGGGCAAGCAGGACTTCGAGGTCGCGCGTCCGCTCGAACTGAACGAGATTCCGCGCCTGTTGAACGACTATGAGCTGGCGACGAAGAATGCGCTGGCCGCCGGGTTCGACGGCGTGCAGATCCATGCCGCGAACGGCTATCTGATCGACCAGTTCCTGCGCGACAACGCGAACCTGCGCACCGACGAATATGGTGGCTCGATCGAAAATCGCGTTCGCCTGCTGCGCGAAGTCGCCGAGCGAGTGATCTCGGTCGCCGGTGCCGATCGCGTCAGCGTCCGCCTGTCGCCCAATGGCGATTCGCAGGGTGTCGACGACAGCAATCCCGAGCCGCTGTTCACGGCCGCTGCCAAGGCACTGTCCGATCTCGGCATCGCGTTCCTCGAACTGCGCGAGCCTGGCCCTGACGGCACGTTCGGCAAGACCGACGTACCGAAGCTCAGCCCGGCGATCCGCAAGGTCTTCAAGGGCGTGCTGGTCCTGAACTCGGATTACGACACGCTGGAGAAGGCGCAGGCCGAACTCGACAAGGGCGATGCCGACGCGATCAGCTTCGGCCGTCCGTTCATCGCCAACCCGGACCTGCCGGAGCGTCTGCGCGCTGGCGCACCGCTGGCGAAGGACGATGCGAAGACGTGGTACAGCCAGGGCCCCGAGGGTTACATCGACTACCCCGCGCTCGAGACTGCGAACGCCTGACGCGTGGCGATGCTCGATCCTCCCCCTTTGGGGGGGGGATCGTGAAGGTCAGCCTCTAGTCACCGGTGCCGCCATCGCCTAGCAGCGCGCCTCCGCGTCGAACGGCGCACCGGTGACGACAGGATGTGCAATGACCGACGGCTGGCCGAGCGGCGGCAGGGGAACGGGGCCGCTTACGCCAGGCACCGCCGACCGTGCCGCAAAGCGTGCGGAGGAGCGGGCCAACGGCCGCGAGCAACGCGCCAAGGAGCGGCTCGCCGCGTCCGAACAGCGATCCGAGTCGCGTGCTGCCCAGCGCGATCTCCAGTCCCAGGAACGCGAACGTGCCCGTGAAAGTCGTCGGATCGAAGAAGGCGGGCGGATCAAGGCACGGCTCGACGCGCCGCCGACCAACGATGTCGAAGCGCTCAAGATTTCCAAACGCCGCCGCTCTGGTGCGTTGGCGCGGAGTGGCGAGGAAACCAAGAAAGAGCGCGATACCCGCGGTTACACGACCATCGTCGATCCGAAGCGGATCCGGACGCTGGCGGATCGCGGTGCGTCGCTAGCGGCGCTGGCGGGCGCATTCGGCATCAGCGTCGAGGAGGTCGAGGCGGCGTTACTGGAAACGGCCAGCGAAAGCTGACGTAGCGTCGACATTCGGATGGTCGGGGCGTCGAAGCTTATCGTGTGCATGCCGCCGTCCGCTGAGCCGGTGTATCGGCGACACGCTGTCGGAGGCCTAATTGGTCCCCGGCAGGTCGACGTGAATTCGCCGGAAGCGTGCCTCGACCAGACTGTACGCGCCGAACAACGCCAGACCGATCCCGGTAAGCACGAGCAGCCACTTGCCGCCCGGTTGCGATTGCAGCTGCTCCAGAGCCTCCGCCACGCCGCCCGCGTCGCTCGCATGCGCGGTCCACGCCGCCAATCCGAATAGCCCGGCGACGATCAGGAACACCAGCGCCCGCGCTCCATAGCCGATCCGGCCCATCGTGCAGACATAGCCGGGGGCGGGGGCGCCGCCGCGAAGGTCATGAATGAAATCGCCGCGCCATGCCTTTTGCGCCTGCTGGAAGGCCGCGACCAACACGCCGATCGCAACTGCACCGACCAGAACGCGCCCGGCCGGCTGGTCGAGCAGCAACGCGGTCCAGTCGCGTGCGCTCTCGTCGCCGGGTGAGACGGCTGCGTCGCGAGAGCCCGTCTTCATGGCGAGCTTGGCAGCGGTCCAGGCGAGGATCAGATGCGCGATCCCGCTGACGACGTGCCCGATCCGCTTAAGGGTGCCCTTGACGTCGCTGCCGATCTGCTCTGGGTTGGCGGCAGCCTCGGTCAGCCGCCAGACCGCGTAGCCGAGCAGGCCGGTCGCCACGATCGCGAGCAGGGCCGGACCGAACGCCTGGTCCGCCATCGACCCGATCGCGCCCTGGTTGTCGGCGATCTTGCCACCGCGCAACGCCGCGTCGACGGCAAACCACCCGACCAGAATATAAACCACGCCGCGCGCAGCGAAGCCGAGTTTGGCGAGCAACGTCGCATTCGCATCCGAAATCATGATGGCCCCCTTGTTACGGGGGCATAACGGCGCTGAGGTCTGGACGTTCCTGCGGGAGCGGATGTTGCCGATGCCCAAGGTCTCGTCATCCCGGGCTCGACCCAGGATCCAGCGTCACGGAAGCCGCCCGCTTTCGGCTCTCGATCCTGGCGTTCGCTAGGATGACGAGGGGGCGTTATTCCGTTTTCCCGTTCGGCGGTCCGTTATCGAGATGCGCGCCATCGAGCGTCTTTTCGACTCGATCCCGCGCGTGCGTTTCCGCCGCTTTCTCCGCTGCGGTCCGGCCGAACAGCCGGCGGTTCTCGTCCGCACGCTGCTCGGCCGTCACTCTCGCCCGCTGCTTCCGCGCAAGCCGCAGGTTGATCACCTCACCCACGCGCGCAGCTCACGCGAGAAAGCGGTCCTTCAGCGCCAGCATCGCCAGCGCGGCGTTGGCCGCACCACCGCCCTTGTCGCCTTCGGTGGGCTTCGCGCGCGTAAGCGCCTGCGCTTCGTTTTCGGTGGTCAGGATGCCGTTGCCGATCGGCAAGCCGTCCATCGTCAGCTGCATGATCCCGCGCGCGCTCTCGCCCGCGACGATCTCGAAATGATAGGTCTCGCCGCGGATCACGACGCCGAGCGCGACATACGCGTCGAACGTCTCGCTCTCCGCCGCCAGCGCGATCGCGCCCGGAACTTCGAGCGCGCCAGGCACGGTGATCGTCTCGTGGGTGTGGCCGGCGGCTTCGATCGCCGCCTTGGCGCCCTCGACCAGCAGGTCGTTGAGGTGGTCGTAGAACCGGGCTTCGACGATGAGGAGATGCGCCATCAGTTGCTCTTTTCCGTATCCAGGGACGCGATCGGGCGTTCGCCGACGATCGACAGGCCGTAGCCGTCGAGGCCGACCAGCGTGTGATGCGTGTTGGTGATCAGCACCATGTCGTGGACGCCGAGTTCGGTCAGGATCATCGCGCCGACGCCGTAGTCGCGCAGTTCCTCCATGTCCGGCGTGATCTCCGCGCCCGCCTTCTTCATCACGGCGGACGTGAAGGTGTTGCTGCGCGGGCGGTTGATGACGACGATGACGCCAGCGCCCTCGTCCGCGATCATCTGCATCGAGCGCGCGAGGATCCGGCCGCGATCGCCCGATTCGCCGAAGATATCCGCGAACGGCGACAGCGCGTGCATGCGTACGAGCGTCGGCTTGGCTGGGTCGATCTTGCCCTTGACCAGTGCGACCTGCTCGGTGCCGGTCGCCTTGTTCCAGAACGTCAGCGCGGTCCAGTCGCCACCCCATTCGGAGGTGAACCTGGCCTCGGCGCGCTTCTCGACGAGGTGGTCGTAGCGGCGGCGATACGCGATCAGGTCGCGGATCGTGCCGATCTTGACGTTGTGGAACTGTGCAAAGGTGACGAGGTCATCCATCCGCGCCATCGTGCCATCCTCGTTCATGATCTCGCAGATCACGCCCGAGGGATTGAGCCCGGCGAGCCGCGCGACGTCGACCGCCGCCTCGGTATGACCGGCACGGATCAGCACGCCGCCGTCGCGCGCGACCAGCGGGAAGACGTGGCCGGGCGTGACGATGTCGGCCTTCTGCTTGGTCGCATCGATTGCCACCGCGATGGTGCGCGCGCGGTCCGCGGCCGAGATGCCGGTCGTGACGCCTTCCAGCGCCTCGATCGAGACGGTGAACGCGGTCTCGTGCCGAGTGCCGTTGTTGCGGCTCATCAGTTCAAGCCCGAGTTCCTCGGTGCGGTCGCGGGTCAGCGCGAGGCAAATCAGGCCACGGCCGTATTTGGCCATGAAGTTGATCTTCTCCGGCGTCGCCATCTGCGCGGGGATGACGAGGTCGCCCTCGTTCTCGCGATCCTCGTCGTCGACCAGGATGAACATCCGGCCGTTGCGCGCCTCGTCGATGATCTCTTCGGGGCTGGAGAGATAACCGTGCTTCAGACGGGCCAATTCGGACGAACGTTCAGCGGGCAGAGGCACGGTAATGCTCCATTCTTTGGAGGTAGCGGGCGAGGACGTCGATCTCGATATTGACCGACTGACCCATCTGGATCGTTCCGAGCGTGGTGACGGACCAGGTATGCGGGATGATGTTGAGGCCGAATTCGACCTCCCTTGGTCCATCAGGGCAATCGATGTCCTGGACGCTGTTCACGGTAAGCGAGACGCCGTCGACCGTCACCGAACCCTTGGGCGCGATGAACGGCGCGATGTCGGCGCCGGCGCGGATCGTGATGCGGTGCGAGCCGCCTTCCTCGCTCAGCGCGACGACGGTGCCGAGGCCGTCGACATGGCCCGTGACGATATGGCCACCGAGCTCGTCGCCGAGCTTCATCGCACGTTCCAGGTTGAACTTGCGACCCTCGGTCCACTGATCCTTCGCCGTGCGGCTGATCGTCTCGCCGGAGACATCGACCGCGAACCACCTAGGTCCCTTGTCGACCACGGTCAGGCAGACGCCCGAGCACGAGATCGACGCGCCGAGGTCGACGGTGGCGGTATCATAGGCGGTGCTGACGACGACGCGGGTATCGCCGGGCGATTCCACGGTCGTGACTGTGCCGATGTCGGTGACGATTCCGGTGAACATTATGCCTCGTTTCGTTCGCGCTCGTAGACCTCAAGCCGGTCGCTGCCAAGTTGCCGCGCATCGACGATCGCCCAGCGGCCATGCGCTTCGGTCAGGTCGGTGAGGCCGATGTCGCGGAGCGAATGCTTGCCGCCGCCGATCAGGATCGGCGCGCGGTAGAGAAGGAGCCGGTCGACCACATCGGCCGCAAGGGACGCCGACGCTACGGCCGCGCCGCCCTCGATGAGGATATGGTCGACGTTGGGGAGGGTCGCTATGTCTTGCAGGGTGGCGATGACGGTCCAGCCGGGCACATCTTGAACAGTCGAGGATAAGAGCACGCGCCTTGGTCCGCGTTCTTCCAGCCCCGGCAACCGCACGTCAAGTCGCGGTGCATCGGCGTCATACGTGCCGCGACCGACGAGGATCGCTTCGTGCCGACTCCGCTCGAGATGGGCGTGAGCGCGGGCCTGCGGACCGGTGATCCAGCGACTCGACCCATCAGGCATCGCGATGCAACCGTCGAGCGACGTCGCGAGCTTCAGCGTTACATGCGGACGGCCCAGCGCTTGCCGGGTGAGAAAACCGGCCATCGAACGTTTGGCTTCGTCCGCACGCACACCGCGCGTCACGGCGATACCAGCCATCTCAAGCCTGGCAAACCCTCGGCCAGCCGTTCGTATATCCGGATCTTCAAGGGCAACGACGACGCGTGAGACACCAGCCTCGATCAGCAGGTCGCTACACGCTGGCCCGCGTGGCGACTGGTGCGCGCATGGCTCAAGCGTAACATAGGCCGTGGCCCCCCGCGCTTTCGCACCGGCCTCCGCCAAGGCCATCGCCTCGGCATGTGGTCGTCCGCCCGCTTGCGTCCAGCCTCGCCCGACGACGCGGCCGTCGCGCACGATTACGCAGCCGACATTGGGATTGGGCGCAGTCCGTCCTCGGCTACGCTCGGCCAGCGCCAGCGCAGTGCCCATCCACCGAGCATCCGGCTGGGTCAGATTCCCATCGCCTTGAGCTTGTCGTCCAACCGCTTGAACGACGCACGTGTCTCGTCCTCGCGGGCCTTCTGCTCGGCGAGCGCCTTGGCCTTGATCGGCGCGTCGATCTTCTGCTGGGCGACGATCTCCGCGTCGGTCCGATCCGCAGGCCATTGCTCGACGTAGATGATTTTCGGCCGATACTCCTGCTCGACGTACGAATCCTTCATGAACGCGTAGATCAGGAAGCTGGTGACGCCGAGCGCCGCCACGAGAAAGATGAGCTCGTACGGCCGACGCTGGCTGAAGAAGAGCCGCAGGTCGCGATAGGCGACGATCGGGGAGAAACGACTGAAAAAGCCCATGATCGCCAAGATAGGGGGGCGAAGCCGGCTAGGCCAGCCCCGCGCCCCTCAAGCTTTAGTTCTGCAGCACAAACGTCAGCGACATCGATCGCCACGCCTCGACCGGAACGCCGTCGCGCGTCGCGGGCTTGAACCGCCACTTCGCCAGCGCACGGTCCAGCGTCGCGCGATAGAACGCATCGGTGGTCGCGCTGACCCGCTCGACCTGCTTCACGCGACCATCGGTGCCGACCAGCACGCGCACCACGACCTTGCCCTCGCGTTCGGCGCGGCGTTCCTCGGACGGATAGCTTGGCTGGAAGTCGGCGGCATAGCGCGGGTCGATGCCGGGCTGGACGAGCACGGGTGCAGACTTTGGCGGATCGACCGCTACGGTGCCCGTTCCGGTGCCTTCGACTCCGATCGACGGCGTGTAAGGGAGTGGATCGGGGGCGACCGCGAAGCCATCGGTCTGCGGTATCTGCACGACCGTGATCGGTGCATCGGGGCGCGGGGCTGGGCGAGGTTGCTGGCGGACCAGCGGGTCGGCGGGCGGAGTGGGTTCAGGCGGCGGTGGTGGAGTGTACGGCACATAGGTGACGAGGGGCTTGTCGGGCACGAACGGCAGCACGTTAGGCGCTGCAAAGAACAACGCTCCGATCACCGCGCAGTTGATGGCCAGCGCAACGCCAAGGCTCCCGGGATTGAATCCGCCCGTCCGGTTCAGTCGATCCGCGTACATTACCGTCTCCTTCGCATCTCCTCGAGGATGGCGGCGATATAGGCACCGCCGGTTGAGATGGTACATCATTACATTTCGGGGGCAAGGGGTTGGAATATAGGAAACGAGGCATGTGCTGGTGTCTGATCTGCGCCAGTCACGTTCGCGACGCGGCGGACGCGGCGGACGCGGCGGACGCGGCGGACTTGTTTGACGTGCCAGTTCGGCCGGCTGGGTGGCACTTCTCGTCGATACATCCACCACCCCGGCGGAGGCCGGGGCCCAGTTGGGGGACGTTGCTAACTGAGGCCGGCGCTTCGTTACTGCGACCTTTCCAACTGGGCCCCGGCCTTCGCCGGGGTGGTGTTGGGGCACGGTTGGGGCTTCTCTCGGCCCCCGACAAAAATAGTTCGGCTGCAATCGGATCGACCGTCGGCCCACCCCTCCTTGTTCTCCCGCGAAGGCGGGAGCCCAGGCTGGACTCCCGCCTTCGCGGGAGAACATACTTCTTGCGGTTCGCTAACGCGAGATCAGCGCGCCGCCAACCGCTCCAAAGCCCGCTCGCGCCCGATCAGCGGCAGCAACGCCGCCATGTCCGGTCCATGATCGCGCCCGGTCAACGCGCGCCGCAACGGCAGGAACAACGCCTTGCCTTTCCGTCCCGTCTCAACCTTCAACCGAGCCGTCAGCGCGTGCCACGGATCGCTAGACCAATCGATCTCACCCGCCGCCGCCAGCGCCTGATCGAGATACTCGACCTCCACGTCGCCATCGACCGCAACCGACCCCTCGATCACCCCCCACCAGTCCGCTGCATCCGCCAGCGTCACCAGGTTCGGCCGCACCGCCTCCCAAGCCGCCACGTCCATGCCCTCGGGCAACCGCCCAGCCACCGCCTCGAACGGCAGCGCATGCAAAATCCGCGCATTCAACTGCGCCAGTTCCGCCTCGTCGAACCGCGCCGGCGCGCGTCCGAACCTTGC
Source organism: Sphingomonas arabinosi (assembly GCF_036663715.1). Classification (NCBI taxonomy): domain Bacteria; kingdom Pseudomonadati; phylum Pseudomonadota; class Alphaproteobacteria; order Sphingomonadales; family Sphingomonadaceae; genus Sphingomonas; species Sphingomonas arabinosi. The sequence goes on from NZ_JAXOJN010000004.1 coordinate 302,806, forward strand.
AAAATCGAACCCTGCGATCAGCGGCGCAGCATCGGCGATCGGTTCGACCGGATCGCTCGTCCCGATCCGCGCCAGCAGTGCGCGCACCGCCTGCGGTTCGATCCCGACCTCACGGAAATGATCGACGCCGAGCGACCCAAGCCGCTTCGACAGCTTACCCTCAGCCCCCGTCAGCAAAGCCTCATGCGCAAACCGAGGCGGCGTCACGCCGAGCGCTGCGAACATCTGCAACTGGAGCGCGGTGTTCGACACGTGATCCTCGCCCCGCACCACATGCGTCACGCCCATCTCGGCGTCGTCGATCGCCGACGGCAACATATACAGCCAAGACCCATCGGCGCGCCGGATCACCGGATCGCTCATCGTCCTCGCCTCGAAATGCTGCGGCCCGCGGATCAGGTCGTCCCAATCGATCGCCGAGTCGTGGTCGAGCTTGAACCGCCAATGCGGGCGCACCCCGTCCGCCTCCAGCTTGGCCCGCGCATCCTCGTCGAGCGCCAGTGCAGCGCGGTCGTAGATCGGCGGCAACCCACGTCCGGCCTGGATCTTGCGCTTCAGGTCGAGCTCCTGCGAGGTCTCGTACGCCGGATAGACATGCCCGCTCGCGACCAGCGCCGCGAACCGCGCCTCGTACAACGCGAACCGCGCCGACTGTCGTTCTTCCGCATCGGGCGTCATTCCGAGCCAGTCGAGATCGGCGCGGATCGCGTCGACGAAGCGTTCCTCGCTACGTTCGGGATCGGTATCGTCGATCCGCAGCACGAACGTGCCGCCCTGCGCCCGCGCGAACATCCAGTTGTGGAGCGCGGTGCGGATATTGCCGACATGCAGCCGGCCGGTGGGCGAGGGGGCGAAACGGGTGATCACGGTCATCCCGCCGCTGTACGTAGCCGCGCGCCGACGGGCAAACCCTTCCACGACACCGTTCGTGCGCCTAAGGGGTGCGCAATATCGAGCGGGAAATAGCTTCATGAAACTGATGACCGGCAATTCGAACCTGCCGCTGGCGCAGGAAATCTCCGCCTATCTCGAGATCCCGCTGACCGACGTCAGTGTGCGCCGTTTCGCCGACGAGGAGGTCTTCGTCGAGATCAACGAGAACGTCCGCGGCGAGGACGTGTTCGTGATCCAGTCGACCGGCTATCCCGCCAACGACAACCTCATGGAACTGCTCATCATGATCGACGCGCTCAAGCGTGCGTCGGCGCGGCGCATCACCGCGGTGATCCCGTACATGGGTTACGCGCGGCAGGACCGGAAGCCGGGGCCGCGGACTCCGATCTCGGCCAAGCTGGTCGCCAACCTGATCACCGTCGCCGGCGCGAACCGCGTGCTGTCGGTCGACCTGCATGCCGGCCAGATCCAGGGTTTCTTCGATATTCCAACCGACAACCTCTATGCGGCGCCGGTCATGTCCGCCGACATCCTCGCGCGATTCAAGGGCAAGAACCTGATGGTCGTGTCGCCGGACGTCGGCGGCGTCGTCCGCGCACGTGTGCTTGCCAAGCGACTCGACAACGCCCCGCTCGCGATCGTCGACAAGCGCCGTGAGCGCGCGGGCGAGTCGGAGGTGATGAACATCATCGGCGAGGTCGAGGGTCGCTTCTGCATCCTGGTCGACGATATCGTCGATTCCGCGGGCACGCTGTGCAACGCGGCGGCAGCGCTGAAAGAAGCGGGTGCCGAGGACGTCGTCGCCTATGTCACCCACGGCGTCCTGTCGGGCGGGGCAGTCGCCCGCGTCGAAGGCTCTGAACTGCGAGAGCTGGTGATCACCGACTCGATCGGGAATCACGAGGTCATCAAGGGCGCACACGGCAAGATCCGCCATCTGCAGATCGCGCCGTTGCTCGGAGAGGCGATCAAGCGGATCGCGGACGAGACGAGCGTGTCGAGCCTGTTCGACTGACGGAAAATTGTTTCCCCGCGAAGGCGGGGACCCAGACTGGGCTCCCGCCTTCGCGGGAGAACACATTAAGGCAAGCTACCGTCGGCAAAGCCGCCGTCGGATGGGTTCGCTTGGAGCGACCCACCGGCCGAGCCTGCGATTGCGCATCGCTACGCTCGCGCATCGGCGCGGACGTAGCCGAGCCTATCGCTGGCTCAACGCTACGATATGATCGAACACCGCTGGATGCAGCGGTTTGGCGAACGCACAGCCATATTTGAACTTGTCCCGCCACGCGACCACTGCCTCGAGCGCGGCCAGACCCGGCAGAGTCAGCCACACCACCGTCCCCGGCCACAATGTAAAGCTCGTCTCCGCACGAAACCCCGAAAGCGACAGATCTGTCACCTCGATCTCGAATCGCGTCTGGCCCCGATCGCGCAGGTGCGCGCGCATTTTCACGGCTTTGCGTAGCGCCTGACGAAGCTCCTCGCCGGTGGGTTCGGCGGGGGGGATGGGGACGGGCTGTGTCATGTCCGGAACACTGCTCCCAAAAGGGTTACTTTTCTCCAAACGCACCAGCTTCGGCCGAGCTGGGGTAGTTGCACCCGACCGGCGTTCTATCCCGGTCACCGGGCCTTCCCGTACCAAATGCGGCAACAAAATCCAGGCTCGCGCCACCCTCTATTGATAACGATACGCAACTGCAAATTCCTTAAGGGTGGATTTGCCGCGCGCCCTGTGCTTTACGCCAATGCAATTCCCGAGTTTCCTAAAAATTGCGTGGAGCCTTCCCGATGAACATCCATGAATACCAGGCCAAGGAACTGCTGGCCAAGTTCGGCGTCCCCGTGCCCGCAGGCTTCGCGGCCTTGACCGTCGAGGAGGCCGTCGAGGCGTCCAAGAAGCTTCCCGGACCGCTCTATGTCGTCAAGGCGCAGATCCACGCCGGCGGCCGCGGCAAGGGCAAGTTCGTCGAGCTCGGCCCCGATGCCAAGGGCGGCGTCCGCCTCGCCAAGACCGAGGACGAGGTTCGCGCGGCCGCGACCGACATGCTGGGCAACACGCTGGTCACCATCCAGACGGGCGATGCCGGCAAGCAGGTCAACCGCCTGTACGTCACCGACGGCGTCGACATCGACAAGGAATTCTACCTCGCGCTGACGCTCAACCGCACCACCGGCCGGGTGATGATGGTTGTCTCGACCGAAGGCGGCATGGACATCGAGGCCGTTGCGCACGACACGCCCGAGAAGATCCAGTCGATCGACATCGACCAGGCGACCGGCTTCATGCCGCATCACGGCCGCGCCGTCGCTGCCGCGCTGAAGCTGACCGGCGATCTCGCCAAGCAGGCCGCGAACACCGCGTCGAAGCTGTATGACGCGTTCATGGGCACCGATGCCGAGCAGATCGAGATCAACCCGCTCGCGGTCACCAACGACGGCAAGCTGATGGTGCTCGACGCGAAGGTCGCGTTCGACGGCAACGCGCTGTTCCGCCACAAGGATCTGCTCGAACTGCGCGACGAGACCGAGGAAGATCCCGCCGAGCTCGAAGCGTCGAAGTACGACCTCGCCTACATCAAGCTCGATGGCGACATCGGCTGCATGGTCAACGGCGCCGGTCTCGCGATGGCGACGATGGACATCATCAAGCTGAACGGGATGTTCCCGGCCAACTTCCTCGACGTCGGCGGCGGCGCCAACAAGGAGAAGGTGACGGCCGCGTTCAAGATCATCCTCGCGGATCCGAACGTGAAGGGCATCCTGGTCAACATCTTCGGCGGCATCATGAAGTGCGACATCATCGCCGACGGCATCGTCGCCGCGGCGAAGGAAGTGAACCTCTCGGTGCCGCTGGTCGTCCGCCTCGAGGGCACGAATGTCGAGAAGGGCAAGGAGATCCTCGCGAACTCCGGCCTCGCCATCGTTCCCGCGAACGACCTCGGCGATGCGGCCAAGAAGATCGTCGCAGAGGTGCAGAAGGTCGCGGCCTAACCGCCTTCGACTACGCATACTGATTCTGCGAAAAGAGGGGTTCGGACGGAAACGTCCGGGCCCTTTTTCGTTGATGTTGCATACTACCGGGCAGGTGGTCCGATCGGCATCTCGCCGTGACGCTACGGCATAGCGATGTTTCCATACCGGACTTGCGAAAACGACGCGAAACCGCCATCTGTCCGGCCAACGCCGCCGGGTAACCAGCGCGCGAAACGAATAGATTCACCTTGGAAGGAACCCCGATGAAGGTGCTGGTGCCGGTCAAGCGCGTGCTTGACTACAACGTGAAGCCTCGCGTGAAGGCGGACGGAACGGGCGTCGATCTGGCGAACGTCAAGATGAGCATGAACCCGTTCGACGAGATCGCCGTCGAAGAGGCGATCCGTCTCAAGGACAAGGGCGTCACGGAGATTGTCGTCGTCTCGATCGGCGAGCAGAAAAGCCAAGAAACGTTGCGTACCGCGCTCGCAATGGGCGCAGACCGCGCGATCCTCGTCGTCAGCGAGACCAAGGTCGAGCCGCTCGGTGTCGCCAAAATCCTCGCCAAGATCGTCGAGGAGGAAAAGCCCGACATGGTGATCCTCGGCAAGCAGGCGATCGACGACGATAACAACCAGACCGGGCAGATGCTCGCCGGCCTGCTCGGCTGGGGCCAGGGCACGTTCGCGTCGAAGGTCGAGATCGCCGACGGCTCGGTCAACGTGACACGTGAAGTCGATGGCGGCGCCGAGACCGACATGCTCAAGCTGCCCGCGATCATCACCACCGATCTTCGCCTCAACGAGCCGCGCTATGCCTCGCTGCCGAACATCATGAAGGCGAAGTCGAAGCCGATGGCACAGAAGACGCCGGCCGATTTCGGCGTCGACGTGACGCCGCGCCTGACCACGCTGAAGGTCGTCGAGCCCGCCAAGCGCTCGGCCGGGATCAAGGTCGCCGACGTCGACGCGCTGGTCGGCAAGCTCAAGGAAATGGGAGTCGCCAAGTGAAGACGCTCGTCTGGGTCGAACACGACGGTCATGCCGTCAAGGATGCCACGCTGTCGGCGGTAACCGCCGCATCGCAGCTCGGCGAAGTCCATCTGCTGGTCGTCGGCCAGGGCGTCGACGGCGTCGCTGCCGAAGCCGCCAAGATCGCCGGCGTCGGCAAGGTGCACGTCGCCGACGACTCCGCGTTCGCGCATGCGCTCGCCGAGAACGTCGCGCCGCTGATCGTCGAACTGATGGCCAGCCACGACGCGTTCGTCGCCCCGTCGACCACGCACGGCAAGAACATCGCCCCTCGCGTGGCAGCGTTGCTCGACGTCATGCAGATCAGCGACATCCTGTCGGTCGAGAGCGAGGACACGTTCACGCGGCCGATCTATGCTGGCAACGCGATCGCGACAGTGCAGTCGTCCGACGCGAAGAAGGTCATTACGGTCCGCGGTACGGCCTTCGCCAAGGCTGCGACCGAGGGTGGCTCGGGCGAGATCGAAGCGGTCGCATCGACCGGCGACAAGGGGCTGTCGACCTTCGCCGGCGCCGAGATCGCCAAGAACGAGCGTCCCGAACTGACCAGCGCGAAGATCATCGTCTCGGGCGGCCGCGCGCTCGCCTCGAGCGATCAGTTCCATGCGCTGATCGATCCACTGGCGGACAAGCTCGGTGCCGGCGTCGGTGCCTCGCGCGCTGCCGTGGACGCGGGCTATGCGCCGAACGACTATCAGGTCGGCCAGACCGGCAAGATCGTTGCCCCGGAAGTGTATGTTGCGGTCGGAATCTCGGGTGCGATCCAGCATCTCGCCGGCATGAAGGACTCGAAGGTCATCATCGCGATCAACAAGGACGAGGACGCCCCGATCTTCCAGGTGGCGGACATCGGCCTGGTCGGCGATCTGTTCAAGATTGTGCCGGAGCTAACGGAGAAGCTGTAAGCCCGAGCGAGGCGTGCAGCGTAGCAGCACGCCGCTGCGAACCAGCGAAGCGCAAGTTCGCACGTGAAAGGCCGGCCGGCGGCGCTCCAGCGCCGACCGACGACGCGGGATTTACTCCCGCGACGCGCGCCAGAAACGGGCGGTGTGACTTCGGTCGCATCGCCCGTTCTCGTGTCTGCCGAACGTACAGGTCTGCCGACGCCCAACCGATTTGTTTACAAACTGACGTCTATCTCACCCAAAGTGTCACCTCCCCGGCCGGGGCCCAATTGGGAGACGGAGGTAACGGCGGACGGTCCTTCGTCCCATCGACCTTTCCAATTGGACCCCGGCCTGCGCCGGGGAGGTGAATCTGTCGAAGCGGATAAGTAGCGAATACGTCCAGAGTACCGAGATCGTTCTCGCGCCCTCATGCGCAGTTGCCGCCCACCACACGCCTCCCCAATTACCCTGCATGTACGGCGTCTACCTGAATCCGCGCGACCGCCTGATATCAGCCGCCGGCGCCGCGCTACTCTGCGCCGTAATCGGCTACGCGCTGATCCTCGGTCTCGGTGTCAGCATCCCCACAGCGATCTCGGCCTCGCTGAAAACCTTTGCCGTCGGCCCCACACCACCGCCACCGCCGCCCGAAAAGATCGTTCCCCGTCCCGCGAAGAGCCACCGCCCCGAGGGTGCAGCGTCCCCCGCGAACCTCCGCTCGAAAGCAACCGAACTCGTCGTCCCCAAACCGATCATACCCCCGATCGTCCCGCCACCACCGGTCATCGCTACCCTCAAACCCGGCCCCGGCAGCGACGCCACGTCCGGCGCCGCGCCTGTCCCCGGATCGGGCACGGGCGCAGGCGGCGAGGGCACCGGCACGGGCAGCGGTCGCTCCGGGAATGGCGACGGCGACGGTGGCGACGAAAGCCCGCCCCGTCTCCTCAAGAGCCGCTTCAAGAACAAGGACTTCCCCAATGCCGAGGCGGTGATCGGTGCGGGCGACATCGTCGGCGTGCGCTACACGGTCGAGACCGATGGCAGCGTCACGCACTGCATGGTCGCGCACTCCAGCGGCAACGCGGTGCTCGACGCGACCACCTGCCGCCTGATCGAACTGCGCTTCCGCTACCGTCCCTGGCGAGACGCCGCCGGCCGCCCGGTCCGCTCGACCGTCGTCCGCAACCAGGAGTGGGTGAACCAACTCGATCCACCGTTACGCAATAACTGAAGCCTATCGGCCCAGCCGCCCTCCACTGAGTATCCGCGCCACTGCCGGCGAAACCGTCATCAACCCCCGCCCCAGAACGACCGTGACGCCGAGCACTAGCAACGGCTGCACCAGCAGGTACGCCGGATACAGCCCGGCCCCCAGCGCGCCGGTCGCCAGCCCAATCACCGGCCCGAACAGCCACAACAGCACCAGATGATCGCAGAACGCGAGAAATCCGTACCGCTCGATCCCGCGCAGCGACTCGGCGACGCCACTTCCCGCCAGCGCCCAAGCGACGCGCCAGAAAAGCACTGCCGAGGCCAGTCGAAACACGATGTCGAACGCCGCCATCACATGCGGATGCGCGCCGAAGAAGGCGTTCCCCAGCAGCGCAGTCCACAGCCGCGGCGCGATCAGCACTACGAACGGCAGCGCACATAGGATGACGGGCCACCCCGCCACCCGCTCCGCCAAGCCAAACCGTCGCGCGGCGATTCCAGCGGTAAAGAAGAGCAGTATCTGCGGCCGCAACAGCAGCGGGACATGCACCCCGGACACGCTCCACACGACCACGATCATGGCGACCAGCGCCAGCCAGATATTCGACGCGCGCACCAGCAGGGGCGCGAGTGCCATGCACACGAAAAGATCGCGCAAGAACGGCATCTGCACGTTGATGTCGTTGGCGTGCACGAGCGGCACGAGTTCGTTCAGCGTCCAGCCGAGACTCGTCGGCGTCGGCGCCTTCAGATCGCCGAACGTCGCCGCGGCCCCGACCAGCAGAATCGCGATCGCGTTCCACAGCACCATCGGCAACAGGATCGTCCGTGCCTTTCCGAGCAGGAACGGGCTATGCTCCTGCCGCGTCGCTGTCGAGACGACCAGCCAGCCGGAGATCATCCCGAGCAGCGGCACCGCGCTACGCCCGAACATCTCACCCAGCACGGTACGAAGAACCGCCTGCCAGCTGAACGCGACCGCCGCGAGTTCTTCTGCGGTCCGCCCGGTCCAGGCATGGACATAGACGATCCCCATGATCCCGATCAGCCGTGCGATCGCGATCGCGGTGGAGAGCCGGCTATCCTGCTCGGTCGATCTGGTCTGCAACGCCGGCCTTTCCCCGTTTTCGGACGCGCCTTTACCCCGCTTGTCGCGCGCGAACACCTGCTTCAGGATGGAGCGGCCGTCACGGGGGACAAAGTCATGATCGCCGCATTCCTGCTGTTGACCGCGCAGGCGAGCCCCGCCGCGGCCCCAGACCCACGAATATCCCGTCGGGTCGAGCGCGTGCTGGAGCGCAGCCCGGTGATCGACGGGCATAACGACCTCGCCTGGGAAATCCGCGAGTTGCACGACGCGAAGGTCGAGGCGGTCGATCTCTCGGTCGATACCGCACGGTTGCCGAACCCGCTGCAGACCGATATTCCTCGGCTACGGAAGGGCCATGTCGGCGGCCAGTTCTGGTCGGTCTACATTCCCGCCGATGCGCCGCGCGCGGTCGAGATGACGCTGGAGGAGATCGATATCGTCCGCCGCTTCGTCGCGGCCAACCCGGCGACGTTCGAACTCGCCACCACCGCCGCGGACATCCGACGGATCGAGAAGGCGGGACGGATCGCGTCGCTGATCGGCGTCGAGGGCGGGCACCAGATCGACGGGCGGTTGTCGGTGCTGCGCCAATATCGCGCGCTAGGTGTGGCGTACATGACGCTGACGCACGGCAAGAGCCTGAACTGGGCGGACAGTTCGACCGATGCGCCACGCGCCAACGGACTGAGCGAGTTCGGGCGACAGGTGATCGCCGAGATGAACCGGATCGGGATGATCGTCGACGTCTCCCATGTCTCGGACACGACGATGGCCGCGGCTTTGGCGGCCACCAAGGCGCCGGTGATCGCCTCGCACTCCAGCGCGCGTGCCATCGCCGACGCGCCGCGCAACATCCCCGACGACCTGCTGCGGGCGATCGGCGCGAACGGGGGCGTGGTGATGGTCAACTTCTACCCGTCCTTCCTGTCGGCCGAGTGGCGGGCGTGGGACGTCGCGCGCTCGGCCTATGCGAAGTCGGTCGGCGTGCCGGCGGGAGTCTACGGCGCCAAATCGCCTGCGCCGCTGGTGACGTGGGACGCCGCGCATCCGGAGCCGCAAGTCACCGCCGCAACGGTCGCGGATCATGTCGAGCATATCGGCAAGGTTGCGGGTCACGATTATGTCGGCATCGGCGGCGATTTCGACGGGATCCAGGGGACCGGGCCGATCGGCTTGAAGGGCGTCGACGGCTATCCGTTGCTCTTCGCGGAACTGGCACGCCGGGGGTGGAGCGATGGCGATCTGGCGAAGCTGTCCGGCGGCAATGTGTTGCGCGTCATGGAGCGGGTCGAGGCGGTCGCGAAGGGCATGGCGGGTATGCCGCCGGTCGATGCAACGGATGTGGCGTCGCGGTAGGAGGGGTGATGGAAGCCAGACTTCTTCTCCCCTCCCTGAAAGGGAGGGGCCGGGGGTGGGTCGGGTTCCGCGAGTCCGAACCTATGGGCACAAGCAGGCCAACCCAACCCAGCCCCTCCCTTCCAGGGAGGGGAGAAGTCAGTCGTCAAGGATCCGGCATCCGCTGCGGCACCGGTGGCTCCATCACCAGCGGCGGTACGGTGCGCAGAACCAGCCCGATCACCAGCGCCGTCACCCCCAGCAGCAAACAGAACGCCGTCACCCCCGGCCACCCGGCATGCGTCCACGCGAACCCGCCGGCCGATCCCAGCACGCTCGACCCCATATAATAAAAGAACAGATAGAACGCCGCCGCCTGCCCGCGCGAACCCTGCGCGCGCCGCCCGACCCAGGCGCTCGCGATCGAATGCGCGCCGAAGAAGCCGATCGTCACCACCGCGATCCCCGCGATCACCAGCACCAGCGGCGTCATCGCGGTCAGCGCGACGCCGGCGATCAGCAGCACGACGGGCACCCAGAAGACCTTCCGCCGCCCGAGCCGCCCGGCAAGCGTCCCGAACTTCGCCGAACTCACCGAGCCGAGCACGTACAGCAAGAAAACGCCGCCGACTGCCGCCTGGCTGAGAGCGTAAGGTGGGCTCATCAACCGGAAGCCCGCATAGTTATAGACCGTGACGAACACGCCCATCAGCAGGAACGCCTCGAGATACAGCAGCGGCATCGCGCGATCGGTGAACAGCGATCCGGCACTCCGCAACAGCGCGCCCGGCTGGCCGACGCTCGGCGTGAAATTGCGTGAGGGTGGCGCGAGCCGGCGAAACGCCTCCGCCATCGCCAGCCCGGCGATCCCGACCGCGGCGAGCGCCCAGCGCCAGCCTTCGAGATCGGCGACGACGCTTACGACCAGCCGCCCGGCCATCCCGCCAAGCGCAGAGCCCGCGATATACAGCCCCATCGCCGCGCCGACCGCGCCCGCATCGACCTCCTCAGCGACATAGGCCATCGCCACCGCCGGCACGCCCGCGAGTGCAACGCCGGTCAGGAACCGCAGCACCAGCAAGCCGCTCCACCCCGGCACGACCGCCGCCGCCAGCGTCAGCGCGCCCGCCGCGAACATCGCCGCGATCATCAGCGGACGCCGGCCGACGCGGTCGGACACGAACCCCGCGAACAGGATGCCGATCGCCAGCGGTCCGGTCGCGAGCGACACCGCCAGCGAAGCCGCCTCCGCGGTCAGGCGATACTGCGCGGCGAACAGTGGCAGCAACGGCTGCACCGAATAGAGCAGCGAAAAGGTCGAGAACCCCGAGAACAACATCGCCAGCGTCAGCCGGCGATAGGCTGGCGTGCCCAGAGCGATCGGCGCCTCAGAAGCCACTCAGGAAACTCGCGACGTTACGCCCCAGCGCGTCGACCGCATAGCCGCCCTCCATGACGATCGCGGTTGGCCAGCCGCGTGCCGCGATGTCGGCGGCCAGCACCGCATAATCGGGCGTGGTCAGTTTGAAGTGCGAGATCGGATCGTCCTCCCACGTGTCCGCGCCGAAGCTGACGACGAGCAGGCCGGGATCGAACGCGGCGATCGCATCGAGCGCCGTGCTTTGTGCCTCGCGAAATGCATCGATCCGCGTGCCGTGGGGGAGGGGCAGGTTCAGCGTGGTGCCGTTCCCTTCGCCTTCGCCGATCTCGTCGGCATGGCCCCAGTAGAACGGGTAGTCGGTCTTCGGATCGGCGTGGACCGATGCGTAGAACACGTCGTCTCTCGCGTAGAAGATGTCCTGCGTACCGTTGCCGTGATGATAGTCGATGTCGAGGATCGCGACGCGCGCGACGCCGGCGTCGCGCGCCGCCTGCGCAGCGATCGCGGCGGTGTTGAGGTGGCAATATCCGCCGCAATAGTCCGCGCCGGCATGGTGGCCGGGCGGGCGGCAGAGCGCGAACGCCGCGCGGTCGCCGTCGAGTACGGCGTGCGTCGCGGCGAGCGCGGACTGTGCGCTGCCATAGGAGGCGGCCCAGGCCTGCGGCGTGATCGGCGTGGTCGCATCGAAGCTGTGCGCGCCGATCAGCGCGTCGATGCGGGTGAGGTCGAGCGGCCGGCGCCCGCGGATCGGAAAGGTGTACGGGATCGCGTCGCCTTCGCGCCCGGCTTCGCGCCACAGTCGCGCGGCATCCGTCAGGAACGTGACGTACGGCGCGGGGTGGACGGCCAGGATCGGCGCCTCGCCGCGATCCGCCGGCGCTTCGACCGGACCGATCGCGCGCAGGATCGCGTCGATCCGCGCGGGCGTCTCCGCATAGGCGGTGAACGCGCCGTTGTGCAGTTCGCGCGCTGGCGCATGGCTCCGCTGGGCCTCGTCGAAAAACAGCCGCATTGTCGCTCCTTGCTGCGCGGTCACGAGGGAAGAACCGACCGATCGCCTTGCGGGTCCTACCGGTTCGCGCGCGTTCGGCAAATTCGATGACTCAGAACAGCGGCAGTTGCCGATCGTCGTTGCCGTCCAGCAGCCAGCGCCCGATCACGTCGTGGCGCGTCCGGCCGACATGGCTGTGGACCAGCACGAACGCATCCGCGGTCCAGCCGATCGGCGCGATGGCTTGCGTGAACGGCGCGCCCTCGCGGTAGCCGAGCGTCATGTGCGGACTGAACCGATAGTTTTCGCGGGCGCGCAACCCTGCTTCTTCGCGTGCCACTGCGATCCGCTGATGCAGCGCGGCTAGCGAGGCATTCTTGTGGCGCGGACGCAGTGCGATGGATCGCTCGCCGCCGACGACGGTATCGAACTGAAGCGCGAACGGCGCCGCTTCGACCGCATCGCCGATCGACTTCAGGTCGCGTTCCAAGGCCATCGACACGCGGTCATGGTCGTCGAGGATGTCGATCGTGACGTGGAGATGCTCGGGGCGGCGCTTGTCGCCGTCGGTCTCGAACCACGACGCTGCGGCGGTAATCTGGCGCGCGAGCGGAAGCGGCGGGCGGAGTGCGAAGAACAGGCGATGACGGGCGAGGGGGCGGTGGAACATGCCGGTTTCCGAATCGGGGGAAGCGGATTTGTTGCCAATATGTTCCGATGGATTCGTCCAGTTGGCGTGCGCGATCGAAGGACTCAAACACCACCCCGGCGAAGGCCGGGGCCAATTGGAAAGGTCCGAGTAACGACACGCTGCGCCCCGTTAAGCGCGTATCCCAATTGGGCCCCGGCCTCCGCCGGGGTGGATATTTCTTCGAGGGTACGGCCTTACCGCGCCAACGCCTCCGCGATCAGTTTGCGCGAGTTCTCCACCCCGTACAGCGCGATGAAGCTACCCATCCGCGGCCCCTGTTCGGACCCCAGCAACGTCTCGTACAGCGCCTTGAACCAGTCGCGCAGGTTCTCGAACCCGCCGGTCTTGCCGATCTCGTAGACGATGTTCTGGATATCCTCCGCACTTGCCTCCGCCGGCAAGGCTGCGAGTTCCGCATCCAGCCGCTCCAGCGCCGCAACCTCGACACCCTCCGGTGCCCGCCGCTTCAGCGTAGGCGCGACGAAATCGCGGCTATAGGCCAGCGCATAGCCGATCAGCCGGTCGAGCTCCGGGTATTTCTCGGCCGACGCATCGGGCACGTAGTTGGCGAGGTAGCCCCAGACCTGCTCCTTGCTCGCATCGCCCATCACCCCGACGAGGTTGAGCAACAGCCCGAACGTCACCGGCAGCTCGCCGGTCGGCAGCTTGCCGTCATGGATGTGATGCACCGGATTGCCGAGCTTCTGCTTCAGGTCCTGGCCAGCATAATTGCCGCGGAACTGCCAATATTCGTCCACCGCGCGCGGGATCACACCCATGTGCAGCGACTTCGCCTTCTTCGGCTCGCGGTACGCGTAGAAGGCCAGCGATTCCTCCGGACCATAGGTCAGCCACTGCTCGAGGCTCAGCCCATTGCCCTTAGACTTCGAGATCTTCTCGCCATTCTCGTCGAGGAACATCTCGTAGTTGAAGCCCTCGGGCGGGCGCCCGCCGAGCACGCGCGCGATCTTCGACGACTGCGTCACCGAATCGATCAGGTCCTTGCCCGCCATCTCGTAGTCGACGCCGAGCGCGACCCAGCGCATCGCCCAGTCGACCTTCCACTGGAGCTTGGCCTTGCCGCCGAGCACGCTCTGTTCGATCCGCTGGCCCTCATCCTCGAACGCAATGATGCCCGCCTCGGCGTCCACGACTTCGATCGGCACCTGCAACACGATCCCGCTGGTCGGCGAGATCGGCAGCACCGGCGAATAGGTCGCACGACGTTCGGCCCGCAGCGTCGGCAGCATCACGTCCTGGATACCCTGGAAGTGGCGAAGCACACCCTTCAGCGCCTCGTCGAACCGACCGCTGGTGTAATAGTCGGTCGACGACGCGAACTCGTAGTCGAAGCCGTATCGATCGAGGAATTCACGCAGGATCGCGTTGTTGTGCGCGGCAAAGCTCGAATGTGTCCCGAACGGATCGGGAATCTGCGTCAGCGGCTTGCCGAGATGCTCGCGCAGCATGTCGCCGTTGGGGACGTTGTCCGGGACCTTGCGCAGGCCGTCCATGTCGTCCGAGAACGCGATCAACCGCGTCGGCGTGTCGCTCAGCGCGTGGAAGGCGTTGCGCACCATCGTCGTGCGAAGAACCTCGTTGAACGTGCCGATATGCGGCAGGCCCGACGGCCCATAGCCGGTCTCGAAGAGCACCGGGTCGCCCGACTTGCCCTGCGGATAGCGCTTCAGGAGTTTACGCGCCTCCTCGTACGGCCAGGCTTTGGACTCGAGGGCGGCGGTGCGGATGTCATCGGTCATAGCGTTCGGCGATTAGCGCCTGCGCCCGTGTCCGTCACCCCACCGCCGTATGCGTCTTAGCGGCAACGATCCTTGGCGGTGATCGTCCGATCGACCGCACGACCGCCAAGCGCGCCCGCTGCACCGCCGGCCAGCGTGCCAAGCAAGCCGCCGCCAACCGCATTACCAAGCACCGCGCCGCCGACGCCGCCCGCGACCAGGCCGGTCGTGCCGCTCGAATGACGGCAACGCTTTGCGTGGTAGCGACGGTCATGCCCGCGATACTCACGCTTCGAGCGTGCCTCGGCCTTGCCCGTGGGGATCACGGCGGCGGCCGGGATTGCGAGCGAGAGCGCGCTAAACGCCATTAGAAACTTCCGCATGATGATCGTCCCTGTTGATGTAGGTAAAGTTCGGTATCGAAGGAGGAGCAACGCACGTGGACCGTGCCGGTTGCGTAACGGCCGATGTGGATAAGTTTGCCGGGCGAGGGTGGTCTGCACGATTTTAGGTGGTGCAGCGCTGCAGGCCGAAACCACAGCATGTTTCCCCGCGAAGGCAGGGATATAGACTGGGCCCCATCTTCGGGGGAGAACAAGCAGCAAAAGGTTGCCCTTTCGTTCCCCGTCCCGCAAGGTCGCGTGGTGCTTCGCTATCCTGCCCTCCACGCCAGCCACGCCGGCATCTGGATCGCGAATGCGGATGGTGCGCGTCCGATCGGGCGAGGCGAGGCGATCCGGATCGCTGCCGACACGCCCGTCATCATGCTTAACGCGCCGCTCGTCGGGCAGCGACTGGGCTATCCCGATCTGTCCGGCCTCGACTTGCTCGAACTCTACGCTTTCCTCCGCCCCGCGCAGTTCGCGGTGCCCACGCCGAAGGGGATCGCGCGGGTTACCGGGTTGGACGTGCCGACCGAGGATGCCGAGGTCGCGCCGTTCCTTCTGCGTGCGGCGGAAGCGATGCTCGCGCTAACCGACACCGACTGGCCAGAGCGCGAAGGTGCATGGACCGCGGCGCAATCGCTGTTCCGCTTGCGCTGGCCCTGGGCGCCCGTCGTCGCCGAGCGGCTGAAGAAGCCGGCGGTCAACGAACGCTGGCTGTTCTCGTCGCTTCCCGAATGGGAGGAGCACGCGCCGCGGCCTGCGCCACGTACTGTCACGATCGAGCCGGGCGATGCCGAGGCGCGGCTCGTCGACCTCACCGGCCACGGCGCCGAGGAACGCCCCGGCCAGCGCGCCTATGCCGGCGCCGCCACCGCCGCGTTCGCGCCGCGGGCGATGCGCGACACGCCCAATCTCGTCCTTGCCGAAGCCGGCACCGGGATCGGCAAGACGTTGGGTTACCTCGCCCCCGCCTCGCTCTGGGCGGAAAAGGCCGGCGGCGCGGTGTGGATCTCGACCTACACCAAGACGCTGCAACGCCAGTTGGGGCAGGAAACCGCACGTCTGTATCCCGACGCGGCGATCCGCAAAGCCAAGGTCGTCACGCGCAAGGGCCGCGAGAATTATCTCTGCCTGCTCAACCTCGAAGACGCGCTGCAAGGCGGGTTCGCAGGCCGCGCGGCGATCCTCGCGCACCTCGTCGCACGCTGGGCTGCGTATAGCGCGGACGGCGACATGGTCGGCGGCGACCTGCCCGGTTGGCTGCCGACGCTGTTTCGCCGCAACGGCTCGACCGCGCTGACCGACCGGCGCGGCGAGTGCGTCTATGCCGGCTGCCCGCACTACCGGAAATGCTTCATCGAGCGCGCCGCCCGCGCCTCGTCCGACGCCGACATCGTGATCGCCAACCACGCACTGGTGATGGTCAATGCAGCAAGAGGGCGCGAACTCGCGACGCGCCCGACGCGCTACGTATTCGACGAGGGCCATCACATCTTCGACGCGGCCGATTCGATGTTCGCGACCGCGCTCACCGGTGCCGAGACGATCGAACTGCGCCGCTGGATACTCGGCCCCGAATCGAGCGGTCGCGGTCGCAGGCGAGGGCTCGCCGCACGCCTGTCCGATCTCGCCAGCTACGACGAACAGGGGGCGAGGGCGATCAGCGACGCGGTCACCGCGGCGGGGGCGCTGGCATCCGACGGCTGGCTGCAACGCCTCGGCGAAGGCGCGCCGTTCGGGCCGATCGAGACGCTCCTCGCTGCCGTCCGCGGGCTCACCTACGCGCGGGCAGAGCAACCGGGCGACGCGGGCTATGGCCTGGAGACCGAACTCGCCGAACCCGACGCCACGCTGATCGAGGCGGCCGCGCCCGCCGCCGCCGCCCTCGACGCACTCGTTCGTCCGCTCGTCACGCTCGGCCGCCGCCTGGAAGCCGTGCTCGCCGAAGCCCCCGACTGGATGGACGCGCCCGCCCGAGCCCGAGTCGAAGGCGCGATCGCCTCGATCGGCTGGCGCGCGGAGACCGTGGCGTCGTGGCTCTCCTTGCTCGCGCGCGTCGGCGGACCGGTCGATGGCGATTTCGTCGATTGGCTAGCCGTCGACCGCATCGAAGGCCGCGAGTTCGACATCGGCCTCCACCGCCACTGGCTCGACCCGACCCGGCCGTTCGCCGAGATCGTTCTCAAGCCCGCCCACGGCGCGCTCGTCACGTCGGCCACGCTGACCGGCGGCGGCGATTGGGAAGTGGCCGAAGCCCGCACCGGTGCGCCGCATCTCCTGCGGCCCGCCGCCCGGTTCGAGGCGAAGAGCCCGTTCGACTACACCCGGCAAGCCGAAGTCCTGATCGTCACCGACGTGAAGCGCGGCGATATCGGCGCGCTCGCCAATGCCTATGCGCAACTGATCGTCGCCAGCCGAGGCGGTACGCTCGGGCTGTTCACCGCGATCCGGCGACTGCGCGGCGTGCATGGCCGCATCGCCGATCGACTCGCGCGCGAAGGCCTGCCGCTGCACGCGCAGCACGTCGATCCGATCGACACCGGCACCTTGGTCGACATCTTTCGCGACGATCCCGGCGCCTCGCTGCTCGGCACCGATGCCTTGCGAGACGGCGTCGATGTGCCCGGCGAATCGCTGCGGCTGGTGGTTATGGAGGGCGTGCCCTGGGCGAAACCCTCCGTCCTGCATGCCGCGCGCAGGCTCGCGGGCGGCGGCTCGGCCTATGACGACCGTCTCGTCCGCGCGCGTCTCGCACAGGCGTTCGGCCGGCTGATCCGCCGCGCGGACGATTCCGGCGTGTTCGTGATGTTGTCCGCGGCGATGCCGTCGCGACTGCTCAGCGCGTTCCCGCCGGGGGTGCCGATAGCCCGCGTCACGCTCGAAGAAGCGGTGGCCCGAGTGGCAAGCCGGCTTTCCTCGCGAGCGCCGGTAGGGCATGAAAGCCGCGAACCGGCTTGAGGATTGCCATGAAGACGTTGACGCTGTTGCGCCACGCCAAGTCCGGCTGGGACGACCCGGTCGCGCGCGATTTCGATCGGCCGCTCAACGCCAAGGGCAAGCGCGCGGCGGCGATGGTCGGCCGGCACATGCGGTCGCTGGGATTGGCATTCGATCACGCGATCGCCTCGCCGGCGGTGCGGGTTACGGAGACCTTGGAGCAGATCGAGTCGGGCTACGGTCGAACGATCGCGCCTGCCTGGGACCGGCGCGTGTATCTGGCTTCGGCGGCGACGTTGCTCGACGTGGTGCACGGATTTCCGGCGGAGACGCAGAGTGCGTTGCTGGTTGGGCACAATCCAGGGTTGGAAGACCTCGTCCTGATGCTGGTCGCGGATGGGGCTGACCCGTTGCGGGATGCGGTCGAGGACAAATATCCGACCGCAAGTATCGCCGAACTCCAGTTCGATGCGGGGAGTTGGGGAGACATCGGCTCCGCAACAGCGCGGCTGACCCGCTTCATCCGCCCTCGCGATCTCGATCCGACGTTAGGCCCCGACGCAGACTAAAGCAGTGTTTCCCCGCGAAGGCGGGGATCCAGTCTGGGCACCCGCCTTCGCGGGTGAACAAGGAGCGGGGGGCTCCGGCTATCTACCACCCCTGCGAAAGCCCGGCCCGATCCGAGACCGTCGCAGCGGTGGCCCTGTTCTTCCCCGGCCCCTCCCTGAAAGGGAGGGGCCGGGGAAGGGTCGGCCAATTGGCGCCCCAAACTTTCGAACAACGGGCCAACCCACCCCCAACCCCTCCCTTCCAGGGGGGGTAAAACTCACCCCTTCCCCGCCATCCTCGCCTTCAAATCCGAAAACGCATTCGCCGGCCGGAACTCGTCCTCGCTGATGACCCCCGCCGCCGCCAGCGCCGCTGCGGCATTCGGCCCCCGCGGGAACGGGTCGATCGACAGCGCCAACGTATCCGCCGCAGCCTCGCCCAGGTCGATCGTCCCGCCCTGGATCGCCACCATGTCGAGCGCATCGTCGGACAGCTCGACCTCGTCGCCCTCCGCGATCAACTGCTCGACGAACAGCAGCGCGACCGGCTCGTCGATCTGCGTATCGAGCGGCTCGTCGGTCACCGAACATGCCTGCACCGCTGCCCCGGTCACGCGGCCCTTCACGACGATTCCGCTCTCGGTGCGCTTGATCCCCAACCGCGCGTCGAGTCGCGTGATCGACAGCAGCGCGAACCGCTTCGCCAGTGCCGCGCGCTCGTCCTCCGTCGCGGCGATCTCGACGATCCGCTCGCGCTCGCCGATCGTGTCGAGGCGTTCGGGGCGGCTGAACTCGGGCTTCACGGCAATTCTCCAGATAACAAATTGGGTAGCGGCGTCGCAGCCAGCCCGGCATGAAACGCGGTCACCGAGTCGCGGACATGCGCCAGCGCGGCATCGTCCGGCGTGACGCCGCGGTACAGGTTCCGCACCAGCGCCGGCGCGATATCGCCGGCCACCAGCCCCTCGCGGTACGCGCCGAGTCGCCCGCCCAGCATGCTCATCATCTTGCCGATATGCTTGCCGACGATGATGTCGCCGATGCCGATCTCGCGAAGCTGACCGTCCATGTCGTCGACGAACCGTTCCGCGAGCCGCGCGGCGGGCTCGCCACCCGCCGGCTCCGCCTCGAGCCGCAGCATCACGATCGCCAGCAACGTCGCGATCATGTCGAAACGCCCATCGACCGTGTCGGGCACTGCGCCTTCCCGGTACCAGTGTTCCGCGCGGGCCCGGCCGACGACGGCATTATACAGCGGCAGCGCCTCATCGGGCTTCTCGCCGAGCAGTCTTCCCAACCAGCTCAAAATCTATCGTCCTCAACACGAAGCCGCGCTTCGGCTTGTTTGCCCGCGCATCCTCGCATATCGAGGCGATCGGCGGCCGATGCAATCGCGTGGGACCCGTCACGTGTTTTCGCGTGCCCCGGTTGGGAGTTTATATGAGCGTGTTTTCCGCCCGTACGGGTCTCGCCGCAGCGCTTGCGGTCGCCGCATTGGCCAGCGGGGGCTGCACTCAGCTGCGCTCGCACCAGGGCTATGTCGTCGACACCGACCTCGTCAACTCGGTCCAGCCGGGCGTGGATAACCGTCAGTCGGTGCTCCAGACTCTCGGCAAGCCGACGCTTGCGGGCCAGTTCGACCAGGGCGACTGGTATTACCTCGCGCGCGACAGCCGCAACCTCGCGTTCCGCAATCCACGCCCGAACGCGCAGATCACGCTACAGATCAGCTTCGACCAGAAGGGCACCGTCACCGCGGTCCGTCGCGGCGGTCTGGATCAGGTCGCTTCGATCACGCCGTACGGCAAGAAGACGCCGACCCTGGGTCGCGAGCGTGGGTTCTTCCAGGATCTGTTCGGCAACATCGGCACGGTCGGCGCGGCAGGGGCCGGCGGCGCCGGTGGCGGCAGCAACACCGGCGGCGGCGGGCGCAATCGGCCATAGCCTGTCGGTCACGATGGTGAGCCCGGTGTCGGTTTAGGCCGCACCGGCTGCCATTGCAGCGGTGCGGCCGGGCCGGGCATGGTCGGCACCGATCCCGAAAGGGGGGAAAGGGATCTTCGTCGTAACGCATGTTCGACGCAATGGTTCGGCGTGTCCGGGAAATTCGTCGGAGACCGGATTGCCGATCGGCAAACATCCAATTCCGACCCGACTATCTCCGTTGTAGCGGTAACCGTCTGTACGCTGCCCATGGGGGTGGGGCTTGGGCGAGTCGCTATGGATCATCGACGCGTCCGCGCGCGAGATGCTGCTCTTCGCGGGTGTCGGGCTGCTGATCGGCGGGGTCGACGACCTGCTGGTCGATCTCCTCTATATCGGCCATCGGCTAGGACGCCGTATCAGGCACGGCGGTCGGCCTCGCCTGACCGTGGCGAGCTTGCCGCTGCCACGCATTCCCGGGCGCATCGCGGTGTTCGTCGCCGCGTGGGACGAGGTCGCGGTCATCGGCGGGATGCTGACCACCGCGCTCCATCGCTACGAGCATGACGATTACCGCATCTATGTCGGCGCCTACCCCAACGACCGGGGAACGATCGATGCCATCGCCGCGGTAGCCGAACGCGATTCGCGTGTCCGGCTCGTGATCGGGCACCGCGACGGGCCGACGACCAAGGCGGACTGCCTCAACACGATATGGCATGCCCTGTGCCGCGACGACCTGCAGGCGCGAGCATCCGGATGGCACCCTACCAAGGCCATCGTGCTGCATGACGCCGAAGACGTCGTCCATCCGCACGAGCTGCGCGTCTTCGACAGCTTGATCGAACGCTATGACGTGGTTCAGCTCCCCGTCCTGCCGTTGGTCCACGCCGGCTCGCGGCTGGTTTCGGGGCATTATGCCGACGAGTTTGCCGAATCCCACGGCAAGCAGATCGTCGTTCGCACGGCCTTGGGCGCGGCGATGCCGCTCGCCGGCACCGGCTGTGCCATCGCGCCTGCCGTCCTCGCGTCGATCGCACAAGCGCGAGGTGGCGATCCGTTCGACGCCACCAGCCTGACCGAGGATTACGAATTATATGGAGTCCAAGATAAAACGTATTATGTCGACGAAATAATAATGCGGAATTGGAGATTAGTCTCAAGCCCAACAGCACGATGCTGGCCGCAGGCCGTTCCATATAATAATTGCCTCTGATGCTCTTCGGCATCGCCGAGATGGGTGAAAGCCGCCCGTCCGCTTTCGGGAAACGAACCGCGTGAGCGGACGTTCGTTCAGACAGCCGGGCAGGGGGCGGCAACGCCGTTTTGTGGTGGATAGCGGACCGTCGGCTTTCGGGCGCCCGTACTGCGAAAGCCGACGTTCGTTCACGGGGCAGACGTCGGCCGTTTTGCGCCCTAAGTTCCGCCGTTCCAGTGCCGATCGCTAAGACCTGCAAGCGGACGGTCCGCATTCGAGATGACAATCTGTGATTAAAAGACCGACAATGGCTAGCTAGGGTCAGGACTCATTGAGCCAGAAGAGGTATGTTGCGGCGAGAGGCTGCACATCCATCTGGTGCCGACCGGCGAGGTCCGGCCGCCCCGCTTCACGTGCCGGTACACGCCGCTGAAGTGACGCGGGGGCGACTGGCCTGCTGGTGACTTGCGGTAACCGGTTGATGCAGAGACTGAGCCATGCAGGCAGATACGGACTGCTCTCGGTCATTCTGTCCCGCGATTGAAGTGCGGTTCGAGCACGCCTACCATGTGGTCGAGCATGTCGGGCCGCGTCTTCCTGGGCATCGCCTCGTCGGCGTAATCCTCGTGCGGCCTCACGCCGTTGAAGGTGAGTTCGCCGGCCCCTAGGCCGATCAGCTCGACCAAAAAGGGATCCCTCTCGCGTCCATCGAAGAAGAGGGATGTCTTGGCGCCTAGGCCCGCAATGACGTCGCAGAGCTGGACGGCGGCGGACTCGTGGGAGCGGACAGCGGTGGTGCTGCGGACGCGCAGGGGGAAGTCGACAGTTGTGCCGTCGCCCATCTCGAAGGGCCCGGGTTCGCAGTCGTCGCGCAGGATGGTGTTCCAGATGTCGCGCTGTCGCAGGAAGTTGCTCGACTCGTCGTGGACGACGTCGAGATCCTCCGTTCGGCGCTGTCGCCAATGGACGACGGTCGCGAACACGGCGGTGAGCTGGATTTCGCTGCTGTCGGTGAACGATTCCAGGGTGGGGTTGTCTCGCTCGAACTGGCCGGTGCCATGAGCGAGCATGGCGAAGATCGTCGAGAGCGGATGTTCGGAACCAGCGGCGGTTGCCGCGAGATGCTCGCGCAACGCGTTCATGGTCTCTCGTCTGGGGGTGCGTGCGAAGGCGTCCCAACGTCTGGCCGTCTCTTCGTACAGCGCCTCGCCGCCAAACCGTAGAAGATCCCGATGAATGGTGTTCATGTAGCGGCGCGCGTAGCCGTTGCCGTAGTAGTCGTAGCCGTTCGCGGTGAATGTCGGCTCTAGGCTCAGGACTCATTGGTCATAGCCAGAAGATGACGGTGGCCGCGAGGGCGACGGCAGAGAAGAAGACGGTTGGGCAGCGGTCGTAGCGAGTGGCGACGCGGCGCCAGTCCTTTAGCCTGCCGAACATGATCTCGATGCGGCTTCGGCGCCTGTACCGGCGCTTGTCGTATTTGACCGGCTCGTTGCGCGATCTGCGGCCGGGGATGCAGGGCTGGATACCCTTGGCCTGCAGGGCGTCCCTGAACCAGTCCGCGTCATACCCTCTGTCGCCGAGCAGCCACTGTGCCTTGGGCAGATCGTCGAGCAGCGCTGCCGCGCCGGTGTAGTCGCTGACCTGCCCGGCGGTCATGAAGAAGCTCAAGGGCCTCCCGTTCGCATCACTGACGGCGTGAAGCTTGGTGTTCATGCCGCCTTTGGTGCGACCGATTAGCCGTCCAAGACCCCCTTTTTAACCCGCAGGCTCGATGCCGTGCGGTGTGCCTTCAGGTAGGTCGCGTCGATCATGACCGTTTTCGGTACGGCTTCCGCTGCCGCAAGCCCCTCCATCATGCGCAGGAAAACACCCCTCTCGCCCCACCGCTTCCAGCGATTGTAGAGCGTCTTGTGCGGGCCATAGTCCTTCGGCGCATCACACCAGCGCAGCCCGTTGCGATTGACGAAGACGATGCCGCTCAGCACCCGCCGGTCGTCCACCCGCGGCTTGCCGTGGCTCTTGGGAAAGTACGGCTGCAGACGCGCCATCTGCTCATCCGTCAGCCAGTACAGGTCGCTCATCCACGCTCTCCTCACGGAGTCTGAATCAGATCGCGCCTCTCACATCAATGGGTCCTGACCCTAGCATTACAGTTGCGCATTTGATCGAAGTCTGAATCAATGGGTCTCCATGGCAGGAGACTGTGGATGACGGGCGCATCGATTGAGACGACGCTGGAGCTTTGGGCGACTTCGCTGC
>NZ_JAXOJN010000005.1:0-310158 GCF_036663715.1 Sphingomonas arabinosi
TACCAGGACACCGGACCAGGTATACTTCGACCAGCCGCTTCTCGCAGCGGCATGATCAACCAGCGGCGATCCACTTATCCAGACCGCGAGCCTGTTCAGACAACCGGGGCCACCTCTGAAGTGCAGCAGATGAAGGAGCGTATCCAGGTCCTGGAGCGCGTGATCACCGACAACCACAAGAGCGTCGATCTCGACCGAGAGATCGAACGGCTCCGCGACCGCTAAAGGAGGCGGACATGATCGAACCTAACGTCTACATCATCCTGGCGCTGGCGAGCCTTGCGGGGCTGGCGATGATCGTCGGGGGCGGATTGGCCGGATGGCGCGGCTGGCTCTCGCTGCGGCGGATGGAACTGGACCAGATGCAGGACGGTCGCATGCCGGTGGCGGTGTCGACCGGATCGCGGATCGAGATTGCCGACCTGAAGGAGCGCATCAAGAAGCTGGAAGCGATCGCCGCCGGGGTGGATCTATAGGGTCATCGCCGTCGACAAGAGCCACCCCGACGAAGGCCGGGGCCCAATTGGGGGACAGCGATGACGACGTTAGCCCTTCGTTATACCCACCTTTCCAATTGGGCCCCGGCCTTCGCCGGGGTGGTCGACTTCAAATGCTAGCGGTTGGTCGTACCCCGTAGTTGAAGCGCTACGAGCGAACCGCTACCCACAGCCACATGGCCACCCTCACCGACATCCGCGAGGAATACGACTTCCTCGAACCCGACGACCGCTACCGCCTGCTGATCGACCTCGGCAAAGAACTCGAACCGATGCCTGATGCGCTCAAGACCGATGCGACGTTGGTGCGGGGGTGTTCGGCGTCGGTGTGGGTGTATCCGACTACGACCGACGACGGTCGGCTCCACTTCCTGGCGGATTCGAATGCGGCGATCACCAAGGGGATCATCGCTCTGGTACTGCTGACGGTGCAGGATCAGGCGCCGGGCGCGATCGTCGCCACCGACATCAAGGCGGAACTCGCGCCGTTCGACCTGAGCAAGCAATTGAGTTCGAACCGGACTCAAGGGATCCCGAACATGATCGCGTTGATCCGGGAGACGGCGGAGCGGTACGCGGCTTAACACTGAAACCGTGCCCTCACCCTTCCCCCGGCCAAGTGGCCGCGGGCCCCTTCCCTCTCCCCTCAGGGGAGAGGGAGAGACGCCGAAGGCGGCAAGGGTGAGGGCACGCTAGCGATAGTCAGCGCCTCCACGACCTCCTCAATGTCAGCCCCAGCCGGCACCAGCATCCACCGGTCCGGTCGAGCTCCATCCACCATCACCGCAGCGTTCTTCGGGCACACCCCGAGGCATTTCACCTCGACCACGCCGCGGTCCGCCTTCCGACCCTTCTTCAAGCCGAGCGCCTGACGCAGCAGTTTGACCAGCGGCGTGCGCCCCTTTTCGCCGAACCCGCCACCGAGCTTCTTCGAACATTTGCCGCAGACCAGAACGCTACCCTGCCAGCGACTGGCGAGTACCCGGATCACGCCGGCTTCCAGGTCCGCTGATCTTCGGCCGCCTTCAATACCTCATATGCTGCCTGCACGCCCTGGAACCGCTTCGCCGCGTCCTTATCGTCCGGCCGCACATCCGGATGGTTCGCCTTCGCCATCCGCCGCCATGCCGCGCGCACGTCCTCGAACGTCGCATCGGGTTCCAGGTCCAGTACCTCCAGCGCGCGCATCTCGTCACGCGAGCGGCTGCCGTCGCCCGAACCAGCCCAGGCATAGTGCTTCGGGTCCGTATAGCCGTCCGCGGTTCGCGTCTCGGCGGCCTCGCGCTCGGCGGCTTCCTCTGCGCTCAACCCCTCGAAGTAATTCCAGCCGCGGTTGTATTCGCCCGCGTGGTTCATGCAGAAATACCAGCGGTCCGGGCTGTTAGGCGATTTCGGCGCCGGGCAGTTGCCGGGTTCGTTGCAGCCATGCCGATCGCACAGCCGAACGGTCACCGCTTCGGTGCTCGCGCCGTAAGCGCGCCAGCGCGGAAAACCCCAGTCGGACGAACGTGTAGTGCTTCGAGCCATAGCCGCCCGAGATAGGCGTCCCCACCGACAACGCAACCATGGGCTTAGAAGAGGACAACAACTCGCCGACCCAACTATCTTCCGCGTTGCAATCTTCCACCTTGAGTCAGCACCCGTTCATCGATTAATGAACATGAACTATTTGTCATGTGGCATGGATAGATGTGTCCGGTGCGGACGTATTCCCAGCCGACACCTCAGCGACAGGAGCCCTGGTGCCGACTCTCATTCCAAAGCTTACCACATGGCGCGCGGATCTTCCCGCCTCCATCGTCGTCGCGCTCGTCGCGCTTCCCCTCTGTCTCGGTGTCGCATTGGCGTCCGGTGCGCCGCTGTTCGCGGGCATCATCTCCGGCATCGTCGGCGGCATAGCCGTCGGTCTGTTCTCCAAGTCGCCTTTGTCGGTCAGCGGCCCCGCGGCCGGGCTGACGGTCATCGTTCTCACCGCGATCGAGAGCATGCCGAGCTACCAGATGTTCCTGATGGCGGTCGTGCTATCAGGCGTTCTCCAGATCTGTTTCTCGCTCACGCGTGCGGGTATCCTCAGCGAGTTCGTGCCGTCGTCGGTCATCACCGGCATGCTCGCGGCGATCGGCCTGATCCTGATCCTCAAGCAGATCCCGCACGCCGTCGGTTTCGACCGCGAGGCCGAGGGTATTTTCGAGTTCTCGACCGCGAACGGCATCAACACCTTCTCGCGGATCACCGAAAGCCTCAGCGCGGCAGTTACACCCGGCGCGATCCTGATCGCCGGCGTCAGCCTCGCCTTCCTGTTCTGGTGGGATGGCGCAAAACCCAAGAACGGGCCGCTCCGCTTCGTTCCCGGCCCGCTGGTCGTCGTGCTGATCGGCATCTTCGGCAACATGCTGTTGGGCGCCGTGAAGCCCGATTGGCAGCTGCAAGAAACACACCTCGTCCAGGTCCCGATCACGCAGACGTTGTCGCAATTCCCGTCGCTGTTCACCTTCCCCGACTTTTCCGGGATCACGATGGGCATCGTCTGGAGCAGCGCAGTCACGCTCGCGATCGTCGCCAGCCTCGAATCGCTGCTGAGCGTCAAGGCGGTCGACGAGATAGATCCGCGTCGTCGCTCGACGGACAAGAACTGGGAGCTGATGGCGCAGGGCGGCGGCAACATCCTGTCCGGCCTGATCGGCGGCCTGCCGGTCACGTCGGTGATCGTCCGCTCGTCGGCGAACGTCGACGCGAAGGCCGAGAGCAAGCTGTCGACTATGCTCCACGGCTTCTGGCTGCTGGTCAGCGTCGCGCTGATCCCCGCGGTCCTGAACCTGATCCCGCTGTCGGCGCTCGCCGCGGTGTTGATCGCGACGGGCTACAAGCTGACCAAGCCCAAGCTCTACACCGAGCGCTTCAAGCAGGGCTGGACTCAGTTCATCCCGTTCGTCGTAACGGTCGGTGCGATCCTGTTCACCGACCTTCTCGAAGGCATCGTGATCGGTCTCGCCGTCGGCTTCGTGTTCGTCGTCGCGCGCAACTTCCGCACCGCGATCACCTTCGCCTGCGACGACGAGGATTGCCTCGTCCGGGCCCGCCGCAACCTGTATTTCATCCATAAGTACGAACTGCAGAAGTCGCTCGATCGCGTGCCGGACAATGCGAACCTGCTGATCGATCTCTCGTCGACGAGCTATGTCGATCTCGACAACGTCGACATCATCAATGCGTTCATCAAGGGCGCGCAGTACCGTGGCATCACCGTGCTGATCCGCGGCGATCTCGCGCTTCGCACGGTGAAGCTGATCAACGCCCCCCAGACCGAGGTCCGTTTCGCATGAGGCAATACAAGCAGCTCCTGCTCGCCAATAAGGCGTGGTCGGCCGAGATCATCGAGGAAAGCGCCGACTTCTTCCAGCGCCAGCTGGTCGGGCAGAACCCGGAGTTCCTGTGGATCGGCTGCTCCGACAGCCGCGTCAGTCCGGAACAGATGACGATGACGCCGCCGGGCAACATGTTCATCCACCGCAACATCGCCAATCTCGTCAACGACGACGACATGAACCTGATGTCGGTGCTGCAATATGCGGTCGACGTGCTGGGCGTGCGCCACATCATCATCTGCGGCCATTATGCGTGCGGCGGCATCCGCGCGACGCTCGATGGCGGCACCACGGGCCCGGTCGACGACTGGCTCTCGACCGCGCGCGGCGTGCTGCACGACCATGCCGACGAGATCGATGCGCAGCCCGACCGCGAGCAGAAGGTCAACCGGCTGGTCGAGGTCAATGTCCGCGACCAGCTAATCCGCCTCGCGCGCACCAAGACGATCCAGGGTGCGTTCGCGCGTGGCCAGGAGGTGCTGCTCCACGGCTGGGTTTACGACATCCGCGACGGGCTGATCAAACCGATGATGGAGATCGATTCGAAGACCGTGCTGGAAGAGGTTGGACGGCCGGACAAGGTACTGGTGTAACGACGACCGCATCTATCGTTCGCCCAAACAATGGATGTGGTCAGCAGCGTCGACCGATGGTTATCCCGGCAACAGGAACTTGATGCGGTTGGTCGTGGCGCCGCATCCAAGCCCACCGTCGGGTCGGAAGGTTTTTGCGTATTTCGTCTTGGTGAAGAACTTGGTGCCCGCTTCCGAGAATATGAAGGGCGGATAGCTCAGCAGCGCGCGCTGGTTGATGACGTTGCCGTCCGCACCGATGTCGAACTGAACCTGGGTCCAGCCTTCGAAGCCCCATCGCTGGGCTTCCATCGGAAACGCTTCCGATCCGGGCATGGATACGACCTTGGGCGGTGCATCCATGATCGCGCACTGGTTCGCCGTCAGGCCGCTGGACGCGAACGTCGCGCGAGCCGCATCGATCTGGCCGTTGCGCTCTTCGATCGACGCGATCCGGATCAGCGCACCGACACGCAGCGGGTCGTTCGGCTGTAACGCCTTGTCGTCCGCCACCTGTCTGAGCGTCACGATCGCCGTGTCGTTCTTTTCGGACTTTCGCGTCCGGGCCACGGCGCCATCGACCATCATCAGCCGGATCGCCGCCCGCGCCTGGGGATCGTTCGCATAGACGGGTTCCGACAGCATCGGCATCAGAGTCCGCTGAAATACACCCGGCCTCCAGATGTCGGTGACCGCGTCGATGCGCCCCGCGAGGTCGAAGGTCAGTCGCGCACTCGGCGGCGCATCGTTGGCGACCGCGATCGCCAGACCGCGCGCAGACAAGGCGGCACGCTCCTCCCGCGCTACGGTAGGATTGTTCGTCAGGCGATAGATCGCGGCGAGCGTACGCAGACCATTAGGCGACTGCGCCATCGCCGATGCGAGTTCGGCACGCTGTCCAGCCAGCGCAGCCGCCTTGGACCCGGTCGGTTCGGGCGCAACCGCGACGCCCTTGCCGGACAGCCACTGCTCCAGCACTCCGTCCAGTCCGTCGTCGATCGACGGCCGCTCGAACGCGGTGGAACAGCGCATCTCGACCCGCACGTGATAGCGATAGAAAGCGGGGATCGCCTGGACCTTTTCGGCAGGCCATGACCAACCTTTGACCGCACGCGCGAACTCCAGCGCGACCTGCCCGCCACCCGCCGCATAGATCGGCACCGCCTGGTCGATCGTGCCGTCGGATGCGATGTTGAACTCGACCACCGCGACGTCCTGCGGCTTGAGACCGGCATCGCCGCCACAATCCGGCGAGCGCATCTCGGCGGCGGGGTCGAACGATCCCTTCACCATGCGCCCTGCACCGGTATAGGCCATGTACCGCCGCGCCTCGTCGGCGTTGCCACCCAGCAGGAACGCGATAGCGGCATCCGACCGGGCCGAGGCGTCCATGATATCGACCTTGTTTGTTTCGAGCCCGCCCAGCAGCTTGATCGCCTGCAGCGCACTGGCACGGGCGCCGGCGATATCACCGGTGTTGAGCTTCAGCAGGGTCCGCTCGCGCGCGAAACGTGCGGCTACGCTCTTCTCGAGCTTTACCGTACCGGCCAATGCGTCGCTCCGCGCCAAGGTCGCCGCCGCGGCCGTAGGATCGATGAAGATCTGCGCGGTCACCAGCGACAGCATCGCGCCTAGCTTGTCGGCGGTACTGATCGCACTCGCCTCCGCCTGCTGGAGCGCGGTCACGGCGCCCGCATAATCGAGCGTATCGGTGGCAACCTGACCCAGGACGAGAAAGGCGCGCGTCCGATCCTCCGCAAGACTGGCATCGTCCGCCGGAAGCAGCGAGAGCCCAGCCCGCGCAGCCTTCACCGACTCGTCGGCGCGGTTCAGCGCGAACAGCGTCGGTGCCTTGCGCACCAGCACGATGCCGCGGCTGCGCGACCCGGCCTTCGTCCGTGCTTCCAGTTTTTCCCAAGCCGCCAGCGACGCTGCGCGATCGGGCTTGGCGTCCAGCGCCGTTGCCGCGTCGAAGTCCTGCTGGATCGTCGTCGTCGCTGGCGGCGTGGACGGCGCCGTTTGGGCACCCACGGGCACCAGCCCGGTCGCCATCGCCAGAGCGCCCGCGCTCGACAGCGCCGTCTTCTTGAAACGCATCACATCCCCCACGTCACAACTCCACGCGTCATTTGCGGGCAGTCTGCAATGGTTCGGGGAAGGATGCCAGAGGGTCTGTAAGCCGGGTTCTGTCCATTTCCGATCCTTCGATACGGAAGTTAGGCGACCATTCCTCTAGGACGACGGTTGCCCGCCGCCTCAAGCAATCAACCCGAGTGACGAGCTGAAACGAAGCCCATGTGCCACCCCTATTCGATCTTGCTCCCGGTGGGGTTTGCCGTGCCGCCCCTGTTACCAGGCGCGCGGTGCGCTCTTACCGCACCCTTTCACTCTGACCGCCCCGACCGAAGCCGAGGGTTGGCCGTCTGCTCTCTGTGGCACTTTCCCTGAGGTCACCCTCGCCGGGCGTTACCCGGCACCGTCGTTTCGCGGAGCCCGGACTTTCCTCGCGGATGCCATTACAACACCCCCGCGGCCGCCCGACCCTCTGGCGGGGTGAGCCCTAGCGTGGGTGAGTGAGATGCACCACCGTTTTTCGTGGCCAAGCTGCGTTCCTACGAGCGCAACACTCCCCCCTCCCTAGAAGGGAGGGGTCGGGGGTGGGTAGGTTTCCGCATCACGGCGCGGTTCCGACAAAAGCTGGCCGACCCACCCCCAACCCCTCCCTTCCAGGGAGGGGGGAAAGAGGTCAGTCATCCCCCATCGGCTTGGGCAACAACAACGCCAGCAATATGCACCGACACTCCGCATCGACCTCGCCATCGACCAGTTCGGGCCGGAACCGCCGCTGGAACGCCATCGTGGCAGCCATCCGGTTCTCCACATCATAGCCAAAGCGTTCGAGCGCGAGGCAGAACCCACCCTCGGTCCAGCCCGGGTCCATCAAATTCTTGGTCGGCCGGGGTAACGCCAACCGCCGCTTCGCCAATTCGTGCCATGGAAACAGCTCGCCCGGATCGCGCTTGCGCAGCGGTGCGATATCGGAGTGGCCGACGATGTTGCCGCGCGTGATCTCGTGCCGATCCTTGATCTCGGCGACCAGCTGCACGACCGACGCAATCTGCTCAGGCGGGAACGGACGATAGCCGAACTCATGCCCCGGATTGACGATCTCGATGCCGATGCTCGCAGAGTTCACGTCGTCGACGTCGCGCCAGTGCGACTTGCCGGCATGCCAGGCGCGCTTGTCCTCGGCGACCATCCGCAGGACCGTGCCGTCCTCCTCGACCAGGTAATGCGACGACACCTTCGCCTCCGGATCGCGCAACCGGGCGATCGCCGACGCGCCGTCCTGCATTCCCGTATAGTGCAGCACGATCATCGTGATGGGCAGCGAACGATCGTCGAAATTGGGTGACGGGGTCTCGATGAACTTCAAGCCAGCTTCCCTCATAGCCATCGGGCCAGCACCGACGGCACAGTCATGATCGCGGCGATCGTGACGGACCATTGTGACGCCACCGCCCTGACGCATCAATAGCCAACGCACCGTGCGGGCGAACGGCGTGAGAAGCAGGACGGGTTCGGGATCGAACGCGATTCCGTTCGTCCCCCTTGCCGTCGGGCGGCATCCGCGCGAAAGCCGCTCGCGAAAAGGGAGTTGCCATGTCCGTGATGTCCGACCGCTGGATCCGCGAGCGCGCGCTGGGCGATGCGATGATCGAACCGTTCCACGAAGCGCAGCGCCGCGACGGCTGCATCTCGTACGGGTTGTCGTCCTATGGCTACGACGCGCGCGTCGCCGACGAGTTCAAGATCTTCACCAATGTCGACAGCGCGATCGTCGATCCGAAGGACTTCGCCGCGAACAGCTTCGTCGACCGCAAGACCGACGTCTGCATCATCCCGCCGAACAGCTTCGCGCTCGCCCGCACCGTCGAATATTTCCGGGTGCCGCGCGACGTGCTGGTGATCTGCCTCGGCAAGTCGACCTATGCGCGCTGCGGGATCATCGTCAACGTGACGCCGCTGGAGCCCGAATGGGAGGGGCACGTGACGCTGGAATTTTCCAACACCACGCCGCTGCCAGCCAAGATCTACGCGAACGAAGGCGCGTGCCAGTTCCTGTTCCTCAAGGGCAACGAGCCCTGCGAGGTGAGTTATGCGGACCGGGCGGGTAAATATATGGGGCAGCGCGGGGTGACGCTGCCACGGCTTTAGGGCTCTAGGCTTGGCTTGGGCTTGGGCTTGGGCTTGGGCTTGGGCTTGGGCTTGGGCTTGGGCTTGGGCTTGGGCTTGGGCTTGGGCTTGGGCTTGGGCTTGGTGCAAGGCCAATGCGGGTGGCCCGCGAGGCGGTTTAGTGCGGCCTATCGTTGGTCCCGATAAGCTGATGCTTGCGCCCGCACCAAATGCCTGGGGCGCGCCCCGACCTACTGTCACGCACTTACAGGCGGGGATGCACCCCACCGCCACACATACCACCTCCCCGGCGAAGGCCGGGGTCCAAGTTGCAAGGTCTCAGTAACGACGCACACCGCTCAGTTGGCCGCGTTCCCCAATTGGGCCCCGGCCTTCGCCGGGGTGGTGCGGTCCTTGTCGCAGCAGACGAAGTTTCCGGCTGCTGAAGACGGTAAGATCGCACACGGTTCGAACCCGGACCCAACCCAACTTGTAGGGGGCTGCCAGCGAACCGCAGACTATCCCACTACGCGGCCGTGGGTAGGCGCACCGTAGCTCTTACCTGTTTCCCGTAGGTCCATATCTGAGAACGGTAGCCAATCTAAACCCGACCGTGCTGTATCCCCGCAAAGACGGGGACCCAGACTGAGCTCCCGCCTCCGCCGGAAAACAAGACCACAAGCGACCGTATCAGACCGCCCGCCTAAATCTTTATCGAGTCGCGAGTTGCGGCCCCTGCCGCGCAAGCGCACGGCTAGCCAGATCGTGCGACGATATCACCGAGCCCGACGGCAGGTCCATCGCCACGGACGGCCGTTCCAGCACTGCCGCATACAAGGCGCGTGCCTCCGACTCCCGACCCGTCCGACGATACACCGACGCCAGGTTGAGCATCAGTTCGGGGCGCTGCGGAAAGATCTTCCGCTCGGCAAGAATACGCTGCTCGGCCGTGGAGAGATCACCCGCTGCGATCGCGGTGTAGCCGGTGCGATCGACCGTCGCCGACTGGCCGGCCAGAGCGGGCGTCGCTGCGCCGAGAGTTGCGAGAACGAACAGGACACTTTTGCGCATCATCCATCTCCACTGACCTTCGCGTTTCGGAAGGTTTCATTTTTGTGACAACGGTGTGTCACTTCGATGACTGTCATACAAGTACCTTGATCAAGTTTGCTCGCACGACGGCAGACTTTCATCCGCGATACGCCCAGCCCTCCCCACTGCTCCAACTCAGCCACTCCCCGGACGTCGCGACCACAACGAAAAAGGGCGGCCCCGGAGGACCGCCCTTTGGACGTTCGATACTGTATGCAAAGCGACTTAGAAGTCGTTGCGATACTGCTCGTTGCCGATGAAGCCGAGCTTGGTGATCGCGGACCGCTTGATAACGGCCAACGTGCGATCGACCACTTCGTACCGCGCCTGCGGATCAGGCTGGAAGTGGAGTTCGGGCTCGGGCGTCATGCCGGCGGACTGGTCCAGATACTGGCGCAGCGTCACCTCGTCGACCGGCGCACCGTTCCACGCGATCACACCGGCGGGATCGATCGAGATCTTGTTCTTCTCGGGATTGACCGGGTTCTGCGGCTGGTTCGGGCTGTTGACCGGAAGGTCGACCTTGACCGCATGCGTCTGGATGGGGATCGTGATGATGAACATGATGAGGAGAACGAGCAGGACGTCGATCAACGGCGTCATGTTCATTTCCATCATCGGCGAGCCATCTTCTTTGCCGCCGCTCATTGCCATTCTATACTACTCCTAAATTCTTCCGAGCGACCATCAGCGTTCAGTGGAAACGCCGGGGGGCGGTTCGGAGATGAAGCCGACGCGGGCAAAGCCAGCGCGCTGCATCGTATAGATCGTGCCGCCGATGCACTTGTAGGGCGCATTCACGTCACCGCGAATATGCGCCTCGGGCAGTTCCAGACCAGCGGCGGTCGGGCCACCCTGACGATCGATCTCGGCCTTCAGCTTGACCACGGCGCGATCGAGCAGTTCGGTCGAACTGACGGGCGACATGCCCCAATAGACCGCACAGCTGCCGTCCGGCTTAGTCGTCACCGACAGCGAGACGTTCTCTGGCTTGGTCATCGTCGGATCGAAGCGAACCTCGGGAAGCTTCAGCTGCACCGCCTGGACCGCGACGGTCGTCGTCACCAGGAAGATGATCAGGAGCACGAGCATGACGTCGACCAGCGGCGTCGTATTGATGTCCGATATCGAACTCTCGGTGGAATCGCCACCAACACTCATCGCCATGTGCGAACTATCCTATCCATTTAATCGCCACCGGAACTGCCGGCGGCAATGAAGCGGGGCCGCTGCGGACAGCGGGCCCCGCCTTTCGCGTCTTAGTTGGCGCGCGGTACGCCACCGGTCTGGCCGGCAGTCGTGGTCGTCGTGGCAGGCTTGGCCGAAACCGGCTTGGCAGCCGTTGCGATCGACGGACGAACGGCGCCGTTCGAAGCAAGGAAGCCCAGCACGTCGTTCGAGAAGGCCGAGAGGTCCTCTGCGATCGACTTGTTGCGGCGCTGCAGCCAGTTGTACGACAGAACGGCAGGAACCGCGACGACCAGACCCAGGGCGGTCATGATCAGTGCTTCGCCGACCGGCCCTGCGACCTTGTCGATCGATGCCTGACCCGATGCGCCGATCTTCACGAGTGCGCGGTAGATGCCGATAACCGTACCGAACAGACCGATGAACGGCGAAACCGAACCGACCGTCGCGAGGAAGGCGAGACCGCCACCCAGCTTCGAATTGATCGCTGCTTCCGAGCGGGCCAGCGAGCCGTGCAGCCAGTCATGCGCCTCGACCGGATCGGTCAGCTTCGAATGCTGCTCCTGAGCGGCCAGGCCGTCGTCGACGATCTGCTTGTAGGCCGAGTTCTTCTCGAGCTTGGCCGAACCTTCGCGAAGGCTGTTCGAAGACCAGAACGCCTGACGGACGCGCTTGCCCTGACCGATGATCTTCTGCTGCTCGAACAGCTTCGAGAACAGGATGTAGAACGACACGACCGACATCAGCACAAGGATGCCGAACACGGTCTGCGAGATCAGACCGCCTTCGCGGAGTGCGGCTTGCAGGCCGTACGGGTTGGCGTCGGCTGCGGCGGGCCCTGCCGCTGCAAGAATGGTGGTGATCATGTTCGCTTAGTCCTCTGACTGAATTTTATCTGGTGCGGTTGACGGTAGGTGGATCAATCTTCTGGCAGGACCCACCTGATGTTCAGCTGGTACGACGACGCTACGGCGTTACCGTTCTCGTCCTTGGCCGGCGTGAAACGCACCCTGGCCTTGGAGATCCGGCAGGTCGCATCGTCCAGCGTCGTATTGCCGCTGGAGGACGTCACCGAACAGTCGGTCACGCGACCATCCGTACCGATCGTCAGCTTCGCGGAAACGCG
Source organism: Sphingomonas arabinosi (assembly GCF_036663715.1). Taxonomy (NCBI): domain Bacteria; kingdom Pseudomonadati; phylum Pseudomonadota; class Alphaproteobacteria; order Sphingomonadales; family Sphingomonadaceae; genus Sphingomonas; species Sphingomonas arabinosi. The sequence continues at coordinate 12,017 of NZ_JAXOJN010000005.1, forward strand.
ACCCTGAGCACCCTCGCGCTGTGCCGACGGCGGATAGTTGTCCGCGCCGAAATACTGCCCTGGGTTACCCTTCAGACCAGCAGCCTGCGAAACACGCGGCACTGCTGGCGGAGCCGGCGGTGCTGGTGGTGCTGGCGGCGACGGCGGGGCCGTCGGCTGGAACCGAGGAATGATGCTCGATGTCGTCAGCGCGGGCGCTGGCTGCGGCGTAACCACGACCGGCGGCGGCGTCACGACCGTGGTCGGTGGCGGCGGCAGGTTCGGCTGGTCGGGCGGCGGCGGCGGGGGCTCGTCGGGCGGAGGTGGCGGCGGTGGCGGCTCCACGTCGAACGTCGTCATCTTCTCCTGGGCCTTTTTCACGTACTGGTACGCGAGGCCCGTGACGAAAGCGTAGCCCAAGGCCGCATGAATCAACGCGACGATCACAATCGCGACGATTTTGCCTCCGGACATCTTCTGGTCAGTATAGGCCATTCAGAAACGACACTCCCTTAATCTGCCTGCTCCGTACGCACGGGCCCGCACTGGGTACGCGACACATACGTCTGCCGTTGGCCGGAATAACCACGGGGCAGTGCCCAAGTCCTATCGCCACGTTCTGCGACACGCAAACGCTTTGTCAGACGCAACAAACGTACAACCGTACGATGGCAGAATTATTTCTGTATCGTTCAGGTTGCGTGGCGTAGCCTGAAGACATGAATCGTCTCCTTCACGTTACGGCTTCGGCCCTATCCGTCATCCTTGCAGCGGGGTCCGTCAACGCCCAGCAAGCCCAGGTTCCGCCGCAGGTTTCTGCCGATAATGCGAGGGTTTCCTCAGGTGCAGTGCAGCAGGATACGGCTGGCGGCATCGGGTATTCGGACATTGCTGACCTGGTGCTGTCCGCTCCCGTGATCGCCGACGCGACCGTCCGGTCGACCACCAAGATTAAGCCCGCCGAAGCGCCGAATCTCGTTCCGGGACATGTCAGACTATATATCGAGGTCGATGTCACCGCACTGATCCGCGGCGCCGACGGGCTTCCGCCGCGAATCGGGTATCTGCTCGACGTCGTGCCCGACGCCGCCGGTCGCTTGCCCAAATTCAAGAAGGCCCGCGTGCTGATCTTCGCACGTCCGGTCCCAGGCGCCGTCAACCAGGTTCAGCTCGTGGCGCCCGATGCGCAGCTGGATTGGACGCCGACCGCCGACGCACGGGCACGGAAGATCGCACGCGATGCGCTGGCAAGCGACGCGCCGCCGGTCATCACCGGTATCGGCAATGCCTTCCACGTGCCCGGCGCGCTGCCCGGCGAGGGCGAGACACAGATATTCCTGACGACCGCGGACCAGCGTCCGGTATCGCTGTCGGTGCTGCGTCGCCCCGGCGAACAACCGCGCTGGGCGGTCGCGTTGAGCGAGATCGTCGACGAATCGGCCGCGCCCCCCGCTCCGGAGACGTTGCTATGGTATCGGTTGAGCTGTGCCTTGCCGCAGACCTTGCCGGAACGGAGCACGGGATCGCTCGAAGCCGCGGACGCGACCATTGCGCGTGAAGATTATGCGTTCGTCCTGGCCGCGCTGGGCCCGTGCGGACGGACTCGCAAAAGCTAGGCACCGTCGTCACGATCCCCCCCCTTCCAAGGGAGGATCGCCCAGTCTCAGCGCGCGAGGATGTCGAGCAACTGCCCGGTGGTCGATGGCGCGTTTTCGAGGAACTTGGCGGCCGCATCCACATCAGCCGGATCGGCGCCTTCCGTAGCGACCACCGCGTTCACGCGAACCGCGGGCGCCATTTCGATGGCGAGTGGCCCGATCGCCGCCCTAGTCTGCGCCATCGTCAACGGATCGAGCGTTGCCGGGATCAGCACGATCCGCGATTCGCCAACCGCGCCGCGCACCAGCGCCGCAATATCCCCGCCCAGCTCCAGTTCCAGCAGCACGCGCGTCAGCGGCGATGGCGGACGAGCGTCACGCCGATCGCCTCGTCGGCCTCCGCGATCGCGAGCTTCACGATCTTCACCTTCACCCGCAGCACGCGCGCATCCTGAAGGAACAGCGTCTCGCAGATATGATCCGCGACGCCTTCGATCAGCGTGAAATGCACGCCGGGCGGCAGCGCCGTGGTCGCAGCGTTCTTCAGATCGAGATAATTCTTCGACGCCGACAACGGCGTATCCGGCGCGAATCGCTTCGGACAGACCATGTCGACGGTCAGCGATATCCGCAGCGGTTGCGGCAGATGCGTCTCTTCCGAATAGATGCCGGTCAAGACCTGCACTTCGAGATCGTGGACTTCGAGTTGGAGACTGTCTTCCATATGCGCGCCTCTAGCAGACGTACGGCGAGATGAAAGACACGCCTTCGGCCCGAGCAGCGCAGTCAGGCGCACGGCGATACCGGTCCGGTTGTCCTTGCGTTCGGCGCCGCCACGGCTAAAGCGCGCTGCCCTTCGCACCCAAATATGGCGCATGCGGGCAGGAGATGCCGTTGATCACTCTCGTCCCCCTCGCCAGCGTCGACCCGACCGCAGTCGAGATGCTGCTAAATGCCGCCTTCGGACCCGATCGATTCACGCGCACCGCCTATACGATCCGCGGCGGTGCCAAGCCGGTCGCCGTGCTCAGCTTCGCCGCGGTCGAGGACGGCGTACTGGTCGGCTCGATCCAGTGCTGGCCGATCGCGCTGGCGGGCGACGACAGGATGTTTCCGCTCGTCATGCTCGGCCCGGTCGCCGTCGCCCCCGATCATCAGGGTGATGGCATCGGTCGCCGCCTGATGGCCCACGCACTCGATGCTGCGGCTGGCGAAGGCCTCGACACGGCACTCATGCTGATCGGCGACCCGGACTATTACGGGCGCTTCTTCGGCTTCTCGGCAGAGCGCACCGCGCGCTGGAACGCGCCCGGCCCGGTCGAACGCCACCGCTTGCTCGCGCGCGGCGATGCGGTGCCGGACGCCAGCGGCATGTTGGGCCCCCGCCTTGCAGAATGCGTACCGGTTGCCGCATCCGTATAAGGCGCCGCTTTACCTCGGCCCCCTGCCCGCCTAGTCCGCCGCCATGCCCATGGATCCCATTCCCGACATCGCCTCGCTAAGCCTCGCCGAGATCGCCAAGCTGGTCGAAGAGGCGAAACTGCCGCCAGTCGAGAAATGGAATCCGACGCACTGCGGCGATAGCGAGATGCGGATCGCGCGCGACGGCACCTGGTATCATCAGGGCTCGCCGATCGGCCGCCCGGCAATGGTCCGACTATTCTCGACGATCCTGCGCCGCGAGCCCGACGGCAGCCACGTCCTGGTCACGCCCGTCGAAAAGCTCGATATCGAGGTCGAGGACGCACCGTTCGTTGCGGTCGAGATGAAGGCCGAAGGCAGCGGCCCGGACTCCAAGCTCGCCTTTCGGTTGAACACCGGCGACCTCGTCACCGCCGGCCCGGATCATCCACTGCGGTTCGTTCAGGACGCGACCGAGGGCGATGGCGGCCCACGCCCCTATCTCACGGTCCGCGGCGGGATGGAGGCGCTGGTCGTCCGCTCCGTGTATTACGAACTCGTCGAACGGGCGATCGTTGACGACGCGACGCCAGCCGGGGTGTGGAGCGACGGGGCTTTCTTCCCGCTGGAGCCCGCCGCATGAGCTTGGCCGACCGGTTGGCCGCGGCACTGGCGAAGGGCGCCGGGTCGCATATGATCCTGCTTACCGGCGACCAGCATGACGGCGATCTCACCGCCGCCGAGACGCTGTTGCCCGCCGCGGTCCTGATCGCGGTGACCGACCGTGCGGATCCTGGCGTAATCCTGACGCAGCGCACCGACACGATGAGCCGCCACCCTGGCCAGATCGCGTTCCCCGGCGGGCGGATCGATCCTGGCGAGGACGTCTTCACCGCAGCCCTGCGCGAGGCCGAGGAAGAGATCGGACTGCCACGCGACACCGTGACGGTGATCGGCGAGGCCGACAGCTACCGCACGATAACCGGGTTCCAGGTGACGCCGGTGATCGGCGTCATTCCGTCGGACCTTGTCTTCACGCCCAGCGAGGCGGAGGTCGCGAGCATCTTCGAAGTGCCGCTGGCCTTCCTGCTAGACGAGGCGAACCATGTCGAGGCGACGCTAGAATGGCAGGGGCAGGACCGGCATTATTACGAAATACTTTGGAACGAGCGCCGGATCTGGGGCGCGACCGCCGCGATGATCGTCAATCTCGCACGCCGCCTGAGGTGGTCATGATCCTCCCGAACGCGCCGTGGCGCCACCGTGACGGTCTCGAAGCGCTGACGAAGGTCCTTGGCGCGACCGAAAGTGAATCGCGCTTCGTCGGCGGCGCGGTGCGCGACACGCTGCTCGGGATCGACGTCGCCGACGTCGACATCGCTACCCGCCTGCCACCGCAGGAGGTGATCGAACGCCTCCAGGATGCCCGTATCAAGGCGATCCCGACCGGCCTCGCGCACGGTACGATCACCGCAGTCACGCCCGCGGGTCCGGTCGAAGTAACGACGCTGCGGCGCGATGTCTCGACCGATGGCCGTCACGCGATCATCGCCTATACCGACGACTGGCGCGAAGACGCGGCACGGCGCGACTTCACGATGAACGCGCTCTACGCCGATCCGGCGACGGGCGAGATCTTCGATTATTTCGGCGGTCTCGACGACCTCGCGGCGAGGCGCGTCCGTTTCATCGGCGACCCGTTGCAGCGGATCGCCGAGGATCACTTGCGCATCCTCCGCTTCTTCCGCTTCCACGCGCGGTTCGGCACCACGATCGACGAAGCCGGCCTAGACGCCTGTACCGCGCGCGCCAACGACCTGATGGCGCTGTCCCGCGAACGCATCGCGAGCGAAGTGCTGAAGCTGCTGATCGCCGCCAACGCCGTGCCCGTCGTCGCGCTGATGGTAGAGCGCGGCATCTTCCGCGCGGTATTGCCCGAGATCGACGCCCAGGGAGCGGCCCGTCTCGACGTGCTGGCCGAACGCGAGGCGGACGCCGGCATCGCACCGGACCCGATCCGTCGCCTTACCATGACAATCGCGCCTGCCGCCGCGGAAGCCGTCGGAGCGCGGCTGAAGCTGTCGAACGTCGACCGCAAGCGACTGATCGCCGCCACCACCGGGCCCGGCGCGGAAGGCCCGCTGGCACTAGCCTACCGTGTCGGCGTGGCCGGCGCAGTCGACCGTCTGCTTATCGCTGGCGAAGACGTGTCCGCGATCAAGGACTGGACGCCGCCTGCGTTCCCGTTCTCGGGCGGCGCGCTGGTCGAACGGGGTCTCCGCAAGGGTCCCGACGTCGCGGCAATGCTCCGCAGGATCGAGACGCAGTGGATCGCCGAAGGGTTTCCCGACGCCGAGCGCGTGGCGGTCATCGCCGACGAGCTGGTGGCAGAGGTTTCCGCTTAGCTCGGGGCGGAACCGGACTGAACCATCGCATAGGCCGCATCCGCCTCCAGCGGTCGCGCGTAGAAATACCCCTGCCCGTACGTGCACCCCAGCGCCGCGAGGGTCTGCGCGAGTTCGTGCGTTTCGACGCCCTCGGCCGTCGTCCGCATCCCCAGCGCCTGTGCGAGACTGAGGATCGCGCGGACGATCGATACCTTGTCGCGGTCCGCGAGCATCCCGGTGACGAAACTGCGGTCGATCTTGAGAATATCTATCGGAAGTTTCTGAAGGTAGGCGAGGTTCGAATAGCCGGTCCCGAAGTCGTCCATCGCCAGGGTCGTGCCGAGTGCCTTCAACGCGTGCATCGTGTCGGCAATCCCGTCCGGGTCCGTGACGATCGCACTCTCCGTCAGTTCCAGTGTGAAGCGATCACCGGACAGCCCCGACGAATCGAGCACGGCCTGCAACACTGGAGCGATGGCGTCGCGCTGCAACTGGATGGCCGACAGGTTCACCGCCATCCTGATCTTGCACGGCGTCAGGGCTGCCGCGTCCCAACGCACCAGCGTGCGCGCCGCCTCCTCGATCGCCCATCGCCCGAGCGGCACGATCAATCCGGACTCCTCGGCGACCGCGATGAAGTTGGTCGGCGAATGCTCGCGGCCGTCCCGGTCGGTCCAGCGCGCCAACGCTTCGAACGAGACGACACGGCCGGACGACAGATCACAGATCGGTTGGTACGCCAGCCGCAATTCGCCGTTGTCGATCGCGCGACGCAGTTCGGTCTCCATGCCGAATTGCGCCCGCGCGATCGCGAAATCCTGAAACTGGTATAATTCGGCGCGTCCGCTCACCTTCGCGCGCTTCACGGCGAACTGCGCGTGGCGAACCAGTTCGGCGCTGTCGCCGGACTCGTCCGCGCCATAGGCTATGCCAACCGAACATTCGACGCTGATCTCATACCCGGTCAGTCGGAACGGCGTCGTGAGCGTCCGGTGGATCCGCTCGGCAAGCGCTTGGGCTTCCTCGCGATCCTTGTCGATCGACATCAGGATACCGAACTGGTCGCCGCCTATCCGGGCCAGCGTATCGTGCGCGCGCAACGCGCCCTTGATCCGACGCGCCACCGTGATGAGCAACTCGTCACCGGCCGACGAGCCCAGGCACGAGTTCAGTCGACCGAACCGATCGAGGTCGATAGCCAGCACGGCGCTGGACGCATGATCCTCGATCCCCTCGATAAGATCCGCAAACCCATCGCGGTTCAGCAGTCCGGTCAGGCTGTCCGTGGTCATCTCGCGACGCAGGCTGCGTTCGGTTTGCACCTGCGACGTCAGATCGATGAAGCTGATAGTGCAGCGCTCACGAAACTTGGGGTCGGATCGCGCGATCGTGACGCGGTAATGCCGACGGTCGGTCTCGTCGCCGAGGACCCAATCGAAATCCGACCTCGTCTGTTCTGAACCGAGGAAAGCCCGGATCCGATCGCCAAGCTCGGCAATCATCCGCGACCGCTCCGCAACGACCCCAAACCCGGCGAGACGATAGGCACGGTTCATCGCGAACAGGTCGAACTGTCCGGCATTCAACATGACGTGGACCGCAGGGATCGGCACGAGTTCGAGCCCGCGCGTGACCAGGTCACGCGTCACGATCGGCTTTGCAGTCTCATCTAGGGCGGGCAACGGCATACCTTCCGGTACCCCGCGTTCGTTAAGAGGCTCTGAAAAACCCTGAATGGGGTCTTTCTCATCCATTATCCGAAACGATTGTCGCGTGGGAAACCGGTCGGCGGCATACGGCCGGCAGCTCCACGAGCCGCACGCCACGGCCCGAGATCGGATTCTGTTCGCGTACGCCCGGTACCGCCGCCCATCGCCCAGCTCAGCCCGTCGGCGAAGACGAACGTGATCGCGTCCGCCAGTCCGCCATCGCGATAGCGCTGCAACTGCAACCCCTGCCCGCGCGTCATCTCGACCAGCTCGGCGAGCGGGAACACCAGCATTTTCCGATTGTCGCCGATCGCCGCGACGTAATCGTCGTTCGGCCCGATCGGCCGGACGATCTTGAGCTGCGCGCCCGGCCGCGGCGTCATCACCGTCTTGCCCTTGCGAGTCTCGGCGATCACTTCGGCACTGCTTACGGAGAAGCCACGCCCGTCAGTCGCGACTACCAGCAGCTTCGGATGCTTGCTCGCCGGCAGCAACGCGACGATCCCGACGCTGCCGTCGAGATCGATCATCGCCCGCACCGGCTCGCCGAACCCGCGTCCGCCCGGCAGCTTGTCCGCGGCCAGCGTGTAGAACCGCCCGTTCTCCGCCGCGAGCAACAGCTTGTCCGTCGTCTGCGCATGGAACGCGAACGCCGGGCCGTCGCCCTCCTTGAACTTCAGCGCCTCCGGGCTCGCCAGATCGTTATGCCCGCGCATCGCCCGGATCCAGCCGCGCTGCGACAGGATCACCGTGATCGGCTCGCGCTCGATCATCGCCTCCAGCGGGATGTCGCGCGTCGGTGCGGCTTCCTCGATCGTCGTGCGGCGTTTGCCGAGCACCGTCTCCAGCCCATAGCGGTCGCGGATCTTCGCCATGTCACGCTTCATCCGCGCGCGCTGCTTCTTCGGATCAGCCAGCAATGCCGAAAGCGCCGCCTGCTCCTTGTCGAGCTTGTCGCGCTCGGTCTTGATCTCGAACTCTTCGAGCCGCCTGAGCGACCGCAACCGCATGTTGAGGATTGCCTCGGCCTGGCGATCGGTGAGCGCAAACTCGTCGATCATGACCTTCTTTGGCTCGTCCTCGGTACGGATGATCTCAATCACCCGGTCGAGGTTCAGATACGCGATCAGGTATCCATCGAGCAGCTCGACCCGGTCGGCGATCTTGCTCAACCGGTGCTCGGTCCGCCGGCGCAGCACGACGAACTGGTGATCGACCCACGCCGCCAACACCTCGCGCAACGACATCACGCGCGGCGTGCGATCCTTGTCGAGCACGTTGAGGTTGAGGCTGATCCGCGTCTCGAGATCGGTCAGCCGGAACAGCCCGTCCATCAAAATCTGCGGATCGACCGTGCGGCTGCGCGGCTCCAGCACGATCCGGATCTCGGTATCCGATTCGTCCCGCACATCGGCAAGGATCGGCAGGCGCTTGGCGTTGATCAGATCGGCGATCTGCTCGATCAGCTTGCCCTTCTGCACGCCGTACGGGATCTCCGTGACGATCATCTGCCAGCCGCCACCCTTCTCCCGCTCGGTCTCCCAGCGCGCACGGACGCGGAAGCCGCCCCGCCCGGTCGCATAGGATTCGCGGATCACCGCGGGCGGATCGACGACCAGCCCGCCGGTCGGAAAGTCAGGCCCCTTCACATGCTCCAGGATCGCCGCATCGTCGGCATCGGGCGTGTCGATCAGAACGATCGCCGCCTCCAGCAACTCGGCCGCGTTGTGCGGCGGAATGCTCGTCGCCATCCCGACCGCAATCCCGCTCGCACCGTTCGCCAACAGGTTCGGGAACAGCCCCGGGAACAGCTCGGGCTCGTGATCCTCGCCGTTATAGGTCGGGCGATAGGCGACCGCGTCCTCGTCGAGCCCGTCCATCAGGTCGATCGCGACCTGCGTCAGCCGCGCCTCTGTATAGCGGTAGGCGGCGGCGTTATCGCCATCGATATTGCCGAAATTGCCCTGCCCGTCGACCAGCGGATAGCGCATCGCAAACGACTGCGCCAAGCGCACCATCGCATCGTAGACCGACTGATCACCGTGCGGATGATACTTACCGATAACGTCGCCAACGACGCGCGCGCACTTCTTGTACCCCTGCGCCGGATCGAGCTTGAGCAGCCGCATTGCCCAGAGGAGACGCCGATGCACCGGCTTCATCCCGTCACGGACGTCGGGCAACGATCGCGCGGTGATCGTCGACAGGGCATAGACGAGATACCGCTCGGACAGCGCGCTATCGAAGGGGGCGTCGACGATGGAGTCGAACGGATCTTTGAAATCGGTGGCCATTGCGTGCAGCGATAGCAGCGCGAGCGAAACGATCAAAGCATGAACGCACCACGCGTCCCGCTCGCCGGGACCGGACGATATGCCAGCATGACGCGGCCGATCGAGCCAGCTACACCAACTCCATGATCCGCATCGCCTTTCTCGCGCTCGCCGCCATGTCCACGCCCGTCGTGGCGCAAACGCCCGCTCCCCCTTCGGCAAAGCTGCTGACGTGGCCCGACCTGACCGAGCGGCCGAAGCCGACGCCCGACGCGACCATCGACTATGGCACCGACCCGATGCAGAAGGTCGACGTCTGGCTCCCCAAGGGCAAGACCAAGGGACCATTCCCGGTGGTCGTGATGGTGCATGGCGGCTGCTGGACGACCGATATCGCCGACCGCAGCCTAATGAACTGGATCGCCGACGACCTCCGCAACACGGGTGTCGCGGTCTGGAATATCGATTATCGCGGCGTAGATCGCACCGGCGGCGGCTATCCCGGCACGTTCGCGGACGCTGCGAAAGCCGCCGATCAACTCACGGTAAACGCCAAGAAGTTTAATCTTGACACAAGCCGCGTACTGGCGATCGGCCACTCCGCCGGCGGTCACCTCGCACTCTGGCTCGCCGCCCGCCCGAAGCTTCCCGCATCGAGCCCCTTCCACGCCCCGCAACCACTCCGCATCCGCCACGTCATAAGTCTCGGCGGTCTCCCCGATCTCGAAGCCACCGCCACCAACGCCGACAATGGCTGCGGCACGGAGGTCGTGGCAAAACTCGTCGGCGCGCCCACCCCGCAGCACCCGGACGTCTACGCCGACACCTCGGTCCCGCGTCTCCTCCCGCTCGGTGTAAAGCAGGATTTGATCAATGGTCGCGAAGACCGGATCATCCCCGCCGTGATGGCGACCGACTATATCGCCAAGGCCACAGCGGCCGGTGACACCGCCACGCTCCACACCATCCCGGCGACTGGCCATGTCGAACTGATCGCGCCCGAAACCCCCGCATGGGCCGAAGCCAAACGCCTGATCCTGTCCTATTTTGGAAAAACCCAGTGACCCTCGAAGACGCCCGCGCGCTCGACGCGACCGATCCGCTCGCCGCCTACCGCGGCCAGTTCGCGCTACCCGAAGGCGTGATCTACCTCGACGGCAATTCGCTCGGCGCGCTGCCGAAAGCCACGCCCGCAGCACTCGCCGACGTCGCCACCCGCCAATGGGGCGACCGCCTGATCCGCAGCTGGAACGAAGGCTGGATCGACGCCCCCCAGCGGATCGGCGCGAAGATCGCCCCCCTGATCGGCGCCGCGTCGGACGAAGTCATCATCGGCGACACGACCTCGACGCATCTTTTCAAGGCCTTGGTCGCCGCGCTTCGCAGCAACCCGGAGCGTCACACGATCGTCAGCGAGGCCGGTAACTTCCCCACCGACCTGCACATTGCCGAGGGCGCAGTCGCCTGCGTCCCCGGCGCACGGCTCAAGGTGGTCGCGCGCGAAGATCTTGCAGCCGCGCTCGACGACGACACCGCGGTCCTTCTCCTAACCCATGTCCACTACAAGACTAGCGACCGCTTCAACCTAGCCACCTGGACCGCGCGCGCGCACGACGCCGGCGCGTTGATACTCTGGGACCTCAGCCACAGCGTCGGCGCCGTCCCGATCGATCTCAACGGCGCGAACGCCGACCTTGCCGTCGGCTGCACCTACAAATATCTCAACGGTGGCCCCGGCGCGCCCGCGTTCCTCTACGTCGCAAAACGCTGGCAGGACGTACTGGCCAGCCCACTCTCCGGCTGGATGGGCCACGCCGCGCCGTTCGCGTTCGAAGATGCCTACCGCCCCGCCCCCGGCATGAAACGCTGGCTCGCCGGTACTCCTGCCATGCTCTCGACTGCAGCACTGGAAACCGCACTCGACCTATGGGCCGACGTCGATCAACAGGCCGTCGCCACCAAGAGCGCCCAATTGTTCGACATCCTCGCCGAAGCAGGCGACACCCTAGGCCTCGACTGCGTAAGCCCCAGAGATCCCGCCAAACGCGGCAGTCACATCAGCTTCCGCCACCCAAACGCCTATGCCCTGACCCAAGCCCTCATAGCCCGAGGCGTAATCGGCGATTTCCGCGACCCTGACATCCTCCGCCTCGGCCTGACGCCGCTGTATCTCAGTCACGAAGACGTCTGGCGCGCTGGAGATATCCTCCGCGAAACGCTGGAAACCGAAGCGTGGCGCGATCCAGCTTTCTCCCAACGCCTAGCCGTAACATAGGGACGAAACTCACCCCATCGCCGCCAGCTTAGCCCTGGCGGCATCCGCCAAAAATCCCGATCGATTGCTAGCAACCCGGTCGATCCGCGCGAGCAACCCTTCGTCGATCGAGACCTGCACGCGCACGGCCCGACCGGGCCGGTCGCCACGAACCAGTACGCGTGCAGCCTCATCGACATCCGGATCGCGCGCGATCGTGTCGATCGACGACGGCTCCGGGATCGGATCGCCATATTGCGCCATGATCGCCAGATGCCCGCTCAGCGCCTCCTCGGCGCCAAGCGCCGCCTCCTGCATCGTCACGCCAGCCGAGACACATCCGGGCAGATCCGGGAAGAATACGCTGAAGCCGGTATCCGCACGCTCGATAATCGCAGGGTAGTGAACGATCGCCATGACACTCAAATCCTTAGAGGAATGTAACCGAGTGGCAGCCTAGCGAAGCCGCACGCCGCTCTGCCGCTCGATGCTCTTGATCGTACCGATCGCCATCTCCGATTTGGGATGCGGCACCGTCACCGTTCCAGGCAAGGTGGCGTGACGGAAATGCTTGTGCGATCCGGTTTGCCGAACCTCGACCCACCCAGCCTTGCAATACGTCGGATGACCTCGGCACTTCGCATTCCCACCCCTCTACACAACTCTACACAACTCTACACAACTCTACACAACTCTACACAACTCTACACAACTCTACACAACAATGCGCGTTCCATCAATGTCTCGCTCCGCAAGCATCGGCGCAAACTGAAGCCGCGATTGCACCCCCCGCACCCTTCGCCTATAGGCGCGGCCTATTCCGGCCTCGGCTTCGCGGTGCATATCGCGTAGGCTGGGGCCGCTCGATTTTCACCGCTCGATTTCCAGGGGACCGCGCATGGCTCGCCGCCGCCAGATCTACGAAGGCAAGGCCAAGATCCTCTACGAGGGTCCCGAGCCGGGCACGCTGATCCAGTATTTCAAGGACGACGCGACCGCCTTCAATGCCCAGAAAAAGGGCACGATCAACGGCAAGGGCGTGCTCAACAACCGGATTTCCGAGCACATTTTCACGCTGCTCGATCATATCGGCGTACCGACGCACTTCATCCGCCGGCTCAACATGCGCGAGCAGTTGATCCGCCAGGTCGAGATCGTTCCGATCGAAGTCGTCGTGCGCAACGTCGCCGCTGGGTCGATCTCGACGCGCCTCGGGATCGAGGAGGGCACCAAGCTGCCCCGCACGATCATCGAATATTACTACAAGGACGATGCGCTCGGCGATCCGATGATCTCCGACGAACACATCGCCGCGTTCGGCTGGGCGAGCCAGGAGGAGATGCACGACATCGCCGACCTTGCGATCCGCATCAACGATTTCCTGTGCGGGCTGTTCGCCGGCGTCGGTATCCGCCTGGTCGACTTCAAGCTCGAATTCGGTCGCATCTTCGACAACGACTTCGGTCGGATCATCCTCGCCGACGAGATCAGCCCCGATGGCTGCCGTCTGTGGGACATGGAAACCAACGAGAAGATGGACAAGGATCGCTTCCGTCGCGATCTCGGCGGCGAAGTCGAGGCTTATCAAGAGGTTGCACGCCGTCTTGGCCTGCTGCCCGAGGGTGCCGACAACGCCGTCCTCGACCTCGAAAAGCATCGCAAGAACCGGGGCAAGTGAGATGAAACTCAAGGTTTTCGTGACATTGAAGCCGGGCGTGCTCGATCCGCAGGGCCGGGCTATCCACCACGCGCTCGGGAGCCTCGGCTTCGAAGGCGTGCAGGACGTTCGCCAGGGCAAGCTGATCGAACTCGAAGTCGCCGACGATACCGACGACGCGACGATCGACGGCATGTGCCGCAAGCTGCTCGCCAACACGGTGATCGAGAATTATCGGGTCGAGCGCGCGTGAAGACCGCCGTCATCGTCTTTCCGGGCTCCAACTGCGACCGCGACATCGCCGTCGCGCTGGAGGCCGTGACCGGCGTCAAGCCGCTTATGGTCTGGCACGGCGACGCGGACTTGCCGAAGGACGTCGGTCTGGTCGCAGTACCGGGCGGCTTCTCCTACGGTGATTACCTGCGCTCGGGCGCGATTGCGGCACGATCGCCGATCATGCGCGCGGTAGTCGAGCAGGCGGGCAAGGGCTTGCCCGTGCTCGGCATCTGCAACGGCTTCCAGGTCTTGACCGAAGCGGGGCTTCTCCCCGGCGCCTTGATGCGCAACGAAGGCTTGAACTTCGTCTGCCGCGACGTCGTACTGACGGTCGAAACCGCAAGCTCGACCTTCACCTCGGGCTACACCGCCGGCGAGCGCGTTTCCTTCCCGGTCGCACACCATGACGGCAATTACTTCGCCGATACCGAGACGCTCGACCGCCTCGAAGGCGAAGGCCGCGTCGCCTTCCGTTACGCAGAAAGCGTCAACGGATCGGCGCGCAACATCGCCGGGTTGCTGAACGACAAGGGCAATGTCCTTGGCATGATGCCGCATCCGGAACGTCGCATCGAAGCGGCCCACGGCGGCACCGATGGCCGACGTCTGTTCGAAGGCCTGCTTGAAGCCGTCAGCGCTTAAGCTCCGTCACCATCCCCTGCACCACCCCACACTCCGTTCGCCCTGAGCGAAGTCGAAGGGCCTGAGACTCAAGTGCTTCGACTTCGCTCAGCACGAACGGGTGGGAGGGGGAGGGGGACGGACACGGAAACGGAAGCAATAGGGGTGTGCCGCCTCTAGACCCGCGTCCGGAACGGCGAGAAGTCCGTCCCCCGGTCATACACATCGACACCCTCGCGCCGCTTCAACCACCCGACCGCCACATAGGTCAGCGGCGTCAGCAATACCTCCCACGACACCTTCAGCAGGAACTGGCTGACCATCACCATCAGCATCGCCTCGACCGGCCAGTCCGGCGCGCCGTAAAACGCGAGCGGATAGAAGATCAGGCTGTCGAACGCCTGCCCCACGATCGTGCTGCCGATCGTCCGCGTCCACAGCATCCGCCCCTGCGTCCAGATCTTCATCCGTGCGAGCACGAAGCTGTTGGCGAACTCTCCCAACCAGAACGCACAGATCGACGCGAACACGATCCGCGGTACCTGCCCAAACACCGATTCGTACGCGGCTTGGCCCGTCCATCCCTGGTCAGGCGGCAGCGCCACGACGACCGCCGACATGAACACCATGAACAGCATCGCGCCGAACCCAGCCCAGATGCAGCGCCGCGCCCGCGCGTACCCATAGACCTCGGTCAGGACGTCGCCGATCACGTAGCTGACCGGGAAGAACAGGATGCCGGCACCGAACGGCCATGCCCCGATGAACGGGAGCTCGATCACCGCGCGCTTGCCCGCGCCGATCACGTTCGACAGCAGCAGGATCGTCACGAACGCCGCCATCACGAAGTCGTAATAGCGGAAATGCTCGCCGCTGACCGCGTTGGCGGCCACCGGTTCGAGCCCCCGCTCCCCATTCCCTTCAATATCCATGGCGCCGGTTATGATCGAGGTTCCAAGCCCGCACAATCCGCGCTAGTCGTCGCCGCAGCGCGCGCCCGTAGCTCAGCTGGATAGAGCAAGGAGCTTCTACCTCCTCGGTCGGGGGTTCGAACCCCTCCGGGCGCGCCAACCGCTTTCCGCATCCCGACAAGACACAAAAAATGGCCGGATCGTGAGATCCGGCCAGTCGGGGGAGAGACGGTGAAAGAGGGTGAAATCAGAACGTGATGCGCGCGACCCCTGCGATCTGGCGGTCGCTCATGATCGAATCACGCGGGCGGGTCGTGATACCGTAAAAGGTCGAACGCACGGTGTTGGTCAGGTTGACCGCGTTCAGCGTCAGCGAGAAATGCGGCGTCACGTTGGCGGTGATCGACGCATCGAGCTGCCCCGACGGCTTCTGGAACACCGGCAGGTTGCCCGAGCCGTTGCTCGACGTCGCCACCAGATACTTGCTGCGCCAGTTATACGCCACGCGTGCCGAGATGATGCCGAGCTCGTAGATGCCGATCAAATTGTAGTTGTACTTGGACAGACCCTGCAGCGGCAGATCGCGCACCGGACCCTCGGTCGCCGGGCTCGGTGCCTGCGAGTCCACGAAGGTGAAGTTTGCCTGAGCGCCAAGGCCAGCAAGAGGTCCTGGCAGGAAGTCGAAGAACTGCTGATAGGCGACTTCGGCACCCTTCACCTTGGCGTTGGAGACGTTGCTGTACGACGTGACGCTATAGTTCGCGGTCAGGCCGTCGGTGAACGTCACCGCCCGGTTCGAGATGCCGGTCTGGATATAGTCGGAAATGTCCTTGTAGAAGCCTGCGACGGTCAGTGAACCGGTCGGCGCGAAATACCATTCGGCCGAAGCGTCGACGTTCTTCGCTGTCATCGGCTTCAGGTTCGGATTGCCGCCCGACGTATACTGCAGCTGTGCGATCTGCGCACGACCGGGCTCGGTAATGTTGAGGCTCGGGTTGAGCTGGTTGAGGTCCGGCCGCGAAATGTTCTTCGAAAGCGCCAAGCGGAGCTGGAGCCTTTCGGTCAGATGCGCCCGGAAGTTCGCGCTCGGCAGGACCGACGTATAGTCGTCCTTGTTGCCGGCCGCGACGAAGGTCGTCGGTCCCGTGACCTGCGCCGTCCCGCCCGGAGGCGTGATCAGATCGGTCTGCTGATAGAAGCCGGCGACCGCGAGCTTGGTCTGGACGACGCGCAGACCGATATTGCCGTCGATCGGCACCGGCAGGTCGGCGGCGTTGAAGAACGCGGTGGCATAGCCCGTATAGGTCTTCTGCGACTGCGTCGTCGTGCTGCTCGGCAGATAGCTCGGCAGCGTCGTGATGCCCAGCGTGGCGCGCGTCAGGTCGTAATCCTGCGTGATGCCGCGCGAGAACAGCAGCGCGTTGCCGAACAGGTCGGCGTCGCCGTGGAAGAACTTGCTGAAATCGGCGAACTCGAGCTGGCTCGGCACGGCGTTCAGCCCGGTATACCGATAGCCCGTGTCGCTGTAGAGATTGCTGCGATCTGCATAGCGAACGCCAAGCTTGATCGACCGCAACACGCTGTTGTCGAACTTATACTCGCCGTCGAGGCGCGCCGTCTTGTCCTTGCCGCGCGAGCGATTGAGGTTGTCCAAATAGAAAGCGGAGCCATAGGTCGCGGCGTTGGTCAGGCCGGTGGGTGTCGTGATCTGGAACGACGGTACATCGCCCGAGATGTTCTGGAACAGCATGCCGTCGTTGTTGCCGTTCAAGCCGACGATCGACCGCGTACGCGTGGTCTTCGAATCGACATACTGGCCGTCCGCCGTGATCGTCAGGTTGGAGGTTGGGCGCCACTTGCCGTTCAGCGAATAGTCGGTCGTCGTCGAGTGACGGTTCTCGAGGCTGGTATTGGCCGCGACACGGATGTTCTGGAACGTTCCGCTCTGGAAATCGCCGTTTGGTGCGAAGGTGAACGGCGCACCGGGCAAGGGCGAGACGTTGGTCGCGCCCTCGGTTGGCTGCGCGAAATAGCTGAAGTCGTCGTAGCGGAACTTGTAATCGTTACGGAACACCTCGCCGGTGAATTCCAGCGTATCGGTCGGGCGCCACTGGAGCGACGCGTCGATGCCGAAGCGACGGCGCGCACCGTTGACCTGGCCGATGCCGGTGCCGCGCGGCAAGGTCGTGACCTGGCCGGTACGACCGAGCGTCGCGAGCGAAGCGATCGACGCGGCGCGCGTTGCTGCATCAGGATCGTTCGGATCGAGCGTGTTGAACGGCTCGGTCGAGATCGTGTCCTGGCTGAATACGGTCTTCTGGTACGACGCGCTGACCAGCACGCCGATCTCGCCAATGCCGGTATTCCAGCGATCGCTGAGTAGAACCGACGCGGTCGGCTGGCTCTTGCGCGCGAGGTCGTAATACGTGTTCGCCACGCCGGCCGAAATCTTGAAGCCGTCGAAGTCGAACGCCTTGCGGGTGCGAAGGTTGATCGTGCCGCTAAGCTGATCCTCGATCAGGTCCGCCGACGGGTTCTTGTAGACGTCGATGCCCGCGAGCAACTCCGAAGGAATGTCCTCGAGGCTCAGCGACGTACCGGTGCCGCTGGCCGTGAAGATGTCGCGGCCGTTCAACTCGGTGCGGACCTGCGTCAGGCCGCGGATCGCGACCGAGCTGCCTTCGCCATAGTTGCGCGTGACCTGGATACCCGAGATGCGCTGCAGCGCCTCGGCGACGTTGCGATCGGGCAGCTTGCCGATGTCCTCCGCGACGATCGAGTCGACGATCTGGTCGGAATTGCGCTTGATCGCCTGTGCGCTGCGAAGGCTGGCGCGCACGCCGGTCACGACGATGTCGTCGCCGCCCGGGGCGGCGGCCGCCTCGACGCCCTGCCCCTGGTCGCCGCTGGGGGCCGTGTTCACACCGCTGCTGGCCGACTGCGCCGCTGGCGCGACCTGGCCATCGGCGACCGGCGTCGCGGGCGTCGCATCCTGTGCGAAGGCAGCAGGGATCAGGCCGAACGCGAGTACGGCGGCGGAGGACCCGGCGAGCAGGCGAAGCGCGATCTCGCGCTGCGAACGGATGAACATGATAATCCCTTTCAACACATCGAATGGCACGCCGCGTCATCGCAATCGCGCCGATTGCTTCCCGGGACGTTCATTCCGGGCGCGCGGTTTCCCGCCTCTAGTTTCGATGGCACGGCTCGGATCGTTGGACCCTGCCCGTTCCCTCCTTCGACCTTTGAAGTCGGCGATAGCGCCAACGGCCTTGATTTGTCATATCACGCAAATCCGTATTTGAAAGAGCATTTATGAAAGATCGGCGCGGCCTCGCCCGTCATGATCCCCCGATCCTTGCAGACGATCGTATAACTTCCTGCTAAAATCGGTCGCATTTAGTATTGTCAGACAACACTTGGTCGGAAACGGTAACAGATATGATCAATTCACGATGTGTCGGTAGCGTGGGTGCTGCCTTGATCGGCGCGCTGTCAGTCCAGGCCGGGATCGCGCAGACGGTCGTGCCCGGCGACCCCTACGCCGCCGACCCGGTCGGCATCGTGGCCGATCCATGCCCGGCGCATCCCAAGCCTGCGGATGGCGCGGGGTGGGACGCATGGAAACTGCATATGCTCACGCGCGATTTCGGCCAGCTGTGCCGGTATGCCGCGCAGAACGTCGCGCTTGCCACGTCCGGCGCGAAGGTCCGCGTCGTGTTCATGGGCGATTCGATCACCGACAATTGGATCGATGCCGATCCGACGCTGTTTACCGATGGCCTCGTAGATCGCGGCATCGGTGGCCAGACCACGCCGCAGATGCTCGTCCGCTTCCGCGCCGACGTCCTCGCGCTGAAGCCGCTCGCGGTCCACATCATGGCGGGCACCAACGACATCGCCGGCAACACCGGTGCGGCGATGATCCAAACCGTGCAGGGCAATATCGAGACGATGGCCGAACTCGCACGCGCGCATGGCATCAAGGTGATCCTCGCCTCGACGCCCCCCGCCGCCGCCTTCCCCTGGAGCCCGGCGATGAAACCCGCACCTCAGATCGTCGTCCTCAACGCATGGCTGCGCGGCTATGCGGCGAAAAATGGCTTCACCTATGTCGACTACCACGCCGCGCTCGCCGGCCCGAACGGCGGCATGAAGCAGGGGTATGCCACCGACGGCGTCCACCCGACTCCGCAGGGCTATGCCGTGATGAAGCCACTCGCGCTGGCCGCGATCGCAAAAACTCTTGGCGGGAAAACCAAATGATGGATTTCAACAGGCGGTCGGTCCTCGCCGGAATCGCGGCGCTGGGCGCGGCACGTGGAGCGGTGGCGCAAAGCCCGATGGGTCTGGCCGCCGGGCCGGTACAGCCCAACTGGCCTTCGTTGGTCAACGCGTACCGCTACCCCGACTGGTTCCGCGACGCGAAGCTCGGGCTATGGTCGCATTGGGGCCCGCAATCTGTGCCGGAGCAAGGCGATTGGTACGGCCGGTTCCTGTATATGCAGGGGCATCCGATGTACGAGCATCACCTGAAGACGTACGGCCATCCGTCGAAGACCGGCATGATGGATATCCAGAACCGCTGGACCGCGGACCGCTGGGATCCCGACGCGCTGATCGAACGCTACAAGAAGGCCGGGGCGAAATACTTCATGTCGCTCGCCTGCCATCACGACAATCTCGACTGCTACGACAGCCGGTATCACGCGTGGAACTCGCTCCGCGTCGGCCCGAAGCGCGACATCGTCGGCATCTGGGAAAAGGCGGCGCGGAAAGCCGGCTTGAAGTTCGGCGTCTCGAACCATGCCGCGCACGCGTGGCACTGGTACCAGACCGGCTACGCCTACGATCCCACCGGGCCGCTGAAGGGCGTGCGCTACGACGCGTCCACGCTGCGCAAGGCCGACGGCAAGGGCAAATGGTGGGACGGCCTCGACCCGCAGCAGCTCTACACCGGCGCGCACATGGCCGCGCCCGACGGCATCGACAGCATCGCGGCGATGAACGACTGGCACGACAAGAACGACGGCCAGTGGATGGAGCACGGCCCGAAGAACGCGCCCGGCTATGCGGCGAAATGGCTGCTCCGCCAGACCGACCTGATCGACAAGTACAAGCCGGACATGGTCTATTTCGACGATTACGAGCTGCCGTTCGGGCCGATCGGATTGGAGTCGCTCGCCGACTATTACAACCGCTCGATCCAGTGGCACGGCAAGATCGACGTCGTACTGACCGCGAAGAAGATCCAGCCGAGCCACCGCTTCGGCTTGGTCGAGGACGTCGAGCGCGGCTACACCGACCATATCTGGGACGAGCCGTGGCAGACCGACACGTGCCTGGGCGACTGGTTCTACAACGTCGCCCGCCTCCGCGACAAAAGCTACAAGAGCGCACCCGAAGTGATCCAGCGGCTGGCCGACGTCGTGTCGAAGAACGGCAACCTTCTGCTGTCGGTGCCGCAGCCCGGCGACGGCTCCATCGACAGCGAGGTCGAGCATATCCTCGACGGCATGACCGACTGGGTCGCGATCAACGGCGAAGCGATCTTCGGCTCGCGCCCGTGGCGCCGCTATGGCGAGGGTCCGACGATCCTGCCGACGGGCATGCAGAACGAGACGGTGAAGCCGTTCACCGCGAAGGACATCCGGTTCACGACCAACAAGGGCGCGCTGTATGCGCTGTTCCTCGGCTGGCCAGAGGGCGCCGCGACGATCGGCTCGCTCGCGCGCTCGGTGAATAGCGGCGTGGTCGAGCGGGTTACGCTGCTCGGTGGCGGCGTGATCGCGCACAAGCAGGACGCTAAAGGACTGCATGTAACGCTGCCGGCGAACACGCGCGGCGGGTTCGTGCCCGTACTGAAACTGGAAGGCCGCGGGCTTGCCTAGGCTAGCCCGGCAAGACACCACCACGAGGGAGGCATCACCACCAGATAACCCCACCCCGGCGAAGGCCGGGGCCCAATTGGAAAGGTCGCAGTAAACGAAGCGATGCCCGCCGTTACCACCGCCCCTCAATTGGACCCCGGCCTCCGCCGGGGTGGTGCGCTTTCCGAATGTCGCAGCAACGAATGCGAAGGGCCCGCATATGACAGTTCCGGGATACCCCGGGCAACTTCGTGCCCATACGAAGCTGGAGAACCGCGGGCGGGCTGGCTAGGCCCGCCACCCGGCGCCCCAATAAAGCACCACGTCAAGATCGCCCCACCCCGGCGGAGGCCGGGGCCCAATTGGAAAGGTCGTAGTAAACAAAGCGATGCCCGCCGTTACCACCGTTCCCAACTGGCCCCGGCCTTCGCCGGGATGGCCGCCTGAGCTTTCGATCCACCACTCCGTCATCCTGGGCTCGACCCAGGTTCCAGAGCCAAACAGCGCATCGTCCGTAGCTCTGGATACCAGCTTTCGCTGGGACAACGCAGGGATCATGCCCACGGTAGCCCAGTGAAATTGAATCGCCTCAGACCCGCCGTTCCGCAAGACGGAGGGCGGTCCCAGGCGAGACCGCCCAATCCTTCACCGACCCGGCCGCTTAACCTCCACCGCAGCCCCACGATAAACGACCGAAGCATCCCCCGCGCCATCAAGATCCAGCGGACGCCCAGCCGTCATCCACCGCACCCGCACCGTCCGGCTAGCCGGCATCGCCCTGTACCCCTGCCCTTCGCGAGCCCCGAGCGTCACCACCCCGGTCGCATCGTCATACGTCACCGGAATCCGGCTATACGCGCCGCCACGATACTGCTCGCTGGTCCCATCGTCCTCGTACAGCCCGAAGCTGCCGTTCGCGCCCGGATACACCGCCAACGTCAGCGGTGCGTCCGGCTTCTGGTCGACATATTGCGTGACCGGGCCCATCGGCACGATCGCGCCGGCCTTCACGAATAGCGGCATGCGTTCATACGGCGCCGCGACCGTCACGCTCTGTCCGCCGCGATACGCCTGACCGGTGTTGAAGTCGTACCAGACCGTCGCGCCCGGCAGATACACCGAGCGCGACCGCGCGCGATATTCGGTCACCGGCGCGACGAGGAAGCTGTCGCCGAACAGATATTCGTCGTTCACCTTCCGCGCCTGCACATCGTTCGGATAATCCATCACGAGGCCGCGCATGATGCTGCCGTCCTTGAACCACGTGTCCGCCGCGACCGTGTAGATATACGGCATCAGTCGGTAGCGAAGCTGGTCGTACCAGACCATCGAGTTCCGCATCGGCGAGCCTTCCGGCGAAATCTCGTAGATCTCGCGGTACGGGCTCTCGCCGTGGCTGCGGAACAGCGGGCTGAACGCACCGAACTGGAACCAGCGCAGGTTCAGCTCGCGCCACTCGTCGAGGTTCGCCGCGGTCGGCGTCTTGCTCGCATAGCGATCCTCCAGCGCGAACCCGCCGATATCGTGCGTCCAGTTGGGGATGCCCGACATCGAGATGTTCACGCCCGCCGAGATCTGCGCGCGCAGATCGTACCAGCGGCTCGCAACGTCGCCAGACCACACCGCGGCACCCTCGCGCTGCAACCCGCCGAACCCCGACCGCGTCAGGATGAACGGACGGACGTCCGGCTTGTACTGGCGCCAACCGTCATACACCGCGCCGACATGCACCAGCGGATAGCTGTTGAAATACTGCGCCGCCGGTCCCGCCGCGGTCGGACCCATGGTGGCGATCCGCTCGGGGATCGACAGGTTCGAGTGAATGTCGGGCTCGCTCGCATCGAGCCACCACGCGTCGGTACCGATCTTCGCCAAGCTGTCCTTGATCTGCCGCCAGTAGATCGTCCGCGCCTCGGGCGCATAGGGATCATAATCGGTGTTCAGATAGCCCGGCCCGACCCAATCCTTGTTCCCGTAATCGAGGTTGCCGCGATAGGTGTAGCCCTTCGCGGCCAGTTCCTTGTAGTTCTCCGTGGTCGGATAGAATTTCGGCCAGACCGAGATCATGAAGCGCGCGTTCATGTCGTGGATCTTGTCGATCATCTTCTGCGGCTCGGGGAAGCGCGCCTTGTCGAACGCATGGCTGCCCCACGCATTCTCCGGCCAGTAGAACCAGTCCTGGACGATGTTATCGAGCGGGATCTTCAGGTCGCGGTACTTTTTGACGACGTCAACGAACTCGTCCTGCGTATTGTAGCGCTGGCGCGACTGCCAGAAGCCATACGCCCATTTCGGCATCATCACGGCCTTGCCGGTGAGCGAACGATAGCCCGCGACGACCTCGTCCATGTCCTTGCCGGGCACATACCAATAATTGACCGACTTCGCGATATCGCTGGTGAACCACACCGAATGGCGATCGGGCGCCGCCAAGGGATTATTGTGGAGCAGCGCGATATAGCCCGCGTTGGGCTCCCACTCGATCCGCACCTTGACCTGCTTGCCCTTGGTCATCGGCAGGTCGAAATTCGCGTACCAGGGGTTCCAGTTCTGGCGCCAGCGGTTCAGCACCTCCTTGCCGTCCGCGAACACCTTGAAATAGCTCGAGCCGTAGAGCTGGAACTTGTGCACGCCGCTGACGTCCGGCGTCACGTCGCCGGTCCACACGACCTTTTGCGTCTCGACCGCATTGCCCGCGGTGTTCTGGCCACCGGTCGCAGCGACCGTCTGCGCCTTGGCGGCGGCGGGCCACCTCGCCTGATCCTTGATATACTGGTAGTTGATCGACGCTTCCTGCTGCGTCACCGCGAGCCGATCGCCGAGATAATATTGCGCGGTGAAGCCCGGCTTGCCTTCGCTCGTGACCTTAAGGCCGTCGGTGCCGACCAACGAATAAGGGCGCGGATTGCCGAAGCGGGTGATGCCGTCATTGTCCCACAACAGGCCGTAATTCTTCGTCGAGACGACGAACGGGACGGCGATATCCATGTTGTGCTGCGCGAGTTCGACGTCCTCGCCGTTGTAATCCATCTGCGCGTTCTGATGCTGGCCAAGGCCGTACAGCCCCTCGTCCGTCCCGCGGTTGAACTGCTGCGACGCGACGACGAACGGCTTCCCATCCGCACTCGTCTTGACGAACGCAGGCGCCGCGGCCTGATCGAGCACGACTTTCCCGGCCGCATCGAGGAACCGCACTCGGCCGGTCTTCAGATCGACCTCGGCGGTATCGCGCGCGGTCGCGACCAGAACGCGCTTGCCCTGCTGCGTGACCGTGTACTGACCCGCGATCGGCGGAGTCGGCACCATCAGGCTCGGCGCGGTCGTCGTACGCGTCGGGCTGGCGACGACATGGATGATCCCGTCACCATGCACCGTAACCTCGACCCAGCCCGCCGGGCCGCTCGACGGCACAACGCCGATCCCGCCCGTGATCTTCTCGAAACCGCCCTTGGCGACCTGTCCTTGCGCAAGTGCCGGGGTAAGTGCGCTGCCCGCGAGCAGCACCGCGAAACCGAAAGCCTTCATCATCGTCATCCCTTTGATATCGCCGAGCTTCGCGCTCGTTATTTGTAGCTGCCCATGGTCACCTTCAGGATGACCGGCGTGATGAGGTTGATCCCGTAATCGGTCTGGTCGCCGTTCCACACGCGGCTCATCACCCAGCGCCCGTCGACCACGCGTCCCTCTTCGACGCGGAATACCGAGCCGTTCTTGGGTCCACCCTTGGCAGTCCCGAAGTTCAGCCGGACATGATCGCCGACCACGAGGAACTCGTTCGGCGACAGATGCGCGACCGCGACACCGCCGACCGCTTCCTTCGCCCAGACGGGGGGCTCGGACTTGATCCAGGTCCAGTCCTTCTGCCCGAACTGCCACTCGCCATAGCTCGTGCCGATCGTCCAATCGCCCATCGTGATCGACTGAACCAGGGTCTGGCCCGCGCCATCTTCGGGCTTGGCCGCACCCCAGGTCGGATGTTCGAACGCGATCTTCGCCCAGTCGCGCGCCATCGTCGACAGTGCCGCGTATTTCAGCCCGATCGCATCGAGCGTCTCGTCGTCGAGCGCCTTCGCCCCCAGCGGGTAATTGAAATAGCCGGTGTCATCCATGCCGAACGGCGCATAGCCGATCGCGCCGCGCCCAAGCGCCGCCCAAAAGAACCGCGCGAACTCCTTCGCATTACCGATCTCGGGCACCATCAGTGCGTTATCCGGGCGCGCATACGCATCGAGGTACAGCGCGACGTGCCCCGCATCGCGGTCGTAGATATCAGGCGCCTGGAAATCGAGCGCAGGCGCCGCCGCCTTCCAGATATCCAGCACGTCCTGCTGCGGCCCCCCGCTCGCCACCCCAGTCGGGTCCGGCACGTTCGACGGCCCGGCGAGCGACGCGTTGACGTACATCGGCAACGGCTTGATCGCCTTCCCCGCCGCCGCGATCTCGTCGACGAAACGCGCGGTATGCCAGGTGTTGAATGCGCGATCCGCCTGCGCCCCGAACATCTGCGTCCAGCTTCCGCCCGGCTTCTTCAACGCCTTCGCCAGCTCGGCGGGCACGGGCTTTGCAAACACGGCATTGGCTTGAGCCCCATAATCGCGCGGCGAGCGATAGCTGCCGACCTCGTTCTCGGGCTGCACCATGATCACCGTGTTCTGCGGATCATGCACCTTGAGGTACTTCATCACCTCGACGAACGCGCGCTTGTCCGCCTCCAGCGTCGCGCGGAACATCGGCGAATGGACGTAATGATCCGTGCCGTCCTTCATCTTCATCCGCGGGAAGCGGCGGTTATCGGCCTTGAACCAGTCCGGCGTGTAGCCCGGCGACGTGTTCTTCCACGTCCCGAACCAGAGCAGCACGACGCGCTTGTCGTGCGCCCGCGCCTGATCGAGCAGCGTCTGCAGGAAGCTGAGGTCGAACTTGCCCTCGACCGCCTCGACCTGCTGCCAGGCGATCGGGATCTCCACCGTGTTCGCATGGATGCGGTCGAGCATCGGCCACACCTGCGGCAGTGCAGACGCGTAGTTGCTGCTGTTGTTGACCTGCGCGCCGAGCATCAGGAACGGCGCCCCATCGACCATCAGCGCATGACGGCCGCTCTTAATGACGATCCGCGGCGTATCGGTAGCGGTCTGCGCGGACGCGATGCCGGCAATCATCGATGCCGACAACGCCAGCCCGGCGAGCGCGCGTTTCATACGAACCATCATCAATCCTTCTTGGTGAAGACGGGTCCGCAGCGAATGCCCCCCGCCGATCGGTGCCGAGATACGCCTGGCCATGGGGCTACGCGTGGGAATGTCGTCACGTCCGACACGTCATCGCTGCCATCCGGTCCGAGACCGAACACAGGCGCGCTCGGCCCATCGGGGACGAGGATCGGTGATATCGGTACCACCCGAATCACGGCGCCGAGGCGGTCGCGTTGCGTTTCATCGATCATACCCCTCCCCGTCTCCCGCCACGCGTGTCTGTGTTGACCGCGAATGCCATTTGTAAGATTAATGGCGTGGTTTTACGGATCGTGCAAGTCGGTCGGCTGCCGGTCGGCGAAACCGCGTTGCGATTGGGGACTTGACGCTGCCGCTACGCAGCATACGGTACCGCTAACAAATCTGGAGGGGATTACATCGTGGAGATCGCATTCGCATCGGCTGGGGCCTTGCCCGCCGATTGGGAACAGGCGGCATTGCTCGGCCGAGTCGACCTGGGCGACGGCCCGACGCCGGTAATCGTTCGCGATGGTCGCGTGTATGACATGTCCGCCGTCGCACCGACGGTCGCCGACCTGATCGCTGGCGGGACTTTCGACACCGCTGCCGGCTCCGACCTCGGCTCCCTCGACGACCTGAAACTTTCACCGGCAGCCGACGCGAAAACGCGGCTGTTGAGCCCGATCGACCTCCACGTCGTCAAGGCATCGGGCGTCACCTTCGCGGTGTCCGCACTCGAACGCGTGATCGAAGAGCGCGCTCGCGGCGACGCCTCGGCAGCGACCGCAGTCCGCGCCCGCCTCGAAGAGCGCGTCGGCGGCAGCATCCGCTCGGTCGTGCCCGGCTCGCCCGAAGCCGCCGCGCTGAAGGCCGCGTTGATCGAAGACGGCATGTGGTCGCAATATCTCGAGGTCGCGATCGGCCCCGACGCGGAGATCTTCACCAAGAGCCCGACGCTGTCGACGATCGGCTGGGGTGGCGAGATTGGCATCCGCTCCGACTCCACCTGGAACAACCCCGAACCGGAAGTCGTGCTCGTCGTCGACAGCACCGGCAAGACGGTCGGCGCGGCGCTCGGCAACGACGTCAACCTGCGCGATTTCGAGGGGCGTTCGGCGCTCCTGCTCGGCAAGGCCAAGGACAACAACGCGTCCTGTTCGATCGGGCCGTTCATTCGATTGTTCGACGACACTTTCGGCATGGACGACGTCCGCGCCGCGCAGATCGCACTGACGATCGAAGGCGCTGACGGCTACCGCCTCGAAGGCAGCAGCTCGATGGACCAGATCAGCCGAGATCCCGAGGAACTCGTCCGCCAGGCGATGAGCGAACATCAATATCCCGACGGCTTCGTGCTGTTCCTCGGCACGCTGTTCGCACCGACGCAGGACCGCGACGAGCCCGGCCGCGGCTTCACCCACGCGGTCGGCGATGTCGTCACGATCTCGAACCCGAAGCTCGGCGCGCTCGTCAATCCGGTGACGACGTCGAAGGACGCGGCACCGTGGAATTACGGGATCGGCGACCTGATGCGGAACCTCGCGAGCCGGGGCCTGCTCGGGCATACCAAGAATCAAGGGGCGTAACGCGTGCTGCAGAAGACCGAAATGGCCGACCAGACGGCGATCTATCCAAGCCTGAAGGGCAAGCGCGTCCTCATTACCGGCGGCGCATCGGGGATCGGCGCCGGTCTGGTCGAGGCGTTCGCGCGTCAGGGTGCGCATGTCGCGTTCGTCGACATGGCCAAGGACGCCGCGGAGGCGCTGATCGAGACGCTGACGCCCGACGTCGCGACCGCGCCGATATTCCTGCCGCTCGACCTGCGCGACATTGACGCGCTGAAGGTCACGGTTGCGACGATCGAGGATCGTCTCGGCGGGATCGACGTGCTCGTCAACAATGCCGCGAACGACGATCGCCACA
Organism: Sphingomonas arabinosi; assembly: GCF_036663715.1. Classification (NCBI taxonomy): domain Bacteria; kingdom Pseudomonadati; phylum Pseudomonadota; class Alphaproteobacteria; order Sphingomonadales; family Sphingomonadaceae; genus Sphingomonas; species Sphingomonas arabinosi. Next base: position 40,089 of record NZ_JAXOJN010000005.1, read on the forward strand.
CGATCGAGGAAATCACGCCCGCCTATTGGGACGAGCGGATGGCGACCAACCTGCGCCACCTGTTCTTCACGGGCCAGGCCGTGGTGCCGTCGATGAAGCGCGCCGGCGGCGGCGTGATCCTCAATTTCGGCTCGATCTCGTGGCATCTCGCGCTGCCCGAACTGCTTATATACCAGACCGCCAAGGCCGGCATCGAGGGCATGACCCGCGCGATGGCGCGCGATCTCGGCGGCGACGGCATCCGCGTCAACACGATCGTCCCCGGCAACGTCGAGACGCCGCGCCAGCTCAAATGGTACACGCCCGAAGGCGAGGCCGAGATCATCGGCGCGCAGTGCCTCAAGACCCGCGTCCAGCCCGCAGACGTCGCGGCGCTCGTGCTGTTTCTCGCGTCGGACGATGCGCGGATGTGCACCGGTCACGACTATTTCGTCGATGCCGGGTGGCGCTGAGATGAGCCACGAGGTTCCCGTCGAGAGCCCCGTCGAAATCAGGGCGGAAAGCATCTGCGATGTCGGCGCGACGCTTGGCGAGGGCCCGATCTGGATCGCGCGCGATGCAGCGCTCTGGTTCGTCGATATCAAGGCACCGTGCGTGCATCGATTCGATCCGGTGACGGGAGCGCTCGGCACCTGGGAGGCGCCAGACCAGATCGGCTGGATCATTCCGGCGGACGATGGCGGGTTTCTCGCGGGCGTCCGTGGTGCCCTTCACCGGTTCGATTCGGCGACCGGCGCATTCGACGAGATCGCGGTGGTCCACGCCGAGACTCCCGGGAATCGCCTCAACGATGCCGCGCGCGATCCCACCGGGCGCGTATGGTTCGGGACGATGGACAATGCCGAGTCTGAGGACACCGGCCACGTCTATCACTGGCATGACGGTGAACTGACCAAGACGGACATCCCGCCTGTCGCGATCACCAATGGTCCCGCGATCTCGCCCGACGGTCGGACGCTCTATGCGGTCGATACGCTCGGCAAGCGGATCGACGCCTACCCGATCGACGCGGCCGGTACGGTCGGCGAGCCACGCCCTTTCCTGACGATCGGCCCCGACGACGGTCATCCCGATGGCGCGATCTGCGACTCCGAAGGTGGCGTCTGGGTCGGGTTCTTCGGCGGTTGGGCGGCACGCCGGTTCGCGCCGGACGGCACCTGCACCGACATCGTCCGCTTCCCCGTCGCGAACATTACCAAGATCGCGCTCGGTGGCCCCGACGGTCGCACCGCCTATGCGACGACCGCGGCCAAGGGACTCGACGACGAAGCGCTCGCGGCCCAACCTCTGGCCGGAAACCTGTTCACGTTCCGCGTCGCCGTCCCCGGCGTACCGGTCGAACCGATTACCCTGTAATGAACCCCATTTTACGACAAACGTCGCCGTCAGAGCGCCGTCACGGAGAGGAAAACCAATGACTCTTGCGGCAGAATCCGCGCCCCAAGTGAACCGCGCCCTGATTGCGATGATTGTCATCGTCGCGACCATCGGCGGGTTTATGTTCGGCTATGACTCGGGCGTCATCAACGGCACGCAGGCAGGCCTCGAAAGCACCTTCGCACTGTCGTCGCTCGGCACCGGCTTCACCGTCGGCGCGATCCTGATCGGTTCGTCGGTCGGCGCGTTCATGGCCGGGCGGCTCGCCGACAATCTCGGCCGTCGCAACGTGATGATGATCGCCGCCGTGTTGTTCATCATCAGCGCACTCGGCGCAGGTGCCGCAACGTCCGCGACGATGTTCGTGCTCGCCCGCATCATCGGCGGCCTCGGCATCGGCGCCGCCAGCGTGCTCGCCCCGGTCTACATCTCCGAAGTCGTCCCCGCAAACGTTCGCGGCCGGCTTTCGAGCGTGCAGCAGATCATGATCATCACCGGCCTGACCGGCGCGTTCGTCGCCAACTGGTATCTAGCCCGCATCGCCGGTTCGTCGACCGCGTTGTTCTGGCTCGATTACCCGGCATGGCGCTGGATGTTCTGGATGCAGGTCATCCCGGCTGCCGTGTATCTCGCCACGCTGTTCCTGATCCCCGAAAGCCCGCGCTTCCTGGTCCTCAAGGGCCGGTACGACGAAGCACAGGTCGTTCTCACGCGCCTGTTCGGTGCCGCAGAGGCAACGCGCAAGGTCGCTGAGATCCGCGGCTCGCTGTCGGTCGACGCGCACCGCCCCAAGCTGTCGGACCTGATCGACAAGGCGAGCGGCAAGATCCGCCCGATCGTCTGGACCGGCATCGGCCTCGCGATCTTCCAGCAGTTCGTCGGCATCAACATCGTGTTCTATTACGGCTCGGTGCTGTGGCAGTCGGTCGGCTTCAGCGAGAGCGACTCGCTGCTCATCAACATCCTGTCGGGCTCGTTGTCGATCATCGCCTGCCTGCTCACCGTCGCACTCGTCGACAAGATCGGCCGCAAGCCGCTCCTGCTGATCGGTTCTGCGGGCATGACCGTTGCGCTGACGATCGTCGCGATCTGCTTTGCCAGCGGCGCGATCGTCGACGGTTCGCTGCGGCTGTCCGACCAGAACGGCCTGATCGCGCTGATCGCGGCCAATGCCTATGTCGTGTTCTTCAACCTGAGCTGGGGCCCGATCATGTGGGTGATGCTCGGCGAGATGTTCCCGACCCAGATCCGCGGTTCGGGTCTGGCAGTCGCCGGCTTCGCGCAGTGGTTCGCCAACTTCGCGATCTCGGTGAGCTTCCCGACGATGGCGATCTCGCTCGGCCTGTCGCTCACCTACGGCTTCTACGCCCTGTCCGCGTTCGTCTCGTTCTTCTTCGTCTGGAAGATGGTCTCGGAAACCCGCGGCCGCGAGTTGGAAGACATGGTAGGCTGATGCCTACCAGCGGACCGCGGCCCCGGCTCGCGGTCCGCTGGATAAGGGCAGCTCACCTCGGCAGCCCTTTAGGACGGTAGGACGGCCCAAAAGCCGCCTACCGCCTAAAATCACTACCCCGGCATAGTCGGGGCCCCAATTGGCAAGGCCGAAGTAACGGCGCGCCCCCCTCCGCCAGCAAACGTTCCCCACCTAAGACCTGGCCACCGCCGGGGAGGTGCGCGCAAGGCGACACCCCACCACGACTTAAGTGATGGTCGTAGACCGACGACATGTGGAGACCGGCGCGTGCCGGGTGGACGGGCAACAGGCCATGGCGAGCCTATCGAAAGGCTCAGCCTTGGTGGCCTTACACCGGATCACGATCGCTGAACGGACGAAAGGCGAGGCACCAGGCCCCGCCCCCCAAACGTCAGTGGTTATGCCGAGGCGTCTTCGCCGAAATCCCGCGATACTTCACCGCGAAGTCCAGCACGCCGCCTTCGGCCAACTGCCCGGTCTTCTCGCGGTAGAGTTCTTCCCAAGGGGTATTGCTCTCGGGCACCGGGGGCAGCCCCTCACCCTTGCGCCGCGCGATCTCGTCCGGCTCGACCAGCGCGTCGCAAGTCCCCGCGACCAGATCGATCCGGATCACGTCGCCCGTCCGGACCCACGACAGCCCACCGCCGACCGCGCTCTCAGGCGACACGTTCAGGATCGAAGGGCTGTCCGACGTCCCAGACTGCCGTCCATCGCCGAGCGTCGGCAGCGCCAGCACGCCGCGCTGGATCAGTGCGTCAGGTGGCTGCATGTTGACGACTTCCGCCGAGCCCGGCCAGCCGATCGGCCCCGCCCCGCGGATGACGAGGATACAGCCTTCGTCGATCTCCAGCGCAGGATCGTTGATCCGGTGATGATAATCGTCCGAGCCCTCGAACACGATCGCCCGCGCCTCGAACCGGTCTTCCGCGCCCGGCGCCGACAGATAGCGCGCGCGAAACGCCGCGGAGATCACCGAGGTCTTCATGATCCCGAAATCGAACAGGTTGCCCTTGAGCACCAGGAAGCCCGCACGCTCCATCATCGGCGCGTCGAACGGCTTGATCATCTCGCGGTCGCGCGTCTCGCGGCCCGCGATGTTCTCGCCGATCGACCGTCCCGTGACGGTCAGGCAAGACGTGTCGAGCTTCCCGCCCGCGATCAGCTCGTGCAACACCGCGGGAACGCCGCCGGCGCGGTGGAAGCGCTCGCCGAGATACTTGCCCGCCGGCTGCATGTTCACCAGCAACGGCAGGTCATAACCATGATCCGACCAGTCCTCCGGATACAGCGTCACGCCCGCGTGCTGCGCCATCGCCATGATATGCGGCTGAGCGTTGCTCGACCCACCGATCGCGCTGACCACACGGATCGCGTTCAGGAAGCTCTCGCGCGTAAGAATCTTGGACGGCCGCAGATCCTCATACGCCATCTCGACGATCCGCCGACCGGTCTCGTACGCCATCTGCCCGCGCTCGCGGTACGGCGCAGGAATCGCCGCGCACCCGGTCAGCGACAGCCCCAGAGCTTCGGCAACCGCGTTCATCGTCGACGCCGTGCCCATCGTGTTGCAATGCCCGGCCGACGGCGCGCTGTCGGTGGCGCGGTTGAGGAACTCCTCCTCGTCGATCTCGCCCGCGGCCAGCTTGCGCCGGCTACGCCAGATCACCGTCCCCGACCCGACCAGCTCGCCATCATGCCAGCCATCGAGCATCGGCCCGCCCGACAGCACGATCGCCGGAATATCGACGGTCGACGCCGCCATGATGCCCGACGGCGTGGTCTTGTCGCAGCCGGTGGTCAGAACGACCGCATCGATCGGATAGCCGTACAGCGTCTCGACCAGCCCCAGATACGCCAGGTTGCGATCGAGCGCCGCGGTCGGCCGCCGGCAATTCTCGAAGATCGGATGGACCGGAAACTCCATCGCGATGCCGCCGGCGTCGCGGATCCCGTCCCGCGTGCGTTTGGCAAGTTCGAGATGGATGCGGTTGCACGGCGAAAGGTCGCTGCCCGACTGCGCGATGCCGATGATCGGCCGGCCCGAGCGCAACTCCGCCGGGGTCAGCCCGTAATTCATGAAGCGTTCGAGATAGAGCGCGGTCATGTCCGACCGGGCGGGATCGGCGAACCAGTCGCGCGATCGAAACGGCTTCACCGGTACACGGTCCACTGCAAACTCTCCTGAACGCGGTCTATTGTCTTATGGGAGCGCTACCGCGACGATCGTCGGTCGGTCAAGCGCCTGCACTCTTATACATGAACGCGCGAGGGCGGTCGGCGGCGCGGCGCGGCGTCGGACTGACGACGCACCAGCGTATAATCGAGCACGACATGGCCGTTCGCATCCTGGCCGCCGCTGCGCCGATTGAAGATAGCCGACACGAGCAGCTCCACTGCCGCGCGCGACATGTCGGCGATCGGCTGGTGGATCGTGGTCAGTTCGGGCCAGATCGTCGTCGCCAGCGCGCTGTCGTCGAACCCGCACACCGTCAGGTCGCCCGGCACGTCGAGACCGCGGCGGTGCGCGACCGCGACGCTCGCCGCCGCCATGTCGTCGTTGCTCGCGAAGATCGCGGTGGGCGGGTCCTTGGCATCGAGCAGCTGTTCCGCACCGTCGAGACCCGAGCGATAGGTGAACAGGCCACCGACCACGAGCGACTCGTCGGGCGCCAGACCGGCATCGGCGATCGCCGCGAGATACCCCTCGTGACGCAGGCGACTGGCGGTCTGGTTCGGGTTGCCGATGATGAACCCGATCCGCGAATGGCCCAGTTTAACAAGATGTTCGGTCATCGCACGCGCCGCTTCGAAATCGTCGATCGTCACGGCGGCGGACCCGTCCGGCGGCGATCCGGTCGCCACGACGACGGTCGGCACGCCGGCCTCCGTCAGCACGTCGAGCACCGCGCGCGAATCGCATAGCGGCGGCGGCAGGATCACGCCGTCGATCCCGCTCTCGATCATGTGCCGCGCCACCTCGATCTCGTGGTCGCCGATGTCGCATTTCTCAACGATCAACTGCACGTCGCTGCGGCTCGCCTGTTCAAGGCTGCCGACCAGGAACTCGCTCAGATACGCCGCGCTCGGGTTGCTGTAGAGCAGGCCGATCCGCATCTGCCCGCCGCCGGCCAAGCTGCGCGCGGCCCGGTTGGGCGCATAACGCAACGTGTCGATCGCGGTATTGACCGCCTCGCGCGTCGCCTCCCGGACCTTGGCCTCGCCGTTGATGACTCGCGAAACGGTCATCGGTGAAACGCCTGCGAGAACCGCGACGTCGGAAATGGTGGGTGCGCCGCTTCTGCGGCCCGAAGTGTTGCGCGGCTTGCGCGTGGCGAGGCTCATGCTGCGCTTTTTAGCAGGTGATTGCGATTTTATCAGCATGCAATCGCAAATGCCGTGGTCGTATACTCAGAGAAGATCGGCTCAGGCCGGTTCGCACTTGCGTGTTATCGCTCCCAATATTAGTCTGACAACCGAGTTGCGCTGCCGTATGACGCGGATCGTCGGCCGGGCCTGCTCGGACATGCTCGGCATAACCATAAAGGGAAGGGAGAGGAACGCGTGCCACACGATCTGATCCGTCCTTTAACCCCGGGCCTCGGCGGCGATGTCATATTGCCGTCCGCGAACGGTGCTACGGTCTGGAACATGACCCGCATGCGCCCCACATTGGGTCACGGGCCCAGGAATGATAGCGCGACCTTGATGGCGCGCGCACATCCCAGCCGACGATTTCCCGACGCGCTGCCGTCCCGGCCTGCGCGTTCCTCGATTTGACTTGGAGAACTGACATGGACGGTACCTTCCCGATCGGCGCACGCGCCGTAGACAGCGACGTCACCTTCCTCGCGATCGATCCGTCGACCGACGCGAAGATCGAGCCCGCCTTCGCGGTATCGAGCGAGGCCGACGTCGCTGAGGCGTGCAAGCTCGCCGAAGCAGCGTTCGACACCTTCCGCGAGACCGACCCCGAGACCCGCGCGAAATTCATCGAGACGATCGCCGACGAGATCGAGGCGATCCACGATCCGCTCGTTGCCCGCGCCATTCAGGAGAGCGGCCTCCCCCGCCCGCGCCTCGAAGGCGAACGCGGTCGTACCACCGGTCAGCTCCGCCTGTTCGCCAAGCACCTCCGTCAGGGCACCTGGGCCTCGGTCGTCATCGACGAAGCACAGCCCGAGCGTAAACCCGCCCCCCGTCCCGACCTGCGCCAGCGCCGCATCGCGGTCGGCCCGGTCGCGGTGTTCGGCGCCTCGAACTTCCCGCTCGCCTTCTCGGTCGCTGGCGGCGACACCGCGTCGGCACTCGCCGCCGGTTGCCCGGTCGTGGTCAAGGGCCATCCCGCGCATCCCGGCACGTCGGTGATGGTCGGCAAGGCGATCCAGGCCGCGGTCGCCAAGTGCGGCCTGCCCGAGGGCGTGTTCTCGCTGGTCCAGGGTCCGGCGAACGAGCTCGGCGCGGCACTGGTCAAGGACGCACGCATCAAGGCGGTCGGCTTTACCGGTTCGCGCGGCGGTGGCCTCGCGCTGGTCGCACTGGCCGCGGCCCGTCCCGAGCCGATCCCGGTCTATGCCGAAATGAGCAGCGTCAATCCGGTACTCCTGTTCCCGGCCGCCCTCGCGGCGCGCGGCGAAGCGCTTGGCAAGGCCTATGTCGGTTCGCTGACGATGGGCTCGGGCCAGTTCTGCACGAACCCGGGCATCGTCATCGCCGTCGATGGTCCTGAGCTCGACGTTTTCGTCGAAGCCGCCGCTGCCGCACTGGGTGAGGCTGCTCCGCAGGTCATGCTGACCCCGGGCATCTACGCGAGCTACGACAAGGGCGTCGCGGCGCTTGCCGGTCACGACGCAGTCGAGACGGTCGCCCGCGGCACGGAGGCCGAGGGCGCAAACCGCGGTCGCGCGGCGCTGTTCTCGACCACCGGCAAGGCGTTCGTCGCCGATCCTGCACTGTCGCACGAAGTGTTCGGTGCAGCCTCGATCATCGTCCGCTGCGCCGATCTGGCCGAGGTCCGTCAGGTTCTCGAACAGGTCGAAGGCCAGCTGACGATCACGCTCCAGATCGACGAGGGTGACTATTCCGACGCAGCGGCACTCGTGCCCGTGCTCGAGCGCAAGGCCGGTCGCATCCTCGCGAACGGCTGGCCCACGGGCGTCGAAGTCGCACCGGCAATGGTACATGGCGGCCCCTTCCCCGCCACCTCGGACCCGCGCACGACCTCGGTCGGCACGGCGGCGATCGAGCGCTTCCTGCGCCCGGTCTGCTACCAGGACCTCCCCGACGCGCTGCTCCCCAAGGCCGTCAAGCACGACAACCCACTCGGCCTGCCACGCACCGAGGGCTGATCGACTCGGTGATTAAGATAGAGGGCGCTCCCGTATTCGTACGGCAGCGCCCTTTTCCTTGTTCTCCCGCAAAGGCAGGAGCCTAGCCTGGCCCCCGCCCCCGCGGAGAAACATGCTGAAGATCGTTTCCACCCCCGCCCCGCCCCCATACCACCCCAACACCACCCCGGCGAAGGCCGGGGCCCAGTTGGAAAGGCGGCAATAATGGGGGGGCAACGTTCCGTTAGCGACGTCATCCAATTGCGCCCGCCCTTTGCCGCGGTGGCGTACGTACGACACCCCCCTCCTTGTTCTCCCGCGAAGGCGGGAGCCCAGTCTGGATCCCCGCCTTCGCGGGGAAACATACTGGAGGTCGTTTCCACCCCCGCCCCGCCCCCACACCGCCCCCACACCACCCCGGCGAAGGCCGGGGCCCAATTGGAAAGGTGGCAATGATGGAGGCAAGCGCTCCATTAGCAACGTCACCCAATTGGGCCCCGGCCTCCGCCGGGGTGGGGCTGGGGTGGTGCCGGGATATGGCCGGATGCACGCCTCCATGCCTCCATACCCCCTCCCCCAACCACCCCAAATCATTGACACACGCGCGGCACATACCCACTAGTCCGGCATGACAACCCCTGGCTCGTCGCGCACCATTTCCCTGCCGTCCGATCTCGGCAGCTACATCGACGAATTGACCGACGGAGGGCATGGCGACGCCGCCGCCATCGTCCGCACCGCGCTCGAACAGATGCGTGACCGCGACTCCGCGTCGTCCGCGCCACCGGAAATCCTGGTCGGCGGTGGCGAATGTGGCTTGCTCGTCCGCCAGCGCGACTGGAGCGCGACATCGCTCGGCCCGATCGACTCCTGGCCCCCGGAACTCCGCGTTACGCTTGCCAATATTCTCCACTCACCCGTAGCCAAGGTCGTGATGTGGGGCCCGGAGCACATCATGCTCTACAACGACAGCTACCGCGCGGTGGCCGGCGATCGCCATCCCGCGGCACTCGGCAGCCCGGTCGCTACCGCGTTTCCCGAAGTCTGGAACTGGAACCGGGCCGTTCTCGAAGCCGGCCTGCGCGGCGAGACCGTGGCCTACCGCGACCAGCCGATCCTGTTCCAGCGTCCCGATGGCCCGGAAACGCTGACGCTCGACCTGTTCTACACGCCGGTCTACTGCGCCGGCGGTCCTACCGGCAGCATCGTCGGGGGCGTCCTCTGCACGATGGTCGACAATAGCGGTCGCGTCGAAGCCGAACACCGCCTCGCCGCCAGCGAAGCCGAACTGCGCCGCGTCACCGACGCCGTGCCGATGCTCATCGCGTACGTCGATCGCGACCACGTCTATCGTCTCGCCAACGCGCAATATGACGAATGGCTCGGCGTCGCGCCCGAGGCGATGATCGGCAAGCCCGTCCGTGAGGTGCTCGGCGAGGCGGTCTACCAGGATCGCCGCCCCTCGTTCGAGCGCGCGCTGGCCGGCGAGAGCTTCATCGCGCAGACCGTGTTCCCGCACCGCGACGGCCGCCCGCGACGTGCCGAATTCCGCTACGTGCCGCACACCGTGACGGACGGCTCGGTCGCCGGCATCTACGTGCTCGGCATCGACGTCGAGGAGCGCGCCGAACGCGAGGCGGCACTCGGCATCAGCAACGGCCGGTTCCGCACCGCGATGGATGCGGTGCACGGCGTACTCTGGACCAACAGCCCCGACGGCCGGATGGTCGGCGAACAGCCCGGCTGGACTGCGTTGACCGGCCAGTCGATCGACGAATACCAGAATTTCGGCTGGGCCGACGCGATCCATCCCGACGATGTCGCATCGACGATCAAGGCCTGGACCGCCGCCGTCCTGGGCAAGTCGATGTTCGTCTTCGAACACCGCGTCCGCCGGCATTGCGGCGCATGGCGCACCTTCGCCGTGCGCAGCCTGCCGATCTTCGACGCGGCGGGCGACATCGTCGAATGGGTCGGCGTCCATACCGACATCACGCACCAGCGCGCCGCCGAAGCAGCGCTCCGCGAGCAGGCCGAGGCGCTCGCCCGTCAGGTCCGCCACCGCGAGCGCGCCGAGGATCAGCTCCGCCAGCTCAACGAGACGCTGGAGGCGCGCGTCATCGCCGAGATCGGCGAACGCCGAGAGGCCGAGGCCAAGCTCGCCCAGTCGCAGAAGATGGAAACCGTCGGCAAGCTCACCGGCGGCGTCGCGCACGACTTCAACAACCTGCTCCAGGTCGTCTCGGGCAATCTTCAGCTGCTCGGCAAGAACCTCGCCGGCAACGAGCGTGCCGAGCGCTGGGTCGCCAACGCGATGGCCGGCGTCACGCGCGGGTCGAAACTCGCGTCGCAACTGCTCGCATTCGGACGTCGTCAGGCGCTCGAGCCGAAGGTCGTCAACGTCACGCGGTTCGTGCGCGGGATGGACGACATGCTCCGCCGCGCGATCGGCGAAGGCGTCGAGATCGAGACCGTGGTTGGCGGCGGCCTCTGGAACACCTTCATCGACCCTGCCCAGATCGAGAACGCGCTCCTGAACCTCGCGATAAACGCCCGCGATGCGATGGACGGCCAAGGTAAGCTGACGATCGAACTAGGCAATGCGCATCTCGACGACAGCTACGCACGCAGCCACGACGAGGTCGAGGCCGGGCAATATGTCCTGCTCGCGGTGTCCGACACCGGCAGCGGCATGAGCCCTGACATCATCGAGAAGGTGTTCGAACCGTTCTTCTCGACCAAGAGTGAGGGCAAGGGATCGGGCTTGGGCCTGTCGATGGTCTACGGCTTCGTCAAACAATCCGGCGGCCATGTGAAGATCTATTCGGAGGTCGGCGAAGGCACCACGATCAAGCTGTATCTGCCGCGCGCGATGGAGAGCGAGGATTTCGAAGTCGTAGCCGATGCCGGTCCGATTTGCGGCGGCACCGAGACCGTGCTGGTGGTCGAGGATGATGACGAAGTCCGCGCGACGGTCGTCGAGCTGCTGACCGACCTCGGCTACAGCGTGCTCAAGGCGGTCGATGCGGCCAGCGCGCTGAATGTGGTCGAGAGCGGCGTACCGATCGACATCCTGTTCACCGACGTGGTGATGCCCGGAACGCTGAAAAGCCCTGAGCTCGCGCGGAAAGCCAAGGAGCGGCTGCCGAACCTCGCGGTGCTGTTCACGTCCGGCTATACCGAAAATTCGATCGTCCACGGCGGCAAGCTCGATGCCGGGGTCGACCTGTTGTCGAAGCCGTATGCGCGTGAGGCGCTGGCGCGGAAATTCCGCGAAGTGCTGGCCAATAGGCAGCGGAACGACGCTCCCGCCGTCAAGATGGCGCGCGATGCGCGTATCGAGGCGGAGCGCCGGCTGGACGCGTCGGCACGGCGCACCGTACTGCTGGTCGAGGACGACGAGATGATCCGCGCGAACACCGCCGAGATGCTCCAAGGCAGCGGTTTCGTGGTGGTCGATGCGGCGAGCGCGGAGGACGCGATGACGGCGCTCCAGACCGTGCCGATCGACGCGCTGGTGACGGACATCAACCTGCCGGGGGTATCGGGCCCGGACTTCGCCCGCACCGCGCGCGCTCTCCGGCCTGGCGTCGGGATCGTTTTTGCGAGCGGTGACATTGGGTCGGTCCAGGGGGATACGGACGCGATCATGCTGGAGAAGCCGTACGGGCTGGATGCGCTGGCGGCGGCCGTGCTGGCATCGCTGGGGGAGACAGCGCTGGTGGAACCGCTTGCGGTGGACCGGGTGGACTCGGCGGAGTAGAGGCAGTCGCAACCGAACGATCCTCCCCCGCCAAGGGGAGGATCGTTGGAAGAACCACCTGTTTCCGCGAACATTCCTGAAGCGAAGCTTAGCGCTGCGGCAAAGCCGCGCCGTCGGACGGTGCTTTTGGCCCCGCCGGCCGAGCCTGCCGCGGGTCCGCGCCGGAGCTTTCGCTCCGGCTTGGGCGTCAGGCCGCGAACTGGTTCATTGTGTTGTGCGCTCCCCCGGCCTTCAACGCAGCCTCACCCGCAAAATACTCCTTATGGTCATCGCCAAGATCGGAGCCGGACATGTTCTGGTGCTTCACGCAGGCGATCCCCTCGCGGATTTCCTTCCGCTGGACGCCCTTCACATAACCGAGCATCCCCGCGTCGCCGAAATACTCCTTGGCAAGGTTGTCGGTTGAAAGCGCCGCCGTGTGATACGTCGGCAGCGTGATCAAATGGTGGAAGATCCCCGCGCGCTTTGCCGAATCCGCCTGGAAGGTCCGGATGCGTTCGTCGGCCTCGTCGGCAAGCGTCGTGCCATCATAATCAACACTCATCAAACGCGCGCGATCATAGGCCGAGAGGTCTTCACCCGCCGCCGACCATGCATCGAACACCTGCTGGCGGAAGTTCAGCGTCCAGTTGAACGATGGAGAATTGTTGTAGACGAGCTTGGCGTTCGGAACGACCTTGCGGATGCGGTCGACCATGCCGGCGATCTGCTCGATATGCGGCTTCTCGGTCTCGATCCACAGCAGGTCCGCGCCGTTCTGTAGCGAAGCGATGCAATCCATCACGCAGCGATCCTCGCCGGTTCCCGAACGGAACTGGAACAGGTTCGACGGCAGGCGCTTCGGACGGAGCAGCTTGCCGCCGCGGTTGAGAATGACGTCGCCGTTCTGCGCGGTCGCCGGGTCGATCTCCTCGCAGTCGAGGTACGAGTTATACTGGTCGCCGAGATCGCCCGCCGTTTTGCTGACCGCGATCTGCTTGGTGAGCCCGGCGCCGAGCGAGTCGGTGCGCGTGACGATGATGCCGTCTTCGACGCCAAGTTCGAGGAACGCGTAACGGCACGCGCGGACCTTCGCGAGGAAGTCCTCGTGCGGCACGGTGACCTTGCCGTCCTGGTGGCCGCACTGCTTTTCGTCGCTGACCTGGTTCTCGATCTGGAGGGCGCAGGCCCCCGCCTCGATCATCTTCCGCGCGAGCAGGTACGTCGCCTCCGCGTTGCCGAAGCCCGCATCGATGTCGGCGATGATGGGCACGACGTGCGTCTGATGGTTCTCGATCGCGTTCACCAGGCGCTGTTCCTCGATCGCGTTGCCCGATGTGCGCGCGGTGTCGACATCGCGGAACATCATGCCGAGTTCACGCGCATCGGCCTGGCGAAGGAACGTGTAGAGTTCCTCGATCAACGCAGGCACGCTGGTCTTCTCGTGCATCGACTGGTCCGGCAGCGGGCCGAATTCGCTCCGCATCGCCGCGACCATCCAGCCCGACAAATAGAGATACCGGCGATCAGTCGTGCCGAAGTGCTTCTTGATGCTGATCATCTTCTGCTGCGCGATGAACCCGTGCCAGCAACCGAGCGACTGCGTGTAGTGCGCAGGATCCGCGTCATAGGCGGCCATGTCCCTGCGCATAATCGCCGCAGTATAGCGTGCGATGTCGAGCCCAGTGGTGAACCGGTTCTGGAGCCGCATGCGCGCGACGGACTCGGGCGAGATCGCGTCCCACGTACCGTTTTGGTCGGCGATAAGGTTGGTCAACTGGGCGATGTGGGTCTGGTAGGTCATGGGCGATCCTCGTCTGCTGCGACGATCCTGCTGTAGGGATGTTTACATCGATCATTGCCGCAAACGTCCCGAAATTGGCGTGCGCGTGTAATGAGCTATGACTTCGAGATGTGAGGTTGTAAACTTCGTGACACAGCGGAAATTTACGCCCGAGCTAATGTCCTGATCGATATCAATTCTGGGAAATTCAAAACCAAAGGCGGGGAACATAGGTCTTCGGACACTGTTGGAATGACTTCGCAGCCAGGAGACGATCATGACTGAAAGCGATCCAAGAGATGATGCCCCGCTAAGCACGTCGAAGCGCCACGACGCCGTCACGGACGCGACGCAGGACTTGCCGGACGGCAAGGGCAGCAGCATCGTTGCCCGAGCGGTTACGATCAATCGCCCGGTTGGTGAACTGTTCGCCTATTTCCGGGACTTCGCGAACCTTCCGACTTTCATGGAGAATGTCGAGCGCATCGAAGTCCTCGATCAGCGGCGCTCGCACTGGGTGGTCAAGGGCCCCGCCGGCAAGTCCTATGAATGGACGTCAGCCATTACGGACGAAGTGTCGGACCGGGTGATCGCATGGTCGTCCGAAGACGGCGCAGACGTCCCCAACAGCGGTCGCGTCGAATTCCGCGATGCCGGCGCACGCGGCACGGTCGTGACCGCGACGATCTTGTACGATCCGCCGGGCGGCGTGATCGGCAAGCTGATCGCCAAGATGTTCCAGCGGGAACCCGCAATCCAGGCGCGCCGCGACCTGCGCCGTTTCAAGCAATTGATGGAAACCGGCGAGATCGCGACCGCCGCGATGAACCGCAAGCAGCATGAAGAGGAACTCGCCTGATGCGCGCTCTGGCATGGCACGGTAAGCACGACGTCCGCGTCGATACCGTCGACGATCCCGAAATCGTCAATCAACGCGACTGCATCATCAAGGTCACTGCGACCGCGATCTGCGGATCTGACCTGCATCTGTACGACGGCTATATCCCGACGATGCAGGCCGGCGACATCCTGGGCCACGAGTTCATGGGCGAAGTCGTCGAAGTCGGCGCCAAGTCGACGCTGAAGAAGGGCCAGAAGGTCGTCGTCCCGTTCACGATCGCGTGCGGCAGTTGCTACCATTGCGGCAAGCATCAGTACTCGGCGTGCGACAACGGGCTGCCTGCCGACAACCAGGACATCGCGCAGGAAATCTACGGACAGCCGATGTCCGGCTTGTTCGGCTACAGCCATATGACCGGTGGCTATGCTGGCGGTCAGGCGGAATATGTCCGCGTGCCGTTCAGCGACGTCGGGCCGATCGTCATTCCCGACGGCGTCGACGACGAGAAGGTGCTGTTCCTGTCGGACATCCTGCCGACCGGCTGGATGGCGACAGAGAATGCACAGATCGAGCCGGGCGACACGGTTGCGGTCTGGGGCTGCGGTCCGGTCGGGCTGTTCGCGGTGCAGTCGGCATTCCTGATGGGTGCCGAACGCGTCATCGCAATCGACCATTTCCCGCACCGGCTGGAGCTTGCCAAGAAGTTCGGCGCCGAGACGATCAACTACGAGGAAAGCGCGGTCTACGAGGCGCTGATGGTGATGACCGGCGGGATCGGTCCTGATGCGGTGATCGACAGCGTCGGTCTAGAGGCGCACGGTTTCTTCGTCGACAACGTGATCGACCAGATCAAGGCGTCGACCTTCCTCGGCACCGATCGGACGCATTCGATCCGTCAGGCGATCATCGCGTGTCGCAAGGGCGGACGGGTGTCGATGCCCGCGGTCTATGGCGGGTTCGTCGACAAGTTCCCGCTCGGCGCCTTCATGGAGAAGGGTCTGACGCTCAAGACCGGCCAGACCCACGTCCAGCATTACATGCCCGCGCTGCTCAACGCGATCATGGAGGGCAAGATCGACACCACCTTCCTGATCTCGCACCGCATGGACCTGGAGGACGCACCCAAGGGCTACGACATGTTCAAGAACAACCAGAACGAAGTGACGAAGGTCGTGCTGAAGCCCGGCTTCAACTGAGGATATCTGACAATGGCTGATAAATTCGCAATCATCACCGGTGCCTCGACGGGTATCGGCTTCGAACTCGCCACGCTTGCTGCAAAGGATGGCTACGACATTCTGGTCGTGGCGGACGAAGCCTTGATCGAAGCGGCGGCGCGGGACTTCAAGCAGTTCGGCACCGACGTACAGGCGGTCCAGGCCGACCTCTCGACGATCGAAGGTGTTGACCAACTGCTAGCGGCAACGAACGGCCGGACTATCGATCTAGTCTGCGCCAATGCCGGACGTGGGCTCGGCAAGGCATTCCTGGATCAGGACCTCGCGGAATGGCGCAAGGTGGTCGACACCAACGTCGTCGGTACGGCATATCTGTTGCAGAAAATCCTGCCGCCGATGATCGCCCGGAACGCGGGCAAGGTACTCGTGACCGGATCGATCGCAGGGTACATCCCCGGTGCGTTCCAGGCGGTCTACAACGGCACGAAGAGCTTCGTCGACAGCTTCGTCGCGGCGATCCAGAACGAGATCAAGGATGCGGACGGCGTCACGCTGACCAACCTGATGCCCGGCCCGGTCGATACCGAGTTCTTCGACCGCGCGCACATGATGGACACCGATGTCGGCACCGATCCGAAGAAGAGCGACCCCGCCGATGTGGCGAAAGACGGCTGGGAAGCGCTGATGTCCGGCAAGGCAGCGGTCGTATCCGGCTGGAAGAACAAGATCCAGTCGTCGATCGCCAACGTCACGCCCAACGCCGTGCTCGCCGAGATGCACCGCAAGATGGCCGAACCCGGCACTGCGAACGATTAAACGATAGCTTCAACAGGAGAGAAAACCATGACACGATTTCTGACCGCCGCCGCGCTGATCGCACTGCCGATCGCCGCCGTTTCGGCTCAAGCACCGATGCCCGCGTCGACCTATGTGATGAAGGCCGGCGCCGGCGACCTCTATGAGAAGACGTCGAGCCAGATCCTGCTCGAGACGACCACCAATCCGAAGCTCAAGAGCTTCGCGCAGATGATGATCGCCGATCACACGAAGAGCATCGAAGACGTGAAGGCAGCGGCGATGGCGGCGAACGTAAAGGTCGCACCGCCGAAGCTCGATCCGATGGGGGCCAAGAACGTCGCAGCGCTTCGTGCTGCGAAAGGTACGGCGCGCGATCGGCTGTACGTGACGCAGCAGAAGGCAGCACACGCCAAGGCACTGACGTTGCAGCAGGGCTATGCGGCCAACGGCACCGTACCGGGCTTGAAGACGGTTGCGGCCGGGATCGTGCCGGTCGTTCAGACGCACATCACCGAACTGCAGACGATGTAATCGCACGCGGTTCGATTTGATTGTCAGATACAGACGGCGCCTGCCTCAAAAAGCAGGCGCCGTTCTGCATTCGAGACGCCTATCAGTCTGGAAAGCTATCCCCTCCCCCGCTAGGTCTGAGCGCATGGAAACCGATATCGCCATCGCTCGCAGCGTCGCCCTGCGCCCTATCGCCGCCATCGCGGACAGCCTGCACATTCCCGACGAGGCAATCGAGCCTTACGGGCGGTACAAGGCGAAGATCTCGCTCGAATGGCTGAACGCGCGCAAGTCTTCGGCGAACGGTAAGCTCATCCTCGTCACCGCGGTCAATCCGACGCCGGCCGGCGAAGGCAAGACCACCACCTCGATCGGCCTCGCGGACGCGCTGCGCCATACCGGGCGCAAGGCGGTGCTGGCGTTACGCGAACCCTCGCTTGGACCCTGCTTCGGCACCAAGGGCGGCGCGACCGGCGGCGGTCGCGCGCAGGTCGCGCCGATGGAGGACATCAACCTCCACTTCACCGGCGATTTCCACGCGATCACGACCGCGCACAACCTGCTGGCGGCGATGATCGACAACCACATTCACTGGGGCAACGCACTCCAGATCGACGTGCGCCGCGTGGTCTGGCGGCGCGTGCTCGACATGAACGACCGGGCGCTACGGGATATCGTCCAGTCGATCGGTGGCGTTGCCAACGGCTATCCGCGCGAGTCCGGCTTCGACATTACCGTCGCGTCGGAGGTGATGGCGATCCTGTGCCTCGCCGACGGGCTCGCCGACATGGAGCGACGGTTGGGCGATATCGTCGTTGCCTACACACGTGACCGCACGCCGATCACCGCACGCGACCTCAAGGCCGATGGCGCAATGGCCGTACTGCTGGCGGAGGCCATCAAGCCGAACTTGGTCCAGTCGCTGGAAGGCACGCCCGCATTCCTGCACGGCGGGCCGTTCGCCAATATCGCACATGGCTGCAACTCGGTGATCGCAACGCGCGCAGCCCTGTCGCTTGGGGATTACGTCGTGACCGAGGCGGGCTTCGGCGCGGACCTCGGCGCGGAGAAGTTCTTCGACATCAAATGCCGTCAGGCGGGGCTTGCTCCCGACGCGGTGGTGATCGTGGCGACGGCACGCGCGCTGAAGATGAACGGTGGCGTCGCCAAGGCTGATCTGGGGCGCGAAGACGTCGACGCCGTGCGCCGCGGCGCGGTCAATCTCGTCCGGCATATCGAGAACATCCGCCAGTTCGGCGTGCCCGCGGTCGTCGCGATCAACCATTTCTACACCGACAGCGACGCGGAAATCGCCGCGATCGTCGAAGCGGCGGCGCAGCATGGTTCGCGCGCGATTCTTTGTCGGCATTGGGCGGAGGGCGGCGCAGGTGCGGTCGAACTGGCCGATGCGGTTGCCGAACTGTGCGACACGCATGGTGGCGGGTTCGCGCCGATCTACGGCGACGAGCTGTCGCTGTTCGACAAGATCGACACCGTCGCGCGCCGCATCTACCGCGCCGAGCACGCCGTCGCCGACCCGAGCGTGCTGGCGCAGTTGAAGCGTTGGGAGGATGCGGGATACGGCCATCTGCCAGTCTGCCTCGCGAAGACTCAGTATAGCTTCTCAACGGACCCCGCCCTGCTCGGCGCGCCGACCGGACACATCGTACCGGTACGCGAAGTCCGCCTCGCGGCCGGGGCCGGCTTTGTGGTGGCGATCTGCGGAGAGATCATGACGATGCCGGGCCTTCCCGGCGTTCCAGCCGCCGAGGCAATCCGGCTGAATGATGCAGGGCTGATCGAAGGCCTCTTCTAGGAACCTACAATCCTCCCCCGCCAGGGGGAGGTGGCTGACACTTGCCAGACGGAGGGGAGGCACGCGAAACGCTGGTCCCGTGTCCTCCCCCTCCGTCACCTTTGGTGCCACCTCCCCCTTGCGGGGGATCCACGGCCGCCTTTACCCGAACATCCGCTTCATCGAGCGTTCGAGCATGACGAACTGCCACAGTGTCCGCCCATGCTCGGCGCGACCCATCCGATGCTCGTCGGCGATCCGCGCGATCGTCGCCATGTCGAACCATCCGGTCTCGCCCAGCGTGCGCGACTTGGCGAGCGCGGTCGCCTCCCCCGCCAGCGGGCCGCGGAACCAGGCGCTGATCGGCGTCACGAAGCCCATCTTCTGCCGATAGAGGATCTCGCGCGGCAGATACGGCTCCATCGCCTTCTTCATCAGCCATTTGCCCTCGCCGTGGCGCAACCGCATGTTGGCCGGCAGCGTCGCGCAGAACTCGACCAGGCGGTGGTCGAGCAACGGTTCGCGCGCCTCGAGGCCGACCGCCATGCTGGTGCGGTCGACCTTGGTGAGAATATCGCCGGGCAGCCAATGCTTGATGTCGGCATATTGCGCGCGGTCGATCGCGTCGCGCGCCGGAGCGTTCGCCATCGTCGCGACATAGCGGTCTTCGGCGCGGTAGCCGCCGAGCGTCGCACGAGCGCCGGCGTTGAAAAGCTGTGCGCGGAGTTCAGGCGTGGTCACGCCGACCGAGCGGGCATAGGCCTCGCCGCCACCTTGCGCGAGGGCAAGCAGCGTCGACTTCGCGCGAAGCGGCCGCAGCGCCCAGTCGGCCTTTGGATACCAGCGGCCGAGCGTCCCAAAGATGTCGGCGCGGAGATGTGAGGGCAGCAAGCCGCGGACCCGCTCCTCGACCGACTGGAACTTGTAGCGGCGGTATCCGGCGAGCGCTTCGTCCGCACCGTCTCCAGACAGCGCGACGGTGACGCTTTCGCGGGCCAGCGCACAGACCTGATAGGTGGCAAGCGCGGAGGCATCGGCGAAGGGTTCGTCGAAGCTCGCGACCAGCGTATCGATCAACCCGAAATCACCTAATCCGACGACGCGCTCGCGGTGATCGGTCGCGAAACGCCGTGCGACGGTGTCGGCATAGCTCCGCTCGTCATGCCCGGCTTCGTCGAACCCGATCGTGCAGGTGCGAACCGCCTTCGGGCTTGCCTCCGCCATAAGCGCAACGACCGCAGAGCTGTCCACCCCGCCCGACAGGAACGCGCCGAGCGGTACGTCGGCGACCATCCGCGAACGAACGCCCGCGCGCATCCGGTCGACCAGCTCCTCGCCCAGCGCCTTGGCGGAACCGGTCGCGCGGTTGGAGAAGTCGAGGTCCCACCATTTACGCGGCTGCGGTACAGACTTGCCGCGCTCGACCAGCAAGAAGTGCCCCGCAGCAAGCTTCTTCACGCCCGCGACCATGCAGGAATCATCGGGCACGTACCCGAACGCCAGGTAACCCTCGACCGCGCCGAGATCGGGTACCCGCCGGAGCTGCGGATGCGCGAGCAGACCCTTCAATTCGGACGCGAACGCGAGGGACCCGTCTGCCAGCTCGACATAATGGAGCGGCTTCACCCCCATCCGGTCGCGCGCGAGGAACAGCGTGTGCGCAGCGGTGTCGTGGATCGCAAAGGCGAACATCCCGTTCAGCCGATCAAGCATCGACGGCCCCCAAGCCCGCCAAGCGTGCAGCAGGACTTCGGTGTCACCCGCGGTGCGGAAAATCGCGCCCTTTGCGGTCAGTTCGTCGCGCAGTTCGGCGAAATTATAAACCTCGCCATTATAGGTGATCGTCAGCGAGCCGTCGGACATCGGCTGCGGCGAGCCTTCGAGATCGATGATCGACAGTCGACGATGGCCGAGGCCGACACCAGGCGCGGTCCAGATACCATCGCCGTCCGGCCCACGGTGCGACAGCGCGGCGATCATCGCATGGACGCGGTTCGGGTCGACCGGCTTGGGCGTACCAGGGTGGAAGATCCCGGCGATGCCGCACATCTAGCGCATCCCCGCGGCGTGATCGGCAACCGGCGCGATCGGACCGAGCGCGGCGAGGAAGCGTGTGATCAAGCGCGGGTCGGCGCCCTCGACCGAGAGGTGGATCGCTACCGCGCGTTGCGGGCCGCCGAACAGTCGGGCCTTCATCGTCTCGATCTTCACCAGCGTTTCGTCCTGCGTGGTCGTGTCGCCGACCCGGTACCACGTCGCGACGATCCGCTCTACGGGTCCGGGCGCCGTGATTCGCATGACGCTACCGCCTGCGATATCTGGCAAATCGCGACGCGGACCCAGCGATCCTCCTCGCGCAGAACGCCGGTCCCGTAGGCGATCAGTTCCTTGCCCTCGTACTGGCTGCCGAACACCGCGATGCTCATGTCGACGTGCGCACCCGACGTATCGGCGTAGCGGCCGAACAGATAATGGTCCGCACCGGGGTAATAGGGCGTCCAGGGCGCGCGTGCTGACCGGGACACGGTGCCAGCCAGCGATCTCGGGCAGGTCGATATGCGCGGGAAGTGATTGCGCGCGACCGGCGGATCGCTGCGCTCCAGGCCGGGAATGCTCCAACCGTAGCGAGCACCAGCGCAGTGGCGATGGCGAGATCGATCCGGTGCCTCGGGATGGCCTGAAGACGCGCGGGATCGAACGCAGGATCATCGGGCTCGCGATCGAACCAGCGCCAGCCGATCGCCAGCACGCCCGCCATGACCATCGCGAAGAACACCCATCCATAGACGATGTGGTCGATCCCGGTCGCCGCTTCGACCGAGGTGAGGTCCGCCGCCCAGATCGTCCCGAACGCGCGGAAGCCATTGGCGATGACGGGGACGATGATCGAAACGACGAGGAAGACCACGCGGCGCTTCCACGACACGAAGCAGAGGTTTGCGACGAGCACTCCGAAAGCAACCATCGCGATGACGAACTTGGCGCCCGAACAGGCCTCGGCGACCTCGAAATAATAGCGGCCGGCGTGGATCAGCACGCCGTCGACCACCGCGGGTACGCCGACGAGGTGCAACAGCGGCATGACGATCACGACCGTCACGGTCTGCAGTGGCGGTTCGAGACCTTCGCCGAACGGCACTAGAAAGAACGCGTAGACGAGCGGGAAAAGCAGTGCTCGCGCGACATTGGGGCCGAGGATGGTGAGGACGGCGCCTTGCAGTGTCATGACGAGCCCGAGTTGGCGCGCGAATGCCACGGAGGCGGCGTCGCCCATCAGCCAGCCGAAACCCCCGATCGCGACGAGCGCGAGCCCGGGCCACCAGCTGGTCGGGGTCAATGGGCGAGTTCGGTGCGGCGTTGCCAGACGAGCCATGTGATCACCGGGCCGATGAAGAGGCAGTGCCCGAAGGTGGTGCTCGTCCACCAGATATGCGCGAGATCGGCGACGTCGCGCCGGAAAGTCAGCAGGATAAGCGCAGCGACGAGGGCGAGCGCGAGCGCGTGACGACGCCACACGGTCAAACCGGAAGGCCGAGCAGCGCGTCCAGCGGCGCGAGGCGTGCGTCCCAGCCGTAGCGCCGGACGACCTGCGCGCGAGCCGATTGGCCAAGCATTGCGGCGAGTTCGGGGGCCCCGAGCAGATCGCAGATGCAGTCCGCGAACTCCTGCGCGGTCGTGGCAACGCGGATCGTGTCGACATGATCGATGCCCTCGGCCGCGTCGGCGGACGCAACGACGGGACGAGCCATCGCCATTGCCTCGAGCACCTTGTTCTGGATGCCGCGCGCCAGTTTCAGCGGCGCGACGCAGACGTCCCCGGCGGCAAGCCAGCCCCGGACGTCGCCGACCGCGCCGGTAACCGTGACGTGCTCACTCGCCAGAGCCCGCACGGCGGGGGTCGGCGCCCGGCCGACGATCGCGAAGCGGGTGGGATGGCGCTGCCGGACGTGCGGAAGGATGTCGCGCGTGAACCACCTCACTGCGTCGATGTTGGGGCGGTAATCCATCTGGCCGGTGAAGACGACGAGAGGCAAACCCTCCAACGGCTCCCCCCCGGCGGAGGCCGGGGCCCAATTGGGGGACGTCGGTAACGACGGATTGCGCACCGTTACAGCGACCTCGCCAATTGGGCCCCAGCCTCCGCCGGGGTGGTGGCTTAGGTCGAGGGAGCTTGCAGCAGGATCGAACTTTACTGAATCGATCCCGTTCTCAACCGCGAGCACGCGCCCCATCGCGCCACCGTCCCGGAACAGCGTGGCCTCCGCCTCGCTGACGAACAGGCTGGCCGACACCCGACCGGCAACTTTCCGCTCGAATGCACCGAGCATGCGGGCTTCGCGCTGCATCATCCACCGGACCGGTCCGCGTGCGTCGTCGGCGAAACCAGCGAACTTGGCGGAGTCGACATCGACGAAATCCATGACGATTGGCGGGCCGTCGAACGGGAGATACTGTGCCATCTGGCCGGAGAAGCAGTAGACCGCATTTACCGCCGGCAAGACGCGATCGACTGCGGTCTGCATCGCCGGGCTCGCGAAGGCAGCCAGCGATACCGGTTTCCCGGTCGCGAGCGCTTCCAGCGCAGCACGCTTCTGCGACTTACTCCGAAGCAGGATGGTGCAACTCGCCAGCAAATCCGTGAAGATCGAAGGCGGATCGAAGTCCGCCGCCTCATCGGCGAACGCCACCAGGTGCAACTGCGTACGCTTCGCCAGATACTGGAGGACATGGAAGCTGCGGATCTTGTCGCCACGGTCGGGGGGAAAGGGGACGCGGTGCGCGAGGAAAAGCAGGCTCACCCCAGGCCTCGGGAAATCCAAGGTCCTGCTGCGTTAGCCGCCCAAAGCGGGAGCTTCTTCCACGTCCGCACCATCAGCGCGTATTTTGGGTTCAGTGGGTTCACCTCGCGCGCCGAGCCTTTGCTGCGCTTGGCGTAGAGCCGCGGTTCAGTCTTAAACCCCCAGTTCTTCTTGTACGCAGCGGCACCCGTGCCGGTTTTCGAACGGCCAAAATCGAACCGTGTGCATCCCCGCGCTCGGGCATGCGCCATCAACGCGAAATACATCCGGTCGTTGGCCCGAAGCCCACGCGCCGCGCCGGTGCCGCCGCCCCAATAGGGATAGACGGTGCCGTTGAAATACAAGCTCAGGACGCTGGCGACCGCCCTTCCCTCGTGGCAAACCGTGAGAACATCCGCGTCCATGCCGCTAGCAACGCTTCGAAAAAATTTGGCGGGAAAAACCGGCGTACCGAGATTGCGAACTGATTCCGCATAGACCCGATAATGTTCGGCCAGCAGTTTCCGGTTCGTGCCAGTGACGATGTCGAGGTCGAATCCGAGCGAGCGACGAACTTCCGCCCGCTGTTTCCGGGGTATCGCCAGCAATTCTGCATCATCGTCCACGGCGAGGTCGCGCACGAAGCCGAGATAGCTGCCGTCATCGCTATCCCAGCCGGCTGGCGCGGCGCCACCGCGCAACTCCACCGATGGGCAGCCGATCCGCAGCGCCAGGTTCCACGCGCCCGCCGACAGCGGTTCGACGGCGTCACCCAGGATGCCGCCATCGACACCGAAACCGGTCGAGACCAGTGCGCGCCCGAACAAGGGCGAACGCATCGCTGTCAGCGGTAATACCCCGACGATCGCCCCTTCGCTCTCCGAAACCAGATAGTGCGCGCGCTGGCCGCACCCGTCCTGCACCGCGAGGCTCCAGGCCGGCAGGTGGAACGGCGTGGCGCCGTCGGCAGCCTCGACGAACGCCGTGATGCGCGCGCATTCGGCCAGATCGCGAAGGTCCACTTCGCGCACGCCGATGGGCATCGGCGCGGTCACGCCAGTCGGACCGCTTCGCGTGCGACGACCGTATCCGCCCGGTCCCATGCATGCCGATCGAGCAACCCACGCAACTTGCCCGCCATCGCGCCCAGCCGTGAATAATGGCGGATCTTCGAGCGCATCGGGGCCTGCGATACGCGAGGTTGCGCAGGGTCAATCTCCCACGGGTGGAAGTAGAACATCGCCCGGCGGTCTTCGCGATTGACCTGGCGTACCGCGAAGTCGGTGATCGCCGACGGAAGCAGCCGAAAGAACCCGCCGCCGGTGGCCAGCTTGCGCTCGCCGAACTTGGCCACCGTCACCGGGACTTCGATCAACGCGCTGTCGGCAAGCGGCTTGAAGCCATAGCGCGGTGCGTCGAGCCAACCATAATGATCGTGCTTCACCGGCGCCACGCTGGAGGAATAGGCATAGCCCGCCTCGGCCAGTTCGACATGCGCCCAAGGCGTACGCTGGTCGATCGAGAAGCTCGGCGCGCGATACCCCGTGACCTTCGTCCCCGCCGCGTCCTCGATTGCCGTCCGAGCGCGCGCAAGGTCGGCCCGAAACACGTCGGGCGTCATCGTGAAGACGCGCTGGTGATCCCAGCCATGACTGGCAACCTCATGCCCCGCATCGACGATCCGCGGGGTCAGCGCAGGATAGCGGTACGCGACCCAGCCGAGCGTGAAGAACGTGGCCTTCGTATCGCGCTCGGCGAACAGCGCCAGGACCGCATCGGTATTGGCCTCGACGCGGGTCTGGAGCGAGTCCCAGTCGGCCTTGTCGATGACCTTCTCGAACGCCCGAACCTGGAACCACTCCTCAACATCGACCGACATGCCATTGATAACGGGGGCATTGAGAACAGGCATATTACGCGGCATCATGCCAAGCTGCGACGCCGCGGATAGGCGCATATTCCGGCTTTTCGTGGTCGCTCTCGACCCAGTCGACCAGCAGCGTCAGCACGCGGCGGAGCGCCTTGTCCTGCATCTCCACGCGTGCCTCCAGTTCGGCAAGCCGCTCCTCGACCGCAGGATCGGTGCGCGGCATAGTCCCACGCAGCGCACCGACCGGTTCGGGCGATGCGTCCGCAACGCGCGCCCCCTTGCCCTTGTCGTTCGCGAGGACAGGCAGGTCGCCCTCCAGATCGCGCTGGATCGTCCGGACCGCGTCGCCGTCGATCACCGTGAGCTCGTCGATCGCGGCGTGCAACATCACCCGCCCCGCCAACTGGTTCAGGCGACGCGGCACGCCCGCCGAGCCGGTAAAGAACGCCGCGAACGCGTCATCGGTGAAGTCGGGGTTACCCGTCCACCCGACCACCGTCAGGCGGTGCGTGAGATACTCGGAGACCTCATGCTCCTCCATCGGATCGAGATGATGGATCGCAATCACTCGCTGGCGGAGCTGTTCTAGGCGATCCGAGCCATGCAGCCGGTCACGGAACTCGGGCTGGCCAAGCAATACGATCTGCAACAGCGCATGGCCGCCCGCCTGGAAGTTCGACAGCATCCGCAGTTCTTCCAGCGCATTCACGGGCAAAGCCTGCGCCTCGTCGACGATCAGCAGAGTGCGCTTGCCGGTGCGTGCGACTGCATGCAGCCCGCGCTCGATCGCGGTGAGCAGTTCGGCCTTGCTCAGTCCGGCCGGATCGACCTGCAGGTCGGTGGCGACGATCCGCAGCAGGTCGTCCGCCTCGATCGCGGTCGACACGAGCTTGATCGCGTTCAGCCGCTGGTGGTCGATCGTGTCCATCAAATGGCCGACCAGCGTCGTCTTTCCCGCACCGATATCGCCGGTGATGACGATGAAGCCCTCGCCCTGCGCCAGGCCATAGCCGAGATACGCCATCGCCTTGCCGTGGGTGGCGGTCTCGAACCAGAATTTGGGATCTGGGGTGAGCTGGAAGGGCCGACCCGTCAGTCCGTAATGTTCGTCGTACATCTGCTGCTCGCCTTCAGAACTGGTACCGCGCACCGATCCGCGCCTGCGCCGACCAGTCGCTGTCGAGGTCGCCGACCTTGAAGCTGTAAAGTCCAAGCGACGCGGTTGTGCCGAGTCGCCCGAAATTGTGGAAATACGTCCCTGTCCCGCCATAGGACCATATGCCGGTATCGCTGGTGATGTCGTCTACGCCGCTATCATAATAGGTGACGAACAGGTCGGCGTTGACCCCGGAAACCCGGGTGAGCCTGCGGGTGTAGAATAGCTGGCCATAATAGCTCTCGTCGTTGAGGCCAGTGACGACCAGTCCGGGCGCAAGCCGTGGTGCATACAGCCTGCGGTTCGCATATCCGATGCCTGCGCCCCAGGTGGAACGTCCGCGGGTCGCGCTGATTACGCCGTCGATCTCGCGTGCGCGGTAGCTGGCGGTCGAGATAGACTGGAACACGTCGTTGAGGCAGCCGCCCGGTTGCGCACCGCTGGAGCCGAACACGCAGCCGTTGAACTGCTGGCCAAATCCCTGCTGGTTGCCGGTTAGGAAGCCCGTCGGCACATCGCGGATGCCGGTCCGGAGCTGCCGGCCGAAGGTCTGTACGCCGTCATACACGTTGACCGCGACGCCCACCGATTGCGACGCCTGATAGGTCGCGGTGCCGGTGTAGCTGAGCGAACCATAACGGCGCCCGACATGCCCCTCCACAGAAGTGCGGCGATTGGGACGCCAGACGACGCCCGCGTCGTAATAGATGCCGTCGGTCCGATAGGCGACGCGACGCGGCGATGCCTCATCGGTGACGAAGCGGCCATCGCGATCGAGTACCGGCCTACCGGTCGCGTCGATGACCGCGTCCTTCTGGCTCGTCTCGATCTTCTCGTAGCCCACCCCGGCGGTCAGCGCGACATAGGGCGAGATCGGCTGGAGTATGTCGCCGCGGCCGTAATAACCCTCGTAGCGTTGCTTCAGCTGGCTGGCGGTCTCGCGATCATAGGCGCCGCTTAAAGTGACGCCGAACGGGGCGATCGCACCGGGGCGCAGCGAAGCGCTGGCGGTCATGGTGTTGCCGATCGGATTGCGCCAGACGAACATGTTGAACTGGTCGAGCGGCCCGATTACGTACTCCTCGCCCAGCAATTCCTGGTTCGCGACGAATGCCGCAGGCAGCAACTGGGGACGCGAGCCGGTAGTCGTGCAGGCACCGAGCTTGGTCGCGACGAGGCCTCGGGTCGGCAGGGACTGCGATACAGATCCGGAACGCATGGGCAACTTTCCTGGCGCCGCACCATCCATCGGTTGCTGACGGGCGGCGAGCTCAGCCTTCGCGATGCAAGTAACAGGTGAAGATAGCGTTAGGAGCGCGCCCAACCACGCACCGCCAAGGCACTGCAA
Source organism: Sphingomonas arabinosi (assembly GCF_036663715.1). Classification (NCBI taxonomy): domain Bacteria; kingdom Pseudomonadati; phylum Pseudomonadota; class Alphaproteobacteria; order Sphingomonadales; family Sphingomonadaceae; genus Sphingomonas; species Sphingomonas arabinosi. Next base: position 68,063 of record NZ_JAXOJN010000005.1, read on the forward strand.
CTGCGCCTTATATCGCAGTAACGATCTCGGCGGCTGGGGGATGCCCGAGAAACGCGGTTGGGCTGGCACTCGCCCCGTATGCGCCAGCCATGAAGATCGCGATGAGGTCGCCGACTTCGACCGGCGGGAGAGCGATCTTGTCGCCGAGCCGGTCGAGCGGGGTGCAGAGTGGACCGACGACGGACACGGTGTCCGCAGCCTCCTGGCCCATCCGCGCGGCGGCCGTGATCGGATAGTTGCGGCGGACGACGGTGCCAAAATTGCCGCTTGCCGCGAGTTGGTGGTTGAGCCCGCCGTCGACGACGACGAAAGTCTCTCCCTGGCTCTGCTTTACGTCGATGACGCGGGTCAGGTAGACGCCCGCCTCAGCCACGAGCCAGCGCCCGAGTTCGATTGCGAACCGCGCTTCGGCAAGGATTGCAGGACGGGATGCCAGCGCTTCGGCCAGCGCACCGCCGACCCGTTCGACGTCGAGCGCCACGTCCCCCGCAAAATACGGCACGCCGAAACCACCGCCGAGATTGACGAGCGGCGGCGCGACGCCCGCCTCGTCCGCCAACCGTGCCGCGAGCGCGATCGTCGCCGCCTGCGTCTCGACGATCGCACCGGCATCGAGCGCCTGGCTGCCAGCATAGATATGAAACCCGCGCCAATCCGCACCCGCCGCTACGATCGCCTTGACGAGCGCCGCCGCGCGCACCGCATCAACCCCGAACGGCGAAGCACGCCCCCCCATCCGCATGCCCGAGCCGCGGAGTTCGATATCGGGATTCACGCGTACCGCCATGCGCGGCGTGAGGCTGAGCCGGTCGCCGATCGCGAACGCCCGCGCTGCTTCGCCTTCGGATTCAACGTTGAGCGTCGCACCGGCGGAAATCGCTGCAACGAGTTCGTCGTCACGCTTGCCGGGCCCGGCAAAACTGATCGAAGCCGCTGGCTTGACCGCGAGCGCCTTGCCTAGCTCGCCCGACGACGCGACGTCGAGCCCGTCGACCAGTGGCGCGACCGCGGTCAGCAGGCCGGAATGCGAATTTGCCTTGATCGCATAGTGAAGATCGATCGCCGGCATCGCCGCGCGGAACCGTGCGATCCGGGCAGCGACGATCGCCATGTCGTAGACGAACAGCGGTGTGTCACCGGCGTGCGCGACCCAATCGTCAGCCGTTCGGCCTGCGATGACCAATGCGTCCGTCTGCGCAGCAAATTCCGGAGGAAGAACACCCATCGGTTTCATGACGCGCTCCCCTCCATGTTCCCCCGCGAAGGCGGGGGCCCAGACTGGACCCCCGCCTTCGCGGGGGAACAATCTCGTACCTCTAACGCAATGGCAGACCTGTCCTGCTTCCCATTGGCATTACGCGGCAATTCATCGCGCCAAAGATACATCCCCGGCTGCATGAAGCTAGGCAGTGCCGTCCGCAACCGCGCCCGCAATCCCGCCTCCGCGCCAGTATCCCCCGCCAGCATAACCACGATCGCCTGCCCCAGCCGCTCGTCCGGCACGCCAACCGCGACCGCCTCGCGCGCCTCGCCACCCGCCAGTACGGCCTCCTCGATCTCCAACGGACTGATCCGGTTCCCCGCGCTCTTGATCATCTCGTCGTCGCGCCCGACGAATCGCAAAAGCCCGTCCTCGCCCTCGACCACGGTATCCCCCGACCACACCGCCATGCCGTTGCCATCGGGCGCCGGCCGAAACCGCTGCGCCGTCCGCTCCGCATCCTGCCAATAGCCTTGCGCGACGAGCGGCCCGGCATGCACCAGTTCCCCCGCCTCGCCCGGCGCAGCGCGCGTGCCGTCGGGCATCACCACCGAAACCTCGGCAAACGGGATCGCCCGCCCCATCGCATCGGGATGCGTATCGATCAGCGCGGGATCGAGATACGTCGACCGGAACGCCTCGGTCAGCCCATACATCGCGTACACGTCCGCCGCCGGAAACCGCTCCCGAAGCCCGCGCACCAGCCGCGGCGTCAGCGCGCCACCGGAGTTGGTCAGCCGCCTCAACCGCCCAGCAGTCTCCGCCGGCCAGTCCGCCTCCAGCAGTTGCACCCACAGAGGCGGGACGCCCGCCAGCGTCGTCGCCCCGACCCGCTCCACCGCCTTCACCACGTCGCGCGCGACGAGATAGTCGAGCGGCGCCACGGACGCGCCTGCCGCCCAGGTCGAGAACAACTGGTTCTGGCCATAATCGAACGACAGCGGCAGCACGCCAAGCACGCGATCGTCGGGCTCGAGCTTCAGATAATGCGCAACCGAGATCGCCCCGAGCCACAAATTCGCATGGCTGAGCATTACGCCCTTCGGCCGCCCGGTGGACCCCGAGGTGTAGAGGATCGCGGCTAAGCTGTCCGTATCCGCATCCGACGGCCCCATCGGAGAACCGCCGCCAGCCCCAATGCCGTTCCCCCGCGAAGGCGGGGGCCCAGGAATCACGGGCGCTGCGCTCTGCAATCCTGGCCCCCCGCGTTCGCGAGGGAACAGACTGAGGAGGTCCGCCTCATCCACGATCGCGCACCCCTCCGGCACGTCCCCCGCGCCCAGCGTCCCGGCCCGCACACCCTGCGTCACCAGCAACCGAGCCCCGCTATCCCCCAGGATATGCGCGACCTGCGCCCGGCGCAGCAGCGGATTGACCGGCACATGGACCAGCCCCGCCCGCGCCACGGCCAGCGGCATCAGGCACGCGACGCGCGTCTTCGGCAGCCAGGTCGCCACCCGATCACCCGCGGACAATCCCCGGCCAGCAAGCCAACCAGCCAACGCCCCGACGCCCGCCTCGATCTCGGCAAACGTCATCGTCCCCGCCTTGTCGATCAGCGCCACGGCATCCGCGGCACCGCGCAAGGCGACATGGTCGATAGGGTACGGCTTGGGGTCGAGCGCGATCATCCGCCCCCATAGCGCGAACCCGTTGCCGAATTCACCCCCACACGCTAGCGGGTCCGGGTTCGTAACGGTTCAGGCGATGCTCGTGATCTTCGAAGGTACTTCCCAAGTCGAAACGACGGTACGCGCCGTCCTCGCCGACATCCTCGGCCTCAGTGCCGACCGAGTCGCGACGTTCACCGCCGACACGCCGTTGTTCGGTGCGCTGCCCGAACTCGATTCGATGGCGGTGGCGAGCGTGCTCACCGAACTCGAGGACCGGCTCGGCATCCTGATCGAGGACGACGAGATCGACGGCGAGATGCTCGAGACATTCGGCGCGCTCGTCCAGTTCGCCGCCGGCAAGGCGCTGGTCTAACCCTGACCGGCGGTCTAGCCTCCGCCGGAATGACCGGCCTCCGCTTCGATACATATGACTGGAATGGTGGCCGCGAAGCGATGCTGCGGTTCGGACCCGATAGCGGCCCGATCGTCATCGCCGCCCTCCCCCTGTTCGAGGAAGCGAACCGAACCCGGCAGTTCACCTGCACGATCCTGCGCGCGCTAGCGGATCACGGCATCGGCAGCATACTCCCCGACTTCCCCGGCACCGGCGAGAGTGTCGTCGCGACCGTCGATGCCAAGCTGTCCGACCATCGCCGAGCTTATAGCGAACTGACACAGCAGCTTGGCGCCCATAGCTACGCGCTTTCGATAAGAAGCGGCGCGCTGCTCGATACCGACGCCGACCTCGCCGGTCGCTGGCACCTCGCTCCACAAACGGGCGCCGACCTCGTCCGCGACCTCGAACGCACCCGCGCCGCAGCGGGTAAGTCCGACCGGGGGGACGAGTACGCCGGCAACCGCCTGTCCCCCGAGATGCTCGCCGAACTGCGAGATGCCGTGCCGTGCGAGCATGGACGGTACCGGGTCGTCCGCCTGGACACCGATCCCCGAGCAGCCGATGCGACCTACGCCGGAGCACCGCTCTGGCGCCGGTCGGAGCCCGGCAAAAATATCATTTTAGCACAGCAGCTTGCAGTCAATATCGCACATTGGATAGCATCATGCGACGGCTGATCGGGTTCGCGTGCGAAGGCGAAACGCTCGCCGCCACGCTGGACGAAGCTCCCGGCACGACCGGACTGCTTATAGTCTCCGGCGGCAACGAAATCCGCAGCGGCGCGCATCGCGGGATAGCGATGCTAGCGCAACGCCTCGCCGCCACCGGCACGCCCGTATTCCGCTACGACCGCCGCGGCGTTGGCGACTCGACGGGCGACAATGGCGGCTTCCTGAGCGCCGAGCCCGACCTGATCGCAGCGGTCGCGGCCTTTCGAAAAGCAGCCCCGCATGTCGCCCGCCTGATCGGCTTCGGCAATTGCGACGCAGCCAGCACGCTCGCGCTGTTCGGACGGTCGGCCGGCTTCGACGAGGTCATCCTCGCCAACCCCTGGGTCATCGAACCGCTCAACGATCTCCCCCCGCCACCGCGATCCAAGCCCACTACCGCACAGCATTGCGAAACCCACGACATGGCGCCGAGCGCTGTCCGCAAAGCTGAACATTACGAACCTTATCAAAGGCTTGTTGAGAATCTTTCAAACAGATCAGGAAAGCCGAAACCCGCTAGCCAGCCGGGTCCTGACCGCGATCGCGGCTTGGCAAACCGACGCCGCCGTCATCCTGGCCCGCGGCGACGCGACCGCCATCGCCTTCGCAGCGGCAGCCGGCGCCACCGTCCCGTCAGAGACGATCGACACCGACTCGCACAGCTTCACCGGCCCGGCAGCCGCCGCGCTGGAGACCGCACTTAGGCGTAACCTGGCCTAATCTTCTTTCCCGATAACGCCGGTTATTCAGCGGCTTCGGCAAGCTCCGCAAACTCGGCCGCCGCCAGGAAGCGCTCCGCGTCCAACGCTGCCATGCAACCCGTGCCGGCCGCGGTCACTGCCTGACGGTACACCTTGTCCGCCACGTCCCCGCACGCGAACACGCCCTCGACGCTGGTGCGGGTCGAGCCGGTCTCGACCGAGATATACCCATCCGAATCGAGTTCGAGATGCCCGCGGAACAGCTCGGTCGCCGGGTGGTGCCCGATCGCCACGAACCCACCATCGACCGCCAGCCGCGACCGCTCGCCGGTGACCGTGTCCTCCAGCTCCAGCGCGACCAGGCCCGCATTGCCGCCACCATCGACGAACTCGCGGACTTCCTTGTTCCAAAGCACCGTCACGCCCTTGTGCGCGAACAGCCGCTCCTGGAGGATCTTCTCCGACCGCAGCGAATCGCGGCGGTGGATCAGCGTCACGTCGGGCGAATGGTTGGTGAGGTACAGCGCCTCCTCGACCGCAGTGTTGCCGCCTCCGATGACGGCGACCTTCTTGCCGCGGTAGAAGAACCCGTCGCAGGTCGCGCAGGCGCTGACGCCCTTCCCCTTCATCGGCTCCTCGCTGTCGATCCCGAGCCATTTCGCCTGCGCGCCGGTCGCGATCACCAGCGTGTCGCCCTCGTACACGTCGCCGCTGTCGCCGATCAGCCGGAACGGGCGGCTGGTCAGGTCGACCTGGACGATCGTATCCCACATCATCCGCGTGCCGACATGCTCGGCCTGCGCCTGCATCTGCTCCATCAGCCACGGGCCCTGAATCACGTCCTTGAAGCCGGGATAGTTCTCGACGTCGGTGGTCGTGGTCAGCTGGCCGCCGGGCTGTATGCCCTGCACGACGATCGGCGCCATCCCGGCACGCGCGCCATAGATCGCGGCGGAGAGCCCGGCGGGGCCCGAGCCGAGGATAAGCATGCGTGTGGTATGGGTAGTCATTGGAGTTCCTTGGAGATTCGAGACTGCATCTAGGGGATGCGCGGCCGGATTTGAACCGCCGGTAAATCTGTCGCGCCTGCATCGAAAGCTTTGCCGCTTCGTTGGGACACTAAAAGCGGAGATGAGCATGAGCGACGACCGGACCGTAGAGATCGAGGACTACACGGCACCAGCAGGCGGCTGGGGCTCGATGAAGTCGCTCGTCGAGATTTCCGCCCGCGAGAAGGTCGGACCAGAGGTGATCCGCGAACTCACGCGGCAGAACAAGCCGGACGGCTTTGCCTGCGTCAGCTGCGCGTGGGGCAAGCCCGCGCACCCGCATGTCGCGGAGTTCTGCGAGAACGGGGCGAAGGCGACCGCGTGGGAGCTGACCTCGTTTCGCGTAACGCCGGCATTCTTCGAGCAGCACACGGTCAGCGAACTGCTGGGCTGGAAGGATTACGATCTCGAGCAGGCCGGGCGCCTGACGCATCCGCTGAAATACGATCCGACCACCGACAAATACACCGCGTGCAGCTGGGATGAGGCGTTCGCGGGCATCGGTGCCAAGCTGAAGACCTATGATCCGACCAAGGTCATCTTCTACGCCTCGGGCCGCGCCAGCCTGGAAACGTCATACATGTATAGCCTGCTCGCGCGGATGTACGGCAGCCACAACCTGCCCGACAGCTCGAACATGTGCCACGAGACGACCTCTGTCGGCCTCAAGTCCGCGATCGGTTCGGCGGTCGGGACGATCCATCTCTCCGACTACGAGAAGTGCGACGCGATTTTCTACTTCGGGCAGAACCCCGGCGTGAACAGCCCGCGGTTCCTGCATCCGTTGCGCGATTGTGCGAAGCGCGGGGTAGAGATCGTCGTGTTCAATCCGCTCAAAGAGCGCGGGCTGGAGAAATTCCAGGATCCGCAGAACCCGATCGAGATGGTGACGGGCAAGTCGACGCCGATCGCCTCGCAATATCACCAGGTGAAGACCGGCGGCGACGTCGGCGCGATCATGGGGATGTGCAAATACCTGATCGAAGCTGACGACAACGCCAAGCGCATCAACGGCCTGCCGGTACTCGACCATGCGTTTCTCGCCGAACACACTACCGGGTTCGAGGCGTTCGCTAAGGTCGCACGCGCGACCGAATGGGCGACGATCGAGCACGAGAGCGGCTTGGCCCGTACCGAGATCGAGGCGGCGGCGAAAGTCTATGCCAAGTCCAAGGCGGTCATCGCGGTGTACGGTATGGGGCTGACCCAGCATGTCGGCGGGATCGACAACGTCCACATGGTCGTCAATTTGATGCTGCTCCGCGGCAACATCGGCAAGCCCGGGGCGGGCATGGGGCCGGTCCGCGGTCACTCGAACGTGCAGGGCCAGCGTACCGTCGGCATCACCGAAAAACCCGAACTCGCCCCGCTCGACAAGCTCGCCGAGCAATACGGCTTCGAGCCACCGCGCGAGAAGGGCTGGGATACGGTCGAGGCGTGCGAGGCGGTCCTCGACGGCAGTGCACAGGCCTTTATCGGGCTTGGCGGCAATTTCGTTCGGGCGATTCCGGACCATGCGAGGATGGAGCCGAAATGGCGCGGCCTCGACCTGACGGTCCATATCGCGACAAAGCTCAACCGCTCGCACCTGTTGCCTGGCGAGACATCGTACCTGCTCCCCTGCCTCGGCCGGATCGAGACGGATATGCAGGGGACCGGGCCGCAGAGCGTATCGATCGAGGATTCGTTCAGCCAGATCTATGGTTCGAAGGGCAAGGCGACGCCGGCAGCCGAAACGCTGCTGTCCGAGCCAGCGATCGTCGCAGGGATCGCAAAGGCGACGTTGGCGCCCAACCCAAAACTCGACTGGGATGCGTGGGTGCGCGACTATGGGCGCGTTCGCGATGCGATCGAGGTGACGTATCCGGAGATGTTCAAGGACTTCAACGCGAAGATGTTCACGCCCGGCGGCTTCTGGAAGGGCGTTCCTGCTGCCCACCGCGAGTGGCTGACGGAGAGCGGCAAGGCGGAGATCAACGTGCCGCAGTCGCTGAACGTGACCGGGTTCGAGGAGGCGGAGGGCCGCTTCCGCCTGATGACGCTGCGATCGAACGATCAGTTCAACACGACCGTCTACGGCTATCACGACCGCTTCCGCGGCGTGAAGGGCACGCGCGACATCGTGTTCATGAACCGCAGCGACATGATCCGGATGGGGATCACCGATGGCGACGACGTCGACCTGGTCGGCGATGCAGGCGGCAATTCGGATCGCCGCCTGAACAAGCTTCGCGTGGTGGAATACTCGATCCCCGAGGGCTGCGTTGGTGCCTATTACCCCGAGAGCAACCTGCTCATGCCGGTCGCGCACCACGCCCGCGAAAGCCATGTGCCGGCGGCGAAGTCGGTGCCGGTACGGATCGAGAAGACGCGCTGACCGACACGAATATCCTCGGCGTCGTATTGGCTGGCGGGCGATCGTCGCGGTTCGGTTCGGACAAGGCGCAGGCCATGTTTCGAGGGCGCACGCTGGCCGAGCATGCGTGTGACTTGCTCGTACCGTACGTAGATAGGTCAGTGATCGTAGGCCGCGATAGCGTGATCACCGACCTGCCCGGCCCCGATATCGGGCCGCTAGGCGGCATTGCCGGCGCTTTGTCCTATGCCCGTGACCAGGGCTTCACGTCGGTCCTGACGATCGCATGCGACATGCCGGTGCTCCCCGATGGTTTGCTGTCGGCGCTCGCACGTAGAGCGCCAGCCTATTGCCCGGATGCGCCGGTGCTCGGCCATTGGAACACCGCGTCGCTGGAGGCTCTGCTTGAGCATATCGCGGTATCGCCACGCCGCTCGGTTCGCGGTTGGGCGGCGGCAATCGGCGCCGTGCCGATCGCTGCGCCCGCGCCGATTCCCAACATCAATACGCCGGAAGACATCGCCGCCCTATGACGACCTCTCGCACATTGCCGATCAAGATCCTTCGCCCTGATTCGGTCATGGCGGGAGAGCGAACGATCGCGATTGAGGTGCCCGTCGCGATCGAGATCGACGGGCTCGGCTATGCGGTGATGATGATGACGCCCGCCGACCTGCCCGAGTTCACGACCGGATTCCTGCTGACCGAGCGGCTGGCCGATAGCGCCGAGGACGTTCGCGACATCGACGTGTTCGAGGCCGAGGCGGGCTGGATCGTCCGGGTTGGCCTGTCCGAGCGGTGCAAGGGGCGCATCCACGACCGTGTCCGCCACCGCACCAGCGACACGAGTTGCGGACTGTGCGGGATATCCGGGCTCGAACAGCTCCGCAAACCCGTCCCGCACACGCCGCCAAAGCCTGACACGTCTGTAAGCGCGCTATTTGCCGCACTGGGCGGGTTGCGCACGCACCAGCCTCTTAACGCCGCTACGGGCGCCATTCATGCGGCGGCTGCGTGCGACCGCGAAGGCCGGATCATCGCCGCCTACGAGGACGTCGGTCGCCACAATGCGCTCGACAAGCTGGTTGGTGGCGTAGCGATAAAGCGCCATGCGATCGACGGGTTCATCCTCGTCACCTCGCGGATCAGTTTCGAGATGGTCGACAAGGCTCTGATTGCCGGCGCGCCGATGCTGATGGGCATCTCCGCACCGACGAGCCTGGCGATCGATCACGCGCGTACGCATGGCTTGACGGTGCTCGCGCTCGCCCGCAGCGATGCGATTCTGGTGGTCAACGATCCGTGGGACCTCTTCGCCTAGCCGTACGCGGTGCGGCCAGGCGAAGGGTTGCCTACTTCGCGGCGACGACCGCGTCGGTCTTTGCCGCGGCTAGGTAACCGCCGACGACGAATACTAGCCCGCCAATGATGTTGCCGACGCTGACGATCGCAAGATTGCGGACCATCCCGGTGATGTCGATCGAAGGGTTCGGCACCATCAATCCGAGCGTCAATGCGGTCATGTTGGCGACCGAATGCTCGAACCCGGCCGCGACGAAGGCGAGCAGGATCCATGCCATTGCGATGCACTTCGCAGCGTCACCCGTCATGCGGGCAGCGGTCCAGATCGCCAGGCACACCAGCCAGTTGCAGAGAATCGCACGTGCCAGCAATGCGACCGCACTCGCCTCGACCTTGTGCTGGACATAGGCATGGAACATCGTGTCCGCGTTGGCGAACACGGCGCCTCCGCCGCCAGCCGCGAACACCGCCGACAGGACCAGCCCGCCGATCAGGTTACCGATCCAGACGACAATGGTCAGCTTCACGGCCTCCGCGACGGTAATCGTCCGCTTTGCGAGACCGAAGCCGAGATACATCACATAGCCGGTGAACAACTCGGCGCCCGCAAACACGGTCAGGATCAACCCCAGACCGAAGGTTGCGCCCATGACTAGCGGGCGCACGCCTGGTTCGAGTCCCGCCCCAGTGCTGATCGCCAGGATCATCGCAATACCGATGTACGTGCCCGCCAGGATCGCGCCGGCGAAGAACCCCGCCGGAGAGCGCCGGAGCGCCTCCGCCTTAGTTGCGGCAAGGGTGGCATAGGTGTCGATCGTCGACGTGTAACCGGTGCTCATGCGTCAATTTTGCTTTTCTGGCCGACGATCCCCGCGCGCACCACGCCACGATCCGAACCCATGTCCGCCGCCGCGGGACGGACGGTCACCGGAATGGATTTATATGAGGGGGTGAAGCTCTGCGGATCGTGATCCTCGAGTGCGATCAGCGGCTGCGTCTCGGGATAGTAAGAGGCGACGCAGCCATCGGGCAGCGCGTAACGGACCAGCATCAGCTTCTGCACGACGCGATCGGGCCGCGCGAACTGAAGCGCGGTGGCGATATCGACGACGTCGCCCTCCTTGTGCCCGAGCCGCGCCATGTCGCGCTCGTTCATGAACAGGATGTCGCGACGTCCGAACACCCCGCGATAGCGATCGTCGAGGCTGTAGACCGTCGTGTTGTACTGGTCGTGAGCGCGCAGCGTGGTGAGCCGCAGGACGGTCGGATCGCCAGCGGTCTCGTCCTCCTCGACACCCTTGGCGACGATGAAGTTGGCCTTGCCGCTATCCGTCTTCCACTCACGCATCGCCGCCGAGTTCGGGAGGTGGAAACCACCCGGCTTGCGAATGCGCGCGTTGTAATCGGCAAACGCCGGGAACACCGCCTCGATCTTGTCGCGGATCAGGCTGTAGTCGCCGACATAGGCGTCCCAGTCGACCTCGATCGGCGCACGGCCCTTGGCAGCGAAGGTCGCCTTGGCGATCTCGCCGACGATCCAGATCTCGGACTTCACGTTCTCGCCCGGCGGCATCAAGAAGCCGCGCGAGGCGTGGACCATCGACATCGAATCCTCGACCGTCACCGCCTGCTGGCCGGTCGCCTGCATGTCGAGTTCGGTCCGGCCGAGACACGGCAGGATGTAGGTCGACTTCGCCATCAACAGCATCGTGCGGTTGAGCTTGGTGGTGATGTGCACGGCAAGATCGAGGTTGTGGAACCCTTCCGCACAGGCCTGCGGATCGGACGAGGCGATCGCGAGATTGCCACCGAGACACACGATCGCCTTGGCCTTCCCGTCGCGCATCGCAGCGATGCTCTCGACCACCGAATGGCCGTGCTCACGCGGTGGCTCGAACCCGAAGACGTCACGCATGTTGTCGAGCAGCATCGGCATGGGCCGCTCGGTGATGCCGACGGTGCGGTCGCCCTGGACGTTGCTGTGGCCACGCAACGGACAGATGCCCGCGCCCGGCTTGCCCATGTTGCCGCGCAGGAGGAGCAAATTGGCGATCTGCTGGACGTTGGTGGTGCCGGTGCGGTGCTGGGTGACGCCCATGCCGTAGCAGCAGATAGCCGCCTTCGACTTCGAATAGGCAAGTGCGACCTCTTCCAGGTCGGCGCGCGAAAGCCCGCTGGAGCGTTCGATGTCCGACCATTCGGTGGTCGCGAGGTCGGCGATGTAGTCCTCGAGTCCGGCGGTATGCTCGGCGATGAACGCGTGGTCGAGCGCAGGCTCGCCGCCCGATACCTTGGCCGCCTCGTCGAGCGCGACCAGCGCCTTGGCGATGCCCTTCAGCGCAGCCGCGTCGCCGCCGACCTTCACCTGGTAATAGCTGCTGGCGATCGGGGTCGCGGACATCGTCGCCATCTCGACCACCGACTGCGGCGATTCGAAGCGTTCGAGCGAGCGCTCCTTGAGCGGATTGAAGACGATGATCTTGCCGCTGCGCTTCGACACTTCGCGCAAGGTCGCCATCATCCGCGGATGGTTGGTGCCGGGATTGTGGCCGATCGACAGGATCAGGTCCGCGTGATCGAAATCCTCGAGGCTGACCGTGCCCTTGCCGATGCCGATCGACTTGGGCAGCCCGACCGAAGTCGCCTCATGGCACATGTTCGAACAGTCGGGAAAATTGTTGGTCCCGTACAGCCGCACGAACAGCTGGAACAGGAACGCAGCCTCGTTCGAGCAGCGCCCCGAGGTGTAGAATTCCGACTGGTTCGGATCCGGCACTGCGGCAAGGCCCGCGCCGATCTCGCGCATTGCCTCGTCCCAACTCACGACCTCATAGTGATCGGTGGCGGCATTGTAGCGCAGCGGCTCGGTGACGCGGCCCTGATCCTCGATCCAGTGATCGCTCTGCTTCCAGATGTCGGACACGCTGTGCGCGTCGAAGAAATCCGCGCCGATCGTCTTGGCGGTAGACTCCCAGGCAACGGCCTTCGCCCCATTCTCACAGAATTCGAACGAGGAGGTATGTTTCGGGTCGGGCCAGGCACAGCTAGGGCAATCGAAGCCGTCGGGCTGGTTCGACTTGAGCAACGTCTGGCCACCGCGCACGACGATCTGTTGCGCCTTCAGCGAGACGGCGACCGCCTTGAGCGCTCCCCATCCGCCAGCCGGACCCGTGTAATCGGCGATCCCATCAGGGCGTTTGTCACGCATATTCGTGTCTCCCGTAAGGTCAGGCCCACGCGGGCACCGAATACGCGACGCGACGGCTGACCGTTAACCCAGGGCAATAGAACGGCATTTTCCCATTGCGAAGACGAGTTTCCCGCACTTGGTGATCGGTTGCGTCTGTCTGCGAATAGCGGGCGGACGGCGCATCGCGCCAAGTCCGAAATGGTAGCGAAGGAGGGACTTGAACCCCCGACCCCAGGATTATGATTCCCGTGCTCTAACCAACTGAGCTACTTCGCCGTACCGTCCGTCAGGGAAGCGTTCTTCCCTGCGAGGCGCGGCCTATAGGAAGCGGTTTCGAGGCGGTCAAGCGAACATGTGCCGGGAAATCGCTTCCCACGGTCCGCCGCGGTACCACCAAGCGCCCAGACCGGCGATATTCACGTCTTTCGGGGTGAAATCGCGTTGCAGATTGCCGAGCAAAAGCTTGGCGACTTGTGGGCTGACCTTGTTCTGGATCGTCACGTGCGGTCGCCAGCCGCCGGCGTCCTGCGGGGTGAGCATGCCGGTGAACGCATCTGCGAGCCGCGCGCGAATGCCGATGAGCTCGGGGGACTCGATCCGGTAGGCGACCCCGCGGCCGAGCGACATCAGTCCTCCAATCCGCGCCTGCGGGGCACGGATGCCGCGCGTTTCCTGGTTTAGGCGATGCTTGAGTTCGTCCAGTCCCGAGGGGGGCAGATGATGGAACAGCGTCAGATGCGCGTCGAGCTGGTTGCGCTCGGGCGGAAAATGCTCACGGCGCATGGCATCAAAGAACGCCGTGTCTTGCCTTCCGAACAGGGCGGTGACGATGATGGGGGCGGGGCCCGTATCGGTCACGTTCAAATCTCGATCTGGCTGCCGAGTTCGACAACGCGGTTGGTCGGCAGGCGGAAGAACTCCATCGCGCTTTCGGCGTTGCGCAGCATCCACGCGAACAGCTTTTCCCGCCACAGCATCATGCCCGGATTATCCGAGGCTAGCAGGGTTTGGCGTGAGAGGAAGAAGCTGGTGTCCATCATCTTGAAGTCCGCTCCGCAAGTATGAACCTGCCGCAATGCTGCGGGCACGTCCGCGTCCTCCATGAATCCGTAGCGCAGGATAAGCCGGTGGAAGCCGTCGCCTAGCTCCTCGCGTACTGCCCGGTCATGCGCGGGCCAATAGGGTTGGCCGACGATCTTCACGGTCAGCAATATGACGCGCTCGTGCAGCACCTTGTTGTGCTTGAGGTTGTGGAGCAGCGCGTGCGGCACGCCGTCCGCGGTCGAGGTCATGAACACGGCGGTCCCGGGCACTCGCGAGGCGGAACTAGCGGCCGAGCCGATAAAAACTTTTATCGGCATCGCGGCCTCGCGCATCCGGTCGATCATCAACTGCCGCCCCTTCGACCAGGTCGTCAGGAAGGTGAAGATGATGAAGCCGACCAGCAGCGGGAACCAGCCGCCCGCTGGCACCTTGGTGAGGTTGGCCGCGAAATAGGCACCATCGACGGTAAAGAAGATCGCCAGCAACGGGATCGCCGCGATCTTCGGCCAGTTCCAGAGGCGGAACAGCACCACGCCGAGCAGGCAAGTGTCGATGAACATCGCGCCGGTCACCGCGATGCCGTACGCACTCGTCAGGTTTGACGAGGTGCGGAAGAACAGCACGAGCAGGATCACCATCACCATCAGCGCGCCGTTGACTAGTGGGATGTAGATCTGGCCGGCGGTCGAGGCGCTTGTGTGCTCGATCCGCAGGCGCGGGATGAAGCCGAGCTGGATCGCCTGCTGCGTCACCGAGAACGCGCCCGAGATCACCGCCTGCGACGCGATCACCGCGGCCATCGTCGCGAGGATAACGAGCGGGAGCTGGAGGCTTTCGGGGGCGAGGTTGTAGAACGGACTGACCAGCGCGGCCTGGCCATCACGGAACAGCAGCGCGCCCTGCCCCATATAGTTCAGGATCAGCGCCGGGAGCACGAAGAACAGCCACGACAGGCCGATCGGCTTGCGCCCGAAATGCCCCATGTCCGCATACAGCGCCTCGGCACCGGTTACGGCGAGCACGACCGAGCCGAGTGCGAGGAAGGCACGCTCGGGATCGATGATGAAGAATTCGACCGCATAATGCGGCGACAGCGCCCAGAGCACGCCAGGGGTCTGGACGATGCTGAGGATGCCGAGCACCGCGATGACGCTGAAATACACCAGCATGATCGGCCCGAACACAAGACCGATCCGCGCGGTGCCGCTCTTCTGCACCCAGAATAGCGCGATCAGGATGACGATCACGATCGGCAGCACCAAGCCGGCGAAGGCCGGTGCGGCGACGGCCAGGCCCTCGACCGCGGACAGCACCGATACCGCGGGCGTGATCATGCTGTCGCCGTAGAACAAAGCGGTCGCGAACACGCCGAGCAGGATGATGCCCTTGCTCCACCGCTTTGTCTTGGTCTTGCCCGAGACGAGCGCGAGCAACGCGAGACTGCCGCCCTCACCCTTGTTGTCGGCGCGCATGATGATGATGACGTATTTGACCGTCACGACGATCATCATCGACCAGAACATCAGGCTGATGACGCCCATGATGTGCGCCGCGTCGAGCGCTAGCTTGTGGTGGCCGGCGAAGGTTTCGCGGAAGGCGTAGAGCGGGCTGGTGCCGATATCGCCGAAGACGATGCCGATCGCCCCGAAGGCGAGCTTCAGCATGCCGTCGGAATGGTGATGCCCCGTCTCGAGATCGAGATTGGCGGGTGGCACGGTCGAAGCCGCGGCGGTCTGATCGACGCTCACTGGACGGTGAATCGACCCGGAAGTGCAGCAATCTTCATCGAATTTCCGATTTCACCCTGTGCCCCAAGAGCGCGCATTTAGCATGAGGGGTAAAGGGCGGCAACGGCGGGGCGGGCAACGTGGATTAACCGGGGCTGATCGGGCCTCTGCGAGCAATGACTCCTTCGTCGGCACCTTTTCGTTCTCCTGCGAACGCAGGAGTCCAGGGTTACGGACGCTGCTGCTCTTGATCCTGGATTCCTGCGGTCGCAGGAAAGCGCTAACGGGTGACGACCTCGCGGATGACGAAGTGCGAGGCGAGCCGCGTGACGCCCGGCAGTTGCGACAACGTCTCGCGGTGGATGCGCTCGAACGTCTCGCCGTCGCGGATCTCGACGTGAAGCATGTAATCTGCCTCCCCGCTCATCAGGAAACATTGCACGACTTGCGGGCAGTCGACGATCTCCGCCTCGAACGCCGCCATCGTCTCCTTCCGCTGATCCCGGAGCGTGACGTTGACGAGGACTATGCTCGGGTCGCCGCGCGCCGCTCGCGACAAGACGGCACGGTAGCCGACGATCGCGCCGCTCTCGCGCAGTTGCGCGACCCGCCGATGCGCGGCGCTCGCCGACAGCCCAACCGCGTCGCCGAGTTCGGCGCTGGTCAGGTCGGAGTTGGCGGCGAGCAGGTCTAGAATCCTGCGTTCGATCGTGGCGCTCAAGATTCTCTCGTTTTGATGGCGACGGATGCACGCATCTTGCAAAGGCGCTATCGTATCGAAACGAATTTGCGAACCCTTCCCGTCCAAGGCGCGCTACTATCGCGCAAACGATAACGGAGTGGAATCAATGCGCGTCGGTGTCCCCAAGGAAATCAAGAACCACGAATATCGCGTCGGCCTGACCCCGCCGTCGGTCGCCGAACTGGTTGCCGCAGGGCACGAGGTCGTCGTCGAGACGCAGGCCGGATCGGGCATCGACTTCGAGGACCAGGATTATATCGACGCAGGCGCGACGATCCTGCCGACCGCCGCCGCAGTGTTCGCCGGTGCCGACATGATCGTGAAAGTGAAGGAGCCGCAGCCGAGCGAAATCGCGATGCTCGAGCCGCGCCATTTGCTATTCACCTATCTCCACCTCGCCGCCGACAAGCCGCAGGCCGAGGGGCTGATGAAGTCCGGTGCGACCTGCATCGCGTACGAAACCGTCACCGACAACCGCCGCGGGCTGCCGTTGCTCAAGCCGATGTCCGAGGTCGCAGGCCGCATGTCGGTACAGGTCGGCGCGCATTATCTGGAGAAGGAACAGGGCGGACGTGGCGTCCTGCTCGGCGGCGTTCCCGGCGTTGCCCCAGCCAAGGTCGCGATCCTCGGTGGCGGCGTCTCGGGCGTCAACGCCGCGCAGATGGCGGTCGGCATGCGCGCCGACGTGACGATCTATGACATCTCGAACGACCGTTTGGCCGAACTCGACATGTTCTTTTCCAGCCAGATCAAGACGGCGTACGCGTCGAAGGCGGCGATCGCCGCGGCCGTTAAGAACGCGCATCTGGTGATCGGCGCGGTGCTGGTCCCAGGTGCCGCTGCACCCAAGCTCGTCACGCGCGAGATGTTGAAGACGATGAAGCGCGGTTCGGTGCTGGTCGACATCGCGATCGATCAGGGCGGATGCTTCGAGACGAGCCATGCCACCACGCACGAGGATCCGGTGTTCGAGGTCGACGGCGTGATCCACTATTGCGTCGCCAACATGCCGGGCGCGGTCGCGCGGACTTCCGCGTTTGCGCTCAACAACGCCACGCTTCCGTTCGCACTGAAGCTCGCCAACCTGGGCGCCGAGGCCGCGATGAAGGCCGATCCGCACCTCGCCAACGGGCTGAACGTCTACAAGGGCAAGATCGCGTACAAGGCGGTCGCCGATGATCTAGGTTTACCCTACGAAGCTTGGGCCGGTTGATCGGGAACGGATACGGAACACGGGTGTTGGACAGGGGAAAGGAATTTCCAATGTCCGACACTCCGAACCCCAAGTCCGAACCGTTCTCGAACGCCGAGAAGGACCCGGACGACTGGACCACCGGCGACGAGAAGATGACCGGTGCGCAGGCGAGCTACCTGAAGACGCTGTCCGAAGAAGCGCACGAGGAATTCGACGAGACGCTGACCAAAGCGGATGCGTCGAAGAAGATCGACGAACTGCAGTCGAAGACCGGCCGCGGGCAGTAAGCCCATTAACCCGTCATCCTGGGTTTGACCCAGGGTGGCGGGGTTATTTTTGGCCGGCGTTCGGCGTATCCTGCATCGCCAAGAACCGATCCAGCAAAGCAAGCCGCGCGGCAATCTCGCCCCGGTATGAAATGTCAGCCGGCGTCAGCGCCAACGCCTTCGCCCAATACGGCCGAGCCGTTGCGAACTCTCCCGCCCGCACATACGCCAGCCCCAGAAAGAACGGTGGTGCCGGATGCTTCGGCGCCAACCGAGTCGCTTGTTGGAAAGCGAACAGGGCCGGCGGCGAAACCTGATTGCCGTCATGCGCTGCCAGTGCATTGGCAAGCCCTGTCCACAGCACCAGACTCTTCGGCGCGATTCGGATCCCGCCGAGCAAAACCTGCACTGCCGCACGCCGGTCACCGATCCGCGTCATTGCATCCGCTGCGACCAGATACGCCGCCGCACCCGTATACCGTTCGAGCATCTGGTCGCGCAGTTCGAGCATCGCGTCATCGTCCGGCGTCGGTGCCAGTCCGGTCGATACCGCACGACCGGCAAGCCCCGGCTGCCCCTGCCACGCATATCCTGCCGCACCGAGCATCAGCGCGGCCGCAACCATCGTCCACAGAACGCGGTTCACCTTCAGCAACGCGAGCAGCGCGAACGCCACCGCCCCGATTACGCCGAGCCATACATATCCCATCAGCGCACCCTCCGCCGAAAGCTCGACCGCGCGATCCAGCCGCCGGCGCCAAGCAGCAGGATCGGCGCGAGCCACAGCGGCCAGGTCAGCCCAGATAGAGGCGGATCGTAGGTCACGTAATCACCATAGCGCGCGATCAGCCAGTCGCGGATCGACGCCGGCTTCTCCCCCCGCTCGATCCGCTCGCGGACGAGCGCCCGCATGTCAGCGGCCATGTCCGCATCGCTGTCGGCGATCGACTGGCCCTGGCAGACGAGGCAGCGCAACGTTTCCATCAGCGCGCGAGCGGAGGCTTCCTTCGCGGGGTCGGCGAGCTGCACGTTTGCGTAGTGCGCTGGCGGTGTAACGGGCTGGGCGAAGGCAGGTGAAACGCAGAGCAACAACGCCGCAAGGACCTCCCCTCCCGCTCGCGGGAGGGGTCGGGGGAGGGCATGACGCAAACGCGCTATCGTTGATCGGGATGAAGCCCCTCCCCTAACCCCTCCCGCAAGCGGGAGGGGAATGAAGTCCGAGTTCCTCACCGTGCGTCCTTCACGGCTTGCACGATCTCGGCGACATTCTCAGGCCGGATATCGCCAATGATCTGCTTCACGACGATCCCGCGACCGTCGATCACGAACGTCTCGGGCACACCTGACGAGCCCAGCGCCAACTGCACCTGGCTGGCCCGATCGCTGCCGATCCGCTCGTACGGATCGCCATTACGGCGAAGGAACCCGGCAATCGCCGGCGCGGTGTCGCGGATCGCGATCGCATCGATCGGTATGCCCATCGCCTTCAATCGCATCAATTGCGGCGCCTCGGCGATGCACGGAATGCACCAGCTCGCAAACACGTTGAGCAACCGCGGCTTACCCTGCCGGAACGACGCGCTGGTCAGGCCCGGCTTGCCCGGGACCATCGCCGGCAGCGCAAAGTCGGGGAGCGGCTTGCCGACCATCGCAGACCGCACCACCTTCTCGGCAGGCCGGAACAGCCCGCTCGCCACCACTGCGAACAGCAGCGCGAAGATCGCCAGCGGCGCCCAGAGTGCGAACCGCTTCATGCCCAGTGCGCCCGTATCGCCGCCCGCCGCTCGCGACGCACCCGGCCGAGCAGCGACAGCATCCCACCCAGCGCGATCAGCACCCCGCCGAACCAGATCAGTGTCACGAACGGCTTCCACCACAGCCGAAGCTGCCACCGCCCCTGCCCATCCGGCTGTCCGAGCACGGTATAAAGCTGGCCGTCGAGCACCGTCAAAATCGCGGACTCGTTGGTGCTGGTCGGCGGGTTCGCGAAAAAGCGGAGCTGCGGGCGCAGGATGCTCTCGCTGCCGCCGCGCGTTGCGGTCAGCCGTGCTTCGAGCGCCGACCAGTTCTCGCCAATCACCGGCGAGATGCCGTCGAGGGTCACGGTGTAGGGTCCAACGCGTGCCCGTTCACCGGCACGCACCGCGACCAGCGTTTCCTTGGTAAAGGCGCTGTCCGACGCCATCCCCGCGAGGCTGACCGCAATACCGAGATGCGCGATGACCATGCCGTAGGTGAACAGCGGCGTTCGCTTGAGGTTGCGCTTCCACAAGGGAGCGACACTGGCGATGGCTAGACCGGCGGCCAGCGACAGCCCTGCCCAGGGGAGCCAACCCGGCCACACGATCAACAGCGCAAGCGCCGCCGCTACCGTCGCTCCGATCGGCAGCATGATGCGCCGGAGCACTGCCTTCGCATCGTCACGCCGCCAGCGCAGCAAAGGCCCGACCGCCATCACCGCGACCAGCAGTAAGGCGATCGGCCCCGCGGCCTTGTTGAAGAACGGTGGGCCGACCGACAGCTGGACATCAAAGCTTGCCGCGACGATCGGGTAGAGCGTGCCGATCAGGACGATGCCGAGGATTACCGACAACAGCAGGTTGTTCGCGACGAGCCCGCCCTCGCGGCTGACCGGATCGAAGGTGGTGCCAGCACGCACGGTGCCGATCCGCGCCGCGAACAGCGCCAAAGCCCCGCCGATGTAGATCGCGAGAAGTGCCAGAATGAACGCGCCGCGCTCCGGATCGACCGCGAACGCATGGACGCTCGTCAGGATGCCCGAGCGGACCAGGAACGTGCCGATCATCGACATCGAGAACGCGACCACCGCCAGCATGATCGTCCACGCGCGCAGGCCGTCGCGCGTCGCCAGCACCGTCACCGAATGAAGCAGCGCGGTCGCGGCAAGCCATGGCATCAGCGACGCGTTCTCGACCGGGTCCCAAAACCACCAGCCGCCCCAGCCGAGCTCGTAATACGCCCAATACGATCCGGCGGTGATCCCGAGCGTCAGGAATATCCACGCGATCAGTACCCACGGCCGCATCGCCTTGGCGAACGCCGGCCCGACATCGCGCGTGACCAGTGCACCAACGGCAAACGAAAAGGCGACCGAGAGGCCGACATACCCCGTGTAGAGCGTTGGCGGATGGAACGCCAAGCCCGGGTCCTGCAACAGCGGGTTGAGCCCGAGGCCGTCGGGCGCTGCGGGATTGAGCCGCGCGAACGGGTTCGAGGAGAACAGCAGGAACGCGTAGAAGCCGAGTGCGATCGTCGCCTGTGCGCCCAGGGTCGCGGTCAGCGTGCGTTCGGGTAGCGAGCGTTCGAAGATCGAGACCGCGCCGCCAGCCAGCCCGAGGATCGTCACCCAGAGCAGCATCGAGCCCTCGTGGTTCCCCCAGGCTCCGGCGAACTTGTAGAGCCACGGCTTGGCGGAATGACTGTTCTCGACGACCAGCTTCACCGACATGTCGGAGTCCAGAAACAGCTCGATCAGGAGCGCCATCGCCAGCAGCGCAAGCAGCCCCTGGACGATCGCCACAGGTCGTACGGCCGCCGCCACATCATCACGCCCGCGTGCGATGCCGATCGCTGCCATCACCAGCTGCAACGCCGCCAGCGCGCCTGCGAACCACAGCGCGGCTAGGCCTGCCTCTGCGATCACAGCTTTGCGTCCGGTTCGAGCGACTTGGTCTCGTGCATCTTGCCGGCCATTTCCGGCGGCATATACTTCTCGTCGTGCTTGGCGAGCAGGTTCGACGCGACGAAGCTGCCGTTGGGCTGGAACTGGCCTTCGGCGACGACGCCCGATTTCTCGCGAAACAGGTCGGGGACGATCCCGGCGAACACTACCGGAGTGGTCGCCTGCCCGTCGGTGACGACGAAATGCACGGTGATGCCGTCCGTAGCGCGCTTTACCGATCCACCTTCGACCATCCCGCCGAGCCGTACCGCGCGACCGAGCGGAAGCCCGTCGCGGCGAACGTCGGACGGCGCGTAGAAGAATGCGGCCTGGTCCTTGAGCGCCGACAGCGCCAACAGCCCTGCGACGACGACCACACCAAGCGCCAGCAGCGCCAGCGTCAGGCGTTGATGCTTGGCCTTCATCGCTCGGCCTTCCGCATCGCAAGATAGCTCAGCAATGCGACGATCGCACCGCCCCCCAGCGTCACGACATAAGCGGCGGTCACGAACGGCCAGGGATTCATGCGCGGGCCATCCTGCGCATACGGGCTTCGGTCTTCGTTATGGCGAGCATCGTCCGCATCCGCATCAAGACGATCCCGGCGAACACGAACGTGAACCCGGCTAGCATGATCGGCAACGGCCACAGGATCGAGCCCGCGATCGTCGATTGCGTGAGGCCAATGCTCGGCCCCTGATGCAGCGTGTTCCACCACACCACCGAATAGCGGATGATCGGCAACAGCACTGATCCGCCGATCCCGTACAGCGCTGGCAAGCGACCGTCGCCGCCACGGTCCGCATCGGCCTTCGCCAGCGCCATGTAGCCGAGATAGACGAAGAACAGCAGCAGCATCGATGTCAGCCGACCGTCCCATTGCCACCAGGTCCCCCAGGTCGGCCGCCCCCAGATCGAGCCGGTCATTAGGCACAACGCCGCGAACACCGCCCCCGGCAACGCGATCGCGCGCGCCGCCATACTGGCGAGTGGGTGGCGCCAGACAAGGAACATGATGCTGGAGATCGCGATCCCGCTCCACCCCCCCATGCCGAGCCAGGCGGCTGGAACGTGGATGTAGAGGATGCGGACCGTCTCGCCCTGGAGGTAATCCGGCGGGGTCTGAGTCAGGCCGGCCCAGCAGCCCAGCACGATCAGCGCGACGCCGGCCCAGAAGAGCGCTGGCGTCAACGGCTTGGCGATCTTCAGGAAGCGCGCGGGGTTTGCGAAGGCGTGTAGGGTGGCCACTGGGGACAGCCATTATGGCAAGTCATCGCGGACTTAAACCCCCTCTCCCGCCGGGGAGAGGGAGGGACCCGCCGCACTTGCGGTGGGAGGGTGAGGGGGAGTGAGGCTCAGGCGTTCACCCCAACCACCCTCATCCGGCACTTCATGCCACCTTCTTCCCGCCGGAGAGAAGGATGTCAGCGGCCGATCAGACGCTTTGCGATCGAGTCCGCGACGTCCGACGACGGCTCGCCCGAGCGGTCGCTTTCGTCCCAAACCTGGATAAGCCGCTCCGGGATCCGGGCGATGCGCGCCTTTACCTCAGCCTCATCACCCTGCCCGAGATACTCCAGGCCGACGTTGATGATCCCGCCGGCGTTGATCACGTAATCCGGCGCATACAGGATACCGCGTGCATGGAGCCGCGCGCCATCCTCGCGCACGCTCAGCTGGTTGTTCGCACCGCCAGCGACGACCTTCGCCTTAAGCGCAGCGATCGACATCTCGTTCAGGATCGCACCCAGCGCGTTCGGGCTGAAGATGTCTGCCTCAGTCGTCAGGATCGCCTCGGCCGCCACCGCGGTTGCGCCGAGTTCGCCCGCCAGCTTCTGCGCCCGGCCCTCGTCGACATCCGCGAGCGTCAGCACCGCGCCGTCCTTGGCCAGCAGCCGCGCAAGCCCGCCGCCGACCGAACCGACGCCCTGGATCGCGACGCGCACGCCCTTCATGTCGGTCGCACCGAGACCCCGAGCCGCCGCCGCCTTCACGCCCAGATAGATGCCGAGCGCGGTGTACGGCCCGGGATCGCCCCCCGCAGCGCCGCTCGCGACCGGCAGGCCGGACACATAGCGCGTCTGCGTGGCGATAACCTTCATCCGCTCTTCGGACATGCCGACGTCTTCCGCCGTCACGTAACGCCCGCCGAGCGAATCGACCGCGCGACCGAACGCCTCGAGCTGTGCCGTCGTGATGACGTCGCCGGGTTTCGCCGCGAGCACCACGCCCTTGCCGCCGCCAAGCTCCAGGCCCGCCATCGCATTCTTGAAGCTCATGCCGCGCGACAGGCGCAGCGCATCGGTCACCGCGCGCCCGTTATCGGCGTAATGCCAGAACCGTGTGCCGCCAGCCGCCGGCCCGAGCTTGGTCGAATGCAGCGCAATTACCGCGCGCAGGCCCGATTCGGGATCGGTGAAGGCATGTACGCCCTCGTGGTCGTCGAAATCGGGAAGGTCCCAAACCGCTGTCATCGCCGGCTCCTGAGGAGGAATAAAATTACCGGGAGGCGAAATATTATTTTCCGGCCGGTTTTACCAGCCCAAAGCGCCCTCATTGCGGGGGCTTACGAAAATAAGGGAAAATGGGGCGACCGACGGGACTTGAACCCGCAACATCCGGCATCACAAGCCGACGCTCTAACCAATTGAACTACGACCGCCGCGTAGGCGTCGCCCCCTAGCGGGGGTCAGCGCCTTCCGTCAACCGCCGACTTGCAAATACCTGTCAAAAACGTCCTTCGATGGCGAGCCGATACCCGTTCGGCCCACGCACGAAGCCGGCCTGTTCGAGCTTCTGGACCGCCAGCGGATCGGACGGACTCAGCGACAATTCCGCGCGATAGGTTCCCGCCCCTTCGATCCTGAGCGCGATGCTCTCGGTCCCGGCCTGGCTCGCCAACGGGAGCAGCAACGCGCTACCATCGCAGCGCGCAGTGCCGCTGACCGACTGCGGCAGGGTGATCCCGCCTACGTCGCCCGCCAGCGTCGCCCGGACGCGCCCCTCGGCAGCCTCGCACTGGCCGTCGCGGAAGCGGACCGACACGTCGTCCAGATCGAGCGCAGATACGGGTACTGGCGCGAACAGCCGCCCCGTCACGACGGTGGCGGTCATGTGATCGACCCCGAAGCCGTGACGACTAACGCTTGCCGAACCACGCAACGGTTTGGCGGCCACCGATTCGGGACCAGTAAAGACGATCGTTGCGCGGCCGACCAGCAGCGGCAGCGGCGACAACCGCGCGTGAAGGTTCCCAAGCGCTAGATCGCCGAACCGCGCTTCGGTCAGCGTCGCGCCCCAGATCGTCCCCGACACGCGCCGCGCCACCAGCCCCTCGTCGCCGACCCCGACCCAGCCGAGCACCGCACGCATCGGCAGGAACACGATCAGCGCGATCAACAGCATCCCGCCGAACAGCGCGGCGGGGCCGGTACGTAGCCGTATCCGCCTCATGCCGCGCGCGCCTTCAACGTGAGCGCGACGGCGACGGTCTTGTCGCCCTTGTCGGTCATCGCCACCGAATCGACGAGGATGCCGAGCCGTTCGAGCCGCGCCAGCCACGCGGTTAGCGCTGCAGGACGCGCCGACTGGATTCCGACGCGAACCCGGCTTGCCCCATCCTGATCGAGCGAGGCTAGCGCGAAACCAGCCTGGTCCGCCTCGGCGCGCACGACGTCGGCCAGCGTACCGGTCAACGGCGTCGCGCGCGTCCGCTGGACATCACGCAACGTAGCAACCTGCGCCCGCGTCTCGCCGAGCCGCGTAACGGCGTCGGCATGACGCTCGCGCGCACTCGACAGGCCATCGCCAACCGGGCGAATGATCAACGCCCACAGCAAGGTCAACACCGCGAGCGCAGCCATCACGAGCAACAGCCGCCGCTCCCTGAGCGAGCGCCCTTCGAACCACGTCTTCAGTCCGGTCATCGTCCGCTCTCCGGGCTAATCGTGAGTTCACCCGTCACGCGACCGGCAGCCGCCTGGAACACGCCCGCGCGGACTGAAAATCCTGCGACTTCGAGCGCACGCTTCAGGTCGGTCGCCAGTGCTTCACGCTCGACCGCCACCGACAGGCGCAGGTCGCCGTTCGCCTGGAAATCGAGCGCGGTGACTTCGGTGCCCGGCGTCGCGCGTATCGCCGCGAATACCGCCGCAGTCGTGTTGGTGAACCCGAGCCCCGGCCCCCGCACGCGCGACAGACGCTCGTCGAGCTGCCGATCCGCGTCGACCACCGTCTCGCCGCGCGGCAGGCCGGTTACCGCCACGGTGTTCGCCTCAGCTTCCAGAGCGTCGGCACCGAAGCTGTATTTGGCGATACGGACCAGCGAGATCGCCAACGTCACTGCCAGGATCGTCAGCGACAACAGTGCCAGTCGCCGGATCAGCCCCCAGTCGATCGCGAACCGTCGCCGTCGTGCGAATGGTCCCTGCCGCAGGTCGAGAGGCGGTGACGCAACCGCAGCAACGATGGCGGCCTCCAATGTGTCACGGCCAGTGGTCGTCGGCGCGATGCCGCCGGTCACTAGCTCGGTCAGCCGTGCCTCGTCGGCAAATCCGCTCGACGTGCCGCGCACCACGCCGCTGCCGGCGAGTTCAGCACGCGCATATCCTTCATCAGGCCGCGGCAGAAGCATCGGCGCGGGAATGACCGCGACGGGATCGACACCTGCCTCGGCGAGCATCCGCAGCCAGTCGCGCATCGTCGCGGCGCCGACCACACCGATCGGCCTGTCGCTCGCGCCTTCGTCCCCGACCGCGACATGCAGTTCGGCGAGCGGCGACGCGCTCGCCTCGCTGGCGAGAATGCGCGCGGCCGCCGTCGCCTGGGCCGCCGATCGCGACGGCAGTTCCGCCCAGTGCAGGGTCACCGCATCGGCGGGCGCCACGGCGATCGTCTCGTCGTCGATCGCATCGGGGATACCCTCCCCCTCCCCGACCACGCGCGCATCGACGACGCGCATCCAGCGATATCCGGTCTCGCCGGCAGGGAGGAACAGTAAGGTCGTCATGATGGCTCGCCCCATTGCCGCGATACGAGCTGCGCGGGAAGTCGGTTCGCGTCGATCAGCGCGCGTTCCTGCATTTGCGTGGTGCCTAGCGTCACGTCGATATCGAGAGTGAACCATGTCGACAGCATCTGCGCATCGACTCCAGGCGCTATATTCGCCGCACCTAGCAGCGACGCACCCTTCTGCAACTCGTCGATGGTCGCATAACCCTGCACCGGTCGCCGCAGCAGCAATTGCTGCGCGCCCCCGACCGACAGCGTATCGGGATACATCATCGCCAACAGCACGCTCTGTTCGGGCAGGAGCGTGTTGACGTTGATCGGCGAAGGCCTGGCGAATGGCAGCGTGCAGATCCACGGCCGGATCTTCGCGTAGATATCCGGCGTCATCCCGGCGATCGGGCGCAGTTCGCTGGGGTCGCTCATCAGCGTGCCCGCAGTGCGATACGCTGGATCGCGGCCGAGATACGCGCCGTCCTCGGCCCCCATCGGCTGCTGGTCCTGGTCGCTGTCGATCCAGTCCGTCGTGCCCGCCGCGACCTGTTCCGCGACCTGCACCGGCACGTCGAGCAGCCGCATCAGGCGGACGAACTGCGGTCGGACGTCGCCGCGCGCGACGTACACGCCCGGCGTGGTCATGCTGACCAGCGAGTTCAGGTTGAAACAGTTCGCGCCGTCACGGACGCGCGCGGTCGCGAAGCCACCGGGGACCGGCAGGCCGAACGGCCTATTGCTCCAGCCGCCAGCCAGCGTGACCTGCTTGGGTCTTGACGCGAGTAAGTTCGAGACGCGGGTCAGCGCCATCGTCTCCGCCGCGAGTGCATAGGCGCGCGCCTGCTCGCCGGTCGCGGCGTTGCTCGCAAGCCGTGTCGACAGCCGCAGTTTCTCCAGCGCCGCGCCCGCCATCACCGCGATGATCGCGACGAGCATCAGCACGGTGAGCAACGCCGCACCCCGTTCTTGCCCACGTCGAATACCCGGATCAGGTGCGCGCACCGGGCGTCTCCTGTCCAGGAGGTGTGGCGGCCGGTGGGGTCGTGGCGGGACCAGTTCCATCAGACGGCGCCGGGACGTAACTGGTACTGATAAGGAACATCTGACGAAACTGCGTCCCGTCGTCGCGCTGGACGGTCAGTTCAAGCGCGTCGGGCAACGGCCTGCCGCTCGCGCCATCCCAACGATCGCTCCAGGCACCCGCGATGCGATAGCGCAGTCCGACCTGACGAACTTTGGTGAGCAACGCGGCGGGCGGCAGAGGCTGCGCGCCGTCGACCATCGGATAGGCGATCCGCTGGAGCGTGCCGCCGTCGACGCGGTAGGCGACCTTCTGCATGCTGGACCGCGCGGCGCCGTCGATGTTGCTCCAGCCTGCACGAACGAGTCGCAGCATCGGCGTCACACCCGACCCGCTCTCGCCGACGAACGCGGGAATGCTGGTGCCGGCCTCATCGCGGCTGGTGCGGTTCGAGGCTTGGGCGAGATCGGCCGACAGGATCGACATCGTCCGGGTCAGCGCGCTGATGTCGTCGAGCTTCGCGCCGGTCAAGCTCTGCGCCTTCACACTGAACGACAAAATCGCGACACCCGCCGCTGCGATCATGCCGAAGATCATCAGCGACACCATCACTTCGATAAGCGTGAAGCCGGCTTCCGTGCTCGCCTGCCGTTCCCCGGCGAAGGCCGGGTCCCAGTTGGGGGACATAGATGTTCGCTTGCTAGGCTTACCCAACTGGGCTCCGACCTCCGCCGTGGAACGAAGCACGCTCACATCACCATCCGCGGCGCGGGTCGCACCATGGTCAGGCGGCCAAGTTGCGTGCCGGTCCGGTCGGCGACGGCCACGTCGATCCGCAACACGCTCGATCCCCCGAGCGCACTGACCTGCCGCGTCCATGTCCACGCTTGCCCGCCGTTCGTCTCGACACCTGTGACGCGCCCTGCCGTCGGTGGCTGCGCGCTGGTGACCGCGTCGATCGCGACGTTGCGCGCGACCATCTGCGCGACCAGCGTTTCGTCGAGGATCGACGCGCCGCGTATCGTCGCGCTCTCCAAACGCACGAGCGCCATCGCCGCGAGGCTGAAGACTGCCAGCGCGACCATGATCTCTATTAGGGTGAAGCCGCGCTCAGCCCGCATCGGCTCTTACGCTGCCGTCGGCGTCGATGTGGACCGTCGCCGCCACCCCGCCGCGATCGAGCCGGATCTCGGCAGGACGATCGACGAGACCGGTCGGATCGAACGTCACGCGCAGGCGGCCGCTGGTGTCGCCGATGCTGGCCCTGGTCCCGTCGTTCCAGCGTTCGACGCGCATCGGTTTCTCCGCGATCGGGGTCCAGCCGCCGGCCATGCGCCGATCGAACCCGTAGCCGCCGCCGCTGACCCAAACGCTCACCGGACGTGCCTCGACGATCGCCGAATCATGCGCGGCGCGGGCGCGCAACGCGAAGCGCGTCGCCTCGTCGAGCACACGGCCGCGCGGGTCCGGCATGACAAGCACGGCCACGGCCGATGCGAGACCGATGATCGTGACGACGACCATCAGCTCGACCAACGTGAAGCCGTGCTCGGCGTAGCGCCACGGAGGCGTGAAGCCACTTTTGCGTCTCCGCGAAAGTGTCCCCGCGCAGGCGGGGACCCAGTCCAAGGACTTATTGCCAGCTGCCGATATCGGCATCGATCCCCTCGCCGCCTTCCTTGCCGTCGGCCCCGAAGGTCCAGACGTCGGCCTCGCCGTGCGTGCCGGGCGAGGCATAGAGATACGGGCGACCCCAGGGATCGTTCGGCAACTTCTTCAGATACCCGCCACGCTGATAGCGCGAGGGATCGGTCAGGCCGGCGGGTGCGGTGACGAGCGCGTTCAGGCCTTGCGAGGTGTTGGGGAAGGTCATGTTCTGGAGCTTGTAGAGTTCCAGCCCGCCCTCGATCTGGGCGATGTCGGCCTTAGCCTTCTGGATCCGCGCGGTGTCGCCAGAGGGCAGGACGTTGAGCGCGACGATCGTCGCGAGCAGGCCGATGATCACGATCACGACCATGAGCTCGACTAGGGTAAAGCCTGCCTCGCGGCGACGTTTGTTCAGTTCGGGACGCATACGAAACCTCATTGTCCGGCCAGCGTGTTGAGCTGGAGGATCGGGAGCAGGATGGATAGCACGATCGTCGCGACGATGCCGCCCATCACGACGATGATCAGCGGCTCGAGCAACGAGAGTGCGGTGGCGGTAAAGCGGTCGAACTCGCGTTCGAGATAGTCCGCGGCGCGCTCCAGCATTTCGTCGAGACGGCCTGCGGCTTCGCCCGAGGCGGCGAGATATGTCAGCAACGGCGGGAAGACGCCGGCGCGACGCATCGCGGCGGAAAGCGATCCACCACCGCGGATCGCATCGACGATCTGGTCCGATGCCTGGCGGAGCCGACGGTTGTGGATCGTGCTGGCGGTGAGATTGAGACCATCGAGCAGCGGCAGGCGGCTAGCGACCATCGTGCCGAGCGTACGCGCCATCCGCGCAGCATGGAGATCGCGCAAGAGTCGGCCGAGCATCGGAATACGGAGTAGCCAGCTGTCGAAGGCGAGGCGGAAGGTCGGGTCTTTCAGGGCCCGCCACAAAAGAAGGTTAGACAGGGTTAGGCCAAGAACGATCACCCACCAATAGCCGACGAGGAAGGCCGAAAAGGCCATGACCATCCGCGTAAGTAACGGTAATTGCTGGCCAACTGTGTCGAATTGCTCGACCACCTGGGGCACCACGAACATCATCAGGGCGGTCACGACGCCAAGCGCGACGAGGGCTAGGATCGACGGATAGGCGAGCGCGGTGATCAGCTTGCCGCGGATCTCGGCCTGGCGTTCGAGCAGGGCCGCGAGGCGATCGAGGATGGTCGGAAGCGAGCCCGAACTTTCGCCGGCGGAGACCATCGCGCGGTACAGTGGCGGGAAGCTCTTCGGTTCGCGCGCCATCGCGTCGGCGAGCCTCCGGCCTTCGACGACGCCGGCATGGACGTGCTGGACGATCGTGCGGACGCTGTCCTGTTCGGTCTGGCGGGTGATCGTACGCAGCGATTCCTCCAGCGGCGAGACGCGGTTGAGGGTCGCAAGCTGGCGGGTGAAGAGCGTGAGATTCTTGCCCGACATCTTGGGCGTACCGAACTGGAGACCGAACAGCGGGCGGCCCTTGGTTGCCTGCGGCGGCGCGCCGGTCGTGATCTTCACGACGTAGAATTTGCGCGCGTCGAGCGTGGCGCGCGCTACGTCTATGTCGGCAGCCGCGACGTGCCCACGGCGTTCCGCACCCTTCGTGTCGATCGCGATGTAGTCGAAGTCAGCCACGACGTGCTCCCCTCCCTGGAAGGGAGGGGTTGGGGGTGGGTCGGTTTGTTAGGCGGAAGGCGGTGGCCAAGGAGGGCCTACCCACCCCCGGCCCCTCCCTTCCAGGGAGGGGGGCAGAAGGGTTACGCATCGGCCACCTCTTCCACCAATTCGGTCGTGTCGCGGCGGGATACCCGGACGGCTTCCTCGGCGGTGGTCTGGCCGGACAGGACGAGCTCGCGCGCCGACTGCGCTAGGTTCGGGGATTTGGCGAAGGCGTGTGCGGTTATCTCCGATTCGTGGCCATCGGTGTTGATCAGGCGGCGGATGGTATCGTCGATGCGAACCGCTTCGAACACGCCGATGCGGCCCTTGTACCCGGTCTGGTTGCAGTCTTCGCAGCCTTGCGCGACGTAGACGATCGCTTCCGGGGCGATACCGAGCAACGGGGCTACCGTATCGGAGGCAGGCACCGCCTTGCGACAAGTCGGGCACAGCCGCCGCACGAGGCGCTGGGCGATCACCGCGCGCAGCGTCGAGGCGAGCAGGAAGCTTTCGACCTTCATGTCGCGCATGCGGGTGATCGCGCCGATCGCGTCGTTGGTGTGGACGGTCGACAGCACGAGATGGCCGGTGAGCGACGCCTGCACCGCGATTTCGGCAGTCTCGCGGTCGCGGATTTCGCCGACCATTACGACGTCGGGATCCTGGCGGAGGATCGCGCGAAGGCCCGCCGCAAACGTCAGCCCGACCTTCGGGTTGACCTGCGTCTGGCCGACGCCGTCGACGGCGTATTCGACCGGGTCCTCGACGGTCAGGATGTTGCGGCTGCCGTCGTTGAGCAGGCGGAGCGCGGCGTAGAGCGAGGTGGTCTTGCCCGAGCCGGTCGGGCCGGTGACAAGGATGATGCCGTTGGGTTCGCTCAGCGCTTCGTTGAGCAACGCGAACAGCGCGGGCGGCAGGCCCAGCGCTTCCAGGTCGATGCCGGCATTCTCCTTGTCGAGAATACGCAGCACCACGCGTTCGCCGGCGCGGCTCGGCAGTGTCGAGACACGGACGTCGAGCAGCTTGCCGCCGAGCGTCAGTCCCATGCGACCATCCTGCGGCACGCGGCGCTCGGCGATATCAAGGCGCGCCATCACCTTGATGCGGCTGACGACGACGGGCGCGACGTTGGGCGGCATCCTCAGCGTCTCGCGCAGCACACCGTCGATCCGCATGCGGACGACGAGGCCGGTCTCGTACGGCTCGATGTGGATGTCCGACACGCCGTTGCGCGCGGCGTCGGCGATGATGCCGTTGATCAGGCGGATCGCGGGCGCGTCGTCGGCGGTGTCCAGCAGATCCTCCGCGGTCGGCATGTCGCCCGCAAGCAGGTCGAGTTCGTCGCCCATCCCGACCGCGGCGAGCGCATTGGCCTGGCCGTCCATCGCATAGACGTTCGACAGTAGGCGGTCGAAGGCGATCTGTTCGACGAAGGTCACGTCGAACGGGCGCGCGAGATAGCGGCGGAGTTCGAGCAGGACTTTCGGGTCTGCGCCGGCGCGCATCGCGATCGTGAGGTGGGAATCGGTGTCGGTGTGGTCGACGACGACGCCGAACTTTCTGGCGAAGGCGTAGGGGATGGTGATTTGGGGAAGGTCACTGCTCCCCTCCCGCTTGCGGGAGGGGTCGGGGGAGGGCACGACATATCCCTCGATCGCTTCGTCCGTGAGTAGGGCAGCCCCTCCCCCGACCCCTCCCGCAAGCGGGAGGGGAGTAGCGGCGTCGATCTCATGGCCTTCGCGAATGATCATTTCTTCGGCCGCACAACCATCGTCGAGGTCCGCACGGGAACCGCAATGCGAGGGTCTTCGATGCTGCCGGGGATCGGGCCGGATGGGATCGGCGGGGCGGCGCCCATGTAATCGCGGACGAGTTGATCGATCGACGGCTCGGCACCCGGCTCCTGCAGGCCCTGTTGCAGGCGGACATAGCCATAACGTTGCTCGGTCAGCTTCCGACTGTCCTCCGCGGTGCGCAAAATCGTCGGACGGATGAAGATCATCAAATTGGTCTTAGACCGCTGCTTCGCCTTCGACGTGAACAAATGCCCAAGCACGGGGATATCACCCAACAGCGGGATCTTCTCGATCGTCCGACGCTCGTTGTCGTCGAGCAGCCCGCTGATCACCGCGATCTGGCCATCGTCGACGGTGCGGACGGTCTCGACCTCACGCTTGTTGAGGATCAGATCGCTGTTGTCGCTCGATACCGGCCCGGCGATCGAGCTGACCTCCAGGCGCAGGTTGAGCTTCACCGTCCCCGACGAGTTCACCTGCGGCCGCACGGTAAGCTCGATACCGACATTCTGCCGCTGCGTGGTCCGGAACGCGTTGTCGAAATTGGTGCTGAGCGCTTGGCCCGTGGTGATCGGAATCTCCTGCCCGACCAGGCTGTGCGCCTCCTGGTTGTCGAGCGTGACGAGGTGCGGGACCTGGAGCAGGTTGGAGGTCGTGTCGCTCTTCACCGCGTTGATGATCGCGCCGAAGAACGTGCTGCCGATCTTGCCGCCGAAACCGCCGAAACCGCCGGAGGCCGCGAGGATCGACGCGATCGCCGACTGCTGCAACGTGTCGGCCGCCGCATTGGGCGTGTTCGTTTCGGTGCGCGTGCCATCGGGCGCGACAACCGTCGTGCCGTTGCCGCCGATCGAGCGCGCCCCGATCGCGCCGGCGATCTGCAGGATGTTGGGTGCGGAATTCGAGAAGGTCGACGCGCCGAACGCGCCGCCGCTGGGATCGCCGACGATGAACTGCGCGCCAAGCGTGCGTGCGGTCGAATCCGAGACTTCGGCGACGATCGCCTCGACCAGCACCTGTTCGCGGCGGGTGTCGAGTTGGCGGACGACCTCGTTCAGCTGGCGCTGGATCTCGGCAGGTGCGGCGATGACGATCGCGTTGGCGCCGGCAAAGCGCGTGACCACCGCGGCGGTCTTCCCGCCGGCCGCGGTGATCGCGGGCTGGCCGGAGCCACCACCCCCGCCGCTCGGTGATGGGCCGGATTGCGGAACCTGAGGCTGCGAAAAGTTCGACTGTCCACCGGACGCCCCGTTGGTGCTGCTCGATCCGAAGTTCGAACGCGACAACGCCGTCTGCACGGGCTGCGTAGGAGTCTGGCCGACGAGTTCCTGAAGCACGGGGAGCAACTGCTCGGCATCGGCATTCTCAAGGAACACGACCTTGATCTCGGTGCCGTTGCGCGCCTTCTCGTCGAGGTCGGCGGCGACCTGCGCCAGGCGCGCGACGGTGGTCGGATCGCCCCGCAGCGCGACCGCGTTCGAACCCTCGACCGCGACCACGGATGCGCTCGGGCCGGAAGCGCCGCCGCCGCCCTGCCCGCCCTGCCCACCGCCGGTTCCGGTGCCGATCAGGCCCTGGAGCGCAGTGGCGATCTCCTTCGCGCTCGCATTTTTCAGGGCGACGACGCGAGTCGAGGACGTGTCGGTGTCGATCCGGCGCAGGACTTCGCGGATGCGGCGGATGTTGTCGGCAAAATCGACCACGACGAGGCTGTTGCCGCCGCGGTTCGCACTGACCGAACCCTGCGCGCTGACCAGCGGGCGCACCGTCTCGACCGCTGACTGCGCATCGATCGCACGAAGACGGATGATCTCCGTGACGTAACTGTTGCGCGCTGCGCCCGCGACGCCGATCCGGCTCGGCTGCGAGGCGGCGTTGTCGAGCGGCTGGACGCGGAACGCACCGTTCGAGGTCGGCACCGCGACGAGGCCGTTGGCGCGCAACGTCGAGAGGAATATCTCGAAATATTCGGAACGACTCAGCGGGCGATCGGTGACCACCGTCACCTTGCCGGCCACCCGGTTGTCGATGATGAACGTGCGGCCGGTAACCTTGGCGGCATCCGCGATGAACGCGCGGATATCGGCGTCACGGACGTTGAGCGTGGTCTGCGCTTGGACGCTGGCGGCCAGCGCTAGCGCTAAGACCGGACCGAGAAGAAGTTTTTTCATTTGGCCGTTTTCATTTGGGTGGCGCGATCGTGATGGCGAGCGGCAGGGTATCCTGGCCGCGTTCTACGGTGATGGGGACGTTGCCGCCGCCCGCGAAATCCTTGGCGATGCGGTCGAGGTCGCCGGGTCCGGAGACGGGCCGTCCGCCGATCGAGGTGACCACGTCGCCGTCCTTCAGTCCTGCCGAGCGAAACGCGTTGCCCGAGCCCTGCGACCGGACGGTGAGCCCGCTGATGCGACCACCGTCGATCCGCGGGATGAAGCCGATCTCGCTCCGCAACTGGTCGACGGGGATGCCGACGGCAGGGGCAGCCGCTGCGGTCGCGCCAGCCGGCGACGCGCCCGGAACGACCGGCGTCACGGATCCCGACTGGTCGAGGAACAGGTCTTCGTCGGCCCCGCCGCGGTCGATCGTGACATGGTCGAACGCGACTGCCTTGAGACGCACGCCCGGCTGGATCTCGTCACCGACCGCGACGCTCTGCTGGACACCGTCGGGACCGGCGATGATCGCCGAACTGCGGCCCATCGCCTCGTCCATGCGCGTGCCGAAGAGGGTCAACTGGAGCGAGGTAACGGTAGCCGGCGCTCCCGCGACACCACCTAGGCGGAAGAACGGATCGAACCCACGCAGGATATCGGCTGGCGACCCGATCACCATCGGCGCGGCCGGGCGCCAGTCGCCCAGCGGCGTGATCGGCGTCACGATCGTCCACGCCAGCCGCGCGCACTGCACCGCCAACCCGGCCAGCAGCGCGAGTTCGACGACACTATAGACATTCACGACCGGCATACGCCGCAAGATACGGCGCGCTCGCGCGTCCAGCTTCAATCGCATCCGCGACCCACCCCATTTTCCCGCATCTCGTCGCGTAGGCATGCCATGTTACAATTCCGCGTCAATGGCTTGCGCGTCGGTTGCTCATATTCCGACGGGGTAGCGCTCCGCGCCGGGGGTTGGCAGAAGGCGGCATGTCCGA
Source organism: Sphingomonas arabinosi (assembly GCF_036663715.1). Taxonomy (NCBI): domain Bacteria; kingdom Pseudomonadati; phylum Pseudomonadota; class Alphaproteobacteria; order Sphingomonadales; family Sphingomonadaceae; genus Sphingomonas; species Sphingomonas arabinosi. The sequence goes on from NZ_JAXOJN010000005.1 coordinate 103,600, forward strand.
TCTTCTCCCGTCCAGCGGCTCCGGCCTGCCCCCCGAACCGGTCATCGCGCGATTGTCGGTCCCCGGCGTGCAGCGGGTGCCGAACGCGAAGCTCGACCTGTTCTTGCGCAGGGACTTCCTGCCGCCGGACCTTTGTACGGCATTGATCAAGCAGATCGACGCAGTCCGGCGGCCGTCGACGATCTCCGATTCGAACGGCGACGCGAGCTATCGAACCAGCGAGACGGGCGACCTGTTCGCGGGTGATCAGGTGGTGACGGAGGTCGAGAGTCGGATCCTGGCGCTGACTGGTCTCGACCCGGCGCACGGCGAACCGCTTCAGGGGCAGCGCTACGCGGTCGGGCAGGAGTTCAAAGGGCACACGGATTATTTCGAGCCGAACGGCGTCGATTATCAGCTTTATTGCGGCGTCGCCGGCAATCGCACCTGGACCGTGATGATCTACCTCAACCAACCGGAAGCCGGCGGCGCGACGCGGTTCAAGGCGATCGACAAGATCGTCCAGCCGGAGACCGGCAAGCTGCTCGCCTGGAACAATCGGCGCGCCGATGGGAGCATGAACCCGGCGACACTGCATCACGGAATGAAAGTGCGGTCGGGGGTCAAGTACGTGATCACCAAATGGTTTCGCGAGAAGCCCTGGGGCTAGGCGTAGCGCGGCAACACAATAGCCAGGTTAAGGCGAGCGGAATTGACTATTGGCTCCCCTCCCGTCTGACACCTAAAGCACCCCCCCGGCGAAGGCCGGGGCCCAATTGGGTAACGTTGCTAACCGAGGTCGCGCTACGTTACTCAACCCTTCCCGATTGGGCCCCGGCCTTCGCCGGGGGGGGGAGACACCGATCGACGATCACCCGCCGTCAATCATCATCAGAACGTCGTGCTGATCCCGAGCGTGAACACCTGACCCAGGTTATACCGGTTGATGTACACCTGGTTGCCGTTCTCGAACGTCTGGCCCTCGGTAAAGCGGGTCTTGGTCAGGTTACGCGCTTCGGCCTTCACCTCGAACCTAGCACCGCGCAGTTCGACACCCTGGCGGGCGACGAGATCCAGGCGGATGCCGGGCTTCTCGATGATGTCGGGCAGGAAGCCCGTGCCACCAAGGTTGGACGGGCCGCGGTTGGTCACGCGGTCGCTCGCATAGTTGAAGAGCAACGTGATCTGCGACAGCCGTTTGGTGTCCTCCAGCCCAAGCTGGACGTTGACCAGATGGTCCGACTGGCCGGTGAGCGGCGCCCCGTCGCGGAAATTGCCGGTCGCGGGTGCGAAGCCGACTTGGCATCCCCCGGTCGCCGTCCTTTGGTCCACGACGTTCGGCACGCAAGTGTTATCCACGGTGATCGACGACTGCGTATAGGTGTAGTTGGCGATGAACAGCAGTCGGCGCGTCGCGAAGAAGTCGCTGCCGAGGGTGTCGAGCGGCACGTATTTCTGGAACTCGACCTCGCCGCCGTACAGCTTGGCCTTGGGCAGGTTGGTGAAGCCGGTCTGGAGACGATCGTCGGCGCCGGTATAGAAACCGACCTGCTCGATCGGCTTGTCGATCCGCTTGTAGAACGCACCGAGCGTGAAGCGCTGATCACGCGCGAAGAACCACTCGTAGCGCGCGTCGAGGTTGTAGAGCTTGGTGTCCTGCAACAGCGGGTTGCCGAAGAACAGGCGATCCGATTCGGGATCGCGGAACTGCTGCGGCGCAAGCTCGCGGAACTGCGGGCGCGAGATCGTTTTCGACGCACTGGCGCGAAGCTGCATGTCGGGCGCGAAATTCCAGGTCAGTGTCGAGGCCGGCAGGAAGTAATCGTTCTTCAGCCGCGTCGTCCCCGAGCCGATCGGGGTAACCCGCTCGTCCGCCGTCTCATAGCGCACGCCGATCGTCGCACGGACACCGTCGGTCGCCTCGGCCTCGGCCTGGACATAGCCCGCATGGATCCGCAGCGACGCGTCATATTGATACGCACCCAGCGGCGTGTTGAACTGCAACTCCAGCGAGTTCAGCGGATCGTTGGTGTCGATCGCGAGCAGGTAATCCGGACGCAGCAGATTATACGGATACCCCGGCGCGGTGCCACCACCGCGCGGCGTCTGGTAGTTGAACTGGAGGCGCGACGACGTCCGGTTCGTATCCGAGAAGAAATAGCCGGTCGACAGCGTCATCGGCCGATCGGTCGACAGCTTGTACGCCGCGTCCGCCTGCCCGCTGTACAGGTCTTCCTTCAGTTCGCTGAAGATGATCGAGGCGAACGGCGAGAAGCGCTGCGTCACCTGGTACGCGCCGTTGCACTGCGCGCCGCCGGTCCCGTTCGGATCCTGCACCGCGATCGGCTGGCCTGTGGTCGTGGTGTTCGAGCAGAGATAGTCGAACTGACGCTCGTACGGCGCATTGCGCTTCGAGTTGGCATAGGCACCGCGCACGTCGAGCGTCAGTGCGTCGACGGGCTTGAACGCGCCGACCAGCTGGCTCTCGAACAGCTGGCGTTCGAACCAGTTGGTGTTCTGTTGGAAACGCAGGCCGCTGGAGTTGTTGTAGGTGGTCGCCGCCGACCCACGCGCCTGCTTCAGCGTATCGTGGATATAGACGTTGGTCAGCTTGATGCTGTTCTCGCCGAACTCGTAGCCGACGCCGATCAGCGCGTTGGCGACCATCCGGTTGTCGGTCAGCAAGGTCTGGAAATCGTTGCGCAGTAGCCCCTCGTTGGTGACCGAATCCTGCTGCGTGATGCTGCGCGTGCGGAACGTGTTGCTCGTGCTGACCGACGCGATCACGCCGAGCCGACCCGACCCGATGTCGAACACCGAGCCGCCGCTGATCTCGCCCGAGAAATTGGCGGGGAGCTGGTTGTTGCGCTGGAGCAGCGAGGTCGAGGCGTTGCTGAGCGTCGCCGCCTGCGCCGCCGAGATGTTGCCGTTGCCGCTAGGCGCGTTCTTGATGAAGCTCGGCACTTTCCGCGTGCCGTCGTCGAAGCCGATCCAGTCGGCATCGCCCCCATAATAGGTGTAGCCGAGTTCGCTGGTCGTCGCCGTATCGGCCGAGACCGAGCCGCCGAACGACAGGAAGTTCTTGTCCGGGATCGCCTTGGTCGTGAGGTTGATCACGCCGCCGCCGAATTCGCCCGGATAGTTCACCGAATAGGTCTTCTGGACCAGCGCGGACCCGACGATCGTGGTCGGGAAGATATCGAGCGGCACCGAACGACGCAGCGGCTCGGGGCTAGGCAGTGGCGACCCGTTTAGCAGCGACGACGAGTAACGATCGCCGAGGCCGCGGACATAGACAAAGCCGTTGCCGACGATGCTGAGCCCGGTGACGCGCGACAGCGCGCCGGCGATGTCGCCTTCGCCGGTGCGCGCGATATCTTCGGTCGACAGGATCGACACGACCTGCGGCGTCGCGCGGACAAAATTGGGGATGTTGCGACCGACGACGACGATGTCCTCGCCGCCATTGGGATCATAGCCAGGCGTCGAGACTTCGGCCTGCGCACCGGCAGCCTGTGGCGCAGACGTGTCCACCGGCGTCGAGGTCGGCCCGGTCGGCGTGGTCGACGCGGGCGGTGGTGCAGCCGGAGCCGGCGCAGCGCCGCCAGCCGCAGGAGCCGTCTGCGCCAGCACCGCGGGCGCGACCAGCTGCGAGGTCAGGAGAAGTAAGGTGGCATAGCCGAAGCGCGTCTGCATGGCCGAATATCCAGATCAGGAGTCTATGGGCGAATGCCGGGGCGGTCTTTCGAACCACCCCGGCATCGCTGCTCACGTCATCGACCGCACCAGCTGGCTAGCAGGCCGACTAAGGGGTCGAGGGCGCGCCGTTACCGGCCGTTGCAGTTGAAGTAGACCGAGGTGAAGATCGGCGGACCCTGGTCCTGCTTCGAAGCATCGGCCGCACGGACGGTCGAGCGATCGGCCTGGCTGGCTTCCTGCGCGACAAGGTTGAGGCAGGCGACGGTCGCCGGCGTCTTCACGATGCCGTTGACGAAGCGCATGTCCGACCCACCACGCTGGCGGATCGCGGCCGGCGCAAGCGCGGTCTGCACGAACGTGAAGTTCGAGAACTGACCGAAGGTGCGCGGCAGCAGATCCTCGGCACCGTTCGAGTCGATCTCGGTCGAGAACGAGTCAGCGGTTGCACCGAGCAGGCGCTGTGCGGCGATGATGAACTGCATGAAGCCGCGATACCCGTTGTCGATATCGAAGCCGTCGTCGTCCGCGCCGGTGACCGCGAAATACTTGACGTTCGTGGTCCCGCCGAAGATCTCGACGCCGTCATCGGCCGAATTGTGGCTCTGGACGTGATCGATCGTCGTGCCCGAACCGGTGCCGCCCAGCGTCAGGCCCTGAAGCTCGTTGCCGTCGCTGATCGCGATGCCGCTGTAACGGATCTGGACATACTGCATCGTGCCGCTGTTGTCCGCGGCGGTCGGGCCACCGTAGAAGCGCCCGGTGACGCCTTCGATCGCCTGCTGGCAGGTCGTGCTCGTGCCGCCAGCATTGTTCGGACCGGTACCGGTCGCGCAGACCGCGACGGGGGCGCGGCCGAGCAGGATGATCCCGCCCCACTGGCCCTGCGTCGCATCGCTGACGCCGTTGGCGGTCAGGTTCTGCTGCGACGTGAAGATGATCGGCGCGTCGCGCGTACCGACGGCGCTGATCTTCGACCCGCGGTTGACGAGCAGGAGATCGGCGGTGACTTCGGTCGAGTCGGCAGCGACGACCACGCCCGGTGCGATCGTCAGCGTCACGCCGGTATCGGCACCGGTCGTGCCGACATCGGCGCCGACTTCGGTCTGGCCACGCAGGCGATAGAACACGCCGGCGATCTTCGGCAGCGTCAGGCTGGACGAGATGACGGTCGGCAGGCGGCAGGCGCGGAACGTCTGGACCAGGCCATCGTCGATCGTGCCGGTCGGGCACGCTGCGGCCGAGCCGCCAGCGCCGACGGCAGGAACCGCGGTGCAGCGTGCGGTCGTGCTGCCGCCGAACTCGGCCGATGTGGAGGCGCAGGTCCAGCCCTGGAATGCGGTGTCGGTCGGGCCGTTCAGCGCGCCGACGAAGTTGGTGCTAGTGAAGAACGGGCTGATCGACGACGGATCGGTCGCGGTCGTGGCGGACGTCGCGGCGGTCGGATACACGCCGGTCAGGACGTTGGTGCCGTTGACGTTGTTGTTGGTGCCGGCATTGACGATCGCGAGCTGCTCGTCGGCGCTGATCGTGATCGTGCCATCCGAGCGTGCGCCCGAGGTCGAGGCGAACTGGGCGGCGGTGATCGCCGATGGGGTCGGCGTTGGCGTGGACGGCGTCGGGGTCGGCGTGGCTGGCGGGGTGATGATTACCGTGCCCGCGCCCGGCGAAGCGACGTCGTCGGCACCACCGCATGCGGTAAGTGCGAGGCAGGCCGTGCCGGTCAGCAGGATCGTGCCGAGGCGAGTAAAGCTGGTCATGCGAAGGACTCCCGAGTCGTACCGTTGTGTGTTCGGATCGACCCAGGCTCCCCCCTGTCGACCGTGACTTGGCGGTTAGGCTGGCCAGATGACGCTGCGATGCGATTTCGGTGACGCTTGCATGACGATGATATGACGGTTCGATGACTGTCGATCGGGGGCATGCTCGGCAACGTGCTCGGCCACGGGGTTGAAAACCGCGCCATCGAACACATCTCTTCCGATCCGGCGCGCGATGATTTACAGGCGCTGCCAGAGTCACCCGCGGCGCATCCCTGCGACTGCGTGGCCAGACCATTATTACAGGATTATTCGACGACAATGGCCTCTTTCAAGGACCCCAGTTTCCAGGACCGCACGAGCAGCGCAGCCGCCGCCAAGCAGAAGGCGCTCGAAGCGCTCCGTGCCAAGCCGCCAATCGACGAAGCCGTCGTCGCCGAACGCCTCGCCGCGCGCGAAGCCAAGGAACTCGCCGAGCGCGAGAAGCGTGCTGCCAAGCGCGCCGCCGAGGACGAGGCCAAGGCCGCCAAGAAGGCCGAAGCCGAGGCTGCTGCCGCTAAGAAGCGCGAAGCCGAAGCCAAGGTCGAACTGACCGACGCCGAGAAGAAGGCGATTCGCGACGCGAAGTACGCGGCACGGAAGAACAAGAAGAAGTGATTTAGGGGCGGCGGTGGTGCCGCCCTTGCTACCGCGATGTTACAAACCGCTCGCTCCACTTAAGCCACTACCCCAGCGAAGGCCGGGGCCCAGCTGGCAAGGCCGAAGTAACGGAGCGCAGTCCGCCGTTGGCGACATCCCCCAACTGGGCCCCGGCCTTCGCCGGGGTGGCGCTTGGAAAACAGCGCAGTCCTCTCAATCCCTTGTTCTCCCGCGAAGGCGGGAGTCCAGCCTGGACTTCCGCCTTCGCGGGAGAACAATGTAGGCGGTCGCAGAAGTCAGCGCCCCCACAACAATTCTCCCCCAAGCCCTCATCGCCGAGCGTCTCATTCCGCGAAGCCGAGGAACTCGCCAAACGTGAGAAGCGCGCCGCCAACGCAAGCCACCCCCCCGGCGAAGGCCGGGGCCCAGCTGGCAAAGCCGAAGTAACGAAGCACAGTCCGCCGTTGGCGACGTACCCCAACTGGGCCCCGGCCTCCGCTGGGGTGGCGCTTGGAAAACAGCGCAGTCCTCCGACTGCTTTATTCTCCCGCGAAGGCGGGAGCCCAGTCTGGACTCCCGCCTCCGCGGGAGAACAATATGAGCGATCGTCGAAGTCAGCGCCTCCTCCAATCCTCCCCTTGCAGAAGAAGATCGTCAGCGAAACCCTACGCCGCCTGCTCCCAACCTCCCCCCAACGCCTTGAACAACGCCACCGTCAACTGCCGCAACTGCGCATCGCTCGATACCAGCTGTTCCCGCGCCGTCAGCACGTCCGTCTCGGCATTCAACAGCGTAGTCTGCGCGACGAACCCGGTCCGGTACTGCGATTCCGCCGCCTTCGCGCTGCTCTGCGCATCGACCACCACCCGCTGCAACGCCGCATTCCGACGCCGTTCGGCCGCGATCTGCGCGAGCGGATCCTCGACATCACGCAACGCCTGCAACACGGTCGACCGATAGCGGAAATACGCCTGCTCGCGGTCCTCCTCGCGCGACTTCACCGCCGACTTGCGCCGCCCCCAGTCGAGCAACGGGAATTGCGCCGCGCCGGACGCGGTCAGCTGGAGGCTATCACCCGAGAACAGATTGCCGAGCGCAGTGGAGATCAGCTGGCTCATACCGGTCAGGCTGAACCTCGGATACATATCCGCCACCGCCACGCCGATATCCGCAGTGGATGCCGCCAGATCGCGCTCTGCCGCCCGCACGTCGGGACGACGACGCAGCAGCTCCGACGGCAACCCGGCCGGAATCATAGGCACACCAAGCGATGCGACCGAAGGCGCCGCGAGTTCGCCCATCAACGTAGCTGGCGGTTCACCCAGCAGGATCGCCAGCGCGTGCATCCGCACGTCGACATCGGCGCGGACCGGCTCGGCGCGCGCCTCGGTCGAGGTGATCGACGCACGCTGCCGGGTTACGTCGATCGGTGGGACGAGGCCGACCTTGGCGATGTTGCCCGCGATCGTCAGCGCGCGCTGCTGGTTGGCGATCTCGCTCTCTATCGTCGCTAGCTGCGCCTGATCGAGCCGCAGCGCGAAATACGCCTGCGCGACTTCGGCCGCTAGCGTCACCGCGGCGTCGCGCTTCGACCAGACCGCAGCCTCCGTCCGCGCCCGCGCGCCCTCGGTGCTGCGTCGGACACCGCCGAACAGGTCGAGCTCCCAGCTGGCATCGAACCCGACCGAATACGTCGTGATCCCGCTACCGGGCAGCGCGATGCCGCCGGTCGAACCGGTACCACCCGCCCCCGTACCACCGCTGAACGCCCGCGCGATCGACGAGAGGCCAGCGTTCTTGCTGAACTCGATATGGCTCGGGCTGGCGCTCGCATTGACGCTCGGCAACCCTTGCGACCGCGCAACGATCTCCTGCAACCGCGCCTGGCGCACGCGCGACGCGGCGATCGCGATGTCGGGGTTGCCCTTCAGCGCGCGCTCGACGAGCCCGTCCAGCTGCGCATCGCGGAACGCCGACCACCAGCGCGCCGGATCTACCGTGGCACCAACCGTGGCTTGCGGCCCGACGAATGCCGGCGGCACCGTCATCTCTGGCGCAACGTAATTCGGGCCGACGGTGCACCCCGCGAGCAGGGCCGCGACCGCAACCACCATGAACCGCGCACGCATCAATGCATCCCTCCCGAGGGTGCGCCGCCGGTCTTGCCGGAGCGCATGAATAGAACCAGTGGCGCAACGACCAGCACGACCACCATCATCGCGCGAAACACGTCGAGGAACGCGAGCATCGTCGCCTGCCGCTGCATCTGGCTGTAAAGTACCGCGAGTGGTGTGGTGGATGGATCCCCCTGCCCTGCAAACACTCCCGCCGCCTTCTGCATCCAGTCGTTATAGTTCGGATCGAGCGGGTTGAGCGTCTGGGTCAGTTCCGACTGGTGCCGCTGCAACCCGCCCGCAAGCTGCGTCTGTGCGAAACAGATACCGATCGTCCCGCCGAGATTGCGCGAGACGTTGAGCAGGCTCGATGCCTGCGCGGTCTGCGTCTGCTTGAGCCCGACATAGGCGATCGCGTTGATCGGCACGAACAGGAACGGCAGCGCCATCGCCTGGAACAGTCGCGCGAAGGCCGCATCGGAGAACGCAATGTCGGCGGTCAGGTGGCTCATGTTCCACAGCGCGAACGCCTGCACCAGCAACGCCGGAAACAGGAGGAAACGGACGTCGACGAGCCCGCTCAACCGTCCGGCGAACGGCACCATCACCAGCGTCGCGAGACCTCCGGCGGTCAGCGCGAGCCCTGCGTCGAGCGAGCTGTAGCCGAGCACCTGTTGCAGCATCTGCGGGATGAGCTGCGTCGTACCGAACAGGATCATGCCGGTAACGCCCATGATGCCGATCGTCAGCGCGAAGTTGCGGTTCTTCATCAGCTTGAGGTCGATCACCGGGTCCTTGTGGTTCAATTCCCAGATGACGAGGCTCACCAGCGACACCGCGGCGATGATCGCCGACATGACGATGAAGCCGCTCGCGAACCAATCCTCTCGCTCACCGCGATCGAAGGTGAGTTCGAGGAAGCCGAGACCCAGCGCGACCAGCGCGACGCCGACGTAATCGATCGTCAGGCCATTCTTGAAGCGCTCGTCGCGGTCCTTCTTCACCTGCGGCGGCTCATCGACGAACGTCTCGACGAGGAACCACGCGCCGATGCCGACCGGCACGTTGATCAGGAACACCCAATGCCAGCTCGAATATTCGACGATGTAGCCGCCGAGCGTCGGCCCGAGCACGGGGCCCACGACGACGACGATCGCGAAGGCTGCGAACGCCATGCCGCGCTGTTTGGGCGGGAAGGTGTCGGCGAGGATCGACTGTTCGACCGGCGCCAATCCGCCCCCGCCTATGCCTTGCAGCACGCGTGCGACTACGAGCGTACCGATGTTCGGTGCCAGGCCGCAGAGCAGCGAGGCGAGCGTGAACAGTGCGATCGAGAGGAGGAAATAGCGCTTCCGCCCGATCGCGTCGGACAGCCAGCCCGAGATCGGGATGACGATCGCGTTTGCGACGAGGTAGCTGGTCAGCACCCACGTCGCCTGATCGGTGGTGATCGACAGCCCGCCCGAGATATGATCGAGCGCGACGTTGGCGATCGAGGTGTCGAGCACCTCCATGAAGGTCGGGATCGAGATGATCGCGACGATCAGCCACGGGCTGTACTTGCCCGCCGCCGACCGGTTCGGCGACCAGGTGTGCCCGCCCCCCGCATCGACTTTCGCCCCAGTTTGTTGAGCGGGCGCCTTGGCCACCTCAGCGTACCTTGACGGTAGGCACCACCGACATGCCGGGGCCGATCGGATAGCGCTTCGGATCGGGGCCGTTCTTGGCATCGAACACGATCCGGACGGGTACGCGCTGGACGACCTTCACGTAATTGCCGGTCGCGTTCTGGGGGGGCAGCAAAGCGAACGCCTGGCCGGCGCCGCGCTGGATCGAGTCGATATGACCTTTGAACTCCACTCCGGGATAAGCATCAACATGAATGTCGACGGGCTGGCCGATCTTCATCAATGTGAGCTGCGTTTCCTTGAAGTTGGCGGTGACCCACATCGTGTCGGGGACGATCGCCATCAGCTGCGTGCCGGGCGCGACGTAGGAACCGACGTTGACCGAGCGGTTGACCACCTGCCCTGCGACCGGGGCGGTCAGGCGGAGATCGCCGATCGTGACGTTCGCCTGCTCGACCTGCGCGCGACGGGCGTCGATCACCGACTTCGCCGCGCCGACCTGTTTGCGGGCGACGCTGATCTGGGCGGTGGCGGTGTCGATCTGCTCACGCGCGGCGGCGGCTTCCGCGGCGGTCTGGCGGGCGGTGGCACGCGCCTGATCGAGCTGCTGGCCCGCGACCGCGCTCGGATCGAGGCGCAACAACGCCTCGTAACGCGCGAGATCCTGCTGGGCCTTCACCGCGGCCGCCATCGGCACGCGCGCCTGCGCCGCGGCCTGCTGGCGTTGCGCCTCGGCAGCGGTCACCTGCGCCCGGGCCTGCGCGAACTGCGCGCGCGCCTGCGATTCGTTCGCCTGCGCCTCGGCGACCTGCGCGTCGCGGCCGGATGCCTTGATGACGGCGAGCAGGCGGCCGGCCTCGACGTGGCGATTGTCGATGTCGGCGACCTGGACCAGCGTGCCTGCGACCTGTGGCGCGAGGCGGACAATATGCGTGTCGACGAACGCGTCGTCGGTCGATTCGAACTGCCGCGCGTGCAGCCAGTAGAGCACGCCACCGATGATCAGCCCGCCGACGACGATGACGAGGATGATCCAGAACAGCGGCTTCTTGAACACCGACGGCTTCTTGTCGTCTTCGTCCGCCTCGTCCTGCTGCTCGGTATCGGACTGCTGATCCTCGCCGTTCGGGTCGGGCTTGCGGCCGTCGTCCTCGTGGTCGGTATCTGAGTGGTTCGTCTGGTCGGTCATGCCTGGCCCTGTTCTTCAGCACGCATCGAATCGAGAATGGCGTCGATATTGGCGTCGATCCGCGCCTTGATATCGAGGATGTCGGAAGGCTCGAGCGTGTCGCACTCGAGCAATTTGAGGCAGGTCGCGCGGCTCGATCGCAACGCCACTACCTGCCCAAGCAGCGTGATCGTCGCGATCCGCGCGGTGCGGACGTTGCGCAGGCCGGTCGCGATGCAGACGAACTCGCCGAGCTGTCGCACCATCTGGCCCATCACGCCGCCGTAGATTCGTTCGAACGCCTCGCTCGGCTTCATCTGTTCGCGCAGCACGAACAGCGTCCAGTCGGCGCTGTCGGCGCTCGCCATCTTGTCGGCCAGCCGGCCGAGGATGCGGTGAATCTGCGCACGCGCGCCGGCTGCATCGTCGGACCCAATGTCGTGGTCGAGGTCGAGCGGATCGCCCATCACCGCGGACATGCGCTCGGCGATCCGATCGGCGGCGGCGAGGTACAGACCCTCTTTGCCGCCGTAATGATAGGTGATCGACGACATCGCGGTGCCAGCCGCGGCGGCGATGCCGCGCGTGCTGGCGCCTTCGAGGCCCTTGGCGCCGAATTCGCTGATAGCGATGTCTAGGAGTCGGGACTGGACCACGCGGGGCGTTTAGTTCGATCGAACGAACGGGCCTAATGAAGAAGATGTCATGTTTGGTGATAGGGTCGTCAGGCTCTATTCAGACGCACCTCCCCTCCCTGAAAGCGAGGGGTTGGGGGTGGGTAGGCCCGCTTGTGCCGCAACCGTCCGCCGATACGGAAGCCGACCCACCCCCAGCCCCTCCCTTTCAGGGAGGGGGGAAGAAGGAGCGCCTTCCTAGAAGCAAACGACGAAGGGTGACGCCGTGGCCAGAGACAGAAACGCCGGTCCCTTCGTGCGAAGGAACCGGCGTAAATCTGGTGGGCGCGACAGGGATTGAACCTGTGACCCCACCCGTGTGAAGGGTGTGCTCTACCGCTGAGCTACGCGCCCGAAACTCGTTCGGAAGCGGGCGTTTAGGCAGACGATGCCTGCCTGTCCAGCCCTTAAGTGGTTACCCTTTCGATCCGCCCCCACAAGGGGGCGCCGTAGGCGACGGAGGGGGAGGACATCGAACCTAAGTCGTCCGCTGCCCCCCCCCTTCCGTCTGGAAAGCGCCAGCAACCTTCCCCAGCCGGTAGAGGAATACGGGCGTGTCGCTTTAATTAACCGCGTCCTTCAGGCCCTTGCCGGCCTTGAACTTCGGCTGGGTCGAGGCCTTGATCGTCATCGGCTCGCCCGTGCGAGGGTTACGGCCGGTCGACGCTTTACGTTTCGAGATTGAGAACGTGCCGAAGCCTACCAAGCGAACCTCGTCGCCCTTCTTCAGCGATGCCTCAATGGCATCGAACACGGCCTCGACCGCCTTAACCGCGTCAGCCTTCACTAGTCCGGACGTGTCGGCAACCGTCGCGATCAGCTCCTGCTTGTTCATATAATCCCCCGGGAAAACTCGAATCAGCCGCGATGGACTCGCGGCCGCAATCAGCGCGCAATAATGCGGCGGCCCCGTCTGCTGTCAAACGAAACCACCGCGCTATCGCTTACGATCCAAACATGGATCAGTGGTGAAGGCCACCCCCGACCGGCGTAATCGGTGCCGGCGGCAGGGCCGCCAGCTCGTCGGCATCGGTCCACTCGATCGCTTCGAGCGGTTCGGTCAGTGCCAGCCGAAGCACCTCGTCGACATGCTTGACGGGAATGATCTTGAGCCCCGCTTTTATGTTCGCCGGAATCTCCACGAGGTCCTTCTCGTTCTCGGCCGGGATCAGCACCGTCTCGATCCCGCCCCGCAGCGCAGCCAGCAGTTTCTCCTTCAGGCCACCGATCGGGAGCACCCGGCCGCGCAGCGTCACCTCGCCGGTCATCGCCACCTCGCGCCGGATCGGCACGCCGGTCAGCGTCGAGACGATCGACGTGACCATGCCGATGCCCGCCGACGGACCGTCCTTCGGCACCGCACCTTCGGGCAGATGGATGTGGATGTCCTTGCGCGCGAACAGGCTCGGCTTAATCCCGTAGCTCGGCGCACGGGCTTTTACATAGCTGAACGCGGTCTCGATCGACTCCTTCATCACGTCGCCGAGTGTGCCGGTGAGCTTGGCCTGGCCCTTGCCCGCGACCGTCACACTTTCGATCGTTAGCAGCTCGCCGCCGACCTCGGTCCAGGCAAGCCCGGTGACCGCGCCGATCTGGTTCTCGGTCTCGCCAAGGCCGTGGCGATACTTCTGCACGCCCGCATATTCGCCGACGTTCTCGGGCGTGATCGTGACGCTGGTCGTCTTGTTCTCAAGGATCTGCCGCAGCGCCTTGCGGCACAGCTTGGCGATCTCGCGTTCCAGCGTACGTACGCCAGCCTCACGCGTATATTGCTGGATGAGCGTACGAAGCCCCTCCTGCGTCAGCGTGAACTCACCGGGCTTCAGGCCGTGCGCCTCGATCTGCTTCTCGATCAGATGCCGCTCGGCAATCTCGACCTTCTCGTCCTCCGTGTAGCCCTCCAGACGGATGATCTCCATGCGGTCGAGCAGCGCCTGCGGCAGGTTGAGCGAGTTCGCCGTGCAGACGAACATCACGTCCGACAGATCGATATCCACCTCGAGATAATGATCCTGGAACTTGCCGTTCTGCTCCGGGTCGAGCACCTCCAGCAACGCCGACGCGGGATCGCCGCGGAAATCCTGGCCGAGCTTGTCGATCTCGTCGAGCAGGAACAGCGGGTTGGACGTGCCGGCCTTCTTGAGATTGGTCACGATCTTGCCCGGCAGCGAGCCGATATACGTCCGGCGATGCCCACGGATCTCGGCTTCGTCACGCACTCCGCCCAGCGACTGGCGGATGAACTCGCGCCCGGTCGCCTTGGCGATCGACTTGCCGAGCGAGGTCTTGCCGACGCCCGGAGGGCCGACAAGGCACAGGATCGGCCCCTTCAGCTTGTTGGTGCGCGCCTGCACGGCGAGATACTCGACGATCCGGTCCTTGACCTTCTCCAGCGCGTAATGATCCTCGTCCAGCGTCACCTGCGCGGCGGCGATGTCCTTCTTGACTTTCGACTTCTTGCCCCAGGGGAGCCCGAGCAGCACGTCGAGATAATTGCGCACGACGGTTGCCTCGGCGCTCATCGGCGCCATCGTCTTCAGTTTCTTCAGCTCGGCTGTGGCCTTGGAGCGCGCTTCCTTGCTCATCTTGAGCGTGGCGATCTTCTGCGTCAGCTCGGCGATTTCGTCGCCTTCGCCCTCGCCGTCCTCGTTACCCAGCTCGCGCTGGATCGCCTTCAACTGCTCGTTGAGGTAATATTCGCGCTGCGTCTTTTCCATCTGGCGCTTGACGCGGCTCTTGATCTTCTTTTCGACCTGCAGGACGCCCAGTTCGCCCTCCATAGCCACCATCGCCATTTCGAGACGCTTCGACGGGTTGGTCTCGATCAGCATCGCCTGCTTCTCGGCGACCTTGATCGCGATGTTGGCAACGACCGCATCGGACAGCTTCGACGCGTCCTCAATCTCCGACATCTGGACCGCGGTCTCGGACGCAAGCTTGCGATTGAGCTTGGCGTAATTCTCGAACTGCTCGACCACCGATCGCATCAGCGCGGTGACCTCGGCGCCTTCGACCTCGGCATCGGCGACCGTCTCGACCGTGGCGGTCAGGAAGTCGCCCGACTCGTCCAGCGTTTCCAGCGTCGCACGCTGCTTGCCCTCGACCAGCACGCGGACGGTGCCGTCTGGGAGCTTCAGCAGCTGGAGGACGGTCGCGGTCACGCCCATCGAATACAGGTCGTCGCGCGCGGGATCGTCCTCGGCCGGGTCGACCTGCGCGACGAGATAGATCTCCTTGTCCGCCGCCATCGCCGCTTCGAGCGCGGCGACGGACTTATCGCGGCCGACGAAGAGCGGCACGATCATGTGCGGAAAGACGACAATGTCGCGAAGGGGAAGGACGGGGTACTGGGTCATGAACGCTCCGGTGGGTGCCTGCATGGGGGCATAGTCTGTAGCTTATATGGTGAGGATGAAGCGTCCATCAATTGGTTGGCGGTTGGAACGATATCTGGAGGGGGCGACAATGCCTCGCCCGCTCCGTCCCCCGGGTTTGTTCGATGCCCATGCGCAGCGTGCTTATACCCCGCCGTCATCCCCGCGAAGGCGGGGATCCATATCCTCAAGGGTGCGTGATCATGCTGCAAGGCCAGCCGGTATGGGTTCCCGCCTCCGCGGGAATGACGACGAATATGGGCTTACCGCTTGTATCGCTCCCACCTCCGCGCGAGGATACACCATGATCTCGCGTCTCCTCCTCGCCGCCAGCGCCACCGCGCTCCTCGCCGCCGCGCCACTCCCAAAAAAGGGCGAACCCGCGATCACCGCGCAGACGCAGCGGTCCGGCGGGGTGCTCACGCCCGAGCAGACCGCGCTCCGGTTCGACAGCGCCGACCTCGCGTTCGAGGTGCTGCCGGAGACCGAAAGCTTGAACGGGGTGGCAACGCTGGTCTTTACCGCCAAGGCCCCCCTCGCCCGGCTGCCGATCGACCTCGATCGCAATCTGCCGGTCCGTGCGATCGCGATCGACGGCGCGCCGCTCGCGCCGGCCGCGTGGAGCAATCCCGAGGGACGGCTCATGATCACGCTGCCCAAGCCTGTCCCCGCCGGCGGCAAGGTGACCGCGAAGATCACCTATGGCGGCACGCCGCACGTCGCGGTGAAGGCGCCGTGGGACGACGGCATGGTCTGGTCGAAGGCGCCCGATGGCCGCACCTGGTTCGCGACGACCGCGGAAGGCTATGGCTGCGACCTGTTCTGGCCGTGCCTCGACTTCCCGACCGGCGAGCCCGCGCTGGTGACGCTGCACATCACCGTGCCGAAGGGGTTGAAGGCCCCCTCGAACGGCGTGCTGCTCGGCGTCGATACGCTCGCCGATGGCCGGACGACGTGGAACTGGCGCGCCAAGCGCCCCAACACCTATGGTATCGCGCTGAACGTCGGGCCGTATGAGGAGATCAGCGGCACCTACAAGAGCCGCTTCGGCAACAGCATTCCGATGCATTACTGGTATCTGCCGGGCGAGAAGGCGCAGGCGGAAAAGCTGTTCGCCGAGTTCGCGCCGACGCTCGATTTCTTCGAAAGCATGATCGGGCCCTACCCGTTCGGCGACGAAAAGCTCGGTGTGGTCGAGACCCCGCACAAGGGCATGGAGCACCAGACGATCAACGCCTATGGCAACGACTACGCCAAGGCGCCTGAGGGCTTCGACTGGCTGTTCCAGCACGAATTTGCGCATGAATGGTTCGGCAACCAGCTGACCGCCGCCAACTGGGACGATTACTGGCTGCACGAGGGCTATGGCACCTACATGCAGCCGCTCTACGGCCAGTGGCGCGAGGGCCGCGCGCGCTATGCGGCGATGATGCAGGGCGAGCGCACCTCGATCATGAACCTCAAGCCGATCACGCAGCAGCGCGTCACCACCGAAGAGGAGGTGTACGAGCTCGACAAGGGCGGCGCCGGGCAGGACATTTATTACAAGGGCTCGTGGATGCTCCACACGCTGCGCGGGCTGATCGGGGACAAGGCGTTCTTCGACGTCACGCGGCTCGCGGTGTACGGACGCGCGGATCCGAAGCCGGGGAATTTCGCGCCGCGGTTCGGCTCGACGAAGGAGTATGAGGGGCTGGTGCAGAAGGTTACGGGGAAGGACTATAAGTGGTTCTTCGACGTGTATCTTCGTCAGGCGGCGTTGCCCGAACTGGTCGAGACGCGGACGGGGAATACGGTGTCGCTGGCGTGGAAGGTGCCGGGTAATGGACCGTTCCCGCTGCCGGTCGAGGTGCAGATCGATGGGAAGACGCGGACTTTGCCGATGACGGACGGGAAGGCGAGCCTGACCGTCCCGGCTGGCGCGCATATCGTGATCGATCCCGATGCGCTGGTCCTGCGGCGTAGTGTCGCGCTGGAAGACGTGGCCGCCTGGAAAGCCGCGCAAGCTGCGAAGGCCAAGCCACAATGACCTCTTCATCGTTCCCCGGCGAACGCGAGGGCCCAGGGTTCCAGGAGACGGCGCTCGAGACTCCCGGACTACCGCGGGCGCAGGAGAACGGCCCGTGGCCTTCCCGCGCGGCGGAAATGGCCGCGATCTTCATGGTCGGGGACGGCTTGATCGGCCTGCTCCAGCCGCGCCGGCACGTCGATCTCTGGAAGGACGATGCGCTTGGGACCGAAAAACTGGTCGCGCCGTTCGTCGATCGCCCCGGTCGGCGCCGGCTTTATGCGGTGGTGCAGATCGCCGCAGGCCTCGCCTTGGCGGCACGCCAAAGACGATGAAGGCGGCGGGCTGGCTCCTGCCGGTGCTAGCGCTCGCCGGGTGCGGTTCGGGCCCGGACGCCGGCACGACCGACCAGATCGCGCGGGGCAAACGCGTGTTCGGTCGCTGCACCGCCTGCCACACGATCGGGCAATATGCGGGCGATACCGACGGCCCCAATCTCTACGGGGTGATGGGCGGGCCGATCGGCGAGCGCCGCCCGCGCTTCTCGTACACCGCCGGACTGAAGGCGCTCGGCGGCAACTGGGACGCGGAGCGCATGGACCGGTGGCTCGCCAACCCGCGCCGGATGGTGCCCGGCACGACGATGGCCTTCGCAGGCGTGCCCGACCCGAAGGATCGCGCCGACGTCATCGCCTATCTGTCGACGCAAGGCCCCTGAGCTCAGGGCACCACCGTCGTGAACAGATAGGCGGCGAAGATCACGAGGTGGACGACGCCCTGCAACACCGTCGTCCGCCCGGTACCGAGCGACAGCGTCGCGACGAACAACGACAGCGCGAGCAGCGTCATGCTCTTCGCATCGATGCCGAGCGCAATCGGCAGGTCGAGCACCAGCGACACGATTGCGACGCTCGGGATCGTCAGGCCGATGGTGGCCAGCGCAGAACCGAGAGCGAGGTTGAGACTGGTCTGCAGCCGGTTGCGCCGTGCGGATTTGTACGCGGCGAGGCTTTCGGGCGCGAGCACCAGTGCGGCGATGATCACGCCGACCACGGTCAGCGGCAGGCCGGCGCCGATGACTGCGGCTTCGATCGTCGGCGACAGCGTCTTGGCGAGCAGCACCACCGAGACGAGTGCGACCAGCAACGCGGCGAACGCGATTCCGGTCGCGCGGCCCGATGGCGGCGCGGCATGATCGTCCTTGTCGTCGGTCGAGGGCAGGAAATAGTCGCGGTGGCGCACCGTCTGGACCAGCACAAACGTTCCGTAGAGGACCAGCGACACTACCGCGACGAAGATCAACTGCGACGATGCGTAGGTCGGCCCCGCCGTCGACGAGGTGTAGTTCGGCAGGATCAGCGATAGAACCGCCATCGCCGCGAGCACGCCGAGCGCCGCGGTCATGCCCTTCAACGTGAAGCGCTGCTCATGATGCCGAACCGCACCCGCCAGCAGGCAGAGGCCGATGATGAAGTTGAGGATGATCATGATCGCCGCGAACACCGTGTCGCGCGCGAGCGTGGCCGCGTCGCCGGCGTTGGACAGCATCAGCGAGACGATCAGCGACACTTCGATCACGGTGACCGCGATGGCGAGGACGAGCGTGCCGAACGGTTCACCGACCTTATGCGCGATGACCTCGGCGTGATGGACGGCAGCGAGGACGCTACCGATCAGGACAATCACGGCCGCCGCGGTACCGAGCGTGCCCATCTTGGCGAGCCCGATCAGGACCGCGACGAGGCCAAGCCCCGGGGCGATCAGCGTCCAGATCGGGAGCGCCAGGCGGTCCGGCATCGTCTCCGCCACGTGTTCTGTCGGTCGGTCGGCCACTTCGATCGTCATGCATGCTCCCTCGTTCCACTTGGATAACGAATGCGTGACGGGCGATAAGGGTCCGAGTCGGGGCGATTGCGGTTCCAGGGCGATTGGATAGGTTGCGGTGATGTTGGCTCCCGATCTTCGCGAAACGCTGGTCAAGGTGGCGGCGGCGATGCGTGAAGCGCAGGACCCGTGTTGGATAATTTCCAGCGCGGCGGTGGCGCTCCACGGTGTCGAGCCGGTCGAGGTTGGCGATGTCGATGTGGTGATGAGCGTGGGCGATGCCCGGCGACTCATGGATGGGCTCGGGGTCGCTCCGATCGAGGATGGCGCGAGTTCGCTTGTTCGGTCGACCCTGTTCGGGCGGTAGAAAACTCCGCCCTTGGTCGTCGAGATCATGGCGGGGTTCCATGTTGCTACGTCGGCTGGGTGGACGAAGGTTTTACCGAGGACGCGCGTACCGATCTTCGTCGAAGGGTGCGCTGTCTATGTGTAAGAGCGCGCGGAGTTAGCCGGGATGCTCAGGCTGTTCGGGCGTCCGAAGGATCTGGAGCGGGATCGGCTTTTGACCTGAGCACCGTAGTGGCGGCGCCGGCCGCACGCGGGTCACGACGTCGTCTCCGCGGACTCTACAAGGTCCCCTAGATAGAAGGGATGCCAATGGCGTTGTGGGTGAAGACGGAGCGTATCGACCGTTCTTCATGGGTCAGGTCACATCCTACCGTTCCCCCGCGAAAGCGGGGGTCCAGGAGTCACGACCGCTATCGCTTGGTACCCTGGGCCCCCGCCTTGGCGGGGGAACTGTCAGAAGAGTAGCCAGCACTTGAGCGGCAAAACGAAAAAGGGCGCCGATCGCTCGACGCCCTTTCCCGTATTTCGAACCAACCCCGCGCTTAAGCAGCGTCGCCGGTCTTCTTCTTCTCGGCATAGACGCGGATCGGTTCCTTGCGACCTTCGATCACGTCCTTGTCGATCATCACCTCGTCGACGCCGTCCATGCCGGGCAAGTCGAACATCGTGTCGAGCAGAATGCTCTCCAAGATCGAGCGAAGCCCGCGCGCGCCGGTCTTGCGTTCGATGCCCTTCTTGGCGACCGACACCAGCGCGTCGTCGGTGAAGCCGAGCGCGACGTCCTCCATCTCGAACAGCTTCTGGTACTGCTTGACCAGCGCGTTCTTGGGTTCCTTGAGGATCTTCACCAACGCGTCGACATCGAGATCCTCGAGCGTCGCGATCACCGGCAAACGGCCGACGAACTCGGGGATAAGCCCGAACTTCAGCAGATCCTCGGGCTCGACCGACTTCAGCGTCTCGCCCGTCTTGCGCTCGTCCGGCCCCGCGACATACGCGCCGAAACCGATCGACTTGCCCTGGAGACGATCGCCGATGATCTTCTCGAGGCCCGAGAACGCACCGCCGCAGATGAACAGGATGTTGGTCGTGTCCACCTGCAGGAATTCCTGCTGCGGATGCTTGCGCCCGCCCTGCGGAGGAACCGAGGCCGTCGTGCCTTCCATCAGCTTCAGCAGAGCCTGCTGTACGCCCTCGCCCGACACGTCGCGCGTGATCGAGGGGTTCTCGGCCTTGCGCGAGATCTTGTCGATCTCGTCGATGTAGACGATGCCGCGCTGCGCCCGCTCGACGTTGTAGTCGGATGCCTGGAGCAGCTTGAGGATGATGTTCTCGACATCCTCGCCGACGTAACCGGCTTCGGTCAGCGTCGTCGCATCGGCCATAGTGAACGGGACGTCGAGGATGCGGGCGAGCGTCTGCGCGAGCAGCGTCTTACCGCAGCCGGTCGGGCCGACCAGCAAGATGTTCGACTTGGACAGCTCGACATCGGCACCCTTGGCGCCGTGGTTGAGCCGCTTGTAGTGATTGTGCACCGCCACCGACAGCACGCGCTTGGCGCGCTTCTGGCCGATCACGTAATCGTCGAGGACGTCGCAGATCTCCTGCGGAGTCGGCACGCCGCCATCCTTCTTGGACACCAGCGCGGACTTCGTCTCCTCGCGGATGATATCGTTGCAAAGTTCGACGCACTCGTCGCAGATGAACACGGTTGGACCCGCGATCAGCTTGCGTACCTCATGCTGCGACTTGCCGCAGAACGAGCAATAGAGGGTGCTCTTCGAATCGCCACCGCTCAGCTTCGTCATTCAATCACCTCTCGCGCATGTCGGTGCACGTGCCGTTTCCGGGGCCGCTACCGTAACGCACCCCGGAGTTCCTACAATCAAATAAACCGGCAGGGTTTACGATTCGCCCCATGCCGGTGTCGGTTAAGCGGGTTTTGCCGCATCATCCGCTGGTGCCGGACGCTTGTCGAACACCTCGTCGACCAGGCCGAAATCCTTCGCTTCGTTCGCTTCGAGGAACGTATCGCGGTCCAGCCGGCGCTCAATCTCCTCGATCGGCTGGCCGGTATACTGCGAATACAGCTCGTTCATGCGCTTGCGGATTCGCAGGATCTCGCGAGCCTGAATCTCGATGTCGCTGGCCATGCCCTGTGCACCACCCGATGGCTGATGGATCATGATCCGCGCGTTGGTCATCGCGACGCGCATGCCGGGCTCGCCGCTCGCGAGCAGGAAGCTGCCCATCGAGGCTGCCTGGCCGATGCACACCGTGCCGACGCGCGGACGGATGTACCGCATCGTGTCGTGGATCGCCATGCCCGCCGTGACGACACCGCCCGGCGAGTTGATGTACATGAAGATGTCCTTCTTCGGGTTCTCCGACTCGAGGAAGAGCAGCTGTGCGGTGATCAGCGAGGCCATGCCGTCCTCGACGCCGCCGGTCACGAAGATGATGCGCTCGCGGAGCAGGCGCGAGAAGATGTCGAACGAACGCTCGCCGCGGTTCGACTGCTCGATGACGATGGGAACCAGGCCTGCTTGCGTCTGCTGCAGGCCGAGCCCGGCGCTGACCAATGGGCTCGCAAAGTCGCCGGTCTCGAACGGATTATGCATGAAAATCTCTCTTATGCCCCAATGAACCGCTAACATCGGCGGTCGCGGTGGGGAGTTCAAGCCCCGCTTAACCGTGTGCCGGGACAGCTTTCCCTTGCCCCTCTGGGGAGAGGGAGGGACCCGCACGCACTTGCGGGTGGGAGGGTGAGGGGATGTTGGGATCCGCCAACCACCCCTCACCCTCCCGTCGCCAACTGGCTCCTCCTTCCCTCTCCCCGCAGGGGCGAGGGACTTAGATGCCTGGTGCGGGGTGCCCCAGATAGGCGAGGCGCCGTACCTCGCGACGGCCGCGAACGACCGTGTCGAGAATCAGGCCGGTGAATACGTTGAGCGCCGCGAAGATGCCGAGGCCGGTGATCAGGATCGCGGTCGGGAAACGTGGCACCTGATGGATCTCGATATAGGTCAACACCAGCGGGATGCCGAGGATCAGCGCGAGCAGTCCGAACACGGTGCCAATCGCGCCGAAGAACCACAGCGGCCGCTCGATCCGGTACAGCGTCATGATCGTGCGGAGGATGCGCCATCCGTCGACATAGGTGCTGAGCTTCGATTCGGAGCCTTCTGGGCGCGCGTAATAGGGCGTCTCGACCTCGCCGATCGGCATTTTGAGTTCGAGCGCGTGGACGCTGATCTCGGTCTCGATCTCGAAACCGGCGGACAGCGACGGGAAGCTCTTCACGAACCGGCGCGAGAACACGCGGTAGCCGGAGAGGATGTCGGTGAAGCTGCGGCCGAACAGGCGCGCGAGCATGCCGGTGAGCAGCGCGTTACCGAAGCGGTGGCCGCGGCGATAGGATTCCTGGACCTGGCTGATGCGTGAACCGACGACCATATCAAGCTGCTCTTCGAGTACGCGCTCTACTAGGTTCGGGGCGGAGGCGGCGTCGTAGGTCGCGTCGCCGTCGGCCATGACGTAGATGTCGGCGTCGATGTCGGCGAACATGCGGCGGACGACCGCGCCCTTGCCCTGAATCCGCTCGGTCCGGACTACGGCACCGGCGGCGCGCGCGACCTCGATCGTGCGATCGGCGCTGTTGTTGTCGTAGACGTAGATGGTGGCGCCCGGCAGCGCGCCGCGGAAGCCGGCGATCGTCTGGGCGATCGCGGCTTCCTCGTTGTAGCACGGGAGCAGGACGGCGATTCTCGGTTCGGTCATGCCCTGCCCCACGGAGTTGAAAGACGACATCGGAGATCGAGCAGCGGTCGAAACGTCAGTCAACGCACCATCCCAAAACGCACTTCCCCGGCGGAGGCCGGGGCCCAGTTGGGGAGGGTCCATAACGGAGCATTGCGCGCCGTTACAGCTACCTTTCCAACTGGGCCCCGGCCTGCGCCGGGGAAGTAGCCCGATTAGGGGTCGAGCGCCTCAGCCATGAGGCGCTCGGAGAAGGCGTTAAGCCTCAGTCTTCGTCGCGGCCTTCTTGGCAGCTGGCTTCTTCGCGGCCGGCTTCTTCGCCGGTGCGTCGGCGGCCTCGGTGCCCTCTGCGTTCTCGGCAGCAACCGGCGACGATTCCGTCACGGCCGTCTCGGCCTCGACAGGAGCCGCCTTCTTCTTGGCAGGTGCCTTCTTCGCAGGCTTAGCGTCTTCCGCTGCGTCCGAGGCAGGCGCCTCTTCCGTCACGGCGTCGTCCGAAGCAGCGGTCTTTTTCTTGGCGGCAGCCTTCTTCTTCGGCTTGTGATTGTCGTGATCATGCGTGTGCGTGCCGCTCGCGAACCCGTCCTCGCTTTCGATCGCAGCCTCAAGCTCCTCGCGCGTGGCTTCGCGGTCGGTGATCTCGGCCTTCTCGAACAGGAAGTCGACGACCTTGTCCTCGTACAGCGGCGCACGCAGCTGGGCGGCCGCCATCGGCTCCTGCTGGACGTACTGCACGAACTGCTGGCGCTGCTCGGCGGGATACTGCTGAGCCGCCTGCGCGAGCAGACGCTGCATTTCCTGGTTCGAAACCTCGACGCCGTTCGCCTGGCCGATCTCGGACAGGAGCAGGCCGAGGCGCACGCGACGCTCGGCGATCTTGCGGTAATCGTCGCGCTCGCCTTCCATCTCGGCCATCGCGGCCTCGGGGTCGGCCTCGTGCGTGGCTTCGTGCTGGAGCTGCGACCAGATCTGGTTGAACTCGGCTTCGACCATCGACGGCGGAACCTCGAAGTCGTGCCCTTCCGCGAGCTGGTCGAGCAGCTTGCGCTTCATGTGCGTGCGCGTGAGGCCGTTATGCTCCTGCTCGATCTGACCCTTGAGCAGTCCCGTGAGCTGCTCAAGGGTCTCGAGACCCAGTGACTTGGCCAGATCCTCGTCGATCTTGCTCTCGCCCGCGGTCTTCACCGACTTGACGGTGATGTCGAACGTCGCCGGCTGGCCTGCGAGCGACTTCTCCTGATATTCCTCGGGGAAGGTCACGTTCAGGACCTTGTCGTCGCCGGTCTTCACGCCGACGAGCTGATCCTCGAAGCCGGGGATCAGACGCCCCGCGCCCAGCTCGACGCCCATGTCGGTGCCGGTGCCACCCTCGAACGCGACGCCGTCGGCGGTCTTGCCGACGAAATCGACGGTGACGAGGTCACCCATCTTGGCGACATAATCGTTAGCGGCGTCGTCCCACTTCTTCTGCTGATCGGCGAACTTCTGGAGCTGCTCGGTGACCGCCTCGTCGGCGACGGGCACGGTCAGGCGCTCGAGCTTCAGGCCGTCGATCGCGGGAGCGGGGACCTGCGGCAGGACCTCCATCTCGACCTTGACCACGGCGTCCTTGCCGAGGTCATAGCCGTCTTCCAGCTCGACCGAAGGCTGCATCGCGGGGCGAAGCTGCTTCTCGGCGACGAGCGACTGGACGCCCTCCTGGATCGCTGCGTTCAGCGCGTCCTGGGTCAGCGCCGGGCCGTGCATCTTGCGGATGAGGTTCGCCGGCACCTTGCCCGGACGGAAGCCCGGCATCTTCATCTGCGGCGCGAGGCGCTTCAGCTCGACATCGACCTTGGCATCGATATCCTTCGCGGTGATGGTGAGCGTAAAGGCGCGCTTGAGGCCCTCGTTCAACGTCTCGACAGTCTGCATGTCCGGCCTTTGTTATAAGAGCATTCGGGATAATTCGTCGGGCGGTCGCCTCGCCTGCGCGGCGGGCTGGTGCGGGCGAAGGGACTCGAACCCCCACATCTTGCGATACTTGGACCTAAACCAAGCGCGTCTACCAGTTCCGCCACGCCCGCACAGGACATCGCCGTAGCGGGCGCGTCTATACCAACGATGTATGCGGGGGCAAGTACATAGGCAACTTCCCGAGGCAACCGTGCTCGATTACGGGCGTTGAGCATCCAGAAGGAGAGACATCATGGCTACCCAACCCCCGGCAGAGTTTCCGACGCCCACGTCGCCCGTCGAGCCGACCGCGCCGCCGCCCGAGTTTAATCCGCCCGCACCGGACGTCGACTTTCCTGCGCCGGGCACGCCGTCGAACGATCCCGCACCCGTCCAGCCGGAGTTTTGACCGTGAGTGATCCGCATTCCGGCACGAACCCCGAAACGCTCCCCGAGGAGCGCGACGAGGATACCCGTAGCGACATCGAACAGGCGGTCGAGTCCCGCTCCGACGCGGTCGAGCGCGGCGAAGGCGGCGACGAACCCGAGACGTTCACCGACAGCGGCCTGCACGATGGCGTCGGTGGCACGGGCGGTGTCGTGAAGAACCAGGACAACGACGCGCAATAAGCCTGCGTCAGCAACCATACAGGCGGGAGTGGCTATCCATACGGCGTCACTTCCGCCAGTCAGGACCCGATAATCTCCCCCATTCCCAACTTCGCCGAGCACCAGAGCCTTTATATAGCGCTCGGGGTCGCCGTATTGCTGCTGATCGTAGCGCAGCGCATCCTCATCATCCGAACGCTCGTCAACGTCGCGATGACGCTGGTATTGGTCGGAATGCTGTTCATAGCAGTCGACCAGCGGCGCCAGTTCGATCCGTACATCGGCAAGATCGCCCGGTTCCTGAAGATCGAGGACCAGCAGGTGGTGGGCGGCGAGGTTCGCATCCGCATGTCGCCGGATGGGCATTTCTGGGCACGCGCGACGATCGACGGGGTGAGCCAAAGGCTGCTGATCGACAGCGGAGCGACGATTACCGCGATCTCGGACAAGACGGCGGAGGCTGCGGGGATCGACGCGCGGGTCGGGCTGGTGCCGATCGTGTTGCAGACCGCCAATGGGGCTATCGCGGCGAAGACGGGGAAGATCGCCGAACTGTCGCTGGGCGCTATCGTTGCGCGGGACTTGCAGGTCGTGGTGTCGCCGGCGTTCGGCGCGACGAACGTGCTGGGGATGAACTTTTTGTCGCGGTTGGCGTCTTGGCGGGTGGAGGGGGATACCCTGATCTTGGTGCCGCATCATCCTCAGAAGGTTGAGGGGTAAGGCTGGTTAAGCCCTGCCCTCTCCCTCGCCATCGTTTTGAATCCGACTGACCCAAGAGTACCACCACCCCGGCGGAGGCCGGGGTCCAATTGGAAAGGTCGTAGTAACGAGGCGTCGCCCTCCGTTAGCGACGTCCCCCATTTGGGCCCCGGCCTTCGCCGGGGTGGGGCGTGTTGGAGATAGGCGAACTACACTTTTGCTAGTTCCCTCGCGAACGCGGGGGCCCAGGAGTCAAGCAGCGCGGCGCGTCGTTACCCTGGGCTCCCGCCTTCGCGGGAGAACAGGGGGGGCGGGAAAGCGGAAGGGCGGGAGCGGTTGGGCCTCCGACTGCCGGCTTACGGAGCCACCGACTCCCCTAGCGCGCCCTTCAGTACCTCGTTCACCACGGCGGGGTTGGCCTTCCCCCCCATCGCCTTCATCGTCTGGCCGACGAAGAAGCCGAACAGCTTGTCCTTGCCGCCGCGATAGTCGGCGACCTTGTCTGCATTCGCCGCCATCACCTCGGCAATGACCTTCTCGATCGCGCCGGTATCGCTGGTCTGCTTCAACCCGCGATCCTCGACCACCTTGGCGGCGCCGTCGCCGGTTTCGAGCATCACTTCGAACACCTGCTTCGCCAAGCTGCCCGACAGCGTGCCGTCCGCGATCAGCCCCAGCAGTTCCGCTGCCTGAGCAGGCGAGACCGGTGAGTTTTCAATGTCCTTGCCGGTCCGGTTCAATGCTCCGAACAGCTCCGACGTCGTCCAGTTTGCGGCCGCCGCCGGCTTCGCGCCTGCGTCGAGCAATGCGTCGAACCAGCGTGCCGCCTCGACCTCGGCGGTCAGAACGGTCGCCTGATACGGCGCTATCCCGAGCGCCTCGTACCGCGCGCGCTTTGCGTCCGGCAGTTCCGGCAGCGACGCGCGGCACTCGGCGAGGAACGCGTCGTCGAGAACCAGCGGCAACAGGTCGGGATCGGGGAAGTAGCGGTAATCATGCGCATCTTCCTTCGACCGCATCGAGCGCGTTTCGTTGCGATCGGGATCGTAGAGCCGCGTTTCCTGGACGATCTTGCCGCCCGCCTCGAGCACCTCGACCTGGCGCTTGGCCTCCTGCTCGACCACTGCCATCACGAAGCGCACCGAGTTGACGTTCTTCGTCTCGGTCCGCGTACCCAGTTCGTCGCCGACCTTCCGCACGCTGACGTTGACGTCGGCGCGCATCGAGCCCTCTTCCATGTTGCCGTCGCACGATCCGACATAGCGCAGGATCGATCGCAGCTTTCGCAGGTAAGCGCCTGTTTCGGCTGGCGATGCCAGATCGGGCTTCGAAACGATCTCCATCAGCGCGACGCCCGAGCGGTTCAGATCGACATAGGACTGGGTCGGATGCTGGTCATGCATCAGCTTACCGGCATCCTGCTCGACATGGATGCGCTCGACGCCGATCCGCTTGCCGGCGGCGTCGGGGTTCTTGTCGTCGAGGCTGATGTCGATCGCCCCCTCACCCACGATCGGATGGTAGAGCTGGCTGATCTGATAGCCCTGCGGAAGATCGGCGTAGAAATAGTTCTTCCGGTCGAACCGCGACCATTTGTTGATCTGCGCCTCGATCGCCATGCCGGTGCGAACCGCCTGGCGGATGCACTCGCGGTTCGGCACCGGCAGCATGCCCGGCATCGCCGCATCGACCAGCGACACCTGGGTGTTGGGCTCCGCGCCGAACGCGGTCGCCGCGCCCGAGAAGAGCTTGGCGTTCGACGTCACCTGCGCGTGCACTTCGAGGCCGACCACGACCTCCCACTCGCCGGTTTCGCCCTGGATACGATAGTCGCTCATGTTACCACCAAGCCTCTGGTCGCGCGGTAAATCCTGCCCGCTGTTCGATCGCGAGCCCTGCGTTCAGCACGCCTTGTTCGTCGAGCGGCTTGCCGATGATCTGAAGCCCGAGCGGCAGCCCCTGCTTGTCGAGACCACCCGGCACCGACATCGCCGGCAGCCCTGCGAGCGACGACGGCACGGTGAAGACGTCGTTCAGATACATCGCGATGGGATCGGCCGACTTCTCGCCGAGCGCGAACGCTGCGGAAGGCGCGGTCGGGGTGAGCAGGACGTCGCATGTTTCCCACGCCCGTTCGAAATCGCGCGCGATCAGCGTCCGGACCTTCTGCGCCTGCGTATAATACGCGTCGTAGAAGCCGGCCGACAGCACGTACGTGCCGATCATGATGCGGCGCTTCACCTCGGGGCCGAAGCCGTCGGCGCGCGTCGCGGCGTACATGTCCTGTAGGCCGGCGCCGGTCGGCAGGTCGCGGAGCCCGTAGCGGACGCCGTCATAGCGCGCGAGGTTCGACGACGCCTCGGCGGGGGCGATGATGTAATAGGCGGGCAGCGCGTATTTGGTGTGCGGGAGCGAGACCTCGACGATCGTCGCGCCGGCGTCCTTCAGCCAGGCGATGCCCTGCTGCCAGAGCGCCTCGATCTCCTCGGGCATCCCGTCGACGCGATACTCCTTGGGAATGCCGACGCGCAGGCCATTGAGATTGGCGGACAATCCTGCTTCCCATTTCGGCACGTCGAGCTGCAACGAGGTGCCGTCCTTCGCGTCGAACCCGGCCATCGCCTCGAGCAGGATCGCGCAATCCTTGACGTCGCGTGCCATCGGCCCGGCCTGGTCGAGCGACGAGGCGAACGCGATCGTTCCCCAGCGCGAGCAGCGGCCATAGGTGGGCTTGATCCCCGAGATGCCGGTGAAGGCGGCGGGCTGGCGGATCGAACCGCCGGTATCGGTGCCGGTCGCGCCGGGGCAGAGCCGCGCCGCGACTGCCGACGACGAGCCACCCGACGAACCGCCGGGGGCGAGCGAAGCGTTGTCCCCCACTCCGTTGGCCCCGTTACGCTTCCACGGGCTGATCACGTTGCCGAACGCCGACGTTTCGTTCGACGAGCCCATCGCGAACTGGTCCATGTTCAACTTGCCGAGCATCCCCGCGCCCGCGTCCCATAGGTTCTGCGAGACGGTCGACTCGTAGGTCGGCGTGAAGCCTTCGAGGATGTGGCTCGCCGCGGTCGTCGTGACTCCCTTTGTGCAGAACAGGTCCTTCATGCCGATCGGCACGCCGGCCAGCGGCTTTAGCGTTTCGCCGGCTTCGCGCGCGGTGTCGGCGGCGGTGGCGGCGGCGATCGCGTGGTCTGGCGTCTCGACAAGAAACGCGTTCAACGCCTTGGCCTGGCTGACTTTCACGATGAACGCGTCGGCGACTTCGCGCGCCTTGAAGGCGCCATCGCGGACGCCGTCACGGATCCCTGCGATGCCTAGATCTGTGAGGTCGGTCATGCTTTTGATTCCTGGATCCCCGCCGGCGCGGGGATGATCGAATGATAACGTACCGTGATCATTCGATCACCTTCGGCACGGCGAAGAACCCGTGCTCTGCCAAGGGCGCATTCGCGAGGACCTGCTCGCGGATGCCGCCGCCGGTCAGCGGGTCGGCGTTGACGACGTCGTCGCGCAGCCGCAGCGTGTTGGGGATGACGGCGGTCATCGGCTCGACGCCGGTCGTATCGACCTCGCCCAGCATCTCGATCCAGCCAAGGATGTTTCCGAGTTCCGGCGCCATGCGGGCGGCGTCCTCGTCGGTGATCGCGATGCGCGCAAGGCTCGCGATCCGCTTCACGGTTGCAGTATCTACGGACATGGCCTGCGGCTAGCACCGCGCAGCGCGAGGGCGCAACATCTTTGGCGTGGGTGCTTCAGGCTGGCCGATTGAAATAGAGGGCGTTCGCAGTTCTTCTCCCCTCCCTGGAAGGGGGGCGGGGGTGGGTCGGCCCGCTCGTGTCGCCGACGTTCGATGATACGGAACCCTACCCACCCCCAGCCCCTCCCTTTCAGGGAGGGGAGAAGAGTTGCGACCATGATAACCGATGCGCGCGTGCAGAATGTTGCCGCCCTTCTGCGTATCCTCCCAGTTCGCCGGAGCGGCGCTCCCCTCCCTGGAAGGGAGGGGTTGGGGGTGGGTCGGTCCGCTCGTGTCGCCGACGTTCGATGATACGGAACCCTACCCACCCCCGGCCCCTCCCTTCCAGGGAGGGGAGAAAAACCGCGACAGAAACGCACCGATTGCAACCTTCACCCGCTTACGGCACGGGAGCCCCAACGCCTGCACGGAAGGTCCCGCTTGGCCCGCAAGTTTCTCTATTTCGTCGCCGCGATGATCGTTCTCGCGATCGCCGCTCTGCTCGCCTACCGCCTGTTCGGCACGCAATTGATGCGCGCGGTCATGGTCCCGAGCGAGACGTTCCAGGCGCAACGCGAAGCTCCGCGCAACATCTATGCGCGCAAGATCATGTGGCTCGCGCGTCCCGACGCGCCCGGCAATCCCGCGCTCTGGACGCCGCCCGGCTACACGGTCGGAACGCCCGGCAAGGGCGCGGCGATCTTCTTCATCCACCCGACCTCGTACATCAATCGCGACCACTGGAACGCGCCGATTGACGATCCGGAAACCAACGCGCGGGCGGAACTCTTCCTGCGAGGGCAGGCGAGCGCGTTCAACGAGGCCGGCGACATCTGGGCGCCACGCTATCGCCAGGCGACGTTCGGCGCGTTCCTGACGAGCGTCGCGGATAGCGAACGCGCGCTGGCGCTGGCGTATGGCGACGTCTCCGCCGCGTTCGACCGGTTCCTCAAGGAAGCCGGCCCGACGCGCCCGATCATCCTCGCCGGGCATAGCCAGGGCGCGCTGCACCTGACCCGCCTGCTCCGCGACCGCGTCGCCACCGACCCTAAACTGAAGGCGCGGATCGTCGCGGCCTATGTCGTCGGCTGGCCCGTCTCGCGCGCGACCGACCTGCCGCGCATGGGCCTGCCCGAATGCCGCGCCGTCGACCAGACCGGCTGCATCCTGTCGTGGGAAAGCTTTGCGGAACCGGCCGATCCGTCGCTGATCGTCGAAACCTACGACCAGACCACCGGCTTTAACGGCCAACCGCGCAAGGGCACGCCGATCGTCTGCACCAACCCGCTGACCGGCACCGCCGACGCGACCGCGCCCGCCACCGCGAACCTCGGCACGCTCGTTCCGTCCGCCGACCTCAGGACTGCGACGATGGCGGTCGGCAACGTTCCCGCCCGCTGCGCCGACCGCGGTTTCCTGCTGATCGGCGAAGGGCCGAACCTCGGGCCGTACGTGCTGCCGGGCAACAACTACCACGTCTACGACTACAGCCTGTTCTGGGCGAACATCCGCGCCGACGCCAACCGACGCCTGAAGGCTTTCGCGCAATGATTACGCTTTCCGCCGCGCAGTTCCGCGACGCGCTCCCGAACGGCGGCCGGCTGATCGGGCTCGATGTCGGCAGCAAGACGATCGGCACCGCGCTGTGCGACGCCGGGTGGTCGTTCGCGAGCCCCGCGCTCCTGATCCGCCGCACCAAGTTCCAGAAGGACAAGGCCGCGCTGGCGGAGATCATCAAGGCGCAGGCGGTCGTCGGGCTGGTCATCGGCCTGCCGATCAACCTCGACAGCAGCGAGAGCCCGCGGTCGCAATCGACGCGGGCCTTCGCACAGAATCTCAAGGACATGGGGCTCCCGATCCTGCTCCAGGACGAACGCTGGTCGACCGTTGCGGTCACCCGCACGCTGATCGAACAGGATGCGAGCCGCGCCAAACGCGCCGAACTCGTCGACAAGATGGCTGCCGCGTACATCCTCCAGGGCGCGATCGACGCGCTGGTGACGGCGCAGATCTAGCGGGCGACGCGGTAGAGCGTGGAGTTGCCGTTGGTCCATATCACGCGGAGATCGCGTGTTTTCGCGGCACCGGGCGGGAAGCCGATCGTCCATACGTGCGTGAACGCCGCGCGCGGGAAATGTGCGATCGCGGTCGCGAAGTCGGACCCGATCTCCGGACAGATCGACGGGTAGACGCTCTGGCTGGGGTCGACGGTATAGGGTGCGGCGACCGCGTATTGGATATGCAGCGCCTGCTGACCGTCGATCGCCCATTGCTCGTTGGTGAACGCGTCGCGTCGGACGATCGCAAGCCCGGGAAGATGATCGCGCCGCAGGTCGGTCCACGCACCGCCGCAGGGGCGCGCGACCAACGACAGCACCGCGGCGCCGTGGGGCATGGTTGCGATGGCGCCCAACTCGCGCTGTTGCTCGGCGGAGCGTTCGACGAAGCTCAGCGTCGTGCCGGCCAGGCGCAGCATCATGAATGCGGTGGCCATCACGGCCAAGGTGCGCGCCGCGGTGACGTCCCGCGGCGCGATCGCGATCAGTCCCAGCATCGCGGCCGTGGGGGCGATCCGCATGTCGACATAGGCGCCTCCCATCAGCACCCGCGGGAGAACGACGAACGCCGCCAGACACAGCAGAGCGGGTATGCCGAGCAGCGGCGAGAACCCCAGACGGGGACTGCGCATCCCGGCATACAGCATGCCGATCACCGGCAGCAGCGACAGCAGGTCGAACCACTGCCAGCGATCGCGGAACAGCGACAGGAGCCATATCATCTTCACCGGCGCGTCGAACCAGTCCTCGGCTCCGAGCCCGCCCCCTGCTCCCGCGGACATGAGCATGACGAGGAGCGGTGCCGTCAACGACAGGCACTGGACCGCCGCGCCGACCAGCGCCGCCGGCCAGCCACGCCCCGCCGCACGCAGCCGCGCGACATCGGCGCCTGCCGCCATCAAACCCAACAGACCCCAGCCGAAGCTGTGTGAAATCCACACGGCACAGGCGATCGGTACGAACGATATCGCTCGCGCGATCAGACGATCCTGCCGCCCCAGCCGGATCCACAGCGCCAGTCCGCAGAGCGCCAACGCCTGCGACAAGGCGAAATTGACGAAGCCGAACTGGAATGGCCATGCATAGGCGAGCGGCAGTGCGAACATCGCGGTCGGCGGCACGCGGCCATGCGCCTCGCGTGCGGTCCACAACAGTCCGCCGACAGTGAGCACCGGGATCGCGATCACCGCCAGCTTGGTCGCGACTTCGAACGGGAACAGGTGCGACAGCGCCGGGACGAGCAGGTCCATGCCGAGATTCGGGATCAGCGCCCAGCGATAGGCGTAATAGCGCTGGAGATCGGGCGAGGTCGGCAGCGCCATCGCGATATGCCAGCGGCCCATATGCCCCGGCAGGTCGCCAAGCGGAGGCAGCGCGGGCCATAGCAAGGGCACCGCGGACGCCATGACCAGCGCCAGCGCGAACCACCGCGTTTCCCACCATCGCCCCATCGTACGCGCCGCCGTATCGTGCATCATGCCCCCGTTCGCCTCCGCCGTGCCATGCCCGAGCTAAAATTCGGGTTAACCACGACGAATGGAACCGACCGCATCGGTGGCGCTTGCCCCCTGCCCCCGCCCCCACTATCCCGCAGCTTTAATGCGAACCTCAGATCACCGCCCCGCCGCCCTCATCGAAGGCGGCGCCGTCTTCCCGCACCGGCACCTCACCGGTATCGACGGGCTTCAGCCACACGAGATCGCGTTCCTGCTCGACGAGGCGGAGACGTGGGTCGAGGCGAACCGCACGCATGCGACGCCGGACAAGCGGCTCGCGGGTCTTACCCAGATCAACGCGTTCTTCGAAAACAGCACGCGCACGCTGCTGTCGTTCGAAATCGCCGGCAAGCGGCTGGGCGCCGACGTCGTCAACATGCACGCGGCGCAGTCGAGCGTGAAGAAGGGCGAGACGCTGATCGACACCGCGATGACGCTCAACGCGATGCGCGCCGACGTGATCGTGATCCGGCATATGTCGAGCGGCGCAGTGCGGCTGATCGCGGACAAGGTCGATTGTCCCGTCCTGAACGCGGGCGACGGGCGCCACGAGCATCCGACCCAAGCTTTGCTCGATGCGCTGACGATCCGCCGCCGTAAGGGCGCCATCGCCGGCCAGCGCGTCGTGATCTGCGGGGACCTGCTGCACAGCCGGGTCGCGCGGTCTAACATCCTGGCGCTCACCGCGCTCGCCGCCGAGGTCCGCGTGTGCGCGCCCTCGACGCTGATGCCGCCGATGATCGAGCGGATGGGCGTCACCGCGTTCACCGATTTTGACAAGGCGCTGGAGGGTGCGGACGTGGTGATGATGCTCCGGCTCCAGAACGAGCGGATGGACGGGGCTTACGTGCCATCGACGCGCGAATATCGTCTCCGCTACGGCTTGACGCTCGACCGGCTGGCGAAGGCCGCGCCCGATGCGTTGGTAATGCATCCCGGCCCGATGAACCGTGGCGTCGAGATCGACTCCGCCGTGGCGGACCACGCACGCTCGGCGATCACGGAGCAGGTCGAGATGGGGGTTGCCGTCCGCATGGCCTGCCTCGACGTGCTGACCCGAAGAGCACGCGGCGTGGAGGGTTGGGCATGATCCTCGCAATCACCAACGCAACGCTCGTCTGCCCCGTCGGCGGCGTGTCGAAGGGCAACATGCTCATTCGCGATGGCGTGATCGTCGCGACCGGTATCGTCGACATCCCGTCGGACGCCGAGATCATCGACTGCGCGGGCAAGACCATCGCCCCCGGGATCGTCGATCTCGGCGTGGCGAAGGTCGATCGTGCGGCTTTCCGCGCAGGCGGGATCGTGCGGATCGGCCTCATGCCCGATCAGTCGCCGGTGCTGGACGACCCCGGCATCGTCCAGCGCGCCGCGTTGATCGGCAAGCCCGACCTCTGGATCCACCCGATCGCCGCCGCCACGCGCGGGCTCGAAGGCCACGACCTTGCCGAAATGGCGATCTGTCTCTCCGCAGGCGCCAAGGCGGTCGGCACGGGCAAGCACTGGATCGCCGACAGCGGGGTGATGCGCCGCGTACTGGCTTATGCACACGACCTGGACGTGACGGTGATCGCGCACGCCGAGGATGGTGGACTGACGGCAGGCGCGGTTGCGACCGAGGGCGAGACGGCGACGCGGCTCGGCCTGCCCGCCGCGCCGGCGGTTGCCGAGGCGCTCGCGATCGCGCGCGACCTGATGCTCGCCGAGGATACCGGCGCGCGTATCCACATCCGCCAGGTGACCACGGCGGCCGGGTTCGACCTGATCCGTGCGGCCAAACGTCGTGGCGTCGCGGTAACGTGCGGCATCACGCCGGCGCACCTGCATCTATCGGAGATCGCGGTCAGCGACTTCCGGTCGTTCGCGCTGCTATCGCCGCCGCTGCGTGCCGAGCATGATCGACGCGCGGCGCTGGACGCCATCGCCGACGGGACGATCGACGTGCTGTGTTCGGGACACGAGCCGCGCGGCCCGGAGGAGAAGCGGCTGCCGTTCACCGATTCGAGCAGCGGGATGGCCGGTGCGGAGACGTTGCTGCCGCTCGCACTGATGCTGGTGCGCGACGAATTGCTGACATTGGAACGCCTGTTCGCGTTGCTGGCCAGCAACCCGGCGCGGGTACTCGGCCTCGATACGGGGACGCTGGAGGCAGGGAAGCCGGCCGACCTGATGCTGTTCGACCAGCAGGCTCCATGGCAGATCGTCGGGGATGCGTTCGAGGCCGAGGCGGGTAATACGCCGTTCGATGGCCTGCCGGTGCAGGGGCGCGTGTTGCGCTTGTGGAAGGGTGGACGCGAGGTTCGGTAAGGCCATACTAGACTTCAGCGCTGACGTGCCACCCCGGCGGAGGCCGGGGCCCAATTGGTGAGGCTGGAGTAACGGCACGCAGCGCTCAGTTAACAACGTCTCCCAATTGGGCCCCGGCCTTCGCCGGGGTGGTGTGAAGGGCGGGCGGTGCGTTCGAGGCGGAAGCGGGGAATACACCGTTCGATGGCTTGCCGGTGCTGGGGCGCGTGTTGTGCTTGTGGGAGGGTGAGCGCGAGGTTCGGTGGGGACACCCTCACGGGCCACAGTGCACCACCCCGGCGGAGGCCGGGGCACAATTGGCAAGTCGGCGTAACGATGCGTCGCCTTCTATCAGGGACGTTTCCCAACTGGGTCCCGGCCTTCGCCGGGGTGGTGTTGGTCGAAGCGGTGGGACGAACAGCCGCCCTTACCGCGACGCCATCTGTGCCATCTGCATCCCGGGTTTGCGCAACCACTGCGCCATTACGTCGCCCGCGCCCTGGCGGACGAAGCAGGCGCCGCCCTTGGCACGGTACTGGCGGCACAGGGTTTCCGCCGTCGAACGACTGAACCCTCCGACCGAGGGGCGGTAAACATCCTCGCCGTTCGCCTTGAACGTCATGCCGTTCGGCGAATGCCCGGTTAGCATCGGGAACCGGCGCGAGGCGCGGTTCCAGGCGTCCTTGGCCACGCTTGCGCTGTCGAACGCACCGCGCTGGACGTACCAGGTGCCCGTCTCCGGTGCCTTCACCTGGTATGCCGCGGTCGCCGTGCCGCTTCCGGGCGACGCGGACGCTGATGCGAGCTTGACCGGGTCACCCGCCGGACGGAGCATGATCGCGGGCAAGGCTTGGACGATCCCCTGTCGCGGTCCGAGCGATATTTTCGAAAGACCGGCAGCGGAGGCCGAAACGACCCCGACCGGGGCGGCTCCGACCTGCGCAACGACCGGATCCGCCGCCGCCAAGGCTTGTTACGGAACACTGGGCCCGGCCGGTGCACCGCGGTTCAACGCAAGCGCGACCGGCTGCCCCGTGTCCGCCACCGCCCGTACGCCGAGCAGGGATGCTACCTGATCCGACGCGGTCGTCGGCTGTGCGAACAGCGCCCATTGCTCGATGCGCGCATCGACGTCCGCGGGTGCCAGGTCGGCCTCCGCGACGACGCGCGCCTCCTGCCAGCGACCGGCCAGTGCATAGCTCAGCGCGAGATTCTGACGGACCTTCGCACTCGTTGCGGGCGAACGAGCGACTTCGGTCAGCAACGCGATGCCGCCCGCCGTATCCCCCGACAACGACAGCGCCAGGCCACGATCGATCGCCGGAACGGTCGCCGCGTTGGCCTCGAGCGTATGCCGGGCTGCCTGCCAATCCCCGGTTGCGACCTGCGACAGGGCAAGGTTGAGCGCGGCTTTGCCGTTGCCCGGCGATAGCTCCAGCGTATCCGCGAAGGCGCGCAACGCCGACGTGAAGCGGCCGCCCTGCAGATAGCTCTGGCCGAGCAGCATGCGATACGTCGCGGACAGCGGCGCATGCGCCACCGCGCGCTCGGCATAGCCGATCGCGACCGCAGCCTCGCGGCGGGCGAGTGCCGTCTTCGCCTTACCGGCGTCACGTGCCACGGCTCTGGCGGCAAGCGCGTTGCTGCGATCGCTGACCGATGCAATGCGGTCGCTATTGGCTGCACAGCCGACCATCGTGCCACCGAGCAGGAGGGCGGAAATGCCACCAAGAAGAAGCGCGCGCGTGTTCATCGGGAGGATCCCTGTTCTGACGAATAGGCCTGTCTGACGAATAGGCTTGGTCGGCGGCAGTAGCGCGACGCGCGAACCCATTTCCGGCAAGGATTGGAGAAGGACGTCGAGTGCCGTTCAAGCCGACGCTCTGCCTGGACCGCGAGATGACCGGTCATGTCTTGCGCGATCCTCCCCTGTACGATGCAAACGCCAGAACGCGCATAAGTCCCCGACCTCCGGTATTCTCACGCCGGTTGCCATGGCGGGGTCTAAGAAGCGGTTAACGCGACTTCATAACGACTTACCGACCGAAGATGGTCCGCGAGGGAACGGTCGCCCTTTGCCTTGCGGGACGAACGACGGCATGGTGACGGTCGGACGGTATGAGGGATGGCGATGACGGTTGGGCGTAAGCTTTTGGTGGGTGCGGTCGCGTTGAGCGGGATGCTGGCCGCCGTCCCTGCGTCTGCCGATGTGCAGGCTGGCGATGTGAAGGCTGGGGTCGATGCCTGGGCGAAGGGCGACTATCCGCGCGCGATCACCGAGTGGCGCCCGCTGGCGGTGGCGGGCGATGCCGATGCGCAGTTCAACCTGGCGCAGGCGTACAAGCTCGGTCGCGGCGTCCCGCTCGATCCCGCGCTGGCCGAGAGCTGGTTCCGCAAGGCCGCGCTGCAAGGCCATGTGCAGGCCGCCGACAATTACGGCCTTGCCCTGTTCCAGGCGGGCAAGAAGACGGATGCGCTGCCCTGGTTGCAGAAGTCGGTCGCGCACGGGGAGCCGCGGGCGCAACTCGTGCTGGGGACGATGCTGTTCAATGGCGATGCCGTGTCGCGCGATTTTCCGCGGGCCTATGCGCTGATGACGCGGGCCTCGGCGTCGGGGCTGCAACCCGCCTCCCAGGCGCTGGCGCAGATGGACGAGTATATCTCGCCGACCGACCGCGAGAGGGGCACTGCGCTGGCCCAGCAATATGCGGTGCAGTCGACGCCCCAGGGACCGGGCGAGGGACCGGCCCAGGGGACGGCTCGTGCGACGATCGGGCAGACGCCGGTGGCGCCCTCACGGATCGTCGACACGCCTCGCCCGTCCAAGCTGCCGCCGAGTTCGCTTCCTGCTCGCGTTCCCGGGCCTACGCGGGAGGCGGCACCGGCTAGGCAGGCGCAGTCCGGGCTTGCGCCTGTGCGTCCGACGGGCAATTGGCGCGTACAGCTCGGCGCGTTCCGGGATCAGGGCAATGCGGAGACGCAGTGGAGCAAGGTTCGCGGCAAGCTGCGCGGTGCACAACCCTTCTACGCAAAGGCCAACGGCGTCACGCGGCTCCTGGCTGGCGGTTTCGCGTCGAAGGCGGACGCGACGCGGGCCTGCTCGGCGGCGGGCGTGCCGTGCGTGATCGTCGCGCCCTGACGGGATGCGCTGGAATCTCATACTCATAGCGAGGATGTGCGAATGTTCTTCCTGACCCTGGCGCTGGTGTCCGCGTCACCGAGCTGTACCGAGATCAAGCAGCAATGCCGTGCCTGTCCGACCGAGGGTAGCGTGAAAGGATGTTCGACGGTCGGCATCGCCTGCCAGCCGACGCGCCGAATCTGCGAGCCTCCCGCGCCTGCGAAGGCTGCGGCACGAGCGGACCGCGGTGTCGGCAAGCGGGCGCGCTGACCGTCGGCCAATGAACGATCGGGTCTGGCAGGGATCGAAAGACGCGGACCGGTCGTTTCGTTTCGACATCGACCGGGAGCTAGATGAATGATTTCGAAGACCTTGGCGCTGGCACTTGCCGGCGCAACGCTGTTGGCCGCGTGTTCCGGCGAACAGCCTGCGACGACCAATACCGATACGATGACCGAAAACGGCGTGTCGTTGCGCAACCTTGCCGAGACCGATGTGGCGGTGCCAAAACCCGAGCAGATGACCGTCAAGGGGCGGCTGATCCCGACCCCGTCCGACCCGACCTCGCGCCATTTCCTGTTGCGTGAGCGCAAAGCCATCGGTGGCACGATCATCGCGATCCTGCGCCAGGAGCATGCGGGCAAGGTCGCTTATGCGCGGACCGAGACCGATTGCGCCAACCGCCTGTTCCATGTGCTGGGCGTCGGCCCGAACCGTGCGCTGGTCGAGACCAACATCGCGCATGACGGCCCGCTGCGGCCGATCAAGGGGCTGCCGTTGCGTGAGGAACTGGCGACGTATGTTTGCGAAGCGAGCGGTACGCCGTTGGCTAAGGGCTGACCTTCCCTTCTGCGCCCCTCCCTGGAAGGGAGGGGTTGGGGGTGGGTTGGCCAGATTGAGTCACTCCAGCTCGGGTAACGCGGAAGCCGACCCACCCCCTGCCCCTCCCTTCCAGGGAGGGGTGAAGATTTTAGTCCAGCACCCAGTCACGGCGTGCGATTCCTTGCGCATACAGCAGCGCCGTCAGGTCGCCGTGATCCACGCGTGCGGCCGCGGCCGCCGCGACTACCGGCTTGGCGTGGTAGGCCACCCCGAGTCCCGCCGCCTCGATCATCGCCAGATCGTTCGCGCCGTCGCCGACCGCGAGTGATTCCTCGACTGTAATTCCCCGCTCGGCGATTGCGGCTTGCAGCGTCGTCAGCTTGGTGTGCGATCCGACGATCGGCTTGGTCACCGTCCCCGTCAGCATGCCGCCGTCGATTTCCAGCACGTTGGCAATTGCGCGGTCGAAACCGATTTCCTTGGCGACCGGCTCGGCGAAGCGGGTGAAGCCGCCTGATACCAGCACCGCCAGTGCCCCGCGCGCGCGCATCGTCTGCACCAGCGCCTTGGCGCCCGGCATGATCGTGACGCGTTCGGTTAGGCAGCGTTCGATGTCGCTTTCGGCCAATCCTCTCAGCAGCGCCACGCGGGCATCGAGCGCTGCTTCGAAATCGAGTTCGCCGCGCATGGCGCGTTCGGTGATTTCGGCGATCTGCGGTTTGATCCCGGCGTAATCGGCGAGTTCGTCGATGCACTCGACGGTGATCATGGTGGAGTCCATGTCGGCGACCAGCAGCTTCTTGGTGCGCGTCAGACTGGACTGCACGACCACGTCCGCCCCGGCGAACGCGCCCTCTAGCGCGACGCGCGCCGCATCGGGTGCCATGCCGAAGATCAGGTCGGCGGCGTCGCCTTCGTCTATCCAGCCGCTTGCGCCCGGTGCGCAGCCGGCGTCGCGCAGGCGGTCCATCGCGGTCGAAATATCGCCTGCGGTCAGCGTGCCCGAGGCTATAAGCGTTGCCGTGAACATACCCATCTCCCAATCAACGGGCGCTCTCCCGAAGGTCGCGCTCATCGCAGGGCCGACCGCGAGCGGCAAGTCCGCGCTCGCGCTCGCCATCGCCGCGCGTCACGACGGCGTCGTCATCAACGCGGACTCCGCGCAGGTCTATGCCGACCTCCGCATCCTCACCGCGCGTCCCTCGCCGGAAGAAGAGGCCAGCGCCCCGCACAAACTGTTCGGCCATGTCGACGCCGCCGACGCCACCTACTCCGCCGCGCGCTGGGCGGTCGAGGCGACGCAGGCGATCCGCGATACGCTGGCCGAGGGGAAGCTGCCGATCCTGGTAGGCGGCACCGGGCTTTATGTCCGCACCTTGCTCGATGGCATCGCCCCCGTCCCCGCCATCGACCCGGCCCTCCGCGAGCAAGTCCGCGCCCTCCCCGTCGCCGAGGCGCACGCCGCACTCGCGCAACTCGACACACAAGCCGCGGCCAAGCTCAACGCCGCCGACACAACCCGCGTCGCCAGAGCGCTCGAAGTCGTCCGCGGTACCGGCCGCACCCTCGCCGACTGGCAGACGGAGAAGGTCGGCGGGATCGGCGATACGATCGACGTCCGTGCGCTGATCCTGATCCCCGACCGCGACTGGCTCAACGCGCGCATCGACCAGCGCTTCGCCGAGATGGCCGACACCAGCCGCGACGAGATCACCGCGCTGCTCGCCCGCACCGACATCCCTTGGGACGCCCCGATCCGCCGCGCGATCGGTGTGCCCGAGATCGCCGCGCTCGTTCGCGGCGAGACCTCGAAACCCGACGCCATCGCCGCTGGATCGCTCGCCACGCGGCGCTACGCCAAGCGCCAATACACGTGGCTCCGACACCAGCCGCCCGCCGCGTGGACCCGCACCGAAGCCCTCGATCTTCCAACGCGCCTGCAGCAATTTGAAACTATATTGCTCAAATGATGTTTGACACGCATCTTTTATATCGGTAGCCGGCCCCTCCACGAGACGCTAAAGGCAGCGTTCTCGCAAAGGATGATATGAAATGACCGAGAAGAGTGGGGCCGATATCCTGATCGAGGCGCTGTGCGATCTCGGCGTGGAGGTCGTCTTCGGCTATCCGGGTGGTGCCGTGCTGCCGATCTACGACGCGCTCTTTAGGAGCGGCCGGATCAAGCACATCCTCGTGCGCCATGAGCAGGCCGCGACGCATGCTGCCGAGGGCTATGCGCGCTCGACCGGCAAGCCCGGCGTGGTGCTCGTGACGTCGGGCCCCGGCGCGACCAACGC
Organism: Sphingomonas arabinosi; assembly: GCF_036663715.1. Taxonomy (NCBI): domain Bacteria; kingdom Pseudomonadati; phylum Pseudomonadota; class Alphaproteobacteria; order Sphingomonadales; family Sphingomonadaceae; genus Sphingomonas; species Sphingomonas arabinosi. The sequence goes on from NZ_JAXOJN010000005.1 coordinate 145,629, forward strand.
GGTCACCGGCATCACCGACGCGCTGATGGATTCGATCCCGATGGTCGTGATCACCGGCCAGGTGCCGACCGCGCTGATCGGCACCGACGCGTTCCAGGAGGCCGATACCGTCGGCATCACGCGCCATTGCTCGAAGCACAACTACCTCGTGAAGGATCCCGCCAAGCTCGGCGACGTGATCCACGAGGCGTTCCACATCGCCACCTCGGGTCGTCCGGGGCCGGTGGTCGTCGACATCCCCAAGGACGTGCAGGTCGCCACCGCGCGCTACAAGAAGCCGGGGCCGATCCAGCACAAGACCTATCGCCCGCAGGTGAAGGCCGACCAGTCGCAGATCGAGCAGCTCGTCGACATGCTCGCCGCGGCCGAACGTCCGATCCTGTATACCGGCGGCGGTATCATCAACTCGGGCCCGGCCGCGAGCCAGTTGCTGTGCGAACTCGTCCGCATCACTGGCGCACCGGTGACGTCGACGCTGATGGGCCTTGGCGCCTATCCCGCGTCCGGCCCGCAGTGGCTCGGCATGCTCGGGATGCACGGCACGTACGAGGCCAACATGGCGATGAACCAGGCCGACCTCGTCGTCGCGCTCGGTTCGCGCTTCGATGACCGAGTGACCGGGCGGCTCGATGCGTTCAGCCCGAACTCGCGGAAGGTGCATATCGACATCGATCGGTCGTCGGTGAACAAGACGGTGCGCGTCGATCTCGGGATCATCGCGGACGTCGGTCATGCGCTCGAGGACATGGTGCGGATCTGGAAGAGCCGCCAGCATCCCAAGCCCGACACGACCGACTGGCAGCGGCGAATTGCCGGCTGGCGCGCGGTAAAGTGTCTCGATTTCCCCGAGAACGATCCGAACGAGATCATGCCGCAGCGTGCGATCCGGGCGCTGTTCGACGCCACGCAGGCACGCTCGCCGATCATCACGACCGAGGTCGGCCAGCACCAGATGTGGGCGGCGCAGCATTTCGGGTTTGAGAAGCCGAACAAGTGGCTGACCTCGGGCGGTCTCGGGACGATGGGCTATGGCCTTCCCGCGGCGATCGGCGCGCAGCTTGGCAATCCGAACGCACTGGTGATCGACATCGCCGGCGAGGCATCGATCCAGATGAACATCCAGGAGTTGGCAACGGCCTCGCAATACCGGTTGCCGGTGAAGATCTTCATCCTCAACAACCAGTATATGGGCATGGTCCGCCAGTGGCAGGAGCTCACCTATGAGAGCCGCTATGCCGAGAGCTATTCGGATTCGCTGCCCGATTTCGTGAAGCTCGGTGAGGCGTATGGCTGGAAGGGCATTTTGATCGAGACGCGCGACCAGCTCGACAGCGGGATCGCCGAGATGTTGGCGTATGACGGCCCGGTGATCGTCGATTGCCGCGTGTCGCAGCTGACGAATTGCTTCCCCATGATCCCGTCGGGGGCTGCGCATACCGACATGATCCTGCAGGCGAACGAAGTGTCCGGCACGATGGACGACGAAGCGAAGGCGCTGGTTTGATGGTGAATTCACTTTTTCCCCCCTCCCGTGAACGGGAGGGGCCGGGGGTGGGCTCGCGCTCAATCCCGACCGGCATCGCCTGCGGCCATCCGCGCGCCCACCCCCTACCCCCTCCCGCAAGCGGGCGGGGGGGAGACTGAACCATGCACATTTCCCAGGAAAAGGCCGAGCGGCACACGCTCGCCGTCATCGTCGACAACGAACCGGGCATCCTCGCCAGGATCGCCGGCCTGTTCACCGCGCGCGGCTATAATATCGAGAGCCTGACGGTGAGCGAGATCACCGCGGACAAGTCGGTCAGCCGAATCACGATCGTCACCTCGGCGAGCGCGGCGACGATGGAGCAGATCATCGCTCAGCTCGATCGGTTGGTGCCGGTGCACAAGGTCACCGACCTCACCGCAATGGGCGCGCATGTCGAACGCGAGCTCGCGCTGGTGAAGGTCCGCGGCACCGGCGACCACCGGATCGAGGCGCTGCGCCTCGCCGACGTCTACCGTGCGCGCGTGGTCGATGCGACGACGTCGAGCTTCGTGTTCGAGGTCACCGGCGGCATCGACAAGATCGACAAGTTCGTCGAACTCATGGGCGAAGTCGGTCTGATCGAAGTCGCCCGCACCGGCATCGTCGCGATCGCCCGCGGCAAAGAGCCGGCCTGAATTTACCCCCGTCTTCCTGACGAAAGTCAGGACCCAGAGCCACAATCGGCGCCGCCTGGAACCCTGGGTTCCGGCGTTCGCCGGAATGACGAAAAAAGGAAGAATCCAATGCGTGTCTATTACGATCGCGACGCCGACCTGAACCTCATCACCGACAAGAAGATCGCGATCGTCGGTTACGGCTCGCAGGGCCATGCCCACGCGCAGAACCTCCGCGATTCGGGCGTCAAGGACGTCGCGATCGCACTCCGCGAAGGCTCGGCCACCGCCAAGAAGGCGATCGAGGCCGGTTTCGCGGTCAAGTCGAACAAGGAAGCCGCCGCCTGGGCCGACATCGTCATGGTCCTCGCGCCGGACGAGCATCAGGCCGCGATCTACGCGAGCGACCTGCACGACAACCTCAAGCAGGGCGCGACGATCGCGTTTGCGCACGGCCTCAACGTGCATTTCGGCCTGATCGAGCCGCGCGCCGATCTCGACGTCATCATGATCGCGCCCAAGGGCCCCGGCCACACCGTGCGCAGCGAATATGTCCGCGGCGGCGGCGTCCCCTGCCTGATCGCGATCGACCAGGACAAGTCGGGCAACGCACACGACATCGCGCTTGCGTACGCCTCGGGTGTCGGCGGCGGTCGCTCGGGTATCATCGAGACCAACTTCCGCGAGGAATGCGAGACCGACCTGTTCGGCGAACAGGCCGTGCTGTGCGGCGGCATCACCCACCTGATCCAAGCCGGGTTCGAGACGCTGGTCGAGGCCGGCTACGCCCCCGAAATGGCGTATTTCGAGTGCCTCCACGAGACCAAGCTGATCGTCGACCTGCTGTATGAGGGCGGCATCGCCAACATGCGCTACTCGATCTCGAACACCGCCGAATATGGCGACATCACGACGGGTCCGCGGATTATCACGTCGGAGACCAAGGCCGAGATGAAGCGCGTGCTGGCGGACATCCAGTCGGGGCGGTTCGTGAAAAACTTCATCCTCGACAACCGTGCGGGGCAGCCTGAGCTGAAGGCGGCGCGGAAGCAGGCGCTGGCGCATCCGATCGAGAAGATCGGGTCGGAACTGCGTGGGATGATGCCTTGGATCGGGAAGAATGCTCTCGTAGACAAGGCTAAGAACTGACGCGACGCGAGCGCGCGAAAGAGCGTGAGCACGGCCGGCACGACGGAGCCTGCCCATAGGGCACGGCTTCGCCGGCTCCGACGGGCTGGCGTGGGGAGCGCGTTTTGGTTGCTCCCATACCCCCACTCCACCCCGGCGAAGGCCGGGGCCCAATTGGGGGACGTTGCCGACTGAAGACAGCGTTCCGTTACTGGAGCCTTCCCAATTGGGCCCCGGCATTCGCCGGGGTGGTATTGTGCAGGTGGGAGCCGCTCTCCCCTCCTGTTCCCTCGCGAACGCGGGGGCCCAGGGTCTCGGGCGGTGATCGTGGTTTAGCTGGGCCCCCGCGTCCGCGGGGGAACTGGAACGGGGCAGCAGCCTCGCTGTCTCACCCACCGACCCAATCCTGAAACACAGCGTTGGCATAACGTCATTTGACGCGCCCCCTCACCTCGGCCAGCATCGCGCGATCAACAGGAGACCCCGCATGCGCCTAGTCCTAGCCACCATCCTCGCCCTCACCGCCGCGCCAGTCCTCGCCCAGACCGCCGCCGTCCCCGGCGCGCCCGTCAAAGCGCGCGTCACCGCCGGCACTTACGCGGTCGATCCCAACCACACGCAAGTGACCTGGCAGGTCAACCACATGGGCTTCTCGATGCTCGAAGGGCAGCTCGGCGCGTCGGGGGGTAGCATCACTATCGATCCCGCCAAGCCGAACGTCACCAAGGTCGAGGTCAATTTCGCGATCGACCAGCTATCGGTTACGTCCGCGCCGTTCGCCGGCCACCTGAAGTCGAAGGACTTCTTCGACGCCGCGACCTATCCGACCGCCAAGTTCGTCTCGACCAAGGTCGTCGCGACCGGCGACAAGGCGACGATCACTGGCGACCTCACGCTGAAGGGCGTCACCAAGCCGGTCGTGCTCCAGGCAACCTTCGTCGGCGCCGGCGCGAACCCGATGAACAAGAAGCTGAACTTCGGCTTCCGCGCTACGACCTCGATCAAGCGCAGCGACTTCAACATCGGCGCCTACGCCCCGGTGGTGTCGGACAAGGTCGACCTGACGATCAACGCCGCGTTCTCGGCGCAATAATATACCAAAATTCCTATCGCGCTGGACACGGGATGTGTCCGCGCGATAGGACACTATTAATGACGCATGGCCGCCTCCTGCTGCTTCGACTTACGCGCCCTTAGGCGCGCCGATCGTTTGCGCGGTGGCCATGCCCCGCGCCTCGCGCCTAAGGGCTGACCCGACCGCTCCCGACGACACGAGAGATACGAGCCATGCTGCGCGACCCATCGATCAAATACCGTCCCTTCCCGCAAGTCGACCTGCCCGACCGACAATGGCCGTCGAAGACCATCGTCAAGCCGCCGCGCTGGCTCTCGACCGATCTGCGCGACGGCAATCAGGCGCTGATCGACCCGATGGACGCGGAGAAGAAGACGCGCTTCTTTGACCTGCTCTGCAAGGTCGGGCTGAAGGAAATCGAGGTCGGCTTCCCGAGCGCGGGCGCGACCGAATTCGACTTCATCTCGGGCCTCGTGAAGACCGGCCGCATTCCCGACGACGTTGCGATCCAGGTGCTGACCCAATCGCGCCGCGACCTCATCAAGACGAGCTTCGCCAGCCTCGTCGGCGCGAAGTCCGCGATCGTGCACCTTTACAACGCAGTCTCCCCGGCATGGCGGAAGATCGTGTTCGGGATGGACCGCGCGCAGGTGAAGCAGATCGCCGTGGATGGCGCCAAGGTGCTGCGCGACGAAGCCGCCAAGCAGCCGAATGTCCGCTGGCAGTTCGAATACAGCCCCGAGACCTTCTCGACCGCCGAACTCGATTTCAGCCTTGAGGTCTGCGAGGCGGTGATGGACGTCCTGATGCCGACGCCCGAGAACCCGATCATCTTCAACCTGCCCGCCACCGTCGAGTGCGCCACGCCGAACATCTACGCCGACCAGATCGAATGGTTCGGGCGCAACATCCGCAACCGCGACGCGGTGGCGATCAGCCTGCACACGCATAACGATCGCGGCACCGGCGTCGCCGCCGCCGAGCTCGGCATGATGGCGGGTGCGGACCGCGTCGAGGGCTGCCTGCTCGGCAATGGCGAGCGCACCGGCAATTGCGATCTCGTGACCGTCGCGCTCAACATGTACACGCAGGGCGTCGATCCGAAGCTCGACCTGTCGGACATCGACGGGGTCGTGAACACGGTCAATTACTGCACCAACATCCCCGTCCACCCGCGCACGCCCTATGCCGGCGACCTGGTCTTCACCGCGTTCTCGGGGTCGCACCAGGACGCGATCAAGAAGGGCTTCGCGGCGCAGGAGGCGAAGAACGACACGTTGTGGGAGGTGCCCTATCTCCCGATCGACCCCGCCGATCTGGGCCGCAGCTACGAGGCGGTGATCCGCGTCAATTCGCAGTCGGGCAAGGGCGGCGTCGCCTGGGTGATCGAGCAGGACAAGGGACTGAAGCTGCCCAAGCGGTTGCAGGCGGACTTCAGCCGTCACGTCCAGGCTTATGCCGACGAGACCAGCCGCGAACTGAATGCGGCGGATATCTGGGGCCTGTTCGAGCGGACCTACATGCCACAGGCGGACGATAGGGTGGAGTTGCGCGATTACGAGGAAAGCGGTGCCTCGGGGCAGCGGGTGTTCATCGGTCGGGTGGCGATCGATGGCGAGGATCGGTCGATCTCAGGGCGCGGGAACGGGCTGATATCGGGGGTGATCTCGGCGATTGCGGAGTCGACCGGGCCTACTTTGGACGTTGTGGATTATAACGAGCATGCGATTGGCCACGGGGCGGATGCGCAGGCGGCGGCGTATGTCGAGTGCCGGACCGCTGAGGGGAAGACGGTGTTCGGGGTCGGGATGGACAGCGACATCGCCACCGCGTCGGTGCGTGCGGTGTTGTCTGCGGCGAACCGCGCGTAATGCGGCTCTCCCTCTCCCCTACGGGGAGAGGGTCGGGGTGAGGGGCAGCCAAGCAGTGCTTCGCCCGGAACAGCCCCTCACCCCAGCCCTCTCCCCGGAGGGGAGAGGGAGCCGAGATTAGCGCTCGCGCACGATCTCACAGCCTACGCGGGCGTCGGGGTAGACATCGGCCTTTACCGTGCGGACTTTTACCCGGCTGACCCGCTCGTCCGTCAGGCACAGCGCGGCGATCGCCTCGCAGAGGGTTTCCTGCAACGCGAACGGGCGGTCCGCTGCCATCGCCAGGATGCCCGCCCGCACGAAGTCGTAATCGAGCACTTCCTCGATCGCATCCTCGCCGAGCGGGGCGGGATACACGACCGTCATCTCGATCGACACGACCACGCGTTGCGGCGCGACCTCGTGTGGATGGATGCCGAGCCGCATCATGACCTCGAGCCCGTCGAGGATCGTCGTGAATTCAGCCATGTCGTCCCCCACGATCCCGGTCGAACATCACGTCGCTGTCGCGCGTCAGAAACCGCTGCCCGCAATCGACGAACACATTCTGTCCCGTCACGCCCTTCGCGGTCAGCAGCCAAGCGACCGCATCCGCGACAACCTCCGCGCCGACCGGTCGCTTGAGCAGGTTGTCGCTCGCCACCGCCGCAAACTCATCGTCGCTCTGGTCGCCGCTCGGCAGCGTCAGGCCCGGCGACACCGCGTTGACCGCGATGCGCGGCGCGAGCGCTTGTGCGAGCATCGTCGTCGCACCCTCCAGGGCGATCTTCCCGCAACTGTACGAGAAAAAGTCCGGATTGAGGTTCGCTACCTTCTGGTCGAGCACGTTGACCACCGCGCCGTCCGCGACATCATCCTGGGACGCGAGCGCAGAGGCCAGCAGCACCGGCGCGCCACAGTTGATCGCGCCAAGCTCGGCGAACAGCGCCGGATCGACACTTGGCGGCCGATCGAACTCGAACTTCGACGCGCAGTTCACCAACCCATCGATCGGGCCGCCAATCGCAGAGCGTGCCGCCGCGAACAGGTCGCCGATCGCGGCGAGGTCGCTCAGGTCGCCCGCCACCGCAGCAGCACGCCCGCCCTTGCCGACGACCTCCGCCACTAGCGCAGCCGCCTCATCCGGCGAATGGCCCTGGTGCACGATCACGGCATGACCATCCGCCGCAAGCCGTCGGACGATCGCAGCGCCCAGCCGCTTCGCCCCGCCCGTGACGAGCACGGTCCGCATCAGGCGCCGCGCCCCATCAACGCCAGCACTTCCTTTCGACTGCGTTCGTCGTCGCGGAACACGCCCATCATCCGGCTGGTGACCATCGTCACGCCGGGCGTCCGCACGCCGCGCGCGGTCATGCACGCATGGCTCGCCTCGATCACCACCGCGACGCCCTGCGGCTTGAGGTTGTCCCAGATGCAGTCCGCCACTTCCGCGGTCAGCCGCTCCTGCACCTGCAACCGCCGCGCGAACCCGTGCAGCACGCGTGCCAGCTTCGAAATGCCGACGACATGGTTGCGCGGCAGGTAGGCGATGTGCGCCTTGCCTATGATCGGCGCCATGTGATGCTCGCAATGCGACTGGAACGGGATGTCCTTGAGCAGCACGATCTCGTCATAGCCGCCGACTTCCTCGAACACGCGTTCTAGATGTTTCGCCGGATCGTCGCCATAGCCCGCGCAATATTCCTTCCACGCACGTGCAACACGATGCGGCGTATCGAGGAGCCCTTCGCGGGTCGGATCGTCGCCCGCCCACTGGATCAGCGTACGGATCGCCGACGCTACGTCTTCGGGCACAATCACCTTGCCGTCGGGCCCTAGTTCGTCGGCAATGGCCGACCGACCATCCGGCCCGCCCGTTTCATCCCGCATCGCAACACCCTTTGTCAGCATACCCAAACATCAGAACATGGGTCCTCTTTTGCAACTGTTTTATTTGAGCAACGCAGCATAAATCCCAGTAATCCGGGCTTCAAAAAGCGTTGACGGTAGATTTTTTTCGTCGTTACTTCGCCATACCTGAAAAACTAAATCGTGAATCGGCAAAGACCGGCACGATCGGGGAGAGGACTGACATGGCTAAGTTCGAATTGCTCGCCGCTTCGGCGATGATACTCCTGTCGATTGCGCCGGCAATGGGACAAACGGCCACTACGACGTCGGCTGAAGACACCGCACCGACCAATGGTCCCGGCCAGGAGGCTACATCGGCGCAGACCAACTCAACGCCAACTGGCCCAACGCCGACTGTCCCAACACAACCTGGCCCCGCCGATACCCCATCCAGCGTCTACGCGTCTCAGGATATCGTGATTACCGCGCAACGCCAATCGCAACGTCTGCAAGATGTTCCGATTGCTGTGAGCGCTTTTACCGCGGAAAATCTGGAGAAGCAGCAGATCGTCAATCCGATCGCGCTTCAGCAAACGCTGCCCAACGTGACGTTCACCAAGACCAACTTCACCTCGTCGAGCTTCACGATCCGCGGCATCGGCGATCTCTGTGTCGGCGCGTCCTGCGACAGCGCGACCGCGATCCACGTCAACGACATGCCGCTGGTATCGACGCGGCTGTTCGAGTCCGAGTTCTACGATCTCGAACGCGTCGAAGTGTTGCGCGGTCCGCAAGGCACGTTGTTCGGTCGAAACGCGACCGCGGGCGTGGTCAACTTCATCACCGCCAAGCCGGACCTCTCCGGGATCCACGCCGCGGGCGAATTCGAATACGGAAATTACGATTCGAAGCGTGTGAAGGGCATGTTCAATCTGCCGATCACCGACACGATCGGGATCCGCGTCGCCGGCCAGTATCTGAAGCGCGACGGCTACACCAAGAACCTGTTCGACGGCGGCCGGATCGACGACCGCGATCTCTATTCGGTCCGTGGAACGCTGTCGTGGGAGCCGAACAGCGCCACGCGCGTCGACCTGATCGGCTATTATTTCCATGAACGCGACAATCGCTCGCGCATCCAGAAACAGCTTTGCCACCGCGATCCGACCGGCGTGCTCGGCTGCCTCCCCGATCGGCTCGACTACGGCACGACGAACGGCAATTCCACGCTCGCCGCGGTGTATTCGTCGAGCGAATTCTACCGGTTCGCGCTCGGCGCCGCGTTCACGCCCTATGCGCTGCAGAGCCTGTATGGCCGCGACACCTATACCGGGGTCGTCAACCCGACCGACGTCCGCACCGTCAACATCGATTACAAGCCGACCTATTTCAGCGACGAGGAACAATACACCGCCAAGATCTTCCATGATTTCGGGCCGGTCTCGTTCAACTTCACCGGCGGCTATGCGCGCAACTCGGTGGATTCGACCAACGACTACAACCTGGCCGTCGAGAACCCGCTCGGCGCAAACGTCGGCGCGCTCACTCTGATCGGCACCGCGGCGGCACCCGGGGCTGCGTTCCCCGGCGGGGTCAATCCCTTCACCAACGCGGTCGCCGCGCTGTTTCCGAACGGCAATACCGGCACGATCTGCCAATCGGCGCCCGGCCCCGATCTGGGCGTCTTCAGCGGCAGCAAGCTGTGCGGCCCGAGCAGCCAGGACGTCGATCGTTCGAACGCACGCTCGCGGCAATTCTCGGCCGAGGCGCATCTCGACAGCCGCTTCGACGGGATGTTCAATTTTCTGATCGGCGGCATCTATCTGGACCAGAAGATCCGCGACAACAGCTATTACGTAACCGCCTTCCCGCTCGATTACGGTGCCGCGGTCATCGGCGCCGCCAACGTGCTGGGCGGGCGCGTCGCCGGCGCTACGTTGCCCAATTCCTTCGGATCGACGCCCTTTTATCGCAGCTTCACGGACTCGGTGCATCTCAAGTCGTACGGGGCCTTCGGCGAGACCTATTTCGACTTTACCGAAAAGCTCAAGCTGACGCTCGGGCTGCGCTACAATCACGATGAGAAGGAGGTTCGCGCGCGCACCTCGTTTATCTTCGACAACAAGACGCGTACCCTCGTCGGCGCAAGCGGTGCGCCGGTGCGCGATGCAGAGGGTAATGCGATCGTCGTCTCCGCGGTCACGACAGCGCTCAGCCCTTACGGTACCAGCGCGTTGGAGAACGCGATCAACTATGCCGCGCTCGATTACGATCCGTTCACCGCGGGCAACCAGCCGTTCGGCGTCGCCAGCGTGTCGTTCGGTCGACTGACCGGCCGCGCGGTCCTCGAATACAAGATCAAGCCCGATAACCTCGTCTACGCGTCCTATTCGCGCGGGTATAAATCGGGCGGCATCAACCCGCCGCTGTCGCCGGTGTTCGCGGTCGACCAGGCGTTCAGGCCGGAGTCGGTCGACTCGTTCGAGATCGGCTCGAAGAACAGCTTCCTGAACCGGACTCTGCAACTCAATCTCACCGGCTTCTATTACAAATACAAACAACTCCAGCTGAGCCGGATCGTCGCCCGCACCGCGGTCAACGACAATATCGACGCCGATATCTACGGCGTCGAGGCGGAAGCGATCATGCGGCCGTCGCCCAAGTTCACCGTCAACATGAACTTCAGCTATCTGAAGTCGAAGGTGAAGCAGGACAAGTTCATCGGCAATCCGCAGGATCCGTCGGGCGGTCGAGCCGATTCAGTGGTCATCAAGGACATCACCACCGCGTCGAATTGCGCGGTGCGGCCGACCACGCCGGGTAATGCGGCCGGGGTCAACGCGTTCGTCGGCGCGGTGAACTCGGCACTCGGGCTGCGGCCACCAACGGCATTGCTGACCAACGGTACTACCGGCGCGTATTCGTCATGCGACGCGCTCGCCGCCGCAACCGCGGGCGCACTGGCGAACTACAACCCGGCGCTGGCTGCGCTGCAGGCGCCGCTCAATGCGGGGTTCGGGACGAATGCGAGCGGCGCATTGCCGTTCGTGGTCGATCGCAGCGGCGTGCTGGTCAACATCCGTGGCAACGAACTGCCGCAAGCGCCGCGCTACAAATTCTCGGCGGGCGCGCAGTATGTCGCTGGCATCGGCGACTTCACGATCGTCCCGCGTGTCGATCTGGCCTACACCGGTGGCTTCTCGGCCAGCATCTTCAACGAGAACATCAACCGTGTTCAGGGCTATGAGGTCGTCAACGCGCAGATCCAGTTCAACGGGCCGGGCGAGCGCTATTACGTCCGCGGCTTCGTCCAGAACCTGACGAGCAACGACGCCATCACCGGCCAGTATGTGACGGACCAGTCGTCGGGGTTGTTCACCAACGTCTTCACGGTCGAACCGCGTCGCTATGGTGTGGCGGCTGGGTTCAGGTTCTAGTTTTTGGGTGGTCCGATCCGTCACCCAGCGGCAACTGGGGCTCTCACGTGGCACGTACGTTCGCCTTTAAAGAGATCCCAGCGTTTGCTGAGGTGACGGATTCGGAAGGCTATTTCAGGCGTTCGGCGTGCCAGGCGACATGATCCCCCATGAACGTCGATATGAAGTTGTAGCTGTGATCGTAGCCTGGCTGCATCCGCAAGATCAGCGCGATCCCTGCGGCCTTGCACGCTTCGGCAAGCAACGCCGGCTTCAATTGCTCGGCCAGGAAGCCATCCGCATCGCCCTGGTCGACCAGTATCTCCGCCACCCGCGCGCCATCCTCGATCAGCGCGCAAGTGTCATACGCCCGCCACGCCGCACGGTCCGGCCCGAGATACCCGCCGAGCGCCTTCTCGCCCCAAGGGCACTGCAACGGCGCCACGATCGGGGCGAACGCCGATACGCTCTTGAAGCGGTCGGGATTGCGCAGGGCCATCGTCAACGCACCATGGCCGCCCATCGAGTGCCCGAAGATCCCCTGCCGCGCCGTGTCCGCCATCGGAAACTCCGCCGCGATCAGTGCGGGCAGTTCGTCCTCGACATAGGACCGCATCTGGAAGTTCGTCGCCCAAGGCTCCTCGGTCGCATCGACGTAGAAGCCCGCGCCCTTGCCGAAGTCGTACGCATCGTCGTCGGGCACGCCGTCGCCGCGTGGCGAGGTATCGGGCGCCACCAGGATCACGCCGAGTTCGGCACAGGCGCGGCGGTACTCGCCCTTGTCCATGACGTTGGCGTGTGTGCAGGTCAGTCCCGACAGGAACCACAACACCGGCAATTGTGCGCCTTCGTCATGTGGCGGTACGTACACCGCGAAGGTCATGTCGGTGCCGGTTGCGGTCGAGGCGTGGCGGTACACGCCCTGCGTGCCGCCATACGCCTTGCTAGTGGAGACGGTCTCCATCACGCGATCCGGTGCAGCGCGCAGATCTTGTTCCCCGCCGGATCGCGCAGATACGCGAGGTACAGCTTTCGCCCCCCGGTAGCCTGGCGCACGCCCGGCGGATCCTCACAGGCCGTCCCGCCGTTCGCCAGCCCCGCGGCATGCCACGCATCGGCCGCTTCGGTCGAGGCCGCCGCGAAGCCCATCGTGCTGCCGTTACCGTGGCTCGCCGGCTGCCCGTCGATCGGCTTGGTCAGCAGGAAACGCCCGCCGTCATGCGCGTAGACGACGCGCCCCCAGTCATCGACGACACCCTCGGGAACGCCGAGCGCACCCAGCGCCGCGTCGTAGAACGCCTTCGACGCCGCGATGTCGTCGGCGCCGAGCATGATGTGCGTGAACATTGGCCCGCTCCTCAGTAGATCACGACGGAGCGGATGCTCTCGCCGGCGTGCATCAGGTCGAAGCCCTTGTTGATCTCGTCGAGCGTCAGGCGGTGCGTGATCATCGGGTCGATCTCGATCTTGCCGTTCATGTACCAGTCGACGATCTTCGGCGTATCGGTCCGCCCGCGCGCGCCGCCGAACGCCGTCCCGCGCCAGTTGCGCCCGGTGACCAACTGGAACGGCCGCGTCGAGATCTCCTTGCCCGCCTCGGCCACGCCGATCACGATCGAGGTGCCCCAGCCGCGATGGCACGCCTCCAGCGCCTGACGCATCACGGTCGTGTTGCCGGTCGCGTCGAAGGTGTAGTCCGCGCCGCCGTCCGTCAGTGCGACGATGTGCTGGACGATATCGCCGACATCCTTGGGATTGGCGAAGTGCGTCATGCCGAAGCGACGCCCCCATTCCTCGCGGTCGGGATTGATGTCGACGCCGACGATCATGCCGGCCCCTGCAAGCCGCGCACCCTGGATCACGTTGAGCCCGATCCCGCCGAGCCCGAACACGACGACCGTATCGCCCGGCTGGACCTTCGCCGTGTGCACCACCGCACCGACCCCCGTCGTCACGCCGCAGCCGACGTAGCACGACGTATCGAACGGCGCGTCCTCGCGGATCTTCGCCACCGCGATCTCCGGCAGCACGGTGAAGTTCGAGAAGGTCGAGCAGCCCATGTAATGGAAGATCGGCTGGCCCTTGTAGCTGAACCGCGTCGTCCCGTCGGGCATCAGCCCCTTCCCTTGGGTGGCGCGGATCGCGGTGCACAGGTTCGTCTTCTGGCTGAGGCACGACTTACACTGGCGACATTCGGGGGTGTAAAGCGGGATGACGTGATCGCCGACCGCGACGCTGGTCACGCCCGCGCCGATCTCGCGGACGATGCCGGCGCCTTCATGGCCCAGCACGCTCGGAAACAACCCTTCCGAATCAAGCCCGTCGAGCGTGTACGCATCGGTATGGCAGATGCCCGTCGCCATGATTTCAACCAGGACTTCGCCGAATTTCGGCCCTTCGAGGTCGAGTTCGACGATCTCGAGCGGTTTTTTTGCCTCGAAGGCTACGGCGGCGCGGGTCTTCATCGGTCGGTCTCCTTGATTGCCGCCCTGATGCCCCCGGCGCTCCGGCTCCGCAACCCGTAGGCGATGCAACCAATGCCGCGTTCCCGCGCTTGATCGTTGCTTATCAAGGAGATGCGACGATGAAGGATCCGAAGAAGGGCGACGAGGTCACCTGGAAATCGCACGGCGGCGAGGCGCACGGCACGGTCGAAAAGAAGCAGACCACCGACACCAAGATAAAGGGCCACACCGTCAGGGCGTCCAAGGACGAGCCCCAGTTCATCGTAAAGAGTGACAAGGGCGGCAAGGCAGCGCACAAGGCGGACGCGCTCACCAAGGCGTGACCACGCGCGCAGTGCCTAACGCACGCGCGCAACAGGAAGGAATGCTTATGGCTACAGCTCCCAAGACCGGCGGCATCCACGCCCCCGTCCAGCCCTCTCCCGAGCTCGGCGAGATCGTCGGCAACGACAAGCTCCCGCGCAGCGAAGTGATCAGCAAGGTTTGGGTCTACATCAAGGCCAACAACCTGCAGAACCCTGAGAACAAGCGCGAGATCCTCGCGGACGAGAAGCTGAAGAAGGTCTTCGGGCGTGACAAGTGCACGATGTTCGAGATGAACAAGTACATCTCGCAGCACGTCAAGGCCTAACCGCCCGCACTGCACGGCAAGCGGCGACGGGGCATCGCAAGCGATACCCGTCGCCCTTGATCGAACCGTGCGAGGGTTCACAATCCCGAGATTACCGTGGTTGCGCGAACGTGATCGTGAACAACCTGACGCAAGCGCAGAGCTTGCAAAGCTTTCCCACGCTTGATCGTCCCACCCGACGAGCGTAATGCGCGATCGGATGCCCCCGTAGCTCAGCCGGATAGAGCGACGGTTTCCTAAACCGTAGGCCGCGTGTTCAAATCTCGCCGGGGGCACCAGCTTTTCGTCCGTAGGCCGTTATTCGCTTTCGGCGCCCTAAAATTTTCAACGTACCGCGCTATCATCCGCAGCAGCGTTTGGATTTCTTTCCCGAGCCGCAAGGGCAAGGATCGTTTCTGCCGATTTTCGTCGTGGGTGCGGCCGCCGGTGTGGTTGATGTTGCGCCGGTGCTTCGAGCATGGAGTTTCAGGACCGCAGCGACGATCTGCGCGGGAGCGTGCGCGTCGAGGGCGTTGACCTCGATACTGTCGAGCGTTGTTTCGTTGGTGACGATCGCGATCAGCGCCATGATCTGCGCTAGAGCCCCTGCGGTATCCGGATCAGTGCCGTCACCCAACGCCGTCCAGCTTTCGGGCCTGAGCGCCACCGCTTCGGCGAAACCGTCGATCCAGCCTTCCCACAGCACGTCGCCATTGCGGTCGTCGGTATCGAAGATGGGCTGGGGCTTGCCTCGTGTCAGGTCGCGGACGATCTCGACGTGGCGCGCCATCACCGCATCGACGAACCACTGGACGTCAGCGGGATCATCGAACGGCGGTTCGTCGCTGTCGTCCGACCCCCAGATGCTCTGGAGCCACTCGCCCTGCGGGATCGTATCGGGGCCGACCGCCAAGGCCGTCAAGAATCCGTCGAGTTCGGTGAGCAGCATCGGCTCTTCGAGCGGAAGATCGGCGAGGGCGCCATCGAGACGTCGGAAACGGGAGGGAAGATTTTTCATCGGATCGGGTCGGTCGCCTTGGAGAATGGCGGCGTCATAGCCCGCCGATGACGGTCGCCGCCAGCGACGAGTGCCGCCAAGCCCTGCCTGAACCGGACAGGATTGGACGCGCGGGACGCTTGCCTCGTGCGGGCGATACTCTCATTGCTTCGAGATCGCCCACCGGACCGGGAAATTCGTACTTGATCAGAACCCTTTGCCGTTTCGCCGCACTGGCATCGATCGCGACGATGGCCCCTGCACAGACCATGTCGTCTTCGTCCGTTCGTTCGCCCGCCGACCTTTACGGCCCGTTGTTCGAAGCCGTGCAGCAGGGTCATGTGTTTGCCGATGGGAAGACGTTCGTCGACGCCGTGCCGAAGCGGGCGACGGCTGCGATCATGGCGGATTATGCGCGGACCAAACCCGCGGGCCCTGCCCTCAAGGCGTTCGTGCTCGCCAATTTCGTGGTGCCCGGCGAGAATGATCGTGGCTCGGGCGATCTCAGGACGCATGTCCGGAGGCTCTGGCCGCAACTCGTGCGCCAGCCGGTCGCGCCGGTCGCGGGCAGTTCCGCGCTGCCGCTTCCTGCCCCCTACGTGGTTCCGGGCGGGCGCTTCCGCGAGATCTATTACTGGGACAGCTATTTCACGATGCTGGGGTTGAAGGTCGATGGCCAGCAGCCGCTCGTGGAATCGATGATCGAGGATTTCACCAGCTTGATCGAGCGATACGGCCATATCCCGAACGGGACCCGGACCTATTATCTCAGCCGCTCGCAGCCGCCTTATTATGCGCTGATGCTCGATCTCTCGACCAACACCGATCCAGCGGTTGCCAAGCGGCGGCTGGCCGCGCTGCGGGCCGAGCACGCATTCTGGATGAAGGGCACGGCGTGTCTGAGCGGCAAGCCCGCCTGCCTGCGCGTGGTGCGGATGCCCGATGGCAGCGTGCTGAACCGCTATTACGACGACCGCGATACGCCGCGTGACGAATCCTATGCCGAAGACGTCGAGACCGCGGCGAAGGCGGCGCCGCGCCTTGCTGCCGATACGCAGCGCAATCTGCGGGCTGGTGCGGAGAGCGGGTGGGATTTCAGTTCGCGCTGGCTTCGCGATCCGCAGTCGCTCGCGACGATCCATGCCATCGACATCGTGCCGGTCGATCTCAACAGCCTGTTATGGGTGATGGAGCGCCGCATCGCCGAGCGCTGTCGTACGGCTGACGACACGCAGTGCGCTACCGCGTTCACGACGCTTGCGGCAAAGCGCAAGATCGCGATCGACCGCTACCTCTGGCAGGCTAATACCGCGCGCTACGCCGACTGGGACTTTTCAACACGCAAGCCGACCGCCAGCATCAACGCCGCTATGCTGCATCCGCTTTTCGTCGGTCTTGCCTCGCCTGCGCAAGCCAAGGCCGTCGCCGCGACGGTGCGCAAGTCGTTGGTGGCGGAGGGCGGATTGCGGACGACGACGCTGAACACCGGACAGCAATGGGACGAACCCAATGGCTGGGCGCCGCTGCAATGGGTGGCGATCGCCGGGCTCGAATCCAATAGCGAACCGGCACTCGCCAAGGACATCGCCAAGCGGTGGCTCGGGACCGTCGGCGCGGCGTATACCGAGACCGGCAAGATGCTCGAAAAATACAATATCGAGCAACGTACGCCGGGCGGCGGCGGGGAATATCCGGTGCAGGACGGCTTCGGCTGGACCAACGGCGTGACCAGCGCAATCCTCGATCGCTACCCCGATCTGGCGACACAGGCGAAGTAAGGGCCGGCCGCAAACGAACGTTCCGGCGGCAATGGTTGCTTAAGGCACCCGGCGCCACATATGGACCTGCAATGCTCGACCCCGCGCCCGCCAGCCAAACCGACGACGCCGACATGCTCGCGCCGGATTTCCTTGCGCCGGATTTCGTCGTGATCGACGTCGAGACGGCATGCTCGCGCGTCAGCAGCATATGCCAGGTCGGTATCGTCGGGTTTCGTGATGGCCGCGAGATGTTCGAATACGAGACGCTGGTCGATCCACGCGACGAGTTCAACGTGTTCAATACCCGCATCCACGGGATCACCGAGCATCACGTCACGGGCAAACCGTGCTTCGGGGACATCCACGGCATCGTCGACGGCCATTTGTCGCGCCGGACGACGGTGGCGCATTCCTATTTCGACAAGGGCGCGCTGGCCGCCGCGTGCCGTATTCATGACCGCCCCCCGATCCAGACGGTCTGGCTCGACAGCGTCCGCGTTGCGCAACGTGCTTGGCCCGATCTGGCGAGCCACCGGCTGGGTGGCCTCGCGCAGTACCTCGGGATCGCGCACAAGCATCACGATGCGCTGAGCGACGCGCGTGCCGCCGGCTGGGTGATCGTCAAGGCGATCGACCATACGGGCATCGCGCTCGACGAATGGCTGAAGCCACCGCGCAAGCCCGGCCCGGCCCCGCGCCCCGCTGCGGCCGGACCACTCGCTGGCGAACGCATCGCGCTTCTTGGCGAGCCACGCGATGGGCGGCTTGCTTGCGCGATTGCCGCGCTTGGCGGACGGATCGTGTCGGCGGTCGGTAATACGACGACGATGCTCGTCATCACCGGGCGCGCGCCGTTCAGCTATTCGGTGCGCAACAGTGGTGCGTATCGCCGTGCCGAGCAGTATCGGCGGCTTGGCGGCACGATCCGCGTGGTCTCCGAGGTGGAGCTCGATTTGCCGGCTCTCGCGGCCGGTTTCGCCTCAGCCTGATCGGCATTTCCTCGAAGACCTACTTTCGTCCCCGGTTCGGGTTTCCCACCGCCTTGGCAAATGACGGCCGAGGTGCGACCATCGTCGCAAACGATAAGGGAGAGCGATATGCGGTTGGCGACTTGGGGAATGGCGGTCGGCTTGCTGGCCGCACCGGCAACGGCGCAGCGTGTGCAGGTTGCGAGCGGCGCGCTCGAAGGCACGCACGTCTCGACCGCCGCGACGCCGGTGGATGCGTATCTCGGCATTCCCTATGCAGCGGCACCGGTAGGCCCATTGCGGTGGCAACCACCGCGACCGGCTGCGCAATGGACCGGCGTGCGTAAAGCCGACCGGTTCGGCGCGCGTTGCATGCAGCAGCCTTTGTTCGCGGACATGAAGTTCCGCTCGCCGGGTATCAGCGAGGATTGCCTGACGCTCAACGTCTGGACGCCGGCGGGCACGAAGCCGGGCGCGCGGCTGCCCGTGCTGTTCTACATCCACGGCGGCGGCGCGATTGCGGGTGACGGGTCGGAACTGCGCTATGACGGGGCGGCGATGGCGCAGAAGGGTATCGTCGTCGTGACGATCAACTACCGGCTCGGCGCGTTCGGGTTCCTGGCGACCAGCGCGCTGGCAGCGGAGTCGCCGACGCATTCCGCGGGGAATTACGGCCTGCTCGATCAGGCAGCGGCGCTGGCCTGGGTCCGGCGCAACGCCGCCGCGTTCGGGGGCGATCCGGCGCGGATCACGATCGGCGGGGAGAGCGCGGGATCGATGTCGGTCAGCGTGCTGATGACGTCGCCGCTCACCCGCACGCAGTTCGCGGGGGCGATCGGCGAGAGCGGTGGCGTGCTGCCGCCGACCTTCCGCCCGAAGCTGCTCGCGGTGGCGACGAAGGACGGCGACGCGTTCGCGGTCGCGGCGGGTCCGCCGTCGCTTGACGCACTACGCGCGATGTCGGCCGAAGCTTTGCTCGCGGCACAGGGTACGCAGCGGTTCCGCGCGGATTTCATCGTCGACGGGCAGTTCCTGACGGAGCCGCCGATCGATACCTACACGGCGGGGCGGGCTGCACGCGTGCCGTTGCTCGTCGGTGCGAACTCGCAGGAGGGAAGCTGGACGAGCATTCTTGCGGGCCAACCGCCGACGGTCGCGAATTATCGTGTGGGTGTTGCGAAGCTCTTTACCGACGCGGACAGACTGCTCGCCTTGTACCCGGCAAAGTCGGATGCCGACGTGCCGGTCGCGGCTACCGCGTTGGCAAGCGATGCGTTTCTCGGCGCGTCGACGTGGAAGTGGTTCGACCTGCACCGCGGCACGCGCCAGCCGACCTATTATTATCACTTCGCGCATCCCCGCCCGGCCGCGCTGCCGCCGCTCACCAATCCCGACGTGCCGCCGATCGGGGCGGTGCACAGCGCGGAGATCGAGTACGCGTTGGGTAACCTCGACACGAACCCGGCCTATGCGTGGACGGCGGACGATCGCCGGATCTCGACGGTGTTCCAGGGATATTTCACCGCGTTCATCAAGGCCGGTAACCCGAATGCTGCGGGGTTACCGGCTTGGTCGCCTGCGCCATCCGCGGGGGGTGTCATTCCGCGCCAGATCGTCGACGTGCAGACGCGTTCGGAACCGTTCGTCGAGCAGGCACGCTATGTCGCGGCGACGCCGTTGTTGGAGCGGCGAGTGCCTTGAGGCTAGACCTGGCCGACGAAGACCACTCCGGGCACCGACAAATTCTGTCCGGTTGTGGTCAGTCGGCCATCGGTTTCGATGCGGAATATCGCCAGCGTGCCGGACCGCTCGTTGCCGACGAGGACACGGCGTTGCGGTTCGAGGACCAGCAGGAAGCGGGGCCAGTTGCCGCCGCTCGGGATATGCTGGAGCAGGCTCGGCACGCCTGAGGCGTCGAGCGCGAAGACGGCGATGCTGTCATGCCCGCGGTTGGAGACGTAGAGCCGCCGCCCGGCCTGGTCGATCGCGATATGCGCGGCCTGAGACGCGCCCTTATACCCGCTTGGCAGTGTCGAGACCGTGTGGCGGGTCGCGAAACTGCCGTCTGCGCGGGCGTCGAGCATGATGACCGCGTTCAACAGTTCGCACACGACGTAGGCGAGCGGGCGGCGGGGATGGTGGACGAGATGGCGCGGCCCCGCTCCCGGCGGTGCACGCCAGGCGGCGACCGGCTCGGCCAGCGTACGCGCACGCGGATCGAAGCGATAGGCGAAGACCGTGTCCGTCCCCAGATCGACCGAATGCAGCCACCGGCGGTCCGGGCTGAAGCCGACCCAATGCGCGTGCGGTGCCTCTTGCCGGGCCTTGTCCGGGCCATGTCCCGTGTGGCGGAACACGACCGGTTCGCCGGGCACGCCGGTGTGCGCGTCGAGCCGGTGGAACGCGACGCTGCCGCTCGAATAATTGGCAACGGCGAGGCAGGCGCTGGCTCGGTCGATCGCGACGTAGCACGGGTCGGCGCCTGCCGTGGAGGCGGTACCGCGCTGCGACCAGTCGGCCGCGTAGGCGGCAATCTCGCCCGCCGCCTTCTCGCGAACGAAATAATATGCACCGCCTGGGCCGCCGCCGACGCCGAACGAGGCGTCGTCGATTCCGGATACCGGGCTGCCGACCTGCCATGTGTCGCGATCCAAGTCGTACGCGATCGGATATACGCCCTTGCCGCCTTCGCGGGCGTAGGTGCCGGCGATCAGCCGTACCCCCCGCCTGGCACCGTCGGCTGCCACCGCCGGGAAGGCGATCGTGGCCGCCATCGCGGTCAGGGCCGACCGTCGTGTCGTGGTCCAGTCGGTCATGCCCGTTCCTTTGCAGCTATCGGCGCGTGTCATGCGTCAGCGGTGCCGGCGAGGCAACGGACGCCGGTCAGGTCTCGACCGCGTAGAGTGCGTGGTGCGTCAGGATGAACAGGGTGCGCCCGTTCGTGCCGCCGAAGATCAGTTGCAGCGGGCGTTCGGGCACGTCGATACGTCCCGCCTCGCGACCGTCGGCGTCGTGGACGAACACTTGGCCGTTGGCGAGGTAGACGCGGCCGTCCGGCCCGACCGCGACGCTCTCGCCGCCGCGATTGGCGAACGGTTTCAGATCGGTGAGGCTGCCGCCTGCGCCGACCAGCCCGCTATAGGTCCTGGCTTCGGAGCCGTTGCTGACGAACACGCGCTCGCCGACCTTGGCCTTCACGAAGCCATAGGTGTCGAGTGCGTCCGAGAAGCGCCAGCCGAGATGGTTGGGCGGCCCCTGCTGGACGGTGCGATACGCGGGCAGGACCAGCGATCCGTCCGGCGAGACGTATTCGCGCGGCTTGGGCACCGCCATGTCGCGCACGAACATCTCGCCGAGCGTGGTGAACTGGTAGGTCTTCGGATCGATCTGATCCTTGAACTCGCCGTTGACCCAGAAATTGCCGGGCAGCGCGACGGCGGCATTGCTGTGCTTGGCAACCGGCGTCGGCGGGATCACGGCGATGCTGTCGGGGTCGCCGGGCTTGATGCTGTAGACCGTCCCCGCAGCGCCGTCGGACGACAGCACCATGAGGTTACCCGAGCGATCGACCGCTAGATTGACCGGATCGACGGGCGCGTCGGCGGCGACCGACAGCCCTTCGCCCGCCGTCCAGCCATAGATGCGGTGCGTATTATGCTCGACGAAGTAGAGCTTGCCCTTCGCATCCACTGCCGCGCCTGCGATCGAGTAGAACCCGTCTTCCAGCTTGCGAACGACTGGACCGGCGGTCGTAGCGACCGGCGTCGCCCCGCGCTTTACGTCCAGCACCGCGAACTCGCGTTCGCGCACCTCCAGCCCGGTGGTCATGTCCTGGATCGCGTTCTCGTACGGGAACTTGCTCGCGCGCAGATCCGTACCGCAGCCTTCCGCATCGCAGAACGCCAGCCCGCTCTCGCCGTTCACGTGCACGTTGCGAAAGCGGATGTCGTCGGAATTGTAGATCCGTACCGCCGATGGTGCCGGCTGGAGCGACCGCGTCACGCGGTAGGCGTGATAGTTCGCGAAGAGGATGTTGCTCGAATTGCGGACCTCGAGCGACAGCGCGTTGCGGCTCTCGCCCGCCTCTTCCTCGGTCTGCGGCGCGAGGAACTCCCAGTTCTTCACGCCGTCCAGCACGATCTCGGCACGCGCGTGATGCTCCGCGGACATCTCGTACACATGCCCCGGCGTGCTGGTGTTCGAGACGTGTAGTCCGGCGGCGGCGAAGGTGTTGGGAGTCCACAGATTGTTGAACGTGCCACCGCCGCCATCGGTAACGGACAGGCTGGCATATTGCCCGTCCCAGCGCTTGCGTGGATCGGCGTCGCCGGTGTGGTTGGCGTTGTACGGATCGATACGGGTGCCGTCGGCACGGCTGGTGCCGTGGCCGCCATGGAATCGGACGTCGTCGACCAGTGAGTCAGCGCCAGCCTTCCACAGCAACGCGGTCGCGCGCGGGTTGATGCCGCCTGTCGTCAAGCCGATTCCGGAAACGATCGCCGCGCCGCCCTTCGCGCTTTCGATCAGGCCCTTGGCGGCACCGATACCCCGAAAGCTTGGCGTGTCGTCGGCGAGCACGATCTGGGTCATGTCGGGATGCAAGCCGATCAGCACCGTGTCAGGCCGCAGCCTCAGCGTATCGGAGACGCGGTAGAAGCCGGTCGGGAAATAGACCACGCGGTGCGTGTCGATCGCGCGCTGGATCGCCGCGGTATCGTCGGTCGCGTCGTCGCCTTTCGCGCCCGCGGTCCGCACGTCGAACCATTGCGCGACGGGCGGCAGCGAGCGGATTGCCGGCGGTATCCGCTTGGGCATTGCCGGGATCGCCGCGGCATCGACGCGCGTCTCGTATTTGCCGGTTGCGCCGAGACCCGGGAGGGTCAGGCCATAGGTGAACGCCTTGACCCGGTATCGCGCGCCCTGCCCGGCCACGGTCTTCCCGCTATCGCGGAACCGCGCGAAGATCGGCACGGCGCTGGCGGTAGCGTCCTGGAAACCGATCTGCGTGTAGACATTGGCCTCGTTGCTGATGACGACGGCGGCGTCCGAGACGTTCTCGAACCGCACGTCGCGGCCCCATAGCCAATCGCCATAGCCGCGGTCGATCTCGATCCCGACGGGGACGTCGCGGATGCTGGTGTTGACGAGCGTCAGCCCGGCTTCATGCTCGCGGATCGCGGCATCGCGCTGGCCCTCGAACGACGAATCGAGCAGCGTATATTGCCATGCGGGCGAGGTCTTCTCGCTGAGGATGCCGTACCGCCCGCCGAAGAAACGCAGGTCCTGCCCGACATTGCCGACCTGGTAGATACCGGCCAGCCCGGAGCCGATGTGGAAGTCGACATGGCTCAGATACGCATGCTGCGCCAAGTGGAACCGGACCGCGGTCGCAGCGGGATTGCCGTCGCCGATCTCGAAATCGACGTTGCCGAGTGCAGAGTAAAATGTGCCCGAATTCGCGTCGGCGATCGAAGCATCGAACGGTACGCTGGTCGGCGGCGGCACGGGCACCCTTGGTGGTGCAGCCCGAGTGTCGGCCCGCGTGCCGGTGAAGAACAGCATGTTCGCCACGCCGGTCTGGAAACCGGGTGTCGCGGCGCCGAGCGTGATGACGGGGCGCGTCTTGCCGGTTCCGAACACGCGCACGCCCGGCCAGACGAATATCGTCCGCGAGATGCGGTAGCGGCCGGCGGGGAGGAAGACGATGCCCTCGCCGCCCTTCGCGCTCGCCGCGCTATCGATCGCGGCCTGGATGGCGGCGGTATCGTCGGCGCGTCCGTCACCGCGGCCCCGAACCGTCACCGCACGCGGATCCGCCGGCGCGGTGAGAAATACCGATCGAGATGGAGAGGCCGAACGAGGAGCTGCAAGAGCTGGAACTGCCGTCCCGAGAAGCGCGATCGCGGTGGTTAGCGTCAGTTTCACAGGCTCACCCGAGATTGTTGTGGGACGCGCCGGACGATGTCCGCCGGTCTGCATCGCAGGTAGTGCCGCATGCGACCATAGGCGATCACGACCAAGGTCGTAGTAGCCGATGCCGCGCGCACGGACGATAGACGGTGACGAACCGACCGCGCGCAGCTTATGGAGAGCCAGTGCCTCCTTCCCCCGAACCGACCCCAAGTCCGGCCGACGCGCCACCCTATGCCATTATCGTGATGGGCGTCAGCGGTAGCGGCAAGTCGACGCTGGGCGCCGAGCTTGCACGACGTCTGCGTTGCGCGTTCCTCGAAGGCGATGATTTCCACAGCGCGGACAGCGTCGCGAAGATGCGGTCGGGCCAGCCGCTCGACGACCAGGATCGCTGGCCCTGGCTCGACCGGATCGCAGCAGGGTTGCGCGATGCAGCCCGCACGGATGGTACTGCGGTTGCAGCGTGTTCGGCGTTGAAGCGTGTGTATCGCGATCGACTGGCGGAGGCCGTCGGCATGCCGTTGCTGTTCGTGTTCCTCGATACGAAGGACAGCGGCGAACTTGCACGACGTCTGGCCCACCGCACGGAGCATTATATGCCCGCCAGCCTGCTCGCGAGCCAGCTCGACACCCTGGAGGAACTCGGCCCCGACGAGCGTGCCGTCACGCTCGATGCGGAGGACGCGCCCGATCGGCTTTGCGCCGAAGCGCTTGCCTGGATCGGACACGAGATGCCCAGCGCTGCCGAGATACCCGCAGACGCACGACGAAGGTCGTAATAGCCACGGCGACGGACAACGCCGACACTCGGCAGCGAACACTCGTGCACGAGTGCGGTCGAGGATCGTCGATGTCGTTACGCGTAGCTTTCGCCCTGATGCTGGTCGCAGCGCCCGCCGTCGCACAACAGGCCCCGAGGATCGCGCTCTGGCCGAACGGCGCACCCGGATCGGAAGCGCGGCGGACCGACGCCGAGACGGTGAAGGACAGCTATGTCAGCAACGTCCACAACCCCTCTCTGACGATCTACCGCCCCGCGCCGAGCCATGCCAACGGCGCGGCGGTGATCGTGGCGCCCGGCGGCGGTCATCGTATGCTGGTGTGGATCAACGAGGGCGAGGTGCCGGCGAAGGCGCTCAACCGCTACGGCGTCACGACGTTCATCCTGAAATACCGCCTCGCGCGTGATCCCGGCTCGCCTTACGATATCGAGCGCGATGCGGCGGCCGACCTGCGGCGCGCAGTCCGGTGGGTCCGTGCGCATGCAAGCGACTATGCGATCGACCCTGCCCGGATCGGCGTGATGGGCTTCTCGGCGGGCGGCGAACTCCTATCGCTTGTCGCCAACAACCCTGCTCCGGCACAGACGCCGGCGGATGCGATCGACCGGGTGAGCGCACGCCCGGACTTCCAGGTTCTCGTCTATCCCGGGCCGCTCGGTACACCGGCCAAGGCTCCCGCCGGTGCGCCGCCGGCGTTCCTCGTCGCGGGCTCGCTCGACCAATGTTGCGCGACTTCAGCGATGACGCTGTATTCACAGCTTCGTACCGCGGGCGTTTCGGCGGAGCTGCACCTTTACGCGGACACCGATCACGGGTTCAATCTGGGCACGCGATCGGAGCGCATCTCGATCCAGCATTGGCCCGATCGATTGGCGGACTGGCTCGCCGATGGAGGCTGGCTCATTCCGCATGGATCGGCGAAGATACCCCAAGTTTCTCGAAAGGAACCCTGATGGAATTCGGCAGGCGTGATCTCCTGGTCGCCGCGGCAACGCTGGCCGCCACATCGAGCGGCGTGGCCTGCGCTGCTGCCGATCGCAAGCTCGGCTATGCGATCGTCGGGCTCGGCTATTACGGGTTGCAGACGATCCTGCCGCAGTTCGTCAATTGCGAACATTCACGGGTGACTGCGCTGGTCAGCGGCGACCGGACCAAGGCACTTGCGACCGCCGCCAAATACGACGTGCCCGAGCGGTCGATCTATACCTACGCCGATTTCGATCGCATCCGTGACAATCCCGATGTCGATATCGTCTATGTCTGCCTGCCCAATTCGATGCACGCCGAATACACCATCCGCGCGGCCGAGGCCGGCAAGCACGTGATGTGCGAGAAGCCGATGGCGATCTCTGTCGCCGAATGCGAGGCGATGATCCGCGCGTGCAAGACCGCGGGCAAGAAGCTGATGATCGGCTATCGCTGCCATTTCGAGCCGTTCAACCTTGAGGCGATGCGGCTGGCGAAGTCCGGCGCGGCGGGCAAGATCCGCTATGTCCGTTCGGAGCACGGCTTCGTCCAGAGCGACCCGAACAAATGGCGCCTGAAGCGCGCGATGGCGGGCGGGGGTTCGCTGATGGACATGGGCATCTACAGCCTGCAGGCCGCACGCTACATGACGGGCGAGGAGCCGATCGCGGTCACTGCCCGTGAATCCACCGACCGCCGCGATCCGCGCTTCCGCGAGGTCGAGGACATGATCGAATGGACGCTCGAATTTCCCTCGGGCGCGATCGCCGGCTGCCAGTCGATGTACAGCGCCAACCAGAACCATATCCTGCTGATGGGCGACAAGGGTCGCGTCGAGCTTGAACCGGCGACACGCTATGACGGTAACAAGATGTGGACCGGACGCGATGGTCGCGAGACTGCTATCACCAGTCCTCCCCCGGGGCCCGGCAAGACGCAGTTCGCGGGGCAGCTCGATCATCTGGCGGAATGCATTCTCGACGGACGCGAGCCTATCGTTTCAGGTGAGGAAGGCCTGCGCGACATGCGGATCGTCGAGGCGATCTATCGCTCCGTCCGCGAAGGCCGGACGGTGAAGCTGTGATGCGGTCGTTGCTTGCGGTTGCGGTGGCGTTCGTTTCAGCCTCTGCCCTGCCCGCGCAGACTGCTACCGATCCGACGAGCTTTGCCGCATCGGCGGATGTTCGCGCACGGATCGTGGCGCTCGAAAAGACGATGAAGCCGGGCCAGGGGTTTGCCATGGCTTCGCTGGTGGAGGCGGACGGGACGAGTGCCGCGCTCGAATATTGGAAGGCGCCGGGCAAGCCTGCGGTGCATCCCGACGAGGCCGAATATGCGACGGTAATGGCGGGGTCGGGGACGCTGGTCTCGGGCGGTACGCTGGTCGCGCCGAAGCTGCGCTTTGCGGGGCTCGTCGAGGGGGATCGGATCGAGGGCGGGACGACCCGGAAGCTCGCGGTCGGCGACGTGTTCCTGATTCCGGCGGGGGTGCCGCACTGGTTCGGCATCGACGGCAAGCTGGTCATGCTCGGGACGAAGATCAGGACGTCAGGTCAGCGGAAACCCAGCCAGTAGAGCAGGCCGATATTGATTGCGAGCAGTGGCAGCGCGGTCGGTATCTGCGCGCGGATGACGGCGTTCTTGTCCTTGAGCTCGAGTAGTGCCGCGGGGACGAGATTGAAGTTCGCCGCCATCGGCGTCATCAGCGTGCCGCAGAAGCCGCTGAGCATACCGATCGCGGCCACTACGGCCGGATCGCCGCCATAGTGGCGCACGAGCAGAGGGATGCCGATCGCCGCGGCCATGACGGGGAACGCCGCGAAGGCGTTGCCCATGACCATCGTGAACAGCGCCATGCCGAGCGTGTAGGCGAGGACTGCGCCGATCAGGCTGCCCTCGGGGATCGCGTGCCCGGCGAGCCCGCCGACGACGTCGCCGACGCCGGCCAGCGCGAAGACTGCGCCGAGACTCGCCAGCATCTGGGGGAGCACGGCGGCCCAGCCGATCGCGTCCATCAGCCTCACACCTTCGGCGAGCGGTGTCGCGATGCGGGGGCGGAACCAGAGCTGCATCGCGATCAGCGCGATCAGGACGCCGCAGGTGAGCGCGACGAGCGTGGCCTGTTTGGGATCGACGAGGCTCGGGACTGCGCGGAAGAGGACGGTCCCGCCGAGTGCCGCGGCGGGGATGATCAGCGCGGGCAGGAATATCCGGTTGCCGAGCCGTGCGGCTTCGGTGCGACGTTCGTCTAGTGTGGTGGTGGCACGTCCGCACCGCCCCATCGCGCCCGATCCGGCGATCGCGACGAGCGCCAGGACCAAGACGCCGTTACCGACGTCGCCTAGTCTTCCGCCGAGCAGGAAGCTGATTGCCAGCACCGCGTAGAAGGCTGCGTTGCCGAAGCGCTTCGGGTTGGTGCGATCGGTCGCGCTCAGGATCGCGAACGCCGCGAACATCAGGCCGGCGACGCCGTAGATGAAGCCGGTGCCGATCACTTGCCGAATCTCCGGGCGCGCGCCAGACGGCGATCGAGCAGCCAGAGGCGGAAGCCGTGGATCAGGAACGCGGCAATCGCTGTCGGGATCGCCCACATCGAGAGGTGGAGCGGCTGGATGACGATGTCGTATCCCTCCAGCACGCCCTTCATCAGCAGGATCGAGCCGATCGCGATGAAGATGTCCTCGCCGAAGAACAGTCCGATGTTGTCGGTCGCCGCCGCCATCGCAGGGATTCGGTCGCCACCGGGCGCGACGCCCTGCGCTTCGGCAGCGGCTTCGGCCATCGGCGCGACCAGCGGGCGGACGCTCTGTGCCGGGCCGGCGATCGAGGTGAGGCCGAGGGCTGCGGTGAGCTGGCGGAACAGCAGATAGCCGATCAGCAGGCGGCCGACCGTCGCGCCTCGGAGCTTAGCGATGGCGAGCCGCGCACGCTCCTGCAGGCCGTGACGTTCGAGCAGGCCGATCACCGGCAGGACGATGTAGATCACGGTGACGTAGCGGTTCTCGTTGAACGCCTTGCCGAACGCGGCGAGGATCGCGAGCGGTGCGATGCCGGCGGCGAGGCCAGTGACGAGCGCGGAGACGGCGACGACGAGCAGCGGATTGAACCGGAGCAGGAAGCCCGCAACGATCACCGCGATGCCGCACAGGACCAGCATGGCGTCTAGCGCGCCTGCTTGGCGAGGTCGGCGTCGAACGCGATCTTGGCCTTCGCGACGATCCTCGGGAGCAACGTTGGGTCGACGAACGCGTCGGTCTCGCCGGCTCCGTAGCGTTCGCCGCGGGCGATCACGTCGGCCAGTTCGGGATGCGACGGGAGGACGATGTCGGCGTGCAGCGTGCCGAGCATCGCGATACTGCGGCGGTAGTCGGCGACGATGCCGGGATAGGCGCGGTTGCCGATCAGGCGGTTGCCCGCGACGCTGACGCTGCACGGGAAGACTATGTCGAGCGGGCGCGGCTTGGCGGGGATACGCATCGTCCAGGTGGTGCAGCCCGGCGTGTGGCCGGGTGTCGCGCGCGCGGTCAGCGTGGTGGTGCCGAGGGTCACCGTTTCGCCATCGCGTATGCCGCGGTCGACGTGCACCTTCGGGAAGCGGATGACGCCGTAGTTGGTCTCGCCGGGCGGCGTGCCGGTTTCAAGCGCGCGGACATCGCGGATGCCGGCGACAACGCGCGCGCCGGTTGCGCGCTTGAGTGCGGCAACTCCGGCGGCGTGATCGAAATGGGCGTGGGTGACGAGGATCAGCTTCACGTCGCGGAGACGGACGCCGGCCTTCTCGATGTTGCGCCCGATCATGCCTGCATTCTCGGCGAGCGTACCGTCGATCAGGATCGCGCCGGCGCTGGTCTTGATGAGGTAGGCAGCGATGCCTTCGCTGCCGACATAGGTGATCGGGCCGGCGATGGGGAACGGCGCCTGCGGACGCGTCCAGGCGGGCGGGTCTGCCGCGCCGAGCAGTAACGGGGCGCTGGCAGCGACGGCCATTGCGCCGACCAGTGATTTGGTGCGGCGACCTAACAATCCTCCCCCGCCAGGACGAGGTGGCAGGCGTAGCCTGACGGAGGGGGCGGTAAGCGCTAACGTCTGCATCATGTCCTCCCCCTCCGTCTGGCAAGGGCCAGCCACCTCCCCCTGGCGGGGGAGGATCGCGTAGTGCGCGTCTAGCTTATTCCCACTCGATCGTGCCGGGTGGCTTGGAGGTGTAGTCGTAGGTCACGCGGTTGATGCCCTTGACCTCGTTGATGATCCGGGTCGCGACGCGCGGCAGGAAGTCGCCGGGGAACTGGAACGCCTGTGCTGTCATGCCGTCGGTCGAGGTTACCGCGCGCAGGGCCAAGACGTTGTCGTAGGTGCGGCCGTCGCCCATCACGCCGACGCTGCGGACCGGGAGCAGCACCGCGAACGCCTGCCAGATCGTGTCGTAGAGCCCCGCCGCGCGGATCTCCTCGAGGTAGATCGCATCCGCCTTGCGCAGGATGTCGCAACGTTCCTTGGTGACTTCGCCGGGGATGCGGATCGCGAGGCCGGGTCCGGGGAACGGATGGCGGCCGACGAAGATCTCGGGGAGCCCGAGCTCGCGTCCCAACACACGGACCTCGTCCTTGAACAGTTCGCGCAACGGCTCGACGAGCTTCATGTTCATGCGCTCGGGGAGGCCGCCGACGTTGTGGTGGCTCTTGATCGTCACCGAGGGGCCGCCGGTGAAGCTGACGCTCTCGATCACGTCCGGATACAGCGTGCCCTGGGCGAGGAACTCCGCACCACCGAGCTTTTTCGCCTCGGTGTCGAACACGTCGATGAAGGTCTTGCCTATGAACTTGCGCTTCAGCTCGGGGTCGGTGATCCCGGCGAGGCCGCTGAGGAACAGTTCCTCGACGTTCACGTGGATGAGCGGGATGTTGTAGGCGCCGCGGAAGAGGCTGACGACCTGCTCGCTCTCGCCGGCGCGCATCAGGCCGTGGTCGACATAGACGCAGGTAAGCTGTTCGCCGATCGCCTCGTGGATCAGCACGGCTGCAACCGCGGAGTCGACGCCCCCGGACAGGCCGCAGATGACGCGGCCCTTGCCGACCTGCGCGCGGATCTCGGCGATCTTGTTGTCGCGGAACTCGGCCATCGTCCAGTCGCCGCTGAGGCCGCAGACGTGGCGGGCGAAGTTGGCGATCAGCTTGCCGCCATCGGGGGTGTGGACGACCTCGGGATGGAACTGGACGCCGTAGAAGCGCCGCGCCTCGTCGGCGACGATCGCATAGGGCGCGCCGGTCGAGGTGGCGACGGGGGTGAAACCGGGCGGGATCGCGTCGACCTTGTCGCCGTGGCTCATCCAGACCTGGTGGCGTTCGCCCTCCGCCCAGAGGCCGTCGAACAGCGCGCATTCGGATTTGATGTCGATAAACGCGCTGCCGAACTCGCCGCCGTCGCCCGAGACGATCACGTTGCCGCCGAGCTGCGCGGACATGACCTGCTGGCCGTAGCAGATGCCGAGGATCGGAATGCCCGCCTCGAAGAAGCGCTGCGGCACGCGGGGGCTGTCGATCGTCGTCACGGAGGCGGGGCCGCCGGAGAGGATGATGCCCTTGGGTTGCATCCGGTCGAACGCGGCCTCGGCGGACTGGAAGGGGGCGATCTCGCTATAGACGCCAGCCTCGCGCACGCGGCGGGCGATCAGCTGGGTTACCTGGCTGCCGAAATCGACGATGAGAATGCTGTCTGGGTGCTCCATGTCGGGCGCATAGCCGGATGGGACCCGTAACGAAAGAGGCCGCGCCCATTGCTGGACGCGGCCTCTACGGTTTCCGTGTTCTCCTGCGGACGCAGGAGGCCAGGGTAACGGACGATTGCGCTTGTGATCCTGGGCTCCTGCGTTCGCAGGAGAACAGTCTTACGCTGCGTCGTCGTACTCAGCGTCCGACATTACCGGACCCGAATCCTGGCCCTTCGCCGAGACGTCGCGGTCGACGAACTCGATGACGGCCATCGGCGAGGCGTCCGACATGCGGATACCGGCCTTGATGACGCGGGTGTAACCGCCGTTGCGATCCGCATACCGGGTCGCGAGCGTGTCGAACAACTTGATCAGCTGCGCATCGTCGAGCAGCTTGCCGTGCGCGAGACGACGGTTGGACAGGCCGCCCTTCTTCGCGAGCGTGATCAGCTTCTCGACGTAAGGACGCAGTTCCTTCGCCTTGGCGACGGTGGTGGTGATCTGCTCGTGCTTGATGAGCGCCGCGCTCATGTTGCGGAAGAGAGCAAGACGGTGGGCCGAGGTCCGCTGAAGCTTACGGCCGCCTACGCGATGGCGCATGTTTAATACCTTTTCGTTCGTTCAGGGGCCGTGTGAGGTACCCGGGAGCTGGTCGCCGTTGAGGCCGCGACCGATCGCCTTTCGTAAAAGAAGGTTAGGCCGGGTTCCGCCAACGACGCTTCCTTGGCCATGCCGTCTTCATCTTCAACCGGGTGGCGCCGCAGCAAAGCCGCGTCGTCGGTCGGGTGAAACCCGCCGGCCGGGCTGGCGTCGTCTCCGGGTTAGCTTGCGCTAACCCGGTGCGACTTGGCCTTACCCCATTATTTCCTGCTCGAGCTTCTTGGCCATCTCTTCGATGTTCTCAGGTGGCCAGCCCGGGATTTCCATGCCCAGGCGAAGACCCATCGACGACAGCACTTCCTTGATCTCGTTCAAGGACTTGCGGCCGAAGTTAGGCGTACGCAGCATCTCGGCTTCGGTCTTGCCGACCAGATCGCCGATGTAGATGATGTTGTCGTTCTTGAGGCAGTTCGCCGAACGCACCGACAGTTCCAACTCGTCGACCTTCTTGAGAAGGTAACGGTTGATCTGCTGGGTATCGCCTGCTGGCTCCGCACCACCGGCAGCGGGTGCTGCCTGGCCGATCGGGGCCGACGAACGCGTCACCGACGAATCGTCGAAGTGGACGAACAGCGCGAGCTGGTCCTGAAGGATGCGACCGGCATAGCCGACTGCGTCTTCGGGGGTGATCGTGCCATCGGTTTCGATCGTCAGCGTTAGCTTGTCGTAATCCAGGTCCTGACCGACGCGGGTCGGGTCGACCTTGTACGAAACCTGACGTACCGGCGAGTACAGCGCGTCGACCGGGATCAGACCGATCGGCGCATCGGCCGGACGGTTTGCGGCCGCGGGCACGTAACCCTTACCGATGTCGGCGGTCAGCTCCATGTTGAGCGTCGCACCCTCATCGAGGTGGCAGATCACGAGATCCTTGTTCATGATCTCGATGTCGCCCGAGACGGCGATGTCGCCGGCCTTGACTTCACCCGGACCCGTTGCCGAGAGCTGGAGGCGCTTCGGCCCCTCGCCCTGCATGCGGATCGCGATCTGCTTCACGTTGAGGACGATGTCGGTCACGTCCTCGCGGACGCCGGCCAGAGACGAGAACTCATGCAGCACGTTCTCGATCTTGATCGAGGTGACGGCCGCGCCCTGCAGCGACGAGAGCAACACGCGACGCAGCGCGTTGCCGAGCGTCAGGCCGAAGCCACGCTCGAGCGGCTCGGCGATGAAGGTCGCCTTGCGCTTGGTGTCGCCACCGGCCTTTTTCTCCAGGCCGCTGGGCTTCTTAAGTTCCTGCCAGTTCTTTGCGTTGACAGACACATGCTTCCCCTAATTTGGGGGCCGACGAAAAGGACTTCCGCCGGCCATTAAAATGCATCCGCGACGCACGTTCGACCTGATCAGGGACGACCGCGCGCGGACAACGTCGGAGAAATCAGACGCGACGACGCTTCGAAGGGCGAACGCCGTTGTGCGGGATCGAGGTCACGTCGCGGATCGACGTGATCTGGAAACCGACTGCCTGAAGTGCGCGCAGTGCCGATTCGCGACCCGAGCCGGGGCCCTTGACCTCGACTTCGATCGTGCGGACGCCGTGCTCGGCGGCCTTCTTGCCGGCGTCTTCCGCTGCGACCTGGGCCGCGTACGGAGTCGACTTGCGCGAGCCCTTGAAGCCCATTGCGCCCGCCGACGACCACGAGATCGCGTTGCCCTGGGCATCGGTGATCGTGATCATGGTGTTGTTGAAGCTGGCATTCACGTGAGCGACGCCAGAGGTGATGTTCTTGCGCTCGCGCCGCTTAATGCGCTGAGGTTCGCGTGCCATGGTGTATTTCCTGACCTGTATCTGCGTGGAGCCGGGCGGCCCGTTGGGCCCAGCGCCGGCGGAGTAATCCATTCGAAAAGTGGATTACTTCTTCTTGCCGGCGATCGGCTTGGCCTTGCCCTTGCGGGTGCGCGCATTGGTATGCGTGCGCTGGCCGCGGACCGGGAGGCCCTTGCGATGACGCAGGCCGCGATAGCAGGCGAGATCCATCAGGCGCTTGATGTTCATCGAGGTCTGGCGGCGCAGATCGCCCTCGACGGTGTGATCGGCGTCGATCGTCTCGCGGATGTGCAGGACTTCCTGGTCGGTCAGGTCCTGGACGCGTGCGGTGTCGGCGATGCCGAGCTTCGCGACGATTTCCTTGGCCTTGGTCGAACCGATGCCGTGAATGTAAGTCAGCGCGATCACCACGCGCTTGTTGGTCGGGATATTAACACCCGCGATACGTGCCATGAACTTGGTTCTCCTGCTCCACGAGGTCCGGCATGGCTGCACGAACCTCATCTCTTAGCGATGAACCGAAACGCACGATAGCGACGAACGCAAACAAGCGCCGCCGGAACCGTCGTGTCGGGGAGAATTCGAATAAGCGCGCGCCAACGCGCTGTCAAGCGAGCGGTTCCGCAGGAACGGCCACGGCCTGGCGCATCGCGAGCCAGCGGCGGAACGAGACGACCGTCCAGATTATCTCGACCACGCCGAACGGCCACGCGCCCTGGAGGAACCCGTAGATCGAGCCGAGCACGCACCCGAACGCGAAGCCGAGCGTCCACCAGTGCGGACCGGCTTCCTTGGCGTAGCATAGCAGGGTGAAGGATACCGCGGCTAGGCCGAATAGGGAAAGAGCGTCCATATTGCCCCTATGGCGACAACTAACGGCCGGTGCCATGGTTGGTACGGCACCGAGGACGAACGTTCATTTCGTGACGCTGTCCACTCTTACGGATATCCAGGGTACGCCGTGGATACAAAAAAGGCCCCCGCCGGACGGCAGGGGCCTTCGTATTTCGGTAGTGCGTGACTTACTTCTCGCCGTTGTCCTTGACGCCGACGGTCGGCACTTCGACGGTTTCGGTCTCGGTCTTCACCTTAGGGACCTCGACCGTCGTCTTCGACGTTCCGACGACGACTTCCTTCGAGTCCATATCGACCTTGGGCAGGGCACCGCCCTTGACCGAAACCTCGGGAAGCGCGCCGCTCTTGGTGACGTCGGCGCTCCAGAAGCCGGTAGCGAACAGCAGGCCGACGATCACGGCGATGACCAGCAGGACGATCGCGATCGTCCGGCCCGGGCCGCGGCGTTTCACGACAACGGTATCGGTGGTGCGGTAATCTGACATCATACTCTCCCTGTTACTGATCGGAAAAACACTCCGAAGAACAGGTTGTTCCGTCGTCGCAACGGTATCGGTGAAAGATGGAATTCGGTCAGGCCCCGCGTGTCGCGCTTACACCCCTCCACTCATTTTCGTCCGAACAGTTTCTCGATGTCACCGTGCGCGAGCTTAACCCAGGTTGGGCGGCCGTGATTGCATTGGCCCGAGTGCGGAGTGACTTCCATTTCGCGGAGGAGCGCGTTCATTTCGGTGACGGACAATATGCGGCCGGCGCGGACGGAGCCGTGGCAGGCCATCGTGCCGGCTACCGCGTCGAGGCGTTCTTTCAGGGAGAGCGCTTCGTCGAAGGCAGCGAGTTCGTCGGCGAGGTCGGTCACGAGGCCTTTGGGGTCGCTTTGGCCTAGGAGCGCGGGGGTGGCGCGGACAAGTATTGCGTGGGGGCCGAAGCGTTCGAGGTCGAGGCCGAATTCAGAGAGTTCTTCGGCGCGGGATTCGAGCCGGTCGCAGGCGGATTCGTCGAGTTCTACGACTTCGGGAATCAGGAGGGCCTGGGACGCGATGGTGCCGCCGATCAGGGCTGCGCGCATGCGTTCTAGGACGAGGCGTTCGTGGGCGGCGTGCTGGTCGACGAGGACCAGGCCGTCTTCGGCTTCGGCGACTATGTAGGTTTTTGCGACTTGGCCGCGCGCTACGCCCATGGGGAAGGCGGTGGTTTGGGGTGGGGGCGTCCAGGCGGGTTCGGCTCTTGCCTGTGGGGGGGACGCGAAGAAGGTTGGGCGGGAGTCGTTTACTGCGCCGTAACTGCGGTTTTCTAGCGGTAGCCTTTGGGGCGTGCCCTCACCTTCCCATCCGCTTTGCGGACGGGCCCCTTCCTCTCCCCCGAGGGGAGAGGAGGTTTGTTCGGGTTGCCACATCGAGAGGGCGGACTCGCTGGCGCGTTGGCTGCGGTGACCCGCGGCGTCCAGGGCTCGGCGGAGGCCGGAGACTATGAGGCCTCTGACCATCGCGGGGTCGCGGAAGCGGACTTCGGTCTTGGCGGGATGGACGTTGACGTCGACCTGGTCGGTGGGGATGTCGAGGAACAAGGCGACGACGGCGTGGCGGTCGCGCGGGAGCATCTCGGCATAGGCGCCGCGGATCGCGCCCATCAGCAGGCGGTCCTTCACGGGCCGTCCGTTGACGAAGAGATACTGGTGGTCGGCAATGCCGCGATTGTAGGTCGGCAGGCTTGCGACGCCGCCGAGTACCAAGCCTTCGCGTTCGAGATCGATCGCGACCGAATTGTCGGCGAGCGCGCGGTCGGTGAGCGTCGCCACCCTGCCCGGCCGGTCCTCGACCTGCGTCGCCGACAGCGCGCGGCGGCCGTCATGTTCCAGCGTGAAGCCGATATCGGGCCTAGCCATTGCGAGCCGGCGGACGACGTCCAGGCAGGCGGCGTACTCGGCGCGGGGGCTGCGGAGGAACTTGCGGCGGGCGGGGACGCGGGCGAACAGGTCCTCGACCACCACGCGCGTGCCGGGCGGAAGGGCTGCGGGGCCTTCGCGCTCGACCCGGCCGTTGTCGACGGTGCGCGCCCAGCCCTCGCCGCCGCGGATCCGGCTTTCGATCGTGAGCCTCGCGACGCTCGCGATCGAGGGCAACGCCTCGCCGCGAAAGCCCAATGTCACGACCGACTCGATATACTCGTCGGGCAGCTTGGACGTCGCGTGGCGTTCGAGCGCCAGGGCCATGTCGGCGGGGGTCATCCCGCAGCCGTCGTCGGAGACTTCGATCCGCGAAGTTCCGCCCTCCACGAGGAGAATCGCGATGCGCCCTGCGCCTGCGTCGATGGCGTTTTCGACTAACTCCTTCAACGCGCTGGCGGGTCTTTCCACCACTTCACCGGCGGCGATACGATTGACCAGATGCTCGGGGAGACGCCGTATTGACATGGGTTTGCGTCTAGACCAAGCGACGGCATCCCGCGACCCGCAAACGCCACTTAATATAGTATAGGCACCCGGTGCTCGAAAACACCGGCGGGCTCCGCGAGATGATGTGTGTGCGCATGTTTTGCTGGCGGTTCGCCCCGTCCGGCGGACAGGATTACGGGACCCTGATTGAATGGCCTTCTACTCGCGTTTCTTCAAGTTCATGTCGCACGACATGGCGATCGACCTCGGCACCGCGAACACCGTCGTCTACGTCCGTGGCCGCGGCATCGTCCTGAACGAGCCGTCGGTGGTCGCGGTCGAGACGATCAACGGGATCAAGCGCGTCAAGGCTGTCGGCGACGACGCCAAGATGATGATGGGCAAGACGCCGGGCAACATCGAGGCGATCCGGCCTTTGCGCGACGGCGTGATCGCGGACATCGACGTCGCCGAGCAGATGATCAAGTATTTCATCCAGAAGGTCCACGGCCCACGCAAGTTCGCGCGCTGGCCCGAGATCGTGATCTGCGTGCCGTCGGGCTCCACCAAGGTCGAGCGCCGCGCGATCCGCGATGCCGCGTCGAACGCCGGCGCCTCGCAGGTGTGGCTGATCGAGGAGCCGATGGCGGCGGCGATCGGC
The DNA here is from genome assembly GCF_036663715.1 of Sphingomonas arabinosi. Lineage (NCBI taxonomy): Bacteria > Pseudomonadati > Pseudomonadota > Alphaproteobacteria > Sphingomonadales > Sphingomonadaceae > Sphingomonas > Sphingomonas arabinosi. The sequence continues at coordinate 183,577 of NZ_JAXOJN010000005.1, forward strand.
GCCGACATGCCGGTGACCGAGCCGATCGGTTCGATGGTCGTCGACATCGGCGGCGGCACGACCGAAGTCGCGGTGCTGTCATTGCGCGGGCTCGCCTACACCACGTCGGTGCGCGTCGGCGGCGACAAGATGGACGAGGCGATCGTCAGCTACGTCCGCCGCAACCACAACCTGCTGATCGGCGAAGCGACGGCGGAGCGGATCAAGAAGGAGGTCGGCATCGCCAAGCCGCCGGTCGACGGAATCGGCATGATCATCCAGATCAAGGGTCGCGATCTCGTCAACGGCGTGCCGAAGGAGATCCAGATCAACCAGGGTCAGATCGCCGAAGCGCTGAGCGAGCCGGTCGCGACGATCGTCGAGGGCGTTCGCGTCGCGCTGGAGAACACCGCGCCGGAACTGGCCGCGGACATCGTCGATCAGGGCATCGTGTTGACCGGCGGCGGCGCATTGCTGCAGGGGCTCGACGAAGTGCTGCGCGACGAGACCGGGTTGCCGGTGACGGTTGCCGAGGACCCGTTGACCTGCGTCGCGCTGGGCACTGGTCGCGCGCTGGAGGACCCGTTGTTCCGCGGCGTGCTGATGAGCGGATAAGAGTTTGGTTTTGCTTTAAGACACACGGACACGAAATCGCGTCGACCGAGTCGCAGGGGTAGGTCCCCCAGCGCTTCGGCGGCGCCAGAGACAGGGGGACAGGCGCATGGCGCCAGCCCGCGACCGGCGCACGGGGTTTTCCCGGCGTCGGCAATATGGTGTGTTCATGGGCTATGTGCTCGCCGTCGCCGGAGCGGTGGTGGGCCTGGTGCTGCTCGTCGCGTCCACGTTCAATCCGCCCGCGTTTTCGGCGCTGCGCATGGGTGTCGCGGGGGTGACGACGCCGGTGTCGACGGGGCTGGCGACGTTCGGATCTTCGATCTCCGGCATCCCGGATGCGATCGGCAATTACTTCTTCGTGAAGCAGGAGAACGTCGCGCTACGCGCCGATCGCGAGCGGACGCGGGCGCTGCTGATGCGCGCACGAACGATCGCCTACGACAATCGCCGGTTACGCAGCCTGCTCGCGATCCGCGAACGCTCGACCGTGCCGGTGGTGACCGCGCGGCTGGTGAGTTCGAGCGCGTCGAGCGGGCGGCGTTATGCCCTGCTCAACGCAGGGCGCTGGAGCGGCGTCCTGCCGGGCATGCCGGTGCGCGGGCCCGATGGGCTGATCGGTCGCGTGGTCGAGACCGGACCGAACGCGGCGCGCGTGTTGTTGCTCAGCGACGGCGACAGCATCGTCCCCGTGCGCCGGACGCGCGACGGCCTGCCCGCGATCGCGGCGGGGCGCGGCGACGGGATGATCGATATCCGATCGGTCAACGCCACCAACGTCCGCTTCAATGCGGGCGACCTGTTCGTGACGACCGGCACCGGCGGTATCTACGCGCCCGGCGTGCCCGTCGCGCGGGTGACCAAGGCGGGTTCGGATTCGGTGATGGCGCGCGCGTTCGCCGATCCCGACACGCTCGACTTCGCGCTGGTCGAGCGGATGTTCATGCCGGTGCCGCCGCCCCGCCCGGTGACCCAGCAATGAGCGCACTACGATGAGCAGGGCCCGCGTCGTCGACAGCGTCGATTACAAGCCGTTCGAGACCAAGATCCCCGCCGGCCGATCGCGCGCGATCCCCTGGGCCACGGTGATGGCCGGATCGTTGATCACGATCATCCCGGTGGTCGCGACGATCCCGTTGCTGCCGCCATTCGGGTTCGTCATGCTCCTCGCGTGGCGGCTTCTCGCGCGGTTCGCGTTCAGGCCGTGGGCCGCAGCGCCGCTCGGCTTCTTCGACGATCTCGTCAGCGGCCAGCCGCTGGGCAGCGCAGTGCTGATGTGGTCGCTCGCGTTCGTCGCGATCGACATGATCGAGCAACGCCTCGCCTTTCGTGACTATTGGCAGGACTGGCTGATCGCCGGCGGGCTGATCGCGGCGTGCATCCTGGTCGGCCGCTTCATCGCGGTGCCGGTCGGCGCGCATGTCGACACGATCCTGATCGCGCAGATCGCCGTCACGATCCTGATGTTTCCGCTCGCTGCGCGGATCGTCGCGGCGATCCAGAACAAGCGCGGCGCCGAATGAGGAATACCCCGCGCATCGTCACCGAGATGTCGCAGGCGTACAGCTTCTCGCGCCGCGCGTGGATGCTGGGCGCGGCGCAGGGTGGCGTCGGGTTGATGCTCGCCGGGCGAATGGCGTGGCTGTCGATCGCACAGAATGAGCGCTACACGATGTTGTCGGAGAGCAACCGCGTCAACATGACGCTGTTGCCGCCCCGCCGCGGCTGGATCATCGACCGCCACGGCGTGCCGATCGCCAACAACCGCACCGATTTCCGCGTCGACATCATCCCCGATCGCCTGCGCGACAAGGATCGCGTGCTGCCGCTGCTCGGTCGTATCCTCCAATTGCCGCCCGAGGAAGTCGAGCGGATCGCGATCGACCTGGAACATGCCGCCGGGTTCCAGCCCGTCCAGGTCGCGGAGAATCTCGACTGGGAGCGGTTCGCCGCGGTGAGCGTCCGCCTGCCCGAGCTGCCGGGCGTCGCGCCGACCCGGGGGTTCGCGCGCAGCTATCCGGCGGGCGCCGCGGTCGCGCATCTGACCGGCTATGTCGGCGTGCCCAACGCGGAACAGTATAAGAGGACGCGCGACCCGCTGCTCGTCACGCCGGGCTTCAAGCTCGGCAAGGACGGGTTGGAAAAGATGCTGGAGGACGAACTCCGCGGCGTCGCCGGGGCCAAGCGCGTCGAGGTCACCGCGCGCGGCAAGCTGGTCGCCGAGCTCGCGACGAAACCGGACGTGCCGGGCAAGACCGCGCGGCTGACGATCGACGCTGGCTTGCAGGAATATGCAGCGCGGCGTCTCGGCACCAACTCGGGATCGGTCGTGGTACTCGACACCCGCACCGGCGAGATGCTCGCGATGGTGTCGATGCCGGCCTATGATCCAAACAGCTTTTCGGACGGTATCAGCCATCTCGAATGGCAGATGCTGAGCGACGACGATCACGTGCCGCTGATGAACAAGGTCACGCAGGGGCTGTATCCGCCGGGCTCGACCGTCAAGCCAATGAACGGTCTCGCGCTGATGAACGCGGGCGTCGATCCGTCGACGCGCATCAATTGTTCGGGCGCTATGCGGCTCGGGACCAGCGTGTTCCATTGCCACAAGAAAAGCGGCCATGGTCCGCTCGACCTCAAGAACGCGATCATGCAGAGCTGCGACATCTATTTCTACGAGATGGCGCGGCGGGTCGGGTACAACGCGATCGCGCCGGTCGCGCGCGTCCTGGGAATGGGGCAGAAGTTCGACCTGCCCTTCTCGACGCAGCGGTACGGGACGGTGCCAGACCCGGCGTGGAAACTGAAGAAATACAAGCATGACTGGACCGTCGCGGATTCGCTCAACGCGTCGATCGGCCAGGGCTATGTGCTGGCCAATCCGTTGCAGCTTGCGGTGATGGCGGCGCGGATCGCGTCGGGGCGTGCCTTGCAGCCGAGCATATTGGCGAGCCACGTCCACCGCGACTCCCCTGCCCTAGCGATCGATTCCGAGCATCTCGCGCGCGTCCGCGACGCGATGTTCGGGGTGATCAACCAGGGTGGTACCGGCGGCGCGGCCAAGCTGCTGATCCCGGGCGTCGCGATCGCGGGCAAGACCGGTACCGCGCAGGTCCGTCGCATCACGATGGCGGAACGGCGTTCGGGCGTGCTCAAGAACGGGCAGCTGCCGTTCAAGATGCGCGACCATGCGCTGTTCATCGGCTTCGCGCCCGCGGATAACCCGCGCTATGCGCTGGCGGTCGTGCTCGAGCATAACGGCCACACCGTGCGCAATCTCGACACGCCGATGATCGGCCGCGACATCATGACCTATATGCTCGACCGCGAGCGCGCGCTGAAGTCGCTCGCCGAGGTCGAGCCGACCTGGGGCGGCGACATCCACACCCGCATGGCGGCGACCGCCGACGCCTATCGCAAGGCGCAGTCCGCCCCGCCGGCGGCCATCGCCACCAAGACCGACGCCACGGTGCCGAGCGACGCCCCCGCGGTCGAGAACGCCACCGACCTGGCCAACGCGACGCAGGAAGCCCTCACGACTCCGGGCAACACGGTCGCCGAGGACGAATCCCGGGACCGCCAGCAATGAACCGCATCGTTCCCGAGCCGCTCGCCAAGCTGCCGTGGCGCGTTCTCCTGCTGGTCGTCGCGATCGGCTGTTTCGGGCAGGTGGTACTCTATTCCGCGGCGGGCGGCTCGCTCAAGCCCTGGGCGCTGTCACAAGGCGTCCGCTTCTTCGTTCTGCTCGCGGGGGCGATCGGGCTCTCCTACATCCCCGAGCGCACCTGGAAGGCGGCCGCGCTGCCTGCCTACACGCTGATCGTGCTGTCGCTGATCGCGGTCGAGATCCTCGGCAAGGTTTCGGGCGGATCGCAGCGGTGGCTCGATCTCGGCTTCATCCGCCTCCAGCCGTCCGAGTTCATGAAACCTGCGATCGTGCTGGCGGTCGCGAAATTCTACGACATGCTCCCGCCCGGCGAGACGCGTCGGTTCGGCGGCGTCTGGCCCGCCGCGCTGTTGATCGCCGTGCCCGCGGCGATCGTGATGAAACAGCCCGACCTCGGCACCGCGCTGATGATCTGTGCGGGCGGTGCGACGGTGATGTTCCTCGCCGGCGTCCCGTTGCGGCTGTTCGTCGGGGGTGCGATCGGAGCCGCGGTCGCGATCCCGCTCGCGATCAACTTCGCGCTGCACGATTACCAGCGCAACCGCATCCTGATCTTCCTCGATCCCGAGAGCGACCCGCTCGGCACCGGCTATCACATCAGCCAGTCGAAGATCGCGATCGGCTCGGGCGGTATGTGGGGCAAGGGCTTCCTGCAAGGCACGCAGAGCCACCTCGACTATCTTCCCGAAGGCCATACCGATTTCGTCTTCGCGACGATGGCGGAGGAATGGGGACTGGTCGGCGGCTGCCTGCTGATCCTCGCCTTCCTGCTGGTGATCCGTTGGGGGATCGAGGTCGGCCAACGTGCGCAGACCCGCTTCGGCCGGCTTACGGCGGCGGGCCTGTCGACGACGATCTTCTTCTACGTCGCGATCAACCTGATGATGGTGATGGGCCTGGCCCCCGTCGTCGGCATCCCGTTGCCGCTGGTGAGCTTCGGCAGTTCGGCGCAGATGACGGTGCTGCTGTGCCTCGGCATCCTGATGTCGATCGACCGCCAGAACCGCAAGACGGTCGGCTGGTAGGCGGGAAAACCGGCTAAATTCGCGAAAAAGCGGCTCGATCGAGGAAAACGGACTCGGATCGACGAAAAGGGGGTTGCGGCCCCCGATGAGTCTGCTAACAGCGCGCCTCCAGCAGCGGGGCGCCACACCAGGGCGCTACTCAAAACCGCCCCGGAATGGACGCATAGCTCAGTTGGTAGAGCAGCTGACTCTTAATCAGCGGGTCCTTGGTTCGAGCCCAAGTGCGTCCACCATTCTTCACATTGTCGGATCGACCGTGCAGTGGCAGCTGTGATCTCGACTTGCTTCGCGGTGGCGATATTCCAGCCTGCATTTGAGCCGAGCCTCCGTGCTATCTCCGCGCATACTCAAGAGTGCGGCGAGCCGTATGCGAACGGGGCTTTCGTCCGGATCTCCGACGAACGACTTTCGATCACTTCGCCGGCGCGCTATCGGCGGGTATGGCGCGCGCGCAGAAACTGAAGGTGTATCGCACCGTTGCCGGCTTCTACGATGCGTATGTCGCCGCACCGAGCCAGAAGGCGGCGTTGGAGGCCTGGGGAAGCGAACGGGACCTGTTCGCGCGCGGGATTGCGGAGTTGGTTACCGACCCGGCGTTGATGGCGGAGCCGCTGTCCTCCCCCGGTACGGTCGTGAAGCATTCTCGCGGGACGACGGCGGAACAGATTGCCGCACTGCCCGAACCGACGACGCGCGCGAAACCGGTCGATGCCGGACCCGACACGGACGACGGGTCTCGGTCGAAACCAGAAACGGTATCGAAGCCTAAACCCAAACCCAAACCGCCGCCAAAGCCGAAGCCCAAACGTGACGAGATCGATGCCGCTGAAGAGGCGCTCGACGCGCTGAAGGCGGATCTCGACCGAAAGACGAAGGATCTGGTCAAGCGCGAAGCGGCGCTTGCGCGGGAGCGGCGCGCGTTGGAGCAGGAACGATCCGCGGGATTGCAGGACGCGGAAGACACGCTGATCAAAACGCGCCGCGCGTATGACGACGCTCTACGCGCGTGGCGGACGTCACAGGACTGAGGCGCCGTTCGAGGAGGCGCAGTTACCGTATCAATGCGTGACATCCGTTGAGCGGCACTGCGCTGCGCCGGCGTGACATTTGCCGGCGGAAGGAACCATCAGCCGGCAAAACTGTTGTGGCGAGGCGGCCGAACCGGCTCGTACATGAGAGAGTGACTTATGATTAAAACATGGATTCTGGGCGCTTCGGCCATCGCAATGACCGCGATGCCGGTTGCAGCCACCGCAGCACCCGTCGGCGCGAACTCGGCGGGGTCGCTCTCGCTAGCTCCCGCAACGCGTGCAGGCACGTCGACCAAGAAGTCCAGCAACCTTGCTGGTCAGAGCATCGTTCCGCTCGTTATCGGCGCAGGCATCATCGCCGGCGTTGCGTATCTGATCATCGACAAAGAAAATGACGACGATTCGGACAGCAACTGACTGTCGGGGCCGGTGTTAACGCACTGGCCCATTCTCTTGCCGGCGACGAGATCATCTCCGGAGCGACGCGTAAAGCGTAATCTCTACTCTTACTTCTCCAGTACGATGGCTCGAGTTCACGCCATCCCATCCCGCCGAAGCGGCAGCCTGCGGTCGGTGTTATCACCGCCAGCGCCGACATTAACATCACCAAAACGCGAACTGTCACCGTGCTGACGGTCAACGCTTTAGAGGTCGCTTGTAGAGTGCGCGCATCGCCGCCTCCATCTTCACGCGATCGATACGGAGCACGACGATCTGCGCGCGTTCGCCGAGATGCGGTCGGTACGCCTCGTGCCACGACAGCGTATCACCGTATCCGGCGGTCTGGTTCGTGTCGAAATCTATGTAGAGCGTCTGGGTGCGGGTAACGATCGCGGGCTCCAGCCAGACCATTGCGGCAATCTCGTCCCACATCGGAAACCCCGGTTCGAGCCCGGTCTGCAGCGTGTCGGTCAGCGCGGTATGCGCGGACCTCAGGCTGTCGAGAAAACTGCGCGTCCACTGCGTGCCAGTCGACGGATCGATCGGGACCATCGTCACCTTAGGCCACGCGCCATGCGCCATGATCCGCGCCGCTTCGGGATCCCAGCGGATGTTGAACTCGCGTCGCGGCGTGTTGACGAACTCGCGCGCGAACGCAGCGGCCGCCGGCCTGTCGAGCGTTTGCTGCGGATTGAGACTGCCGCCCATATAGACCAGCTCCTTCACGTTCGCGGCGAAGCTCGGATCGAGGCTTTGCGCGAGCGCGATGTTGGTCATCGGACCGGTGGCGAACAGCGTGATCTGGTGCGGGTGCGCGCGGACCATCCGGACGAGGAACGCGGCGGCGATCTCGCGGGAAGGCTTGGTGACGGGATCGCCGATCGGCAGGCGGGGCACGACCGAAGGCGACGGCGTACCGGGCGAACCGCCGGACGCAGGCTCGGTCCAGGGTCCCTTGAACTCGAGCCGTCCGTACAGCCCTTCCCACCGCTTGGTCGACTCCTGCGTGTTGAGCAGCGGATAGGTCGCGCCCGGCACTACCGGCACGTCGGTTCGCCCAAGGATCTCGACGGTCCGCAGCGCATAGGCCGTGGCGGTATCGCGCCAGACCGACCCGCTGGTCGTGGTGATCCCCAGCACCTCGACACCGGGTGCGTGAAGCAGCAGCGCGGGCGCGCCGTTCAGTCCGACGACGTCGTCATCGATGAGGACGAGCCGCTTGGCTGGTGCCTCTTTCGCTACGGTGGCGACAGGCGTTGCGAGGGAAAGCAGCGCGACCAAGCATGCCGCGGAGACGAAACGAAAGGCCATCGCGCAACTCTTCCCTGCCAGATCGGAACGCCCGTCACGCCGGTTCCTGGAGGCGATGGTGGGCGCAGCCGGTATGCTTTCCGATCAGATCAGCACCTTGTCCAGCGTGATCGGCAGGTCCCGCACGCGATCGCTACTCTCCTGTTGGGCCGGCGGGGTCCTTGCAGCCGCCGAGTCCGTATTTCACTACCGATCGTCGCCGCGCGGTCTGCCAAGCGGCTGCTCGCACCATTTCGAAGATAGATCGATGCCCTCTTGCCGCCGTGTCGCGCATCGGCGAGCATCACGTATCAAAAGGGGGAATATGTGATGATCAGGGCATTGATGATCGGGCTGACGGCGATCGCCGCGGTTCCGGCACTGGCGCAGGGCAAGCCATCGACAACGACCTATATCCAGGCGGGCACGGTGCTCGACCGGCCCGGTCAGTCGCCGCGCGGCAACACCACGATCATCGTTCGCGACGGCAAGATCGTCGAACTGCGCGACGGCTTCGTCGCACCGGAACAGGGCGCGACGCTGATCGACCTGCGCACCGCGTTCGTACTGCCCGGAATGGTCGACATGCACGTCCATCTCTGGGGTATCGGCGGCGATCCGATGCGCGCGCGACTGGAGGCGCTCAACCGCGACCGGTTCGACGACGAGATGACCGCGGTCGCCAATGCGCGCACGACGCTGGCGGCGGGCTTCACCTCTGTGCGCGACCTGGGCGGCGATCCACGCGGTATCAGGGCGCTGCGCGACGCGATCGATGCCGGGGCGGTCGAAGGGCCGAGCATCACCAATGCCGGCGAGATGATCTCGGTGACGGGCGGGCACGGCGACGGCGGCAACGGGTTGGCCGAGGAGTTCGCGGACATGGTGCATGCGAAGGAAATGAACCTGTGCGACGGCCCCGACGATTGCCGCCGCGCCGTGCGGGCGCAGGTTGCGCTGGGCGCGCGCGTCATCAAGTTCGCGGCGACTGGCGGCGTGTTGTCGAACGTCAGCGGTGGTCTCGGCCGCGCGATGACGCCGGAGGAAATGCACGCGATCATCGAGACGGCGCATGCACTCGGCCGCAAGGTCGCCGCGCACAGCCACGCGGCCGAGGGCACCAAGGCCGCGCTGGAGGCCGGGGTGGACTCGATCGAGCACGGCACCTTCCTCGACGACGAGACGATCCGGCTGTTCAAATCCAAGGGCGCCTATCTGGTGCCGACCGAGATCGCCCCCGTCGCGGCACTGGCCCAGGCCCGCGGCGGTGCGTTGCCGCCCGCGACGATCGTCAAGGCCGAGGCAGCGGCCGCAGCGATGGCCGCCAACCACCGCCGCGCCTATGCGGCTGGGGTCAAGGTCGCGTTCGGGACCGATACCGGCGTGTCGAAGCACGGCGACAACGCCACCGAGTTCGCGCTGATGGTCAGGAACGGGCTTACCCCGACCCAGGCGATCGCCGCCGCCACGGTGGGTGCAGCGGACCTTCTCGGGCGCGACGACATCGGTACGCTCGCGCCGGGCAAGACCGCGGACATCATTGCCGTGACAGGCTCCCCGCTGCAGGACGTCACGCGGCTCGAACACGTCGAGTTCGTCATGCACCGTGGGACGGTCGCGAAGACGTCGGCGGCCGGCATCTGATCGGCCACCGTCCGGCGCGCGCGGTCAGCCGATCAGTAGGCGCGCGCCGAGGGCGGCGAACAGCGCGGGCGGCATCACCACCGCGCCGACTTTGAGGAACCGCCAGAAACCGACGTCCTCGCCCTCGCGGCGGATCGCGGTCAGCCACAATATCGTGGCGAGCGAGCCGGTGATCGACAGGTTCGGCCCCAGGTCTACGCCGATCAGCAAGCCGTCGGTGACGATCTGCGGGACGTGCGCCTGTTGCAGCGTGGTGCTGGCGATCAGCCCGGCTGGCAGGTTGTTCATCAGGTTAGATCCGAACGCCAGGACCGTCCCCGCGACGCCGGCGGTCGTCGTCGGCGATCCGGCGGCGCCGTCGGCGAGCCAGCGGGCCAGCATCGCGATGACGCCGGTGCTCGCCAAGGCCTCGACAAGGACGAACAGGCCGGCGACGAGTGGCAGGACCGCCCAGGATACCGACCGCAACGTCTCGACCGGCGACCGCCGCCGACCGATGCAGATCGCGACCATCGTCGCGATGCCGGCGATGCAGGTCGGCAGGCCGAGATCCAGCCCCTCGGCGGACGCGACGATCAGCACCACCGCCGTCGCGACGATGCCGCCAAGCGCGATCTTGCCGCCGGGCGATAGAGTGCTGGTCTCGACGAGCGTCTCGCACGTGCCCGCCAACCGCTCACGCTCGACCCAGCGGAGGACGAGGAACGTCACGCCTATCGACAGCAGCGATGGCAGCGCGAACGACGCCATCCACGCACCGAGCGACGGCATTGCGCCACCGTACAGAACGAGGTTCGCCGGATTGGAGATCGGCAGCACGAAGCTCGCCGCGTTGGCGATCAGCGCGCAGGCGAACAGCATCGGCAGCGGATCGGCCTTCGCCCTCTTTGCCGCGGCATAGACGGCAGGGGTTAACACTACTGCGGTCGCATCGTTCGAGAGGAAGGTCGTGACGACGATGCCAACGCCGAAGACTAGCGCGAAAAGGCGGCTGGTCGATCCGTTCGCCAGTCTGACGGCGTGCTCGGCGACCCAGTCGAACAGCCCCTGCTCCCGCGCGACTTCGGAGAGCAGCATCATGCCGATCAGGAACAGGTAGACGTCGCCGCCCTTCAGAACCGCAGCCCACGCGTCGCTGACCGGCATCAGCCCGAACAACAGCAACAGCGCCGCGCCCGCGACCGCCCATACCGCTTCGGGCAACTTGAGTGGGCGCGTGATCACGCCGACCGTCGCGACGAGGCAGATCAGCCAGATCGTGTAGGTGGCGAGCGTCGGCAACACGCTCATGCAGCGGTTACCGGGGCTGGGGCTGAGGCGCAGCGTGCAGGTTCGGTCATTGCGGGGTTCACCAATCGAGTCCGTTCCTGTTGGGTCCGCGTTGCACCGGAGCCCATCCGATACAATGCCGATAGCTGCGGTCCACAGCGCGAATGCCGCTGCAACCCGTGTCATCTGAGGCGCGCACATCGCCAAGGTAAATCCGGGTCAGCATTCCTGTCATTGAACGCTGTTCAAGTCGTTTGACAGATGATCGGCACATGCCGCCCATAGCGAGACTGGGCACCGATCGTTCCGTGACAATAGCGTCATGATTCGCGACTTAACCGGTTGGTTCAGTTTCGGTTTAGCTTTTGACATCATTAGGGATTATCTGGTCGAACGAAATTTTGGCAGCGCGGAAACTTTGTCTTCGCTCCGCAGCTTTAGCGGTCCGATGGGCGGCGGGGTTTCCGTGCGGCGCCGGTTCCGACGACACCGACTTTCAGGATATCCTCATGGCCACAACGGACACGGCATCCACGCCGAACAAGACGCTCGACGCGCTGAACTTCTTCCTGGCCGACGTCCGAGACGGGCTCGGGCCGTACCTCGCAATCTACCTCGTCGCGGTGCGTGGGCCTGCGCATGGCTGGAACGAGGCGACGGTGGGCATGATCCTGACGATCGCCGGGATCGTCGGCCTGATCTCGCAAACCCCCGCGGGCGGCCTGATCGATCGCAGCAGGAACAAGCCGCGGATCGTGATGATCGCCGCGTTGCTGGTCACGCTCAGCAGCGTCTCGTTGCCGATCGTGAGCGGGTTCACCGCAGTGGCCGTCACCCAGTCGATCGCGGCGATCGCTGGTGCAGTATTCGCCCCGGCGATCTCGGCGATCACGCTTGGACTGGTCGGCCCCAAATTGTTCGCCAAGCGCGTCGGTCGCAACGAAGCGTTCAACCACGCGGGCAATGCGGTGTCGGCAGCGCTGGCGGGCGTGCTCGCGTGGAAGTTCGGACCGGTCGTCGTCTTCTACCTGATGGGCGCGCTGACCGTAGCGAGCATCGTGACCGCGTCGCGCATAAGGAACGACGACATCGACAACGCGGTCGCACGCGGTCTCGATTGCGAGCCCGAGGACGATTGCGAAGAGCCGAGCGGCTGGAAGGCACTCGCCGAGAACACGCCGCTGATGATCTTCGCGGGGACGGCGTTCCTGTTCCACCTCGCCAATGCGGCGATGCTGACGTCGGTCAGCCAGTTGCTGGCGCGCACCGTCGGCAAGGATCAGGCGACGTCGCTCACCGCCGCGTGCATCGTCGCGGCGCAGTTGGTGATGGTACCGGTCGCGATTGTGGTCGGCCGCAACACCGAGAAATGGGGCACCAAACCGTTGTTCCTCGTCGCCTTCGCGTTCCTTAGCGCCCGCGGTGCGCTATACACCGTGTCGGACGATCCTTGGTGGCTGGTCGGCGTGCAGGCACTCGACGGTATCGGCGCGGGTATCTTCGGTGCGCTGTTCCCGGTCGTGATCGCCGACCTGACCAAGGGCACCGGACGTTTCAACGTCAGCCAGGGTGCAGTCGCCAGCGCGCAAGGTCTGGGCGCGGCATTGTCCGCGACGCTGGCCGGCGCGATCATCGTCTGGGCGGGATACAGCGTGAGCTTCCTGACGCTGGCCGCGATCGCGGGCGCGGGTTTTGCGCTCTATTTCTTCGCGATGCCCGAGACGAAGCGGAAGGCCGGGTAAGCCCCCTCGCCTTACCGGTCGACCGCGATGCTCGGCAGATACCGCGGCGCTGATCTGGCCTTGGCGCGCTGTTCATAGGCATAGCCGGCACGCAACACTGTCTCGTCCGAGTCCTTGGTGGCGATGAACGACAGGCCGACGGGTAGCCCCCGCACCAATCCCATCGGGACGGTCAGATGCGGATAGCCGGCGACCGCGGGCAGCGTCGCGGCAGAGGGGCCGCCATAGGTATCGCCGTAGACCGGATCGCTCAGCCACGCCGCGTCGTAGGTCGGCTCAACGAGGATCTGCGCGCCCGCCGCGCGCAGCATCGCGTCGATCCCCTGCGCGCCCGCCAGCCGAAGCGACGTCGCGCGCGCGGTCTTGTACGCGGGATCGTCGAGCCCCTTGGTCTTGTCCGCATCCTCGAACAATTCCTGCGCGAAGAACGGCATTTCGGTCGCGGCGCTCGCGCGGTTGAACGCGATCACCGCGCTCAACGTCTTCGTCCGGACCGCCGGTGGCGTGGTGGCGAGATAGGTGTTCAGATCGGCCTTGAGTTCGGTTTTCAAGACCGTCAGTTCCGCTTCGCCGAGGCCGGCCAGCTTCGGCGTCTTCACCTCGACCAGTACGGCGCCCGCTGCGCGCAGGACGTCCAGCGCCGCATCGTAGCGGGCTGTGAGATCCGCGGACATGGTGTCGGGCCGGACGACGCCGACCCGAATCCCGGCCAGTGCGTTGGCCGAGAGCCCTGCGGCATAATCCTTGGTCACCGCAGCCGCCGTTACGCGGTCCGCCGGGTCCGCGCCGACCATGCCCGACAACAGCATCGCGACATCGGTCACGCTGCGCGCCATCGGCCCCGGCGTATCCTGGCTGTGGCTGATCGGCACGACGTGCGTACGACTGACCAGGCCGATCGACGGCTTGAAACCGACCAGCCCGTTCAACGACGACGGGCACACGACCGATCCGTCGGTCTCGGTGCCGACAGCCGCTGCGGCAAAACTCGCGGCAACCGCGGCGCCCGATCCTGACGACGAGCCGCACGCGGTGCGGTCCAGCGCATACGGATTGCGCACCAGCCCGCCGACCGCACTCCAGCCGCTCATCGAATGGGTCGAGCGGATATTGGCCCATTCCGACAAGTTGGTCTTGCCGAGGATGACCGCGCCCGCACGCCGCAGATAGGCGACCATCGGCGCGTCCCGGCGTGTCATGTTGTCGCGCAACGCCAGACTGCCCGCAGTCGTCGGCATGGGATCCGCGGTCTCGATATTGTCCTTTATTAGGATCGGGATGCCGTGCAGCGGACCGCGCACATGCCCCGCCTTGCGCTCGGCATCGAGTGCCCGGGCTTGCGCAAGGGCATCGGGGTTGACCGCGATCACGCTGTGCAGCGCCGGTCCCTTGCGATCCATCGCGGCGATCCGCGCGAGATAGGCCTGCGTGATGTCGACGCTGCTTGCCGAGCCGTCGGTCATCAGCGTTCTCAATCGATCGAGCGAGACCTCCTCGACGGCGACCGTCCTCGCGACCGTGGGTGTCGCGACGCAGGCGAGAAGTATGGCAGTGAACAAACGACGCATGATGCCCCCCGAAGACGATGCCGCAGGATGGTCTCGTCGCGCACATCGACGCAAGCGGCATCTTCCCACCGCGTATCCTGCTCAGATCCCATCAGGACGTGGGCCGAGTGGCGCGGGCTATTCCGAAGCGCCATCCGACTGTCGGTCCGCGCTTGCCCAGCCGGCCGCCTTGCGCAGTACGCGGGACAATTGCTCGACCGAATAGGGTTTGTGGAGCAGTTCGAAGCCGTGCGTGCCGTCCTGCGCCAGGACGTTGCTGTAACCGGATGTGAGCACCACCGGCAGGCTTGGGTAATCGGCGCGGATCGCCTTGCCGAGTTCGATGCCGTTCATCCCCGGCATCACCACGTCCGAAAAGACGATGTCGAAGCGCGATACGTCTTTCGCCAGCTCCGCCAATGCCTCCTGCGCATTGGCGGCCCAGACCGTGACGTAGCCCAGCTCGGCCAGGGACTGGGTCGTGAACGTACCGACTTCCTTGTTGTCCTCGACGACCAGCACGCACGTGCCGTGGCCGTCCGCGAGCGTCTGGACAGCGTCGTCGTCCGCCGGGCGGTCGGTCTCGTCGACTTCGGGCAGGTACAGCGTGAAGGTTGCACCCTGGCCCGGTGGGCTTTCGACGATGATGTCGCCTTCGGACTGTTTGGCGAAACCGAAGACCTGACTGAGGCCAAGGCCGGTGCCTTGCCCGACGCCCTTGGTCGTGAAGAACGGTTCGAAGATCCGCTCCAGCTTCTCGGGCTCGATGCCCGATCCGCTGTCGGTCATCGAGATCGCGACATAGCGACCCTGCACCGCCGGATGCGAGCGGACCGCCGGGATGGCCTCGGCGTGCCGCACGGCGATGCGGATATGTCCCGCACCGTCCATCGCGTCGCGCGCGTTGACCGCCATGTTCACCAGCGCCGTATCGAGCTGGCTCGGATCGACGCTGGTGAACAGTGGCGTCTCGGGCAGGTCGATGTCGATGACGATCCGCGATCCGGTCAGCGTCCCCAGCATATCGGCGATCACGCGCAGGCTTTGCCCGACGTCGATCACTTCGGGCTGGAGCGCTTGCCGCCGTGCAAAGGCCAGCAACTGCCCGGTGAGCTTCGCGGCGCGATCGGCGGTGTCGGAGATCGCGTCGACGTAGCGTTCGCGACGTTCGGCGCTGAGGTCGGGCCGCTTGAGCAGATCGGTCGCGGATCGGATGACGGTCAGCAGATTGTTGAAGTCGTGCGCCACGCCCCCGGTGAGCTGGCCGACCGCCTCCATCTTCTGCGACTGGCGCAGCGCGTCCTCGGCATGCTGGAGTTCGCCGGTCCGGTCCGTGACCTGCTGCTCCAGCGACGCGGCGAGCGCGGCGAGCTCCTGCTCGGTCCGTCGGCGCTCGGTGGCGATCCGGGTGCGCTCCGCGACTTCGCGAACGAACCCGATCTCGTCCTCCCGCCAGCGGCGTTCGGATGCGTTGCCGAGATACAGCATCGCCACGAGTTGCCCGTTCTCCATGATCGGCATGTTGATCAGTGCGCGCGCACCCAGCGTCTCGAGCGCGACGGCGGAGGATTGCGTCCGCGGATCGGTCCGCGCATCCTCGATGCACACTTCCTCGCCACGCTTCAGGTCATCGATATACGATCCGTAATCGCGCAGCGCGAAGCTGCCGATGAGCGGCTTGACGCCGGGCGCGCTCCAGTCGCGAACGATCGTGATCGTCTCCGTTTCGTGTTCGACCTCGCCGTAGCCTACGCGGCTGACCTCGACGGTCCGGCCGATGATCCGCGCCGCCGCGAACGAGATATCCTCCGGCTGTTCGGTATCGCGGAACACGTCCGCCAATTCGACCAGCGCGGCGCGCATGATCTCGCTGCGACGCTGATCGGTGATGTCGGTCGAGACACCCGCGATCCGCAACGCCACGCCTTCGGTATTGAAGAAGGGCTGGCCGCGTGACGCGATCCACCGCAATTCGCCGTCGCGATAGATGCGATAGACCACGTCATAGTCGGTACCCTCGTCGACGCAGCGAAGGACTTCGGCGATGCTTTTCGCACGATCGTCGGGGTGGATCGCCTGGAGCCGGTCTTCATAGGTGAAGGGTTCGTCGAGCGGTCGACCGAATATTTCCTTGCACGTCTCGGATGCGGTCAGACGGTTGCTGGCGATCTCCAGGCTCCACGTCCCGAAACGCGCCGCCCGCAACGTGAACGCAAGCTCGAGTTCCTGTTCCTGCTGCATCCGCAACCGGTCGGTCAGTTCGGCCAGAAGCGAAGCATTGCTCGATTCGAGACCCTTCAGCCGATCCCGCTCCAGCGTCACGTCGACCTGGCTTGCGAAGAAATAGGCAAGGACGCCTTCGGTGTCGTAGACCGGCGCCATCAGCAGGCGGTTCCAGAACCGCTCTCCGTCCGCGCGGTGGTTCTGAATGTCGATCTCGATGGATTCGACGCGTCTGACAGCCTCGCGGATCTTCGCGATGGTCGCGGGATCGGTCTCCGGCCCCTGGAGGAAACGACAGTTGCGGCCGAGTATCTCCGCCCGACTGTACCCGCTGAGCCGGCAGAACGCGTCGTTGGTGAAAACGACCGGGTTGTCGGGCAAGCGTGGATTGGTGATGATCATCGGCATCCGCGTGGCGCGTACCGCCGCGACGAACGGATCGGTCCCGACATCCTGTGCGATCAGTTCGGCCGCGATACGCTCGGCATCCGCCGTCATTTTTGGGGCGCTTCCGGCGGCGCGATCGGTTGTGTCAGTCAAGGCCGTCTACCCGTCGGTTGTCGCGTCAAGATCGACATTTAGGATGGTGTCAAAGTCACCGCAACGCTGCGACATACAACACGAGGCAATTCAACACGGTACCCGGCAATATACAAGTGCGCGAAGTCTGTTTCGACACGCCAAAAAGCGGGGCTCGAAGCGGGGCTTCGTACGTTGGAAGCCGGTGGAATTTGCGAGAGGTAGCATGGTGTTCAAATGTTCGACTGCGATCGTGGCGATGGCGCTGATCGCCGCACCGGCATCGGCGCGGACGTCGCCGCCCGCCGGGGTCTGGGCCAACCCGCGCAATACGGTGCACGTCACGTTCAAACGGTGTCGCGATGCGATTTGCGGCACGGTCATATGGGCCAGCCGAACCGCGATCGAGGACGCTCGGGCTGGCGGCGCCGATCGATTGGTCGGCGAGGAACTGTTCCGTGATTTCGTCGAGGACGAACCCGGTCGGTGGAGCGGCGAGGTCTTCATCCCCGATGTCGGCCAGACGGTCTCCGGTACCATCACCCAGATCGATGCGCGCACGCTGATCGGCGAAGGCTGCATGTTCGCTGGGTTCGGCTGCAAGACGCAGTCATGGAAGCGGATCAAATAGGCGCTTCGGTCCAGCCGAAAAAAATTTCGTGGGCAAATCTTGAAGGCCGATATCGCGCAATTATTTCCCCGGACGCCGGACGCGTCGATCGGTCCGGTGACTGAGGGCACCGGCTTTACCGGTGCTCCTTGTGCTCAGATTGCTCATGAGGAGGATTTGGATATGAGGACGAACTTCGACTTTACGCCGTACCGTCGGTCCACGGTTGGTTTTGACCGGCTGTTCGACTTGCTGGAGGCTACCGCGCGGACCGAGACGGTCGATGGCTACCCGCCGTTCGATATCGAGCGCGAGAGCGAGGACAGCTACCAGATCACGCTCGCGGTCGCCGGGTTCCGGGCCGACGACATAGAGATCGTCGCGCAGAACAACCAGTTGACGGTCAGCGGACGCAAGCCCGACGAGCGTGACGATGGCCGTTTCGTCCACCGCGGGATCGCCACGCGCGCGTTCGAGCGGCGCTTCCAGCTTGCCGATTTCGTGCAGGTGCGGAATGCGAGCTTCGACAATGGCCTGTTGCGCATCGCCCTGAAGCGCGAGGTACCCGAAGCGATGAAACCGCGCCGGATCGAGATTACCGGACCGGCAGCCAACGACCGCAGCGCCGATCGCATCGAAGATCAGCAGGCGGAACGCTCCGCGGCATAATATCGAAAGCGACTGCCGGCTTGCGCGCCGGCAGTCGCTTTCATCGCGACATCAAAATCGAATTCGAGGCAAAATATCTAGCGCGGGGTCGGCAGGCACACATGAATGTCGGCAGCGGACGGCACGACGTGCTTTGGTCGTGATGTCATCCGCAGCCACCCCGCACGCACGATTACGAACGCCACGCCTGCAGCAATGACCGCGAGGCCCAGCTCGATCTTGTGGAGCGTCTCGCGATTGCGGTCGTCGCTGTTCCATACGTCGTCCCAGTCCTGTTCGGACCGACGTTCGCGGTGCGCGAGGACGAGATCCGAGTCCAGGTCGGTGTCGTAATCGGTATGATCCGCCATGCGCGGCTCCGTATTTCTAGGTTCGACCGTTCGTCTCACGAGGGACGGAACGTCTGTTTCGGCAACATTGCGCCGATGCACCACCATTTGGCCTGTTCCAACCGGAACGAGTCGAGATAGTACTTGGTGACGACGGGATGTTGCGGCATCCCGTCGCCCTTCCGTCGTGGCTTACTTGCCGCGGAGCGTATTGATCAGTGCGATCCCGAGAACGCCGGCGACTGCCGCTGCGGCGAACGGACGCTCCTTGGAAAACTGGCGGACATAATCGACCAGCGGGCGGACGTTCTCTTCGACGACGTCCTTGGCCTGGCCAACCGTCTTCTGGACGGTACCGGACAGCTGATCGGCTACGCCTTCGTTCTGCAGCGACTTGTCGCCGATCGCGCCGCCAAGCGTTTCCTTGACCTTGCCGCTGGTGTCGGTTGCCGTGCCGCTGAGGGTATCGGTGTTCATGAATGATCTCCTTCGATGAGTGGACGATGGGGCTTCAAACGATGAAGCCGACGGGAATATCCCGCCCCCCGTCCAGCTGGTTAAAACGCTGGCGCGCACAAATTCGTGAAGTTCGGGTCCTGACGAACCAGAAACTCATATCGCACAGCTACATAACCCATCGATCGGCGGATGTTTCCGCAGTATTCCTGCACCCGAACCCGGTACTAAAATACTAGGCGGGATCGGTACGCTCCGTCACGACGACAGCCTGTCCCGCCGCATCGTGAGCGTCACGATCACGCCCCCGGCCGACCATTCATACGCGATCGAGCCGCCGAGTTGCCCAGCGACCGATCGCCGCACGAGCTTGCTGCCAAAGCCTTCGCCGGCGTTCGGGCTCTCGACTTCGGGGCCGCCGCGCTCCAGCCAGGTCAGGATCACGTCGTCGTCGGTCGCCGTGCTGGACAAGTCGAGCGTCCCGGTCGGCGCCGACAACGCACCGTATTTCATCGAATTGGTCGCGAGTTCGTGGATGACCAGTCCCAGGCCGGTCGCCGCTGCCTCGCCCACGCCCATCCGTTCGACCGCGACACGGATGCGCCCCTTGAAGGCACCCATGTCGTCGTAGGGCGCCAGCAGCACCGACAACAGGTCGCCGAGCAACGCGGCATTGCCCTGTCCGCCCGGCAGCGGACGGACGAGATCGTGCGCCCGACCCAGCGCGCTCAGCCGCTCGGTCAGTTCGCGCGCCATGTCCTGCGTATTGGGCGCGGTTCGCGAGGTGATCGCCGTCAGGCCGCTGGCGATCGCGAGCAGGTTCTTGACGCGGTGGCTCATCTCGCCGGCGAGGAGTTCGTTGCCCTCTTCCGCCTGCTTGCGACCGGTGACGTCGAGGAAGATGCCGAACATCGTCCGCCCGACGATCCCGACGTCCTCGCCCTGCCCCCGCGCGGAAATCCAGCGAACCTCTTCGCCGATCATGATCCGGAAATCGGTTTCGTAACTGCCGAGCACGGCGCGCGTCGCTGCAAACGCCGATCGGACGCGGTCGCGATCGGAGGGATGGATATGCGCCGACAATTCCTCGAACGTCACTTCGGCACGCCACGGCAGCCCCCAAAGCTCGAAGCCGCGCTCGTCCATCGTGAAGCCGTCGGTGTCGACGTTCCAGGCCCAGAGCGCGACCCCCGCCGCACCCACGGCGAGGCGGAGATGTTCGGGCTTCCAAGCATGCGCCTTCGGTATCTCGGCAGTTTCGTCCGCAGTCACTTCGGCAATCCCCCGTCCGAACGAAGGGCCCGGTACGCTGCTCATACACAGTGCGAGCAGTTTACGTTAATCGCGCGCCGAGACCGGATGTTTGCCAAGTTCGACCGCGTTGAGACCGGGAACGCCGATCGACAGCGTCCCTGCTTCGATCGCTTCGACCGCCAGCATTCCAGCCCGCTTTCCCGCGGACCAGCGCCGCTCGACCGTGATGGGCGAAAAGTCGAGTGCCTTGCCGGCGACCTCCTCCTGCTGCTCGGTATAGGCAAGCCGAACGAGCGACACCGCAATGTCCTCGCGGCCGGCATGCGCGACCTGCCACCGCTCGATCGTACGACGGGATTGGGCGGCGAAGATCAGGTCCTGCATGCGACTGGCAGCTTCGCCAAGCGTCGTCGGTCGCGGCCCGTGGAGTGGCAACAGGTCCACCGCGATGCACAGCGTCGGTCTCGACGGTGGGTCACGGAAAACCGGGTCGAGCGGCAGGTTCGCGGACAGGCCGCCGTCGACTAGCCAGCGGCCATCGACTTCGACCGGCGGAAACGCGACCGGCAGCGCGGCACTGGCGCGAATGTGCTCGGGTCCGATCTGCGTCGTGGTGCTGTCGAACATGACGTCCTCGCCGGTTTCGAGATCGACGGCGGTCGCGGTGTAGCGGCACGCGCCGGCGTTGAGTCGGTCGAAGTCGACCAGCGTTTCCAGCGTCGTCGCGAGCTGGTTGGTTTCGAAGATCGACGGACGGTTGTCGGTCCACGGCATCGCGCCGGACAGAATTGGTCCAAAGATCCCGGGGCGACCGAGGGCGGTGGACCAACCCACCGCATTCGTCCGGCGACTCGTTTCGAACGCACTTGGCCAAGGGAAATCGAACGCTCCGGGCGACCGAGCCGGTGCCCAGAACGTCCGCAAGGTTTCGATCCGGCGATCGGGGGCCGAACCGGCGATCAGCGCGCCGTTGATGGCACCGATCGATGCTCCGATGATCCAGTCGGGTTGGAGGCCATGGTCATGCAACGCTTCGTAGACCCCGGCCTCGAACGCGCCGAGCGCATTGCCGCCACTGAGGACGAGCACGACGTCGAAGTCGCGCACCGCCCCTTCCCCTTCGACGCCTGGTGTCATCGGCGGGTAGGTTTCGGCCGGCTGAGCGCCACCGCGATACCGGCGCCGACGACACCGAGCATCAGGAAGGCCGGGTGGAGCTTCTGCGCCTGCAACACGGTGCTTGATGTCCGCGCATGGACGTTCTGGCTTCCGCGCAACGCATCGACACGCGGTTCATACAAATTGTCGCGGCGCGTCGGGTCGCCGGGATCGCCCGGCTTCTGCTGCGCGGCCGTACCGACCAGTTCCATGATCCTGTCGCTAAACCGCGGTGCGGCGCGCGAAAGAAGCGACGACACCAGACCTCCGCCCCCCGCATACAGTGTCCGCCGCGGCGTCTCGCACGCGAACAGCACCGCGTCGGCGACGACCGAAGGCGCGTAGAGCGGCGGCGGCAGGCGCGGTGGCTGGTCCATGAAGTTGCGCGCATGTTCGGGAAACGGCGTGTCGATCGCACCGGGCTTGATCAGCGTGACCGAGATCGGGGCCCCCTCCTGCTCCAACTCCATCCGCAGCGTATCGGTCAGCGCCTGCACCGCATGCTTGGTCGCGCAATACGGGCCCTGATCGACGATCGCGCGATCGCTCAGGATGGAGCCGATATTGACGATCGCGCCGCCACGCCCGCGCAGGTGACGCGCGGCGACGAGCGATCCGTGCAACAGGCCGAAGTAATTGACGTCGAACACCCGGCGGTGATCGGCGACCGGCACCTGTTCGAGCGTGCCATAGGTGCCCGTGCCGGCATTGTTGACCCAGCTGTCGAACCCGCCGAACGTTTCGATCGCGACGGCGGCGACCCGCTCGACTGCCGCCATGTCGCCGACGTCCGCGACGCAGATCGCGATACGTCCCCCGTCGGCGGACAAGCGATCGCGAAGCGCCTCCAATGCCGCCTCGTTCCGCGCCGTCGCGACGACCGCGGCACCGCGCCTTACCGCATCCTCGACGATCGCGAGGCCATTGCCGCTGGTCGCGCCGGTGACGACGATGACCTGATCGCGCAGACGTTTCAGAGTAACAGCCATGTCGGTCAGCGTCCCAGCGGCGAGGTTGCGTAGCCGGCAAGCAAGGCCGCCACGTCGTCATAGATCGCGACCGCACCCGCAGCCTCGAGTTGTGCGTCGTCGAACTTGCCCGACCGTACGGCGACCGCAGCGACACCGCACTTCGCGGCTGCCTCGATATCATAGGGCGTGTCGCCAACCACGATCACCTCGCTCGGATCGACGCCCGGCAGCTTCTTAAGGGCGGTCGCGAAGATGTCGGGAGCAGGCTTGGTCTTCTCGACGTCGTCGCTGCTCGTCGTCGCGGCAATCAGGTCGCGCGCGTCGAGCAGGTCGATATAGTGGTCGAGTTCCGGCCCCGACGCCGACGATGCCAGCACGACGCGTTGGCCGAGACTGTGCGCGTGCGCCAGCAGGTCGTGCGCGCGTGCGAACGGCTTGGCGGTCTCCAGATACTTCGCCTTGAACACCGCGCCATGCGCATCGCCGAGCGCCTCCTGCTGGTCCTCGTCCGCATCCGGCAGGAGCGTCGGCACGAGCATGTCGGTCCCCTTGCCGATCTGATCGTGGATCACCTGGCGATCGAACGACGCATCGATACCCGCGAACGCCTCCTCCCAGGCAAGAACGTGCATGTCGTTGGTGTCGACCAGCGTGCCGTCGATGTCGAAGAATATCGCTCTGATCTGCATGGTAAAATCCCGGAATGAATGTGCGCCCGATCGCCAGGTCCCGGAACGATTACGGTCCGGTTTCCCCGGCGCGTCGGCGAATTGCGACACGGCTCAAACGGTTTGCAGGGGAAATTGGCCCCAATCTTCTTCGTTATCCTGGTACAATCTCGCCAATACTGATGCCGATCAACATGAAATATAAATGACCGTTAATGCGGCTTCGCAGGAACGATGACGCGGTTACAAACGCTATGCTCTTCGAAGCGTAGACTTGGCGGCATCCGCAGGGTCGCTTGCTACCCGGTGCCACCCTCGCGTCACTTAAGCAGACCGATGATGATCGGCGATGACCGACCTGGTTTGTGATCGGCCGGCATAAACATGTCGCGCTGACCGTATTTCTACGACCCGTTACTATGAATTGGAGACGTTCTGATGCGCGCACTTGTTTGGCATGGAAAAGGCGATGTTCGGGTCGATACTGTCGCGGATCCCGAGATCAAGCATCCGCGCGATGCGATCATCAAGGTCTCGGCCTGTGCGATCTGCGGATCCGATCTTCATCTGCTCGACGGCTACCAGCCGACGATGCAGGCGGGCGACATCCTCGGCCACGAGAACATGGGCGTCGTTGTCGCACTCGGCTCCGAAGTCACCAATCTGAAGATCGGCGACCGCGTCGTCGTGCCGTTCACGATCAGCTGTGGCGATTGCTTCTTCTGCCGCAAAGGGCTGTTCTCCGCATGCGAGCGGACCAACCCGAATGCCGAGATGGCGATCAAGGCGATGGGCCATTCGCCCGCCGGCCTGTTTGGCTTCAGCCACATGCTGGGCGGCTATTGCGGTGGCCAGGCCGAGTATCTGCGCGTGCCGATGGCCGATATCGGTCCGATCAAGGTGCCCGACAACGTCACCGACGACCAGGCGCTGTTCCTCTCGGATATCTTCCCGACGGGCTATATGGCGGCCGAGAACGCGAACATCGAGGCGGGCGATACCGTGGCGATCTGGGGTTGCGGTCCGGTCGGCCAGTTCGCGATCCGCTCGGCGCTGATGCTGGGTGCGGGCCGCGTGATCGCGATCGACGAAGTACCAGAGCGCCTCGCAATGGCCGAGGCCGGCGGTGCGGAGACGATCAACTTCGCCGAAGTCGACAGCGTCTATGACGAACTCCAGTTCCGCACCAAGGGTCGCGGTCCGGATAGCTGCATCGATGCGGTGGGTGCGGAAGCATCGGGTCATGGCGCCGTCGATGCGGTGATCGACAAGGTGAAGGCCGCGACCTTCCTCGCCACCGACCGCGTACACGTGCTGCGTGAGGCGATCATGAGCTGCCGGATGGGCGGCACGGTGTCGATCCCCGGCGTCTATGTCGGGATGGGCGACAAGATCCCGATCGGCGCGATGATGAACAAGGGACTTACGATCAAGACCGGTCAGACCCACGTCCAGGCCTATACCAAGCCGCTGCTCGCACGGATCGAGGCGGGCGATATCGACCCGAGCTTCGTCGTGACGCACCCGGCCAGCCTCGAGGATGCGCCTGAAATGTACCAGAAGTTCCGCGACAAGCAGGACGGGGTCATCAAGGTCGTGCTGCGG
This sequence comes from Sphingomonas arabinosi, assembly GCF_036663715.1. NCBI lineage: Bacteria > Pseudomonadati > Pseudomonadota > Alphaproteobacteria > Sphingomonadales > Sphingomonadaceae > Sphingomonas > Sphingomonas arabinosi. The sequence goes on from NZ_JAXOJN010000005.1 coordinate 208,289, forward strand.
CCGTGACACTAATGGCGATCCGATCCGTTCTTATCGAGCGGGTCGGATCGGCACGGCGTTCCGACCCATTCAGAAGGACAAATCCATGAGTGACAAGGTTCAAACTCCCGTTCCCGGCAATCCCGCAACCAAGGGCCAACCCGACGGCGTTTCGGACTCGCCACGGGGAGACACCACCCGCGACGTTCACGGCCGGTCCGAGGGCGGCGAAAGCGGCGGTGGCGCCTATCCCAATCCCCACGCCGGCAAGACCCCGACCAACACGGGTTTCATGGCACATGGCGGCCAGACCGACATCGCCTATCATGGCGGCGGACAGGCTGGCGAAAACGGTGGCAGCGCGGCCAACGGCGTGGCCGGATCGGGTGGCGACGCACCGTCTACGATCGCGTCCGACCCAGATGCCGACCGTAAACCCCATGCGATCGCGGCAGAGGGCAAGACGATCGAGGTCGTCGAGACCTCCGGCGTTGCAGAAGCCGAAGCTGCCGGGAAGGTCGGGACGGATGCCGACTATGAGGAAGAGCAGAAGAAGCCAGGCGCGGGTTGACCGGCAGGTAGCCGGTTCGCGGATTGAGGTCTCGTCGGATCAGCCATAGGAGTGCCGTCTCACGGATGGGCGCCGGGCAATTTGGCCAAGCGCACCCCGTGGACGAGGATGTCGAATGGCCAGCACGATAGGCGACACGTCACATCTAGTTCCCGTTTTTGCGGACGTCGTTATCGTCGGAGGCGGGCACGGCGGTGCGGCCTGCGCGATCGCACTACGCAAGGCAGGCTTCGAGGGATCGGTGCTGATCGTCGGCAAGGAAAGCGAACTTCCCTACGAACGGCCGCCACTGTCGAAGGAGTATCTGTCGGGCGAAAAGGCATTCGGCCGAATCCTGATCCGGCAGGAGGCGTTCTGGGACGAGCAGCGGATCGATCTCCGGCTCGGATACCGCGTCGTTTCGGTCGATCCGGTCGCGCATGAGTTGACCACCGCAGACGGCGCGACGATCGGTTATGGTCGACTGGTCTGGGCGACTGGCGGTACGCCGCGGCGACTGACGTGCGCGGGCCATCACCTCACCGGTGTCCACACCGTCCGCGACCGCGCGGATGCCGACCGGATGATCGCCGAACTGCCCGACGTCGGGACCGCGGTCGTCATCGGCGGCGGGTATATCGGACTCGAAGCCGCGGCGGTGCTGCGCAAGTTCGGCAAATCCGTCATTTTGCTCGAAGCCCTCGACCGCGTGCTAGCGCGGGTCGCCGGCGAAGACCTGTCGCGGTACTTCGAAGCGGAGCACCGCGCGCACGGCGTCGACATACGGCTCGGTCAGTCGGTGGACTGCATCCTGGGCGACAACCGCGTCACCGGAGTCCGGCTGGCGGACGGCACCGTCATCGCCGCCGACATGGTGATCGTCGGCATCGGTATACTTCCCGAAGTCGCACCGCTGATCGACGCAGGTGCGGCGGGCGGCAACGGCGTCGCCGTCGATGGCGCTTGCCGGACCGACCTGCCGGACGTGTATGCGATCGGCGACTGCGCGTTGCATGCCAACCGGTTTGCCGGCGGCGCGGTGGTGCGCGTCGAATCGGTGCAGAACGCGAACGACCAGGCGACCGTCGTGGCGAAGGACATCATCGGCCAGCCAGCGGTGTATGACGCGGTGCCGTGGTTCTGGTCGAACCAGTATGACCTGAAGCTGCAGACCGTCGGATTGTCGATCGGCTATGACGACGCGGTCCTGCGCGGCGATCCGGCGACGCAAAAATTCTCGGTCGTGTACCTGCGGGACGGCCGCGTCATCGCGCTCGACTGCGTGGGTGCCGTCAAGGATTACGTCCAGGGTCGCAAGCTGGTGGAGACCGGCGCGGTGATCGACCGGGCCATCCTCGCCGATCCCGCCGTCACGCTGAAAGACATGGTGCCGATTTCTTGACTCCGGTTCGGCATCGGTCGCACCTTGCGGTCGAACAGCGCGGATATCGGATCGCATGGCAATGACGCTCACCAAGACGCCTGCTGTCGTATCCGGCAGTATCGGCGCATGACTGCGCTCGCCGGCCTCCGCGTCGTCGAGTTCGCCAGCATCGGGCCCGGCCCGCACGCGGCAATGCTACTGTCGGACCTCGGTGCGGAGGTACTGCGGATCGAGCGGGTCGGCGGCGGCTTTCGCAATCCGGTGCTCGACCGTGGCCGCGCACGACTCGCGCTCGACATCCGCACGTCGGAGGGCCGCGACCGGGCGCTCGCGATCACGGACCGCGCCGACGTCGTGATCGAGGGGCTGCGACCGGGCGTCATGGAGCGGCTCGGGCTCGGTCCGGACGTGATGATCGAACGCAATCCCCGGCTCGTCTACGGGCGGATGACCGGGTGGGGACAGACCGGGCCGCTTGCGCAGGTTGCAGGGCACGACCTCAATTACATCGCGCTCAGCGGAGCGCTCGCGGCGATCGGCACGCCGGGAACGCCGCCGCCACCACCGCTCAACCTGATCGGCGATTTCGGTGGCGGGTCGATGTATCTAGTCACCGGTATCCTTGCGGCGTTGCTCGAACGCGCACGATCGGGGCTGGGGCAAGTCGTCGATGCGGCGATCGTCGACGGGGTTTCGTCGATGATGGCGCTGTTCGCCGGAATGGTCCCGGCGGGCGTGATGTCGATGGACCGCGACCGCAACCTGCTCGGCGGCGCGGCGCCTTTCTACCGCTGTTACACCTGCGCGGATGGACGGTATGTTTCCGTCGGCGCGATCGAGCCGAAATTCTATGCCGAACTGCTCGATCGGCTGGGGCTTCCAGCGGACCTCGCCGGGGACCAGATGGTCATCGAGCGCTGGCCAGAGACCGCGCGACGTTTCGCCGCAGTATTCGTGACCAGATCGCGGGACGACTGGTGCGACGCGCTGGAGGGGACCGACACCTGCTTCGCGCCAGTGCTTGAACTCGACGAAGTGCCGACGCATCGCCACATGGCGGATCGCGGCGTCGTCGTCGACGGCATCTGGCAGGCGGCCCCTGCCCCGCGTCTGTCCCGCACGCCCGGAAGGATCGCACCGACCTCCGATGGCGCGGCGCTGCTGGCAGGCTGGGGCGTCGGCTAGATCGCCTGGATCACGCGCGTCCGACTTGCCGCAACAGATGCTCTGCGCGCGACAAATACGGCCGGTCGAGCATCCCCCCTTTGTAGCCGATCGTACCGACGCCGGGGTTGGCCGCGAACAGATCGACGATCGCCTGCGCCTCGGCAATCTCCGCCTCGGTCGGTGTGAAGGCGGCGTTGATCACATCGACCTGCGCCGGGTGGATCGCGAGCATCCCACGGTAGCCGTCACGGCGTACCTGCTCGGCACGTGTCCTCAGCGTATCGAGATCGCGGAAGTCGCCCTGGATCGTCTCGATCGCGGTCACCCCCGCAGTCGCGGCGCCCAGCAGGCACATCGACCGCGCGAGTTCGTAGGTGAACCGATAGCTTCCATCCGGATTGCAGTTCGCACTCGCGCCGATCGAGTCCGCCAGATCCTCCGCGCCCCAGGTCAGCGCGACCACCCGCGGGGCACCCTTGTAATCGCCGGTGTGGAACATCGCCTCCGCGGTTTCGGTGATCAGCACGATCACCGGCGTCGATCCGATCGCGATGCCGTTCGCCGCCTCGAACGCGGACAGATAATGGTCGAGCCGCTCGACGTCCTGTCGCCCGGCGACCTTGGGCAACATGATCCCGCCCGGACGCGCGGGCATGATCGCGGTGAGATCGGTCAGCGTGTACGGTCCGTCGAGGGGATTGACCCGCACCCACATCCGCGCGCGCTGCGCGACGTTGGCGGTCAGCACGTCGTGAACGGTCTGGCGCGCGAGCGGCTTGTTCTCCGTCGTCACCGCGTCTTCGAGGTCGAACAGGACGATGTCGGCGCTGCCCTCGACCGCCTTGGTCATCTTGCGCTCGCTGTCGCCCGGCGCGAACAACCAGGAGCGCATTTTCAACGATGCAACGGACATGGCGTCATGGTCCCAGACGGATCGAAACAGGCGCGTTTCGTACGGCGTCGATCGCGAGCGGGCAACTCCGGCCTATGGTCCGCGGCTAAATCGTGCAGGGTGTGCGATGCCATCGCCAAGTGCATGAGATAGCGAAGCGTTCCCCTGCCGAAGAATGCATTGATTGCCCACACCGCCCCATGCCGGGCAAACGGCGCCGCGGAGACACATCATGGCGAAGACACTCACCCATCTGGAACGGCTCGAGGCGGAGGCGATCCACATCCTGCGCGAAGTCGTCGCCGAGGCCGACAAGCCGGTGATGCTGTATTCGGTCGGCAAGGATTCGGCCGTGATGCTGCATCTCGCGCGCAAGGCTTTCTACCCGTCGCCGCCGCCCTTCCCGCTGCTGCACGTCGACACGACCTGGAAATTCCAGGAAATGTACCGCTTGCGCGATCGGATGGCGGCCGAAAGCGGCATGGAGTTGCTGGTCTACAAGAATCCCGAGGCGATCGCGCGCGGGATCAACCCGTTCGATCACGGCGCGCTACATACCGATATGTGGAAGACGGAAGGGCTGAAACAGGCGCTCAACCTGCATGGGTTCGACGCGGCGTTCGGCGGCGCGCGGCGCGACGAGGAGAAGTCGCGCGCGAAGGAACGCATCATCTCGTTCCGCACCGCGACGCATGGCTGGGATCCGAAGAACCAGCGGCCGGAGCTTTGGAACCTCTACAACGCACGCAAATCGAAGGGCGAGAGCATCCGCGTGTTCCCGATCTCGAACTGGACCGAACTCGACGTCTGGCAATATATCCAGCTCAACGACGTGCCGATCGTACCGCTATACTTCGCCAGCGTCCGTCCGACCGTGGAGCGCGACGGCATGCTGCTGATGGTCGATGACGATCGCTTCCCGCTGCAACCCGGCGAGGTGCCGGTCGATCGCTCGATCCGCTTCCGGACGCTCGGCTGTTACCCGCTCACGGGTGCAGTCGAGAGTACGGCGTCGACTCTGTCCGAGATTATCCAGGAGACGCTGCTGACCACCACCAGCGAACGCCAGGGTCGCGCGATCGACAAGGATGCCGGCGGCGCGGGCATGGAGAAGAAGAAGCAGGAGGGCTATTTCTGATGAGCGACATCGCAACCCAGGAGTCGGCCTACCAGACCGAGGCGCTGATCGCCGAGGATATCGACGCGTATCTCGACCAGCATCGCAACAAGACGATGCTGCGCTTCATCACCTGCGGCTCGGTCGACGACGGCAAGTCGACGCTGATCGGCCGGCTGCTGTATGATTCGAAAATGATCTTCGAGGATCAGCTCGCCGCGCTCGAAGCGGACAGCAAGCGGGTCGGTACGCAGGGTGGCGAGATCGACTTCGCGCTGCTCGTCGACGGGCTCGCCGCAGAGCGCGAACAGGGCATCACGATCGACGTCGCCTACCGCTTCTTCTCGACCGAAAAGCGCAAGTTCATCGTCGCGGATACACCCGGCCATGAACAATATACGCGCAACATGGTAACCGGCGCATCGACCGCAGACCTCGCCGTGATCCTGGTCGACGCGCGCAAGGGCGTGCTCACGCAGACCAAGCGGCACAGCTATCTGGCGCACCTGATCGGCATCCGGAACCTCGTACTCGCCGTCAACAAGATGGACCTGATCGGCTTTGACCAGGCGCGGTACGACGAGATCGTCGCGGAGTATTCGACGTTCGCGAAGAGCATCGGCATCACCAGCTTCACGCCGATGCCGATCTCGGGCTTCAAGGGCGACAACATCTCGATCGCGTCCGACACCATGCCCTGGTATTCGGGGCCAACGCTGATGGAGCATCTCGAAGCCGTCGACGTCGACGTCGACGACGACCAGGCCAAGCCGTTCCGGATGAGCGTGCAGTGGGTCAATCGCCCCAACCTCGATTTCCGCGGTTTCTCCGGCCAGATCGCCGCCGGCACGGTCAAGCCCGGCGATGCGATCCGCGTGCTGCCCGGCGGCAAGACCTCGACGATCAGCCGCATCACGACGCTCGACGGCGACCTCGACGAAGCGGTCGCGGGGCAATCCGTCACGCTGTCGTTCGACGACGAGATCGACTGCTCGCGCGGCAACGTCATCGCCGCCGCCGATGCGCCGCCCGAGACCGCCGACCAGTTCGAGACGACGATCGTGTGGATGGACGACGAGCCGCTGATCGTCGGCCGCTCCTATTGGCTGAAGCTCGGCACGCAGATGGTGTCGGCGACGGTCCGCGAGCCGAAATATCAGGTCAACGTCAATACGATGGAGCGGCTTGCGACCAAAACGCTGGAGCTGAACGCGATCGGCGTCGCGGAAATCTTGACCGACCGCGCGATCGTTTTCGAGTCCTATGCGCAAGAGGGGGCGGCGCCGAACAAGGTGCTCGGCGGGTACATCCTAATCGACAAGATCACCAACGCGACGGTCGCGGCGGGGATGGTCCATTTCAGCCTGCGCCGCTCGCAGAACGTGCACTGGCAGGCGACCGACATCGGCCGCGAGGCGCATGCCGGGCTGAAGAACCAGAAACAGGCGGTGCTGTGGTTCACCGGGCTGTCGGGCGCGGGCAAGTCGACGATCGCCAACGAGGTCGAGAAACAGCTCAACCTGATGAACCGGCACACCTTCCTGCTGGACGGCGACAATATCCGGCACGGGTTGAACAAGGATCTGGGCTTTACCGAGGCGGACCGGATCGAGAATATCCGGCGTGTCGGCGAGGTGGCGAAACTGATGGCGGACGCGGGGCTGATCGTCCTCACCGCGTTCATCTCGCCGTTCCGCGCCGAGAGGGACATGGTGCGGTCGATGCTGCCGGCGGGCGAGTTCATCGAGATCTTCGTCGACACGCCACTCGATGTGGCGGAAGGTCGCGACGTGAAGGGGCTCTACAAAAAGGCGCGGGCGGGTGATTTGAAGAATTTTACCGGGATCGACAGCCCTTACGAGGCGCCGCTCAATGCGGAGATCCGCGTCAACACCGTCGAGATGACACCGGTCGAAGCCGCCGCGTTCATCGTCCGCCAGATCATGCCGCTCAAGTGACGGTCATCGGGAGCGACGTCCGCCTCGCCGAACGCTTGGCGACCGAGGCTGGCGAGATCTTGCTCGCGTTGCAGAAAAGCAGCGGGCTGACCGGCAAGGACCTCGGCAAGGCGGGCGACGAGCAGGCCAACGCCTACTTGATGCGCAAATTGCGTTCAGCGCGGCCCGACGACGCGATCCTGTCAGAGGAGGAGAAGGACAATGGCGAGCGGTGTTCGGTGCGGCGCGCGTGGATCGTCGATCCGCTCGACGGTACGCGCGAATATGGCGAGGGGCGGACCGACTGGGCGGTGCACGTCGCGCTAGCGATCGACGGCGTGGCGACAGTCGGTGCGGTCGCGCTACCGGCGCTCGGGCTGACGCTGACCTCGGGTTCTCCGAAGCCGCTTGAGCCCGCAGGCGATCCGTTGCGGATGCTCGTCAGCCGGACACGGCCCGCGCGCGAAGCGGTCGCGGTGGCCGAGACGATGGGCGCGACCCTGGTACCGATGGGCTCGGCAGGCGCGAAGGCGATGGCGGTGGTGCGCGGCCAAGCCGACATCTACCTGCACACCGGCGGGCAATATGAATGGGACAATTGCGCGCCGATCGCGGTCGCGCAGGCGGCCGGGCTGCACGTCAGCCGCGTCGACGGATCGCCGCTCGTCTATAATTGCGCCGATCCGTATCTGCCCGACCTGCTGATCTGTCGGATGGAACTCGCGGCGCAGGTGCTCGAGCTGGTAAAGGCGTTGCCGCCAGCCTGAACGGCGGACGGTATCAGCCGTCGGACGCCACAAGCTCGACGAACTCGAAGTCGTAGCGCTGCCAGCCGCGTTGCGCCGCCGCCTCGGCGAGTGCGTTGCGCTTCTTCTTCGCCTCGGCGAGCGACTTGGTGTGGCCCCAGAATATCTCGGTCTTGCCGTTGGCCAGCACCGCGACGATCCGCCAGTAATGCGTGAATGGCGTCGACGTCGGGCCGATCGTTTTTACATAGCCGTCGGGCAGCGTCGCGGTGAGGTAGCGTTTCTTGGCCATGACGCTGCCGTTAGCCGCCCGTGGGTTCGGCGGGAATGTTTAGTCGCTGGCGGCATCCTTCCCGATGCGGTCTAGCGTAGCGATCGCATCCGCAGGCAACACGATGTCCCCCGCCGCAAGGTTCTCGCGCAGATGACCGAGCGACGACGTGCCGGGGATTAAAAGGATGTTCGGCGAACGCTGCAACAGCCACGCGAGCGCGACCTGCATCGGCGTCGCGTCCAGATCGCGCGCGACGTCGGACAGCGCGGTCGACTGCAACGGCGAGAACCCACCGAGCGGGAAGAACGGCACATACGCGATCCCTGCCTCGGCCAACTCGTCGATCAGCGCGTCGTCGTCGCGGTGCGCGAGATTATACTGGTTCTGCACGCACGCGATGGTCGTCATCGCGCGTCCTTCCGCGACCTGCGTCGGCGTGACGTTGCTGAGCCCGATATGGCGGACCAGACCCTGGCGCTGGAGATCGACGAGCGTCGCGAGCGGCTCGGCGATCGAGCCCTCGGCAGGTCCATGAGTATCGAACATCGCGCGCAAATTGACGATGTCGAGCGTCTCCAGCCTGAGGTTGCGCAGATTGTCGTGGACCGCGCTGGTCAGGTCCGCAGCCGAGAAAGCGGGCTGCCATGAGCCCTCGGGTCCCCGCCGCGCTCCGATCTTCGTGACGATTACGAGGTCGTCGGCATACGGATGCAGCGCCTCGCGGATCAGGCGATTGGTGACGTGCGGGCCGTAGAAATCACTTGTGTCGATATGGTTCACGCCTGCCTCGACCGCCGCACGCAGTACCGCGAGTGCCGCGTCGTGATCCTTGGGCGGCCCGAACACGCCGGGTCCAGCGAGTTGCATCGCGCCGTAGCCGAGACGGTTGACGGTGCGGCCCGCGAGCGGGGCGGTGGTGGCGATGCCGTGCGTGGTCATGATCCGGTCCTTGTGAAGTGTGACCTTCATATGGACCGCGTTGGCTGTTACGATAACGCGGCAGTATCGGCACGGGCTGTACGGGAGGACGCACAATGGCAGTGGATGCAGGCGATCTCTCCGCGTTCGTGACGGTCGCGCGGGCGGGCGGCTTTCGCGACGGCGCGCGGATCAGCGGCGGCAGTGCGTCGGGGTTGAGCGAGGCGGTGCGGCGGCTGGAAGCGAAGCTCGGCGTGCGGTTGCTTAATCGGACGACGCGGAGCGTAGTGCCGACCGAAGCCGGTGCGCGCCTGCTCGACCGGCTCGGCCCCGCGCTCGCCGAAGTCGACGCGGCGCTGGACGTCGTCAACGGCTATCGAGACTTGCCGGCGGGACCGTTGCGGCTGAACGTGCCGGTCAGCGCCGCGCGGCTGGTCCTGCCCGCGATCGTACCCGCGTTCCTTGCCGCCTATCCCGATATCCGGCTGGAGATAATCGCGGAGGACAGCTTCGTCGACATGCTCGCCGCGGGGTGCGACGCCGGCATCCGCTATGACGAGCGGCTCGAAATGGACATGATCGCGATACCCATCGGTCCGCGCGAGCAACGGTTCGCGACGGCGGCGTCACCCGACTATCTCGCGCGTCGCGGCATGCCCGTACATCCCCGTGACCTACTCGATCACGCGTGCATCCGGGGACAGTTCGCGAGCGGGGCGATGGACGATTGGGAGTTCGAACGCGACGGCGAGATCGTCAGGGTCGCGACGAGCGGACCGCTGATCGTCCGGATCGGCGCGGCTACCGATCTCGCGGTCGATGCGGCGCTGGCGGGGACCGGAATCATCCACCTGTTCGAGGACTGGTTGCAGCCGCATCTCGACAGCGGTGCGCTGGTGCCGGTGCTGGAACCGTGGTGGCAGCGCTTCTCGGGTCCGTTCCTCTATTACTCGGGACGGCGGTATCTCCCCGCACCACTGCGCGCGTTCATCGATTTCGTTGCATCTCGGCGCGTGGAGACATGACCCGCTTCCAGTCGTCCACAGAAATATGTCGAACACACTCGTGCGGCAGGACCGGGGAATGATCCCACGTCCCGTGCCCGACCCTGCGAAACCCGTGCTGCTGGTGGTCGATGACGACCACATGATCCGCACGCTGCTGGCCGAGAGCCTCGGCATGCACGGCTTTCAGGTCGAGACCGCGACCAACGCGCAGGAGATGGACGGCGTGCTCGCGCGGTGTGCGGTGTCGTTGATCCTGCTCGACGTGATGATGCCGGGTGAAGACGGGCTGTCGGTGTGTCGCCGGCTGGCGCGGACGGGCGCGCCGCCGGTGGTGATGCTGAGCGCGTTGGGCGATGAACCCGATCGGATCCTGGGGCTGGAGATCGGTGCGAGCCATTATCTTTCCAAGCCGTGCAGCCCGCGCGAGATCCTGGCGACGGTGCGTGCGGCTTTGCGAGCGCGCGAGATGCAGGATGCGGGCGACAGCCGCGCCTTCGGGTTCCTCGGCTGGCGAGTCGACTTCGCGGCGCACGAACTGTTCGATCCCGACGGTACGCTGATCGACCTGACCGATGGCGAGTTCGCGGTGTTGCGCGCGTTCGTCGAGCGACCGCGGCGGGTGCTGGCGCGCGATGCTTTGCTGGAGGCGGCACGCGGCCCGGACACTGACGCCTTCGACCGTGCGATCGACGTCCAGGTCAGCCGGTTGCGCCGCAAGCTGCGCTCGCGCGACGACGAGATCATCCGGACGATCCGCAACGAGGGCTATTTCTTCGTTCCCCGCGTAGTGCGCCTGTGATGCGAGACGAGAAGGGCACAGCCGGCAGGATAGGCCTGCCGATGCGGCGCAGCCCGCAGCGGTCCTGGCCGATGTTCCTGCGCATCTTCGTGCTGGGGCTGACGACCGTGCTGCTCGTCCAGATCCTGAACTTCGCAATCGTATTGCTGATGCCCCCGCCCCGGCCGCAGATCTTCACCGCCAACCGCGTCGCAGCGGTCGCGCGGACGGGACGCGATCCGGCCGGGCAGTTGAAAGTCGAGATAGCGACGGGCCCGCCCCAGCCGACCGACAATCCGCGCGACGGCCGTCTCGCCGAATCGATCGCCGCCGATCTCGGACTGCCGCGAACCAAGGTGACCGTCGAGACCGAGCGGTCGGCGATGCCGCTGTTCGCAGGCCCGCTTCGGCCGCCGCTGCCGCTGGGGATGGGCCGTTCGGGGCATGTGCCGCAATCGTTCGACAACGCGCTGTTCGGCCCGTTCGTCGTGTCGATCGAGATGCCGAACGGCCGGTGGCGCGTGATCCGGCCGACGCACACCACGATCGGTCCTTGGCGGATGCGGATCGTTCTGTGGTTCCTCGTCGCGATGGTGGTCGCCGCGGCGGTGGCGTGGGTGATGGCGCGCCGTGTCGTCAGGCCGATCGGGCTGTTCGCCGCCGCTGCCGAGCGGCTCGGCCGCGATCCGCGCGCCGAACCGCTGCCGATCGTCGGCCCTCCCGAGATCGCCGAGGCGGCGACCGCGTTCAACCTGATGCAGGAGCGGCTGAACCGCTATGTCGAGGATCGCACCACGCTGATCGCAGCGGTGGCGCACGACCTGCGGACGCCGTTGATGCGTCTGTCGCTGCGGCTCGAAAAGGCGCCCGAGGACATTCGCGCGGCGAGCGAGGGCGACATCCAGGAAATGAGCCAGCGGATCGGGTCTGCGATGGCGTTCGTCCGCGACATGACGCGGCACGTCCGCCGGCAAAGGCTTGATCTGCGGTCGTTGGCCGAGAGTGTCGCGGATGATTTCGCGGATCGCGGCGATGCGGTGGCGTTGCATCCGGGCGAACCGCTCGCGCTGGAGGGCGATGCGCCGTCGTTGAAGGCGTTGCTCGCCAATCTGGTCGGCAATGCGGTAAAATATGCGGGCCATGCCGAAGTCGAGGTGCGCCGCGAAAACGGGGTCGCGATCATCGAAGTATCCGATTCGGGACCGGGCATGGCACCGGCGGATTTGGCGCGCGCGTTCGAACCGTTCTTCCGCGCCGAACAATCGCGCAACCGCGATACCGGGGGCAGCGGGCTCGGTCTGGCCAGCGTCCGCGCGGTGGCGCGCGCGCATGGCGGCGATGCGACGATCGAGAACCGACCGGGCGTCGGGTTGCTCGCGCGTGTGACGTTGCCAATCTGAGCGCTCGCGGACACGCGAAACATCGCGGCAACGAACGCCGTGCCAGACGGAAATTACCGCATTTCGGGAGGTTGCATGCGTATTCTTTATATCGGCATCGTCGCCGCGCTGGCGGGGTGTACCGCACAGACCCAGCGACCACATGACGGACATGGTCCCGCACATGGACGGGGGCAGTTGTTCATCAGCCCGATGGGCGAACCGTTTCGCGCGTCGCTTAAGCCGGGCGCGGCGCGGGACCTGTGGTTCGCGGGCGCCGATACCGATGGCGACGGGCGTATCACGCTGGCTGAATTCCAGCATGACGCGGCGCGCTTCTTCGGGGTGCTCGATCGCGGCAAGGACGGCGAGATCGATCCCGAGGACATCGCCTATTACGAGAACGTCCTGGTTCCCGAGATCCGCGTTGCATCAGGCGGCCGTGGGTCCAGGTCCAGGTCCGGCGGTGGCGAGCGAGGTCGAGGCGGTAGTGGCAGGTCCGGCAGTCAGGGCATGCAGTTCGGCAACGGCGACGGAAAGAAGAGCGCGGCCGTCGTCCACGAACGCATCGGCGCCGGGCGCTTCGGCTTCTTCGACTTGCCCGAGCCGGTGATCTCGGCCGACGCAAACCTGAACCGCGGTATCGACGCAGGCGAGTTCGCGAAGGCTGCGGCAACCCGCTTCGCCGCGCTCGACCGGAACCGTGACGGGGCGCTGACCCGTGGCGAACTGCCGCGCGCAGGCGGCGAGACGTGGCGGAACGGCTCGGACGAACCTACCGCCCCGCCACGGGAACGCGGCGAGCCCTGACGCTACGGACGCGGCGACCGGATCAGCCAAGCATGCCCGATACGATCCACCGGCGACTGACTGCGGATTTGACGATCGCCGCGCCGCAGCACCGGCAGGCGGAGCGCTGGATCGGCTCGTCCTCGACATCGCGATGTCGGGATCGCGGGAGATGGCGGCCGATCGCACAGCCGCCGGGTCGTGATGGTCGAGCCTGCATGCCGTTTCCCTCGTGCGCCGGTCGTCGAATGATCGAGGCGATGGCTTTGGCAGGCGAAGTTTTCCACAGTATTTCGGCAGCGTTGCAACGGTAACCCGGCAGCCGCCCGCGTGACGCCGAATTCATGTAGCCACCGCGCTGGTTTCCGCGTTCAGTGCCCGGCAACCATCGCAGTGCCGCGCGTCCGTCTCGGCGCGGCGGCACCGCGTCACTTGGAGCCGATCATGGCCGAAGCCGAACTCGTTGCCTATTCCGATATCCAGTTGCGGCCCGACCCGTCGCGGACTGTCATCCGGCCGTTCAACATCGAATATCCCGGCGCGTTCAGGGTCGATGGCCACCCGCGTGTCGTCCACGTGATCGACCGCGTGCTGTCGCTGTCGTCCCACGAACTCCGCACCGAGCGCCTCCGCGTGATGGAGTCGCTCGACGAACGTCACCGCGACGTCGACGAACTCCTCCTGCACCGGTTCGGAGAGGTCATGGCGGTGCTGAAGGATCCGCGCGACTTCGATATCAATCAGAAACTGTTGATCGGTGCCTATCTCAGCGGCGAATATTCGTTCGAGGCAGCGGCGTTGTTCAACCCGAGCATGGTCCTCGATCCGGACCAGCGCCGCGCTCCGGCCGGCGGCTTGCGCTTTATCCTGTCGCTACGCGGGATTGGCGAAGGCCATGTCTCGTCGATCACGTTCCGCACCGGCACCTGGTCGCCCGATGACGGCTTCACGATCGACCCGGCCAGCCAGACCGCGGTGCCGCCGCGCGTGACGCCGACCGACGAGGGCGCGACCGATGGCGGTCCCACCCGCCTGGAATGCGGAGGCAGTCGCGAGCTGTCGGAAACCGTGATCTTCCCGATCCTGCCGAGCCAGCACCAGGGGATCGAGGACCTTCGCCTCGTGCGTTTCGAGGACGAAGGCGAAGTCCAATATCTCGGCACCTATACCGCGTTCAGCGGGTCGGAAGCGCGTTGCGAACTGCTCCGCGGGCAGGACTTCAAGACGTTCGAGATGCAGCCGATGCGCGGTGCGGTCGCGGCGACCAAGGGCATGGCGCTGTTCCCGCGCAAGATCGACGGGCGCTACGCGATGCTCGGGCGGCAGGACAACGAGAACATCTGGTACCTGACCTCGGACGACCTGCTGACCTGGGACGGCGGCACCAGGATCGTCGAGCCCAAATGGCCGTGGGAATTCATCCAGATGGGCAATTGCGGATCCCCGATCGAGATCGACGAGGGCTGGCTGGTGTTGACCCACGGCGTCGGCAGCGTCCGCAATTACTGCATCGGCGCGTGCCTCCTGGACAAGGCCGACCCGACCAAATTGCTCGCGCGGATGACCGATCCGCTGATCGTGCCGAGCCCGGCCGAACGCGACGGCTATGTGCCCAACGTCGTCTACAGCTGCGGCGGGATCGTCCATGATCGCACGCTGTTGCTGCCGTTCGGGGTGGCAGATAACTTCGCCTCGTTCGCGACGGTCGATGTCGGTCGGTTGCTTGCAGCGATGGCGTGAGGGAAGCCGATCGGCAGTCGGTACCAACATGTTTTCCCGCCAAGGCGGGGACACAAACTGGGCTCCCGCCTTCGCAGCAGAACAATTCTACGCTGGACTTGGCGTACTTGCGCGTTCGACGATCAGCCCGGTTCCGGCGAAATCGTCGGCCGCAACGGCGTCGATCTGGCGCTCGATACCGCGCGTGAGACCCGACGGAACAGTCACCGCGAAGCCCCGTGCCAGCAGCCCGTCGACGGCCCAGCGAACGCAGTAATCCGCGGCGACGCCGATCACCGTGACGTCGGTGACGCCGCTTGCGGCCAGCGTGGAGAAGAAGTCTTCGCGCAGGATCGTCGGCTTGCTCGCGTCGCGCGCATACTCGATCGCGAGACCCGGTTCGGCCCACATATCGAACACCCCCTTCTCGATCCGCCATGCCGGGATCGCAGGGTCGACCAGCGCAACGTCGAGCATGTTGCTCCACCCTCGCGTGCCGCGAACGCAGTGGATCGGGAACATCCGCGCTTCGGGCGACGCGGCGTAGGTTTCGGTGAAATGCGTGTCGAAGGTGAACAGGACGCCGGCGGTTTCGCCCGGTTGCAACGCGGACAGCAAAGCCTGCATCTGCGGTACCAGCACCTCGGCGCCCGCGACGCTCAGCGCGCCCTCGCCCGCCATGAAATCCCACTGCGTATCCACCACGACCACGAACCGCGCCATCGCCCGTCTCCTTTGCCCGCTGCTTGACACAAACGCGTCTTCTCGGACACCCGCAGCCCCACGCAACGCAGGAGTTCATGCGCATGGCCGTGACCGATATCGCCACCCGGACGTACAATCATAATTTCCGGCTCGATCCGATCGTGCGCAGCTTGCTCGATACCGATTTCTACAAGCTGTTGATGTTGCAGATGATCCGGCAGACGTATCCCGACGTCAACGCCACCTTCGCGCTCATCAACCGGACGAAGACGGTGCGGTTGGCGGAAATCGTCGACGAGGACGAACTGCGCGCGCAGCTCGATCACGCACGGACGCTGCGGTTCGCGAAGAAGGAGCTGATCTGGCTGGCGGGCAACAGCTTCTACGGGAAGCAGAAGATGTTCGGGCCCGAGTTCCTCGCCTGGCTCGCGGAGTTTCAATTGCCTGCCTACGACCTGCGCAAGGTCGACGGGCAGTATGAACTGCATTTCGAAGGACCGTGGAGCCACACCACGATGTGGGAGATTCCCGCACTGACGATCATCAACGAACTGAAGTCGCGCGCCGCGCTGCGAGACCGCGGCCGGTTCGCGCTCGACATCGTCTACGCGCGCGCCAAGGCGAAGCTGTGGGAGAAGGTCGAGCGGCTGCGCGAGCTTCCCGACCTCGTCCTGTCGGACTTCGGCACGCGGCGGCGGCACGGGTTCCTGTGGCAGCGCTGGTGCGTCGAGGCGCTGAAGGAAGGGCTTGGCGACCGGTTCATCGGTACGTCGAACGTGCTGCTGGCGATGGACGCCGACCTCGAGGCGATCGGCACCAACGCGCACGAACTGCCGATGGTGACCGCCGCGCTCGCCGACAGCGACACCGAACTGGCCGACGCGCCGTACCGCGTGCTCGAGCATTGGCGGCAACATTACAACGGCAATTTGCTGATCGCCCTCCCCGATGCGTTCGGCACCACCGCGTTCCTGCGCAACGCGCCGCACTGGCTGGCGGAATGGACCGGCTTCCGTCCCGACAGCGCGCCGCCGATCGCGGGTGGCGAGCAGATCATCCGCTGGTGGGAGGAACAGGGCGTCGATCCGAAGACCAAGCTGCTGATCTTTTCCGACGGGATGGACATCGACACGATCGAGCAGACTTATCGCCATTTCCACGGTCGCGTGCGGATGAGCTTCGGCTGGGGGACCAACCTCACAAACGACTTCCGCGGCTGCGATCCCGACGGCGCGGCAGCGCTGGAGCCGATCTCGCTGGTCTGCAAGGTGATCGCCGCGAACGGCCGTCCGGCGGTGAAGCTGTCCGATAATCCCGCCAAGGCGACCGGCGAACCTTCCGAGATCGAACGCTATCTGCGGGTGTTCGGGGAAGCGGATCGGGCGAGCGCACCGGTGCTGGTTTAAACGTCCTTCCCCCCTCCCTGGAAGGGAGGGGTCGGGGGTGGGTCGGCTTCCGTATCAGGCGACTTCGGCGACACAATTGGGCCTACCCACCCCCAGCCCCTCCCTTTCAGGGAGGGGAGCAGGATCACTCGTCAGTCCTCGACCAATTTCATAAGTCGCCGCTCTACCGGAGCCAGTACCGGGCCCAGTTCATGGCCGCGCTTCACCACTGCGCCGCCTTCGCCGATCAGCGCCCACATGCCCTGCTTGTTACGCAGCGACGGCCGTTTCTCGATCCTGAACTCAGGCCGTTCGGCGGCGCGGCGGAAGGCGGCGAAGACCGCGGCGTCCTTGCCGAGATCGATCGCATAGTCGCGCCAGTGTCCCGCCGCGACCATCCGGCCGTAGAGGTCGAGGATCCGGTTCAGTTCGAGGCGTTCGAAGCCGACCTGCGTCGCCTTGGACGGTGTCGGGAAGGGTACGACGCCCATCAATTGTCACCCATCATGCGCGGTCGCGGCGGTCCTCTGGACGCTCGTCCACGCGGCCATCGTCAAGCAGCGCGTCGAGCCGCTTGCGCATCGTCTCGAGTTCGCAGCGCATCAGCTCCATCTTCTGCGTCGCAGGATCGAACGCCTCGCTGCACGGCGTACCATAGGGTACGAAGCGCGGCAGTTCGGGTGCGTTGCCGCCCTCTATCGTGGTCGCGCGAGCCGGAATGCCGACAACCGTCGTTCCCGCCGGCACGTCACGCGTGACGACCGCGTTGGCACCAACGCGCGAGCGCTTGCCGAGCGTGATGGGCCCGAGCACCTGCGCACCCGAGCCGATGATGGCGCCGTCGGAGATGGTCGGGTGGCGCTTGCCCTGCACGCCGTTATCGGGGCTGGTGCCGCCCAAGGTGACGCACTGGTAGATCGTGACGTCGTCGCCGATCTGCGCGGTCTCGCCGATCACGACGAAGCCGTGATCGATGAAAAAATTGCGACCGATCGTCGCGCCGGGATGAATGTCGATCGCGGTCGTGAAGCGCGACCAGTGGTTGACGCAGCGTGCGAGGAAATAGAGTCTCGCCTTGTACAGTCGATGCGCGATGCGGTGGTATCCGAGTGCCCAGACGCCAGGATACAGCATGATTTCGGCGCGCGAATGCGGGGCGGGGTCGCGGGCGCGGATCGAATCCAGATAGGCCAGTAATCCGCTCGACATCCGCAGTCCCCTTAGCGATTTCCGTATCTAGGGTCTCGAACCGCCGATTTCCAGAACCGCACGCACGAGGGGATCGGAGGGTGCTTCCCATCGTTGGGATCGGGGTAAAGCCTATCTTTGTTGTGGGATAAGCCGGCGCGTTGCAGTTTGGGCCGATATTGAGGGGATGCCGATGTTCGACCTGACGACCTTGAGCTTCGAGACGCTGCTGCCGTTCATCCTCGTGGGGTTCGCCGCGCAGGTCGTCGATGGCGCGCTGGGGATGGCGTTCGGCGTAATCTCGAACACGCTGTTGCTGTGGGTCGGCGTGCCCCCGGCTGCTGCCTCTGCGGGGGTGCATACCGTCGAGACGTTCACGACCGCGGTGTCGGGGATCAGCCATGTCCTGCACAAGAACGTCAACTGGACGCTGTTCCTGCGGCTGATGATCCCGGGCGTGATCGGCGGCGTGCTGGGTGCGTACGTGCTGTCGAACATCGACGCGAGCACGGCCAAACCGTTCATCCTCGCCTATTTGACGTCGATCGGCGTGTATCTACTCTACCGCGGGCTTCGCTATCCGCCCAAGCAGAAGGAGCCGAAGATCGTCGAGCCGCTCGGGCTTGTCGGCGGGTTCCTGGATGCGGCGGGTGGTGGCGGCTGGGGGCCGGTGGTGACGTCGAACCTGCTGGTGCAGGGTGCGGCACCGCGGACCACGATCGGCACGGTCAATACCGCCGAGTTCTTCCTGACCGCGACGATATCGGCGACGTTCATCACACAGCTCGGCTGGGCGGCGTTTACGCAGGCTACGGTAGGGCTGCTGATCGGTGGAGTGCTGGCGGCGCCGTTCGGCGCGATCCTGGCGAAGCGCGTGCCGGCGAAAACGCTGATGGTGCTGGTCGGCGTAATCCTGACGATCACCAGCCTGTTCGGTCTCTACCGCGCGATCTGGCACTAAGGATCTGGCCATGAACCGCCGAACATTGGCGCGGGCGTTGTGCGCTGCGGCATGCCAGGGCTGGTGTTATCGACTCCGCACTCTATCTAGTGTCGGATGATCGATAGAGGCGATTAATGGCAGCCACCTACCTACCCACGTTGAAACAGTTGCAGTATCTGGTTGCGCTGAAGGAACACGGACATTTCGGTCGTGCGGCGGAGGCGTGCTATGTCACGCAGTCGACCTTGTCCGCGGGCTTGCGCGAACTGGAAACGCTGATCGGCGTGGTGCTGGTCGAGCGCACCCGGCGAGTAGTGCGGTTCACGCCGCTGGGCGACGGGATCGCCGACAAGGCGCGGCGCGTGCTGCGCGAGGCGGAGGAACTGGGCGACATGGCGCGGGCCGCTGGCCAGCCGCTGTCGGGCGACATGCGGATGAGCGTGATCCCGACGATCGCGCCGTTCATGCTGCCGAGGATCCTGCCGCGGTTGCGTAAGGATTATCCGGACTTGAAACTGTTCCTGCGCGAGGAACCGAGCGGTCCGGCGTGCGAGGGTCTGCACAACGGTCGGACCGACTGCGTTCTGCTCGCCCTCCCCTATGCCTGCGGTGAGGTCACGTCCGAGACGCTGTTCGAGGATCGGCTGTTCGTTGCGTATCCCTCCGGCGAGGTGCCGTCGGCCCGTCCTGCGATCCCGGCGTCGGCGATCGACGAGACGCGGTTGTTGCTGCTCGAGGACGGACATTGCCTGAAGGATCACGCGCTGGGCGCCTGCAACCGGCCGGAGTTGCGCGCGGAGGCGACGATGCTGGGTACGTCGCTGCATACGATCGTGCAGATGGTCGACAATGGGCTCGGCATCACGATGCTGCCCGAAATGGCGATCAAGGCGGGGATCCTGGACAACACCAATATCACCGCGCGACCGCTCGATGAAAAGAACGCGGTGCGGCGGATCGCGCTGGTGTGGCGCCGTGCGAGCCCGAGGGAGAAGGATTTCCGGCTGATGGCGAAGGCACTGGCGGACGTGCAGTAAGCGGGGTTCTTCGACGCCATGCCGCGCCTTCTCGCTTTCTGTGTCTTCTGCGCCCCTCCCTGAAAGGGAGGGGTTGGGGGTGGGTCGGCTTCCATAGGTCTAGACGGTCGCGACACGAGCAGGCCTACCCACCCCCCGCCCCTCCCTTTCAGGGATGGGAGCCTGTTTCGCTTTAGGCCCGACCTGTTTGGCTTTGAACGTCAAAGCGTGTTGCGTCATCACCTCGGCCCGAGATTGGCACGGGTGCGCAACCAACTCGGGCCTCGATCGTATGTTTCGCAGTTCCCGCTGGAGATCGAACGATGTCGAAGCCCCTTCCACTGCTGCTGATGACCAGCGCGCTGGCGCTCGCCGCGTGCAGCGGCAAATCGAAGGACGACGTGGCAAGTGCCTCGACCACGCCCCCGGATTCTGCGCTGGCGGTGCCGAACGGTCCGCCTGCGGTCGCCAACCCCACCGTCGGCGGCGTGCCGATGATGGCGACCCGCACGATCGTCGACAACGCATCCGCCGCGCCGAACCTGTCGACGCTGGTAGCTGCGGTGAATGCCGCGGGGCTGGCCCCCACCCTATCGGGTCCCGGCCCATTCACGGTGTTTGCACCCACTAACGATGCCTTCGGGCGGCTCGCGCCGGGTATGGTCGACACGTTGCTCAAGCCCGAGAACAAGGCCTCGCTGACGAAGGTACTGACATATCACGTCGTGCCCGGCACCATCACAGCCGAGGATCTGCGCCAGCGCATCGCGGCCGGCGGCGGTACCGCGACGTTGACCACCGTCGAGGGCGACCCGATCACTGCGACGCTCGTGGGCGCCGTGATCGCGCTGACCGACGTCAACGGCAACAAGAGTTACGTCGAGACCGCGGATGTTCGTCAGTCGAACGGCGTCGTGCATGTCGTCAACGGCGTGATCGTCCCCAAACTGAGCTGATCGACGTATGGAAAGGCTCGGTTCATCGTGCCTATGCTACGGCCTATCAGCGAAATCGTTGAGATCGGCCGAAATCTACCCAAGTTCCATCGTTCGAGTTTCATTCGTCCCTTTCACAATCTCTGGAGTTGCAGATGACTGTTAAGACAAACCTTATGATTGCCGCAGCATCGAGCCTGCTTCTCGCGACCGGTGCCACGGCTCAGACCGCCGCGCCTACCGCACCGCCGACGGCTGTTCCCGCTGCGCCGCAGACGACGGCCCCGACCACCGCGACCGCGCCTGGCGTAGCGACTGCCCCGCAGGCGGCCGGTGCACCGGCTGCATCGACGGCCGCCGCGACGACGACGATCGCGGCCGCGCTGCCGACCTTGCAGAACCGTGCGACGCTCGCGAAGCTGGTGACCGCGGCCAAGTTGCAGACGACGCTCGCAGGGCCGGGGCCGTACACGCTGTTCGCGCCCAGCGACGAGGCGTTCACGCGACTTCCGGCTGGCGCACTCGACACGCTGCAGAAGCCTGAGTCGGCGCCGACGCTGGCGAAGATCATCAAGTATCACGTCGTGGCGGGCGCACTGACCGCGGATCAGCTTAAGGCGCAGATCACTGCTGGCGGAGGCAAGGCAACGCTGACCACGCTCGCAGGGCAGCCGCTCATCGCGTCGCTCGGCCCGAACGGGAACATCGAGCTGACCGATACGGCGGGCATCAAGGCCTATGTCGATACGGCGGACATCAAGGAGACGAACGGTGTCGTTCATCTCACCAACGGCATGAGCGTTCCGAAGCTCGACTAAAGGATTACGGGCCGCGGTTCCTTCGGGAAGCGCGGCCCGCATGTTGTTTCCCCGCGAAGGCGGGGATCCAGTCTGGGCTCCCGCGTTCGCGGGAGAACAAGTATTGGTTCAGCCCCTCGACGTATCCCACCGAGCAGCAGCGGCGTGATCGCCATCGCGCGCTTCAACCCAGCTAGCTTCGACACCGCGCGTTTCGCGCTTCCAGAATGGCGCATCCGTTTTCAACCGGTCGATCAAATACGCGCAGGCCTCCAGCGCCGCGCCACGGTGTGCCGCGGTCGCCGCGACGAACACGATCCGCTCGCTAGGATACATCGGCCCGACCCGATGCACGATGATCGCGGCGCTCAAAGACCATCGTTCGACCGCACCCTCCGCAACCTTGAGCAACGCAGCCTCGGTAGCGCCGGGATAATGTTCGAGTTCGAGCGTGCCCACCCCGTCGTCCGCGCGAACCAGCCCCGTGAAGGTCGCAACCGCACCCGCTCCTGCCGCCTCCGCGCGGGTCATTTCGGCACCGATATCGATCGGCGACTGCTGGACGGAGATATGGATCATCCGCCGGTCACCGGGGGGAAGATCGCAATCTCGCGCGCCGTCCCGATCGGCGTATCGAGCGGGACGAAATCCTGATCGACCGCCGCGCGCAACCGCGAGCGGTTCTCGAATGCTTCCGCATGCGGCGGACTCGTTTCGGCCAGCCAGTCGACCAAATCCGCCACCGTCACGACGCTAGCGGGAGGCTCGACCGATTCCTCGCCCGTGCCGATTCTCTCCCGCACCCAGGCGAAATACACCATCCGTATCGTCATCTTCAGTCCATGTGCTTCAGGCCGACGCGGAGGTAATCCCATCCGGTCAGCAAGGTCAGGACGGCGGCACCCCACAAGGCGACGATGCCGACGGTATGAACCCAGACCATGTCGGGCACCGCGCCGCCGAGGATGATCCCGCCGAGCGACACGAGTTGCAGCGTCGTCTTCCACTTCGCCAGCTGCGACACGGGCACGGAGACCTGCACCTGCGCCAGGAACTCGCGCAGCCCCGACACCGCGATCTCGCGCAGCAGGATCACCAACGCGGCGATGACGTGGACACCGGGAATATCGCGCGTGCCGACCAGGATCAGGATCACCGCGGCGACCATGATCTTGTCCGCGATCGGATCGAGGAAGATGCCCAGCCGCGACACCGCGCCGCTCGACCGCGCGAGATAGCCGTCGAAGTAATCGGTGATGCCCATCAGGCAATACAGCACGAAGGCGATGCCATAGCCTGCCTCCCAGTCGGGCCACCACAGGAACCAGACCAGCAGGGGCACCGCGACGATCCGCGACAATGTCAGGAGGTTAGGCAAGCTCAGCACCCACCACCTCTATACCGGTCGGTCGCGGGGCGAAACCGGTTTAAACGTTGGCGTCGGCAGGGTGCTGGGCTAAGGGTTTGCCATATCTTCGCAACGATCAGGGCTATTTCCCGTCATGCTCAATGCCCTTGGGTTGCTGAAGCAACGTCGCTTCCTACCCCTGTTCACGACGCAATTTCTCGGTGCGTTCAACGATAACCTGTTCAAGACCTCGATGGTCCTGTTCGCCACCTATGCCGTCTTCAACGATCCGAAGATGGAGGCGAACTTCAACGCGTTGGCGACGGGACTCGGCATCCTTCCGTTCTTCCTGCTGTCCGCGCTCGCGGGGCAATTGGCGGACAGCCACGACAAGGCGCGGA
This sequence comes from Sphingomonas arabinosi, assembly GCF_036663715.1. NCBI lineage: Bacteria > Pseudomonadati > Pseudomonadota > Alphaproteobacteria > Sphingomonadales > Sphingomonadaceae > Sphingomonas > Sphingomonas arabinosi. Next base: position 231,643 of record NZ_JAXOJN010000005.1, read on the forward strand.
TCATCCGGATCGTGAAGACGGTCGAGATCGGCATCATGCTGCTCGGCGCGACCGGGCTTATGGTGGCGCGCGCCGGGCATCCGTCGCTGGGGATCGGGCTGATGCTCGGCGCTGTGCTGTGTCTCGGCGTGCATTCGACGTTCTTCGGACCGATAAAGTACGCGATCCTGCCGCAGCATCTGAAACCATGCGACGTGCTCGGCGGCACCGGGCTGGTCGAGGCGGGGACGTATCTCGCGATCCTGCTCGGCACGGTGACAGCGGGCTGGATCCCGATCGAGGGTGCCGCCGCCAGCGTGCTGATCGTCGCTGTGATCGGCTGGTTCTCCGGCCGTCAGGTGCCCCCCGCACCACGCGAGGGGCCCCCGCTGAAGCTCGACTACAACCCGTTCACCGCGTCGTGGCGATTGATCAGCGCGACGCTGCACATCCCGCGCCTGTTCCTGGCGATCGTCGCGATCAGCTTCTTCTGGACGATCGGCGCGGTGCTGATCATCGTCTTCCCGCCACTGGTGAAGAACGTGCTGACCGCCGACGAACGCGTGGCCAGCTTCGTGATCGCGGTGTTCTCGGTCGGCGTGGCGATCGGATCGGTGGTCATCAACACGATGCTGAAGGGCCGGATTTCCGCGAAATTCTCGCCGGCTTCGGTGGTCGCGATGGGCGGGTTCGTCGTGCTGTTCTCGTTCCTCGCGCGCAACTGGACCGCCGCACCGGCGGGACATTATTATGACTGGGCGGGGTTCATTCGTCAGCCGGGTGCGATCCCCGTACTGGGGACGTTGCTGGCGATCGCAATCACCGGCGGGATGTTCGTGGTGCCGCTCTATGCGTTCCTGACGACGACCGTCGAGAAGGACCAGACCGCGCGCACCGTGGCGGCGAACAACGTCGTCAATTCGGGTGCGATGACGATCGGCTCGATCCTCGTCATCGGCATTACCGCAATGGGGGTATCGCCGGAGGACATGCTGTTCCTCGTGGCGGCGATGTGCCTCGTCTCGGCGTGGCTGGCCCAGAAGCTGCACCGGGCTTGCGACGACGATGTCGGCGGCTGCGTGCCAACGCTGAGGGGGTAGCCTCGCACCTAAACCCGTTCGCCCCGAGCGAAGTCGAAGGGTGAGTAGCAAAAGCAGGTGCTTCGACTGCGCTCAGCACGAACGGAAAAAAGGGGCCGCAGGCCTCAGAAAATGAAGCTGTAGAAGCAGGTGAAGAACGCGGCGAAGCTGAGGAGAAACAGCTTGATGTCGTGATCGTCGTCCACGGCCCGAGCGGTCACTGGCGGCGGCAAGGACCGGCGCAGCGGATGGCGAGCGGCTTCGTTGGTGAGCACTAGGCGTCTGGTCATGGTGCAAACGTTAACGCCGCGTTTACCTATTCGACCAGAACCAAAAGTCGCTGAGCAGGCGACGTCCGGCAATGGGACACAAATAGGCTACCTGTAACGGTTCGCCGAGCCTCCGCCGAACCACTGTCCTTGCGCAGGAACCGCGTATAAGCTGCGGTCATCGCCCGCGATTCTGCGGTGCCAGAGGACCCTGACAATCCAGCAGATCGGCGCGCTTCCCTATGTGATCGACGAATCCGGCCATGCGAAAGTGATGCTGATCACCTCGCGCGATACCGGGCGCTGGGTGATCCCCAAGGGCAATCCGATCGTCGGGCTCGCCAGCCACGAGGCCGCTGCTCAGGAGGCGTATGAGGAGGCCGGCATCCGCGGCATTCCCTGCCCTTCGCCGGTCGGGCAGTTCGCCTATCGCAAGCGCCGCCGCACCGGCCGGTACCGCGACATGATCGTGACGGTGTTTCCGCTCGCGTTCGTTGAGCAGTTGGACGACTGGCCCGAGCGGCATCAGCGCGACACACGCTGGTTTACGCTTGATCGCGCCGCAGACGCTGTCAATGAGCCCGGCCTGAAGGCGCTGATCGCTGCTTTCCGCGAGCCGCCGATCCCGGCGTCGTTCGCGCAACGTATCTTACCCGTCGTACGCACGAGTGCGAAAAGGAGAATTCCGATGCTGGGCTGGTTCCAGTCGCTGATGCCGAAGCAGGGACGGTTCTTCGAACTGTTCGACGCGCATGCCGCGACCCTGGTCGCCGGCGCCGATGCGCTCGCACGGCTGCTCCACGGCGAAGGCTCGATCGAAGGTCAGATCGCCGAGATCGTCAAGCGCGAGCACGAGGCCGACGATATCACGCGCGAGGTCCTCCAGGACGTCCGCCGCGTGTTCGTGACGCCGTTCGACCGCAGCGCGATCACCGACCTGATCGGCGTGATGGACGATGCGATCGACCAGATGAACGGCACCGCCAACGCGATCGCGCTGTACGAGGTGACCGAGTTCTCGGCCGAGATGCGCGACATGGCCGGCATCATCGTGGAGGCTGCACGGATCACCGCGGAGGCGATTCCGCTGCTCCGTTCGCTCGGTACCAATTCGGGCCGGCTGCACGACCTGACCGCGCGCCTGATCCAGATCGAGGGGCATGCCGACGACATCCACGACACCGGCCTTCGCGCGTTGTTCCAGGCGTCGAAGATCAGCGCGGACCCGATGACCTTCATCATCAACCGTGAAATCTACAGCAGCCTCGAGAAGATCGTCGACCGCTTCGAGGATGTGGCGAACGAGATCCAGGGGCTGGTCATCGACCATGCTTGATGTCTCGCTTGAGTCCGCGACCTCCGACGGCGCTCCCCCCCGGCGAAGGCCGGGGCCCAATTGGGGGACGGAAATAACCGAGCGCCGCGCGCCGTTACTGCGACCTCTCCACTTGGGCCCCGGCCTTCGCCTGGGTGGTGCCTATGGGCGGGCGACCGCACTTGCTCCCCTCCCTGGAAGGGAGGGGTTGGGGGTGGGTCGGCCCCAGATAGAGCGCGACACCCGCCCCAAACCAACCCAACCCCTGCCCCTCCCTTCCAGGGAGGGGAGCCCGACAGCCTCCGGAGCGGCGGCATGATCCTTTCCCTACCGCTCCTCATCGGCCTAATCGGCATAGCGTTGCTGTTCGACTTCCTGAACGGCCTCCACGACGCGGCAAACTCGATCGCCACCGTCGTCTCCACGCGCGTCCTGAAGCCCCAATACGCCGTGCTCTGGGCCGCGTTCTTCAACTTCATCGCGTTTGCGGTGTTCGGGCTCCACGTCGCGCAGACCGTTGGCACCGGGATCGTCCAGGCGAACGTCATCGACGCACAGGTGATCTTCGCCGCGCTGATGGGTGCGATCGCGTGGAACGTCATCACCTGGGTGCTCGGCATCCCGTCGAGCAGCAGCCATGCGCTGATCGGCGGGCTACTTGGCGCGGGCATAGCCAAGATCGGCTTCGGCGCGATCGTCTGGAGCGGCGTGATCAAGACCGTCGTCGCGATCTTCGCCTCGCCCGCGATCGGCCTGATGCTCGCGCTGGTACTGGTCCTCGCGGTCGCCTGGACCAGCTTAAAGCTGACCCCGCTCGGCGTCGACAAGCGCTTCCGCAAACTCCAGCTGATCTCCGCCGCGCTCTACTCGCTCGGACACGGCGGCAACGACGCGCAGAAGACGATGGGGATCATCGCCGTTCTGCTTTATTCGCAAGGCCTGCTCGGCGGCGAATTCCATGTTCCGCTCTGGGTCGTGCTGTCCTGTCAGGCGGCAATGGCGCTCGGCACGTTGTCGGGCGGCTGGCGGATCGTCCACACGATGGGCTCGAAGATCACGCGCCTCACCCCGGCACAAGGCTTCTGCGCGGAGACCGGCGGCGCGATCACGCTGTTCGCCGCCACCTTCTGGGGCATACCGGTGTCGTCGACGCATACCATCACCGGCTCGATCGTCGGCGTCGGCGCCGCGCGGCGCCTGTCCGCGGTCCGCTGGAACGTCGCCAGCAACATCGTCGTCGCCTGGACGCTTACCCTGCCCGCAGCGGGACTGATCGGTGCAGGCACGTATCTGCTCGTCGGACTGTTCGTCTAACCCACGAAACCCTCAAGGCTGCCCGCCGCCGTCTCCGTCATATCGACGGAGCGGCGGCGTTCTTGCTCGTCCGTACGCCGCTCCACCCCGGTTGCAACGTCCCGCTTACTTCGGGCCTTCGCCGCGCAACGGCGCGACCGCATCCTTGCCGAACTTCATGATCATCTCGCCGATCTCGCGCGCCTGGCTCATGCTGCGCTGGCTTTGCTCGCGCAGGTAATCGCCCTGGATCTTCATCACCTGCGTGAGGTCCTTCGCGCTGGCCGCCTCGCGCATCGCCGCGAACGCCTCGCGCGCATTCTCTTCGGCCTGGTCGATCATCGCCTTGCCGATCGTCGCGCCGCCCTCGGCGATCTTGCCACCGGACTCCTTCATCGCCTCGCCCGCGCGCCGCGCCGGATCGACGACCTTCTCGGAGAACGCATCGCGCGCCTTCTCTGCATTCTCGCGCATCGTGTCCGCGGCGCCCTTGGCCGCGTCTGCCGCGCGGTCGGTTGCCGCCTTGCTCGCATTCGCGCCGTCATCGACCGCCTGTTTGAAGTCGTCCGCCATCGTCTCGCTCCTGTGTTGCGTTGCCCTTTGGTCGAAGTTTCAACCGGTATGCTCCGCTTTGGTTGCGCCCGCCAGCTTGCACCCAGCCGCTTTAGTCTCGATAGGTCGCGCGGGTTTTACGGGGAACGTCCATGCGCATCACGATGATCGGTTCTGGCTATGTCGGCCTGGTATCCGGCGCCTGTTTCTCGGATTTCGGGCACGACGTGATCTGCGTCGACAAGGACCAGTCGAAGATCGACGCGCTGCATGCCGGCCGCATGCCGATCTTCGAGCCCGGTCTCGATCAGCTCGTCGCGTCCAACGTCGCCGCAGGCCGGCTGACCTTCACCACCGATCTCGCCAGCGCAGTCGCCGGCGCCGATGCGATCTTCATCGCGGTCGGTACGCCGTCGAGGCGCGGCGACGGCCATGCCGATCTCAGCTATGTGTTTGCCGCAACCGAGGAAATCGCCGCCGCCGTCACTGGCCCGACCGTCGTCGTGACCAAGTCGACCGTCCCCGTCGGCACCGGCGACCGCGTCGAGGCGATCCTCCGAGAGAAGCGCCCGGACGTCGACGTCGCGGTCGTCTCCAACCCCGAATTCCTGCGCGAAGGCGCCGCGATCGGCGACTTCAAGCGCCCCGACCGGATCGTCATCGGCACCGAGGACGACCGCGCCAAGCAGGTGATGCGCGACGTCTATCGTCCGCTTTACCTCAACGAATCGCCGATCCTGTTCGTAAGCCGCCGCACGTCGGAGCTGATCAAATACGCGGCGAACGCGTTCCTCGCGACCAAGATCACCTTCATCAACGAGATCGCCGACCTGTGCGAAGCGGTCGGCGCCGACGTGCAGGACGTGTCGCGCGGGATCGGGCTCGACAACCGGATCGGCAAGAAATTCCTCCATGCCGGGCCCGGTTACGGCGGCTCGTGCTTCCCCAAGGACACGCTCGCCCTGCTGAAGACCGCCGAGGATTACCAGACGCCGGTCCACATCGTCGAAGCCGTCGTGAAGGTGAACGACAGCCGCAAGCGCGCGATGGGGCGCAAAGTCCTGCACGCGCTCGGCGACAACCCACGCGGCAAGACGGTCGCGATGCTCGGCCTGACGTTCAAGCCTAACACCGACGACATGCGCGACGCCCCCAGCCTCGCGATCGCGACCGCGCTCGCCGACGCAGGCGTGACGGTCCGCACGCACGATCCCGAAGGCATGGCACCGGCCAAGGCGATGATGCCCGACCTCGTCTATTGCACCGACGCCTACGACGCCGCAGAGGGCGCCGACGCGGTCGTGATCGTGACCGAATGGGATGCGTACCGCGCGCTCGACCTCGCGCGATTGAAGCGCGTGATGGCCGGGCCGGTGATGGTCGACCTGCGCAACGTCTACCAGCGCACCGACGTCGAACAGGCCGGGTTCGCCTATACGGCGGTCGGTCGGTGAGTGTGCCGAGCAACATATTCCAGTCACTGGACCTTTTGCGCATTCTCACTATATACCGAACGGTATGAATAGGCTTTGCACGCTCACCGCCCCCAAGGGCCGCCCCCGCGAGTTCGATCTCGACGAAGCGCTCGCGGGTGCGTTGCGCGTGTTCTGGCGCAACGGCTACGAAGGCGCGTCGATGGCCGAACTGACCGCGGAGATGGGGATCACCAAGCCCAGCCTGTACGCGGCGTTCGGTAACAAGGAGGCGCTGTTCCACAAGGCGCTCGACCTCTACGAGCGCGAAAAGCTGGCCTACATGACCTCCGCACTCGATGCACCGACCGCGCGCGCCGTAGCGGAAAGGCTGCTGCGCGGGGCTCTCCAGATGCAGATGAGCACCTGCGATCCCAAGGGATGCCTCAGCGTCATCAGCAGCGTCGCGTGCAGCGCCGAAGCCGAGCCCATCAAGGCCGAGGTCGCCAAGCGCCGCGCGTCGTCCGAAGCCGCGTTGATGAAGCGCTTCGACGAGGCCAAGGCCGCGGGCGAGTTCCCCGATGGTCTCGAGTCGCACGCACTGATGCGGTATCTGTTCGCCATCATGCAGGGCCTGTCGATCCAGGCCGGCTCGGGCGCGACCTGCACCGAGCTCAATCAGCTCGTCGAGACCAGCCTGTCGGTATGGCCGACCAAGTAAATCCCTTGGCACTGCCAACATAAAAGTCACGCTTCGTTACGGTCGCGATAAAAAATACCGGCCGGTACAAAAGTCTGTTGACTAGATGAACCCCAGGTTTATATACCGACTGGTATCGAAGCTTCCTCCTACTTCGGAGGGGGCAACCGGGGACACAAACCCATGACCACGGTTCAAACCTAACACCGGATGGCTTCGGCCTACCGGACTCTCGAAAATTCAAGCGGGCAAGCGCGGCACGAGGATGTGCCGGCAACGACCGCGCACGCCTTGCGACCAGCTGACGTCGGTGGACCGTCCACCGACGAAGGCCAGCGCTTGCCCAATAATCAAAGGGGGACAATCCCATGGCTTATCTCGACCTCGACAACATGTTCGCTTCGCCCGTTACCAGCCGCACCCAATCGGTAACGGCTGCTGCCCCGGCCGGCTTTTCCGCGCTCGAATGGAGCGTCATCGCTCTTGCCAAGCGTGACACGTTGCGCAGCCTGTCCGGCCCCAGCCGCATGTCGCGGGCGATGGGCAGCCTGTTCGGGCTCAGCACCGCATCGCGGCTCGCCGACCCCCGGCTCGAAGCGTTGCGGCGGATGGCGGTGTACGCCTGGCGCCGCGGCTTCGCGTTGCCGATGGCCGAGATCCAGAACTTCCTCGCCGCCGGCTTTGCCGAGGCTCAGATCGAAACGCTCGTCGAGAGCGTGACCGGCATGCGCGTCGGCGCCCAGCAGAAGCGGAGCATTGCAGCGTGAACCAACTTACCACGATCACGGCCGCGAACGACGCCGACCTCGCGTCGTCGCCGCCCACGGACCGTCATCGACGGCCGGCATGGCAGCGCGGCGCGATGGTGCTCGTGCCGATCGCGCTGCTTGGTGCGGTAGGCGTGAAGATGTTCGATCATCCCGACGCGGCGATGGCGGCGCCACCGCCCGCCTCGGTCACGGTCGCGTCGCCGCTGGTGCGGCAGGTCAGCGAGTGGGACGATTATGTCGGCCGCTTCGCACCGAGCCGTACGGTAGAGATCCGTCCGCGCGTTGCCGGCGAAGTCACGGGCATCCACTTCCGCGACGGCGAGATCGTCAGCAAGGGCCAGTTGCTCTTCACGATCGATTCCAGGCCGTTCGCCGCTGCGCTTGCCGAAGCGCATGCCAACGTCGCGAGCGCGAGGAGCGCCTTGTCGCTCGCCCGTACGGATCTTGGCCGTGCGCAACGGCTGGTCGCCGATGAAGCGGTCTCGGCAGGCGAAGTCGATGCCCTTCGCGGCCGCCTGGAGGCTGCGCAAGCATCACTCGCCGCGGCACAGGCCCGCGAACGCGCCCGTGCGCTCGATGTCGGTTTCACCCAGGTTCGCGCACCGATCGGCGGTCGCATCTCCGATCGCCGCGTCGATGCGGGCAACCAGGTCGCGGGCGGCGAAGGCACCGGCGGCACCGTGCTGACGACGATCAACGCGCTCGATCCGATCTACTTCACATTCGACGGGTCGGAGGCGCTCTACCTCAAGACGCAGCGCGCCCGGCAGCCGGGTGCGGCCCCTGCGGCGGTCGAGATCCAGTTGCAGGACGAGACCGAGCATCGCTGGAAGGGCAAGCTCGACTTCACCGACAACGGGCTCGACCAGCGTTCGGGCACGATCCGCGGCCGCGCGGTGCTCGCCAACCCGGGGTATTTCCTGACGCCGGGCATGTTCGGCAACATGCGCCTCGCGAGTGCGGGGACGCGGCAGGCTCTGCTGGTGCCCGACGATGCGGTGCAGACCGATCAGGCGCGGAAGGTCCTGCTGACCATCGATGCGAAGAACGTCGTGAGCCAGAAGCCGGTCGAGCTTGGGCCGGTAGTCGATGGCCTGCGGATCGTGCGCTCGGGGATCGGACCGAACGACCGGGTCATCATCCAGGGCACGCAGATGGCGATGCCAGGTGCGACGGTCGCGCCGAAGGCCGGCCGGATCTTGGTTGCCTCGGGTGCGACAGCGCCGGCGTCCGTCCAGCCCATCTCGGGTGAAGCCACCCTCGCGCAATAGGCGTCCACCCCGGCGAAGGCCGGGGCCCAAATGGGATAGCGTTTCGACTTCATCACTGCGGTTCGCCCAATTGGGCCCCGGCCTCCGCCGGGGTGGTGTTGGTGCGCGTCCGTCGCTCTTCTTTCGAGGACACAAACCATGCGCTTCTCGCGCTTCTTCATCACCCGGCCGATCTTCGCGGGCGTGATCGCGGTGATCATCACGATCGTCGGCGCGATCGCCTATATGACGCTGCCGGTGTCGCAATATCCCGACATCGTCCCCCCCACCGTCACCGTCAGCGCGACCTATCCCGGCGCCTCCGCCGAGACGGTCGCAGAGACAGTCGCCGCGCCGATCGAGCAGGAGATCAACGGCGTCGACAACATGCTGTACCAGTCGTCGCAATCGACCGGCGACGGCAAGGTCACGATCACCGTCACCTTCAAGATCGGCACCGACCTCGACGCAGCCCAGGTGCTCGTCCAGAACCGCGTCGCGGTTGCCGTCCCGCGCCTTCCCGAGGATGTCCAGCGTCTCGGCGTGGTGACGCGGAAGACGTCGCCCGACTTCCTGATGGTGGTGAACCTCGTCTCGCCCGACAACTCGCTCGATCGCGGCTACATCTCCAACTACGCGCTGACTCAGGTCCGCGATCGCCTCAGCCGCATCGACGGCGTCGGCGACGTGCAGCTGTTCGGTGCGCGCGATTATTCGATGCGCGTCTGGATCGACCCCGGTCGCGCCGCCGCGCTCGACCTCACCGCCGGCGAGATCGTCGCCGCCCTGCGCGCGCAGAACGTCCAGGTCGCTGCCGGCACGCTCGGCCAGCCGCCCTACGGCAAGGGCAACAGCGCGTTCCAGCTCAACGTCGAGACGCAGGGCCGCCTGACCGATCCCAAGCAGTTCGCCGACGTCGTCATCCGCACCGACGCGCAAGGCCGCCAGGTCCGCGTCTCGGACGTCGCTCGCGTCGAGCTCGGCGCGCAGGATTACGGCGCCAACACATATCTCAGCGGCAAGCCCACGGTCATCGCCGCGGTCTTCCAGCGTCCCGGCTCCAACGCGCTCGGCGCGGCACAGGCCGTCACCGCCGAGATGGAGTCAATGTCGAAGCGCTTCCCCAAGGGCCTCGAATACAAGGTCATCTACAACCCGACCGAGTTCATCGCGCAGTCGATCGACGCGGTGAAGCACACCCTGTTCGAGGCGATGATCCTCGTGGTGCTCGTCATTCTCGTCTTCCTGCAGAAATGGCGCGCGGCGATCATCCCGATCGTGGCGATCCCGGTCTCGCTGATCGGCACCTTCGCGGTGCTGGCGGCAGCGGGCTATTCGCTCAACAACCTCTCGCTGTTCGGCCTCGTCCTCGCGATCGGCATCGTCGTCGATGACGCGATCGTCGTGGTCGAGAATGTCGAGCGCAACCTCGAACACGGGCTCTCCCCATTGGAGGCGGCGCGCACGTCGATGGACGAAGTGTCGGGTGCGCTGGTCGCGATCGTGCTCGTGCTCTGCGCGGTGTTCATCCCGACCGTGTTCCTCACCGGTCTGTCCGGCGCGTTCTACCGCCAGTTCGCGGTGACGATCTCGACCGCGACGATCATCTCGCTCCTCATTTCGCTGACGCTGTCGCCGGCGCTCGCCGCGATGCTGCTCAAGCCGACCGCGCCTGCGGACTCCGGCAACCGCGTGACCCGCACGCTGCGACGCGCCGGCGATGCCTTCAACCGCGGGTTCGAGCGGATGAGCGACAGCTATGCCCGCCTCACCGCGCGCCTGGTCACCGCGCCGCGCCGGATGATGGTCGCCTATGCCGCACTGATCGCGGTCACGGTCGGCGTGTTCATGGTCACCCCGTCGGGCTTCGTCCCCGCGCAGGATCAGGGCTATTTCCTGACCGTCATCCAGCTTCCGCCCGGCTCGTCGGTCGAGCGCACCGATGCCGTCATGCAGAAGGTCGCGAAACGCATCCTGCCGCTCGCCGGCGTCAAGGGCGCGGTCATGCTGGCCGGTTTCGATGGCCCGTCGCAGACGCTCGCCCCCAACTCGGCCGCCGCCTACATCCCGCTGAAGAGCTTCGAGGAACGCAAGAAGCTCGGCGTCACGCTCGCGAGCATCATGGCGGAATCGCAGAAGGCGACCGGCGACATCACCGAAGCGCGCCTGCTGATCGTCCCGCCGCCCCTGATCCAGGGCATCGGCTCGGCCGGCGGCTATCGCCTGATGGTGCAGGACCAGGGCGGCCACGGTTACGCCGACCTCGGCAAGACGAGCTACGCGCTGATCGGCCAGGCGAACCAGACCAAGGGTCTCGCCCAGGTCTACACGTTCTTCGACACCGCCACGCCGCGCATCTTCGCCGATGTCGACCGCGCCAAGGCCAACCTCCTCGGCGTCCCCCCAGAGCGCGTTTTCGAGGCGTTGCAGGTCTATCTCGGCTCGGCGTTCGTCAACGACTTCAACCTGCTGGGGCGCACGTTCCGCGTCACAGCCCAGGCCGACGCGCCGTTCCGCAACACCACCGCGGACATCGCCAACCTCAAGACGCGCTCCGACTCGGGCCAGATGGTCCCGGTCGGCTCGGTCTCGACGTTCAAGGACAAGACCGGCCCGTACCGCGTCGTCCGCTACAACCTCTTCCCCGCGGTCGAGGTCGATGGCGACACCGCCAAGGGCTATTCGTCCGGCCAGTCGCTGGTCGCGATGGAGAAGCTCGCCGATGCGTCGCTCCCGGCAGGCTACGCGCATGAATGGACCGGCATCGCCTACCAGCAGAAAGCAGCCGGCAGCACCGCCGCGCTCGTCTTCGGCATGGCGGTGGTGTTCGTCTTCCTCGTGCTCGCCGCGCAATATGAGAGCCTGACGTTGCCGCTCGCGATCATCCTGATCGTGCCGATGTGCCTTTTGGCCGCGATGACCGGCGTGAACCTGCGGGGCATGGACAACAACGTCCTCACGCAGATCGGCCTGGTCGTGCTGATTGCCTTGGCCGCGAAGAACGCGATCCTCGTGGTCGAGTTCGCCAAGCAGGCCGAGGAACAGGACGGCCTCACCCCGGTCGAGGCCGCGGTGCGCGCCGCGAAGGACCGGTTGCGGCCGATCCTGATGACGAGCTTCGCGTTCATTCTCGGCGCAGTGCCGCTGGTGATCGCGACCGGTGCCGGTGCGGAACTCCGCCAGGCGCTCGGCACCGCGGTGTTCTTCGGGATGATCGGCGTGACCGGGTTCGGACTGCTTTTCACCCCCACCTTCTATGTCGTCGCACGGGCGCTGGCGCTGCGGTTCGAACGCCGCCGGCCTGCCCCCGCCGCGACCCTTCAGCCAGCCGAATAGGACCAGCATCATGAAGTCCGCCCTCCTCGCGAGCCTCTCGGCGCTGACGCTCGCCGCGTGCGCCGCCGGCCCCGACTATGTCGCGCCGATCACCCCACCCAAGGCAGCGGCAGCGTTCGTCACCGCCAACGCAGCCACCGTCACGACAGCGCCGGATAACGACTGGTGGCGGATGTATCGCGACCCGGTCCTCGACGGCCTCGTCGTGGACGCACTCGCGGCAAACACTGATCTCCGCGTCGCTGTCGCCCGTCTCGACAGCGCCCGCGCCTCGCTGCGCGGCGCCAAGACCGACCGCGAACCGCAGGTGAACGCCGGCGCGAGCGGCAATTACTCCCGCACGTCGCAACTCCAGAACCTCCCCGGTTTCGACCGCCAGCGCGCCACCTATGACGTCGGCCTCGACGTCAGCTACGAGGTCGATCTCGCCGGCCGAGTCCGCCGCAACGTCGAAGCCGCCCGCGGTGACGTCGGTGCGGCACAGGCCGATGCGGACGCCGTCCGCGTCTCGATCGTCGCCGCCACCACGCGCGCCTATGTCGACGCGGCCTCGTCCGCCGAACGCCTCGCAGTCGCCAGGCGGATCGTCGACCTGCTCGACAAGTCGAACACGCTGACCGGCAAGCGCGTCGACGCCGGTCGTGCCGCCCGCCTCGATCAGGTCCGGATCGCGGCCCTGCGTGATCAGCGCGCCGCCAACATCCCGCAGATCGAAGCCGAGCGCCAAACGGCACTGTTCCGCTTGGCCACGCTCACCGGCCGCACCCCGCAGGACCTGCCCGCCACGGCCGGCGCTCGCACTACGACGCCGCGCCTCGACCAACCGATCCCGATCGGTGACGGCGCCACGCTGCTCGCCCGCCGCCCCGACGTTCACGCCGCCGAACGCCGGCTGGCCGCGGCGACCGCCCGGATCGGCGTCCAGACCTCGCAGCTGTACCCGCAGATCTCGCTCGGCGGTTCGATCGGCTCGACCGCGCTCAGCGTCGGTGACATCTTCACCGGCGGCCCGATCCGCTGGCTGCTCGGCCCCCTCCTAAACTGGTCGCTCAACCAGTCCGCCGCCCGCGCGCGCATCGCCGGCGCCGAGGCGGACACCCGCGGTGCACTCGCCAATTTCGACGGCAGCGTCCTCACCGCGCTCGAAGAAACCGAAACCGCGCTGTCCAACTACGCCCGCGAACTCGATCGCCGCACGCAGTTGCAGTCCGCGCACGACAACGCCGCCACCGCCGCCCGCATCACCCGCGCCCGCCAACGCGAAGGCCAGATCGACTTCCTCGACGTCCTCGACGCCGAACGGACGCTGGCGGACACCGACACCGACCTCGCCGCCGCCGACGCGCGCATCGCGGGTGCGCAAGTCGACCTGTTCCGTGCGCTTGGCGGTGGCTGGCAGGCGCCAAGTCGCCCTGCCGCATGAGGTAGCTACGTCCAGACCCGATGCGTTAACTAACTTGATACTGTATGAAGCGATTAAAGCAGATCAAGTCTGACGACGAACGGACCGCGATATGACCGACGACAGCGAGCAGACGGATACGAACGCCGCAGCGTGGCGTGATCGGGCCACGTATCACGAGGATCGGGCTGCGCAGGAACGGGTACTTGCCGTTTCAGCGCGCTCGGACGCGGCCTATATCGCGCATCGGGTATTGGGCGAACGCCATCTTCAACTCGCGGCGACGGCCGGACTGGTCGCGGGAATGCCGGATGCCGAACCATCGCAAAGCTCGTCGCTCGAACAGGCCGGCGAACTGATCCGCAAGAGTTACGGCGACATCGAATAGTGGCCCATCCGACCGGGGAATGTCAGGCGATGTCGGCCTTGCCGAGATTGATCTCGTCGTAGAGCGCGAGCAACGCGGTCACTTCCTCGACCACGGTCTCCTGCTCGGCACGCCAGCGCGCGGTGGCATCGTGCGACGGCACGCCGTCCTGACCATCATGCAGGGTAAACCCTTGATCGATCAGCCAGATCGCGTCGCTCGCCCGCGACCGTTGCCGTCGCAGGTGATAGACCCATTGCTCGATGATCCCCGAAGGTACCAGTCTATCCAGATCGCCCATGACGCCGCGGTACGGCAACGCCGACGCCAATACCAGCCTCTGGAAACTTTGCCGAAACACCGGCACGTCGGGGCGGATATCGACGCCAACCATATCGTGAAATCCAGCGGCGCTATCGTCGGCGCAGCATTGTAGTGAAGGGTTTCCGCCTCCTTCCGTGATCGAACGCTGACCTGAATTGGGATGCGACGGGGGGCCGACTGCGGCTAGAAGCCATCGCATGACGCTTCCCGACCCCCACCCCGACGCCGAAACCGCGCAAGCCCTCTGGATCGGCACCTATGCCGGCGGCGGCGGTGCGGGCGTCTATCCGCTAAGCGCGACCGGCATGCTTGGCGAGGCCGACGCCGACGCCGACGCACGCAACGCATCGTTCGGTACATATTCGTCGCGGTTCGACCTCCATTACCTGGTCGACGAGCAGGACGACGGCGCACTCGGCGTGCATCGTCGCACGGACTCGGGTTGGGTTCGGCTGGCACATGTCACGGTTGACGGAGCCGCCCCATGTCACGTCGCGCTGGACCGCACCCAGTCCTGCATCGCGACCGCGAACTACGCGAGCGGCAGCGTCTCGCTGTTCCGCTTGGACCCTGTGAGCGGACTGCCGATCGGCCAGCCGATGGTGCACGCCAATGACGGCGGCGGCCCCGATCCCGAACGCCAGCAATCGCCGCACGCGCACTGGGTCGGCTTCGGACTCGACAACCGGTTCCTGTATGTCGCGGATCTGGGGACCGACGAGGTACTCGCCTTTGCGGTCGATACGGAACGGGGTGCGTTCGGCGAACCACACACCGCGTTCAAGGCCGCTCCCGGATCGGGACCGCGCCACCTGCTGTTCCACGCGAGGCATCCGCAATCGGCGTATCTGGCCTGCGAACTCGCCAGCACACTCGTCGCGCTGGACGTCGACGGCGCCGATCTGAAGCGTCGTGCGTCACTATCGACCCTGCCCGCGGACTGGCACGGCGCGAACATCCTCGCGCATATCGGCGCCAACGCCGCGGGCGATCGCCTGTACGTCTCCAACCGCGGCCACGACAGCATCGCCGTGTTCGCTCTCGACGACGGCGGCGACCCGACCCTCCTCCAGCATATCGCCAGCGGAGGCGCATCGCCGCGCTTCTTTATAATCTTGGAAGAGGAACATCGGATGATCGTCGTCCACGAACGCGATCAGCGCGTGACGATGCTCGATATCCTGCCCGATGGGACGCTCGCCCCGACCGATTTCGCGGTGCACGTACCCGGCGCCGCGTTCGCCTTCGTCGCCTAGCTCACGCTGGCGATCGGCAGCGTGAGCTGGAGCCGATCAATCCGCCGCGATCGGTCCTTGTGGAGGGCTGGCACGCCGCGTGAACCAGACGATGATCACCATCGCGAGGCACAACCAAGCCGAGATACGGAACAGGTCGGTCGACGCCAGCAGATACGCCTGCGCCACCATCTGCCGCGTGATCGCGCCCGCCGCCTGCACGTCGGTCAGCCCCATCCGCGTCAGCGCACCCTGCGCCATCTGGTAGGGCGAACCGGTACCGATCGCCTCCGACAACCGGCTCTGGTGCAGCGTCTCGCGACGATCCCAGGCGGTCGTGATGATCGACGCCGCGAAGCTGCCCGAGGTGATGCGCGCGAAGTTCGAGATGCCCGTCGCCGAGGGCAGTCGCTCGGCCGGGATACGGTCGAGCGAGATCGTCAGCATCGCGAGGAAGAACGTGCTCATCGCGATCCCCTGCACCATCAACGGCAACATCAGGTCGTAGAAGCTCGCCCCCGTCGTGTAGCCCGAGCGCAGGTAATAGGAGTAGCCGAACGACGCGAACGCCACGGTGGCGAGGATACGCGCGTCGATCTTGCCGCTCAGCCGCGCCACGAACGGCGTCAGGATCACTGCCACTGCGCCCGACGGTGCGGCGACCAGCCCCGCCCAGGTCGCGGTATAGCCGAGCTGCGTCTGCAACCACAGCGGCAGCAACAGCGTGTTGGCGAAGAACACCGCATAGCCGAGACAGAACGCGATCGTCCCGATCGTGAAGTTGCGGCTCTTGAACAGCGACAGGTTCACCGCGGGGTTGGCGTCGGTCAGCTCCCAGATGATCCAGCCGACAAAGCCGATCGCGGCGACGACCGCGGCGATGACGATCCGGTCGGCGGCGAACCAGTCGTCGTTCTTGCCGAGATCGAGCACGATCTGCAGCGCACCGACCCACACCACCAGCAGGATCAGCCCGACCTGGTCGATCGGCAATTTCCGCGTCGGCGTGTCGCGCTTGCCGAGCTTGTTCCAGCACACGAACGCGCAAAACATCCCGAACGGCACGTTGATCAGGAAAATCCAGCTCCAATGGTAATTGTCGGAGATATAGCCGCCGAGGATCGGCCCCATGATCGGCGCGACCAGAGTCGTCATCGACCAGATGCCGAGCGCAGTGGAGCGTTTATGGACGGGGAAGATTGCGATCAGCAGCGCCTGGCTGCCCGGAATCATCGGCCCCGACACCGCGCCCTGGAGGATGCGGAAGCCGATCAGCGACGGCAGGTCCCATGCGATCCCGCAGAGGAACGATGCGATCGTGAACAGGAAGACGGACACGCAGAACGTCCGCACCACGCCGAACCGGCCCATCAGCCACCCGGTCAGCGGCACCGCGACACCGTTGGCGACGGCGAACGCGGTCACGATCCAAGTGGAGTTGTCACTGGAAACGCCGAGATTGCCCGCGATGGTGGGGAGCGAGACGTTGGCGATCGTGGTGTCGAGCACCTGCATGAACGTGCCGAGCGCAAGCGCGAATGCGGTTAGCGCGAGCGAGCCGCCTACCAGGGGAGCGGGACCGGCGCCGGAGGGGGCTGCCATCAGGTTGCACTCCTCTGAGAGAGAATGACCCTCCCAAAGCCACCACCCCGGCGAAGGCCGGGGCCCAATTGGGGAACGTTGCTGACGAAAGACGGCACGCCGTTACGACCACCTTTCCAATTGGGCCCCGGCCTCCGCCGGGGAGGTGCGGTATGCATGTAGGCGGTCAGCAAAAAGCTAGTTTCCCCGCGAAGGCGGGAGCCCAGTCTGGGCTCCCGCCTTCGCGGGAGAACAAGAAGGGGCATGCCGAATTCAGTCAGGCACGCCACACCCTCTTTGCTCACCACACCCCAATCGCGCGCAATCATCACCGGTTAGCCGCAATGATCTGGCGGATCTTCGCATCGACCGCAGCATCCCCCTGCCCGGTCGCCAGCCCCTTATACGCCGCCGCCGCCGGCCGACCGACCATCGTCCCAGACTTGTCCGCCGTATCGACGATCGCGTTCACCGACAGCCCGACGCGCAACGGGTTCCGCCGCAGCTCACCCTTGTCGAGCGCGATCCGAACCGGCACGCGCTGGGTGATCTTGATCCAGTTGCCGCTGGCGTTCTGCGGCGGCAACAGCGCGAACGCATTGCCGCTACCCGCGCCGAGCCCGACGATACGCCCGTGATAGACCAGGTCATCGCCATACATATCGGCCGTCACCGTGGCCGCCTGCCCGATCCGCAGATCGCGCAACTGCGTCTCGCGGAAGTTCGCGTCGACCCACACCCGGTCGAGCGGCACCACCGCCATCAGCGGCATCCCCGCCGAAACCTGCTGCCCGAGCTGCACGGTCCGCTGCGCCACCACGCCGTCGATCGGCGCAACGACGTGCATGTGGCTCCGCGTGATCGCCGCACGACGATACGCCGCGATCGCCGCCAGCACCGCCGGGTTGTTCGAAACCGTGGTGCCGACCACGCCGTTGCGCGACTGCGCCTGTTGGCTGCGCGCGAGTTGCAGCGTCGCGCTCGCGACCTTCACCTGATCCGCGGCATGGCTCAGTTCCTCGCCAGAGATCGCACCTTCCGCCGCCGCCCCGCGACGACGCGCGAGATCGTTCCGCGCGCGCGCCAGTTCGGCCTCCGCCTGCACGACCGCGGCTCCGGTTTCGTTCACCTTCGAGAAGTCCGACCGCGTCGCACGTACGGCGCGCGCCAACTCAGCTTCCGCCGAGGCGAGGCCGACATCGGCGGTCGCGGCGTCTAGGTCGATCAGCGGCTGCCCCGCCTTCACCACCTGCGTATTGTCGGCATGGATCGCCGTCACCTGCCCCGGATCGCGCGCGGTGATCGCAACCACGTCGCCCGCGACATAGGCGTCGTCGGTCTCCTGCTCGGGTGCGGCGAGCAGGAAGTGGAACACCGCCCACACGATCGCGCCGATCACGACGACGACGCCCAGGATCGTGAGCGCGCGCTTGCGTGCACGCGGGTTGCCGGCCGGAGCAGCGGCGGGCGCCGGCGTTTGCGTATCGGTCATCGCGTCATCCCCTGAAAATCGTAACCACCACCCAGCGCCAGCACGAGCTGCACACGCTGTTGCGCGGCATCGGCGGCTAGGTCGGCATCGGCCTGTTCGGCGGCCAGCGTGCGGACGTCGTTGTCGACCAGATCGAGCCGGCTATCGAGACCGCTCGACACGCGGATCGCGTTCAGCCGCCCGGTCTCGGCATAGCCGCGCACCACCTCGCGCTGTCGCTGCCGATCCGCGTCGAGCGCCCCGATCCGCGCGACTGCATCGCCCGCCTCGCGCACCGCGCCGATCACCCGGTCGTTGTAATCCGCGGTCGCCAGATCGAGCAGGGCGGTCGCACCCGCCAGATCCGCCTTCAACCGGCCATTGTCGAAGACCGGCAGGTGGACCGCCGGCCCGACGCCGACCGTGCCCGCATCGAGCGAGAACAGATTGCCCAGCCCGACCGCCTGGAAGCCGGCAAGCGTCGCCAGATTGACGTTCGGATAGAACGCCTTCCGCGCGACCTGACGCCCAGCCGCCGCAGCCTCGATCCGCGCCTGAGCCGCCGCGATATCGGCACGTCTAGCAAGCAGGTCGGCAGGGACGGTCTTCGGCAACGGCAACGCCGCATCGAGCCGCAACGCCGTCGCGCCGATCGTCGCCGGATAATCCGCGCCGCGCCCCGCGAGCGCCGCCAGCGCATTCTTCGCCAGCACCTGCGCCGCCTGCGCGCGCAGCAACGCCTGTCGCGCCTGCGCCAGCAGAGTCGTCGCGGCCTGCGCGTCGAGCTTGCTCGCCAGGTTGTTGCGAATACGCACGTTCACCAGCCGCAGCGAATTCTGCCGCGTGGCGATCGTCCGCTGCGCGATACCCGCCTGCGCCTCGGCACGTTCGAGGTCGATATAGGTCTGCACCACCGCCCCCGACAGCGCCATCCGCGCCGCCGCCACGTCGAGCGAAGCCGCGCGCACCGACGCCCGCGCACCCTCGATGGCCGCTTTCTGGCGCCCGAACAGATCGAGGTTCCAGTTGAGGTTTGCCGCGGTCGACCCGACGAACCGCGTCGTCCCGGCATAGGGCGGCGGGATCGTGTAGCGACCGCTCAATCGCGCGAGCTGCTCCTGCGCGTCGAGCGTCACGTCCGGGCCATTGTCCGCGCGGCGCGTCGACAGCACCGCCTGCGCCTGCGCGACCCGTGCCAGCGCCGCATCGAGCGACGGGCTGCCCGCCACCGAATCGCGTACCAGCCGATCGAGCTGAGGATCGCCGAACGAGCGCCACCAGTCGGCGGCGATCACCGGCGCCGCGTCCGGAGCCAGCCCGAGAGCCGTAGCCGATACCGGCTCTACGACCGTCTTCGACTCCGGGATCGCGCACCCCGCCAGCAACCCCGCCACCGTGATCGAGGCAAGGGTAAAGCCCGTCTTCATGCTCGTCGTCCTTCGGTCAGAGCATCGTCCAGCGTCGTGCGGAGTTTCTGCATCAGTTCGATCAGCGTCTCGATCTCGGCCCGGTCCCAGCCCGTCAGCAGGGTATTCCAGTATTCGATGATCCTGTCGCGACACCGGATCGCGACCGCCTCGCCGTCGGGCGTCAGTTCGAGATTGAGCACCCGCCGATCGTCGCTCGCCCGCGACCGCGTGACCCACCCGTTCTGCTCCATCGCATCGACCAGCCGCGTGGTCGCTCCCTTGTCGTGCGACAGATCGCGCGCGAGGTCGGCACACGTCGCCGCGCGGCCCGCCATCATCGACATGAGCGCGGACCACTGCGTGCCCGACAAGCCTTCCGCGACGAAGACCGGCTCGATCAGGCTCTGCCCGATCTGATGGATCCGCCGCGCGAGGTAGCCGAGCGAACAGTCCGGGCCGAACCCTGTCTTGGTATAAAACGCCATTTCGTTGCCTTGGCAACCATTGCCCAGGCAGTCAATTGCACGTTTTGCATGCTGAGGTGACGAAGACGCGCAGTCCCGGGACGCTCCCCCACACCCTCCGTCATCCTGACGAAAGTCAGGACCCAGGGTAACCAAGGGCCGCCCTTCACGGCTCTGGATCTTTACCTTCGTCAGGATGACGGCGGGGCAACCCACGAATTCACGCAGGCTCGCCCGAGGATACGAAAAAGGGCCACCCGCACGAGCGGATGACCCTTTCGGCATTCCAACGATCGGGAACGTCCCCGCTCAGAAGCGGATCGTTATCGACCCCTTGTACGCCTGGTTCGAGACGTCCTTGCGCTCGACGGTGGTGTCCGCACCGACCGAGATGTCGACGCTGTCGCCGACCAGAGTCAGCCCGGCGCTGATCTCGCCCCAGTTCTTGTCCTGCCCGGCGAGCGCGAACAACGCATTCGGGCCGATCCCGCCGACGAAGTTCGCACCGAACACGCCCGGCGTCGACTGGAAGTCGTGGACGTAGTTCGCCGCGGCATATGGCCGGATCGACGCGCCGCCGCTGAGCGTGAGCCCGGCGCGACCCTGCAGGCTGTCGAAGCTGTTGCGATCGACGAACAGGGCCGGTCCGCCGCCATTCTCGATCGACTTGCCGAAGCCGATATGGCTGGCGCGCATCGACACGCGCGGGCCGACCTTGAGCATCGACAGGTCGAACGCCTTGCCGAGCCCGACCTCGCTGACGACGGTCAACGCATTGTCCGTGCCGCGCAGGCGATAGCTGGTGCCGACGAAGCCGATATTGCGATCGGTCTTCGCGACGAACGCACCCGCGCTGAATTGCGTATCGAGGATGATCCCCGATGCGGTCTCCAGCTTGCCGTACAGCGTGCCCTGGAACAGTTCGCCCGTGGCGCGCTGCGCGATCCCGGCGGTGGTGCCGTCGGTGTTGGTGTACGAGAACGAGAAGCCGATCACGCCACCCTCGCCCGCCTGCTTCTCCAGGCCGGCAGCCGCGAAATAACCATCGAACTTGTCACGCCCACCAAACGGGTTCGTCCCCGGCATCGACCGGCTCTTGCCGTCGATATACCCGCCCGCGATAAAGCCGCTCATGTCGTCGGGCAGACGCCCCGGCTGCAACACGGTGCCGCTCGAGTCGCTCATCATATCCTGCCCGCCCGGCAAGTCGCTTGCCATCAGCGAGGCGACCTGGACCGGCTTGCCGATCAGCGCGAGCGTGCCGCCGAGCGTGCCACGCGTATCGATCTGCGCGATGCGATCGCGGTAGAAGCGCGACATCGTGTCGATCGACGCGATGCCGAGGCTCGACTTGAGCGTTTCGGCGCGCGGGGCGAGGCCCTCCAGCGTCGAGCGGATCGTTGCCGCATCCTGCAGGTCGAGCGAGCCGTAAACGTTGCTCAACGCCGCATAGTTCGAGCGGTTCTGGTCGAGCAGGCCGGCATAGGCGGACTGCACCGGCGTTCCCGCAACGACGTTGCGATACTGCCCCGCGAGGATCCGCACCTGAACCGCGTTGGCGCTATAGACATAGCTCGGCGTCAGGATCGCGCTGAGCGGCGTCGCGGCGGCGAACGAGCCGGAGATCCCACCCTGCGCGGTGACGATCGTATAGAGGTCGTTGTACCGGATCGTCTGGCCGGCGACCGGCGCGAAGCCCACCCGACCGCCAAGGTTGGCGATGCCGTTGGTCGCCACGCCCGTCGCGTTGAACGTCGTCGCGGCAAAGGCAAGCTTGTCGGACGTGCCGTTCGGCCCGAGGTCGATCAACAGGTTGGTGCCCGAGGCGAGCACGCCGTTGCCGCCGATCGTCATCGTGCCGATCGTTCCCGTCGTGCCGGGCGCGATCATCCCCGCGACGCTGGTGAAGAACGGCGTGTTGATACGGCCCGATCCGGTCAGCAGCCCGGCCAGCATGAAGTAATCACCCGGCGTCGAGATGACGCCGTCGTTCTGGACGGTGCCCGTGACCTGGTTGATGGTCATCAGGCTGGTGAGCGACCCTGCCGACGTCACCGCGAGCTTCGCCGTGCTGCCCGCGACGGTGAACTTGTCGACCGTCACCGCCGAGCCGAGCGTGGTCGTGCCCGCCGCCGACAGCGTGACGTCGTAATAGCGTGCGCTACGCTGGGTCGTGCGATCGGGATCGATGTTGTTCGGCACGAAGTTGGTCGCACCCGGCAGGCCGTTGGCGAGCGACGGCGACAGCACCGCCAACGCCGACGCATCGCCGACCGCCGCGATCGTCCCCGCCTGGGCGACGTCCTCTGCGCCTGCCAACATAGCCGTGCTGGCCTTGCCCGAATGCGCGACGGTTTCGAGGATCAGGCCCTCGCCAACCGCACCCGGCGCGGCGACCTTGGTGACGACGGCGGCTGCCGCAGGGGTATCGACGGTCGTCGTTACCGGAACGCCGTTGATCGACTGGACGCCCGTCTTGACGTCGACGCACTCGCTCTGGAAACAGACCTGCCCGAACTTGTTGCCGTCCCCGGCGATGCCGGCGCCGGTCGTCGTGGGCATGCCGTTCACCAGCTGGCCGTCGACGATGATCTGGTAGTTCGGGTCGAGCGCGGTGGTCCAGTGCGACGCATCGGTCCACAGCCCGTCGCCGGCCTTGGCCTGCGCGTAACGATACGGGTTGTTCGCGGCGATATAGTCAGAGAACAGGTACAGCGGCTGGTAGAAGCTCGCCGTGCCATAGGCGCTGAACGGCTGTGCGCCATAGAAGCGGTTGCCGCCCGAAAGGACGCCGATCACGACCTGCTTGGCAAAGGTGCGATCGAGGATCAGCGGACCACCCGAATCGCCGCCTGCGGTCGTACCTTCGTTCGGGAGCGCGTTGTCCTTGAACAGGTTGAAGTCGTACGGGCTCGCCGCTGCGGTACCGCGACGGGGATCGTCGAAATCGAGCTGATACAGGTTCTGCGGAAGGCCGTCGGTCGATCCGAACAGGAAGGCGTCGCGGTCGTCGAACGAGCCGAGAATGCCGATCGTGTTCTCGGCGATGCGGCGGCGGTAATCGATTCCGTTGGTATCGCCGGTCAGCGTCCCGCCCTGCCCGTTGCGGCCATAGCCGGTGAGCGTCACGTGATAGCCGGTGCCGGTCGTCTCGCTGATCGCAGCCGGAGCCGGCAATGCCGACAGCAGCAACGCCCAGGTCGGCACGTTCGCGGCGGGCGTATCCAGCGTCGCGATCGCGACGTCGGCCTGGATGAAGTTCTGCGCCAATCCGAGCTTCAGCGAGTCGGCGTTATAGACGACCTGGTTGACGTTATAGAGGAAATTGGCGGTGTTGGTCTTGTACTGCTGCGTGTTGACCGCACCCGTCGCGGTGGTCGGCAGGAACCAGTCGAGCAGGGCCGGACGATTATTCTGCGCGAACCCGAACGCGATCGGAATACCGCCGCCCTGTGCGCCGTATTCCCATGGGTTCTGCGCACCGGTGCCGGCGCTGTTCTCGTTCACGCAATGCGCGGCGAAGATCACCGTACGCGGATTGATCAGCGTTCCCGTGCACAGGCCGATGCTGCCGCCACCCGACGACACCGTCATCTGGCCGACGCCATTGACTCCGCCCGCAACGTCTTGCGCACTGGTCGGCGTTCCCGGCGCCGAGATCACGATGTTCGGTTCGGAGACGACATCGACGGGGTTCAGCGAACTCCCATACGCGATCGATTCGGCGCGAGGCAGGCGGTCCTGCGCGGCGGCGATGGACGGCAGCGCCGCTGCGACAAGCAATGCCGTCGAAGTCAGCAGGGCTGCGCGTGCGTGACCCGAACCGGAACGTGCGCCGCGCAAGCGCGAGGTGGCGATAGTCGTCAACATTGATCCCCTTGTTCGCGCCGCCTGCTTTGGGACGTACGCCGATCGCAAGAGGGTATGCAGGCCATTTAGCGAACGCAATCAATGACTACGCAGGAATTACTTCGCTGTAACATTCTGTCATAATTGTTGCAAAATTGTCACCGAGCGGCTCTCGGGCGTCAGTGCCATGCTCCCCGGCCATCATCGCCAGAACCATGACGACGGCCAAAACTCATGCGTCGCGTGGTGACCCATCGGGCAGTTCGTCGAGGCAATGCGCCAACAAGGCCGCGGTAAGATAGCGCTGCTGTTCGTCGGCAATTGCCAACGCGCGTTCGATGGCGGCGCGCAGCAGATCGATATCGTCATTCTCGGTCGGCATGGCCCCTGTTCGGCGCTACCACGACCCCCCGCAATAAGTCAGGTTATGGCAAACCATCCTGATACATGTTGGCTTTGGACGCCAGATTTCGACTGGAGCGCTACGGTAAAGTACGCGTATATTGAGGCATGGCAATCGATCCAGAATCGGCACGCACTGCCGAGAACCTTCTGAAGGTCCGCGGCATGCGCGGCGACATCTTCCCGAGCGAAATATTCGACGAGCATGCCTGGAACATGATGCTTCGGCTGTACGTCGTCGAGGCTCGCGACGAACAAGTGTCGGCGACCGACCTGATAACGCTGACCGAGACGCCGCCGGCCGTAGGGCAGCGCTGGCTCGCGCACCTCGTCGCGGATGCGCAGATCGAGCCCTATGCCGATGACGGTGCGATCTCGCTGACGCGCCCCGCGGTCGATCGCCTGAATGCGTTCCTGCGACGCGCGGCCGGCGTGCATCGGAGCGACGATCCGGCCTGACGCGTCCGTCTCCGCGGTTCTTCATATGCGCGGTTCACCCGGGGGCGCCTGACAAGGTTTGCGAGTTTACGGAATAACGGCCTGCGGCATCACCGCGCCCTTCCCCGATCCACTCACCCTTGCTAAGGCCCTCCCGGTAACAGCATTTTTGCTCGGTCCCCGACGCGCCCGCGTGGCCTATAAGGCTGCTTTCCCCTCGGCGCCCGGCGGCCCGACGCCCACGGGAAGGACCCCTATGACTGCCATTGGCCAGGATACCCTCAAGACCCGCACCAGCCTGTCGACCGGCGGCAAGTCGTACGACTATTACAGCCTTGCCAAGGCGTCCGAACAGCTCGGCGATATCAGCCGCCTGCCGTTCTCGATGAAGGTCCTTCTGGAGAATCTGCTCCGCTTCGAGGACGGCGTGACGGTCACGCGCGAGGATATCCAGGCGATCGTCGACTGGCAGAAGGAGCGCCGCAGCGACCGCGAGATCCAGTATCGCCCCGCGCGCGTACTGATGCAGGACTTCACCGGCGTGCCTTGCGTGGTTGACCTCGCCGCGATGCGCGATGCGATGACCAAGCTCGGCGGCAACCCCGAGAAGATCAACCCGCAGGTCCCCGTCCACCTCGTCATCGATCACTCGGTAATGGTCGACGAATTCGGTACTCCGCAGGCGTTCCACGACAACGTCGACCTCGAATATGAGCGCAACATCGAGCGCTACGAGTTCCTGAAGTGGGGCAGCAAGGCGCTCGACAATTTCCAGGTCGTCCCCCCCGGCACCGGCATCTGTCACCAGGTGAACCTCGAATATATCGGCCAGGCCGTCTGGTCGTCGGCATCGTCCGGTGACCACGGCGACGGCACGATGATCGCGTATCCGGATACGCTGGTCGGTACCGACAGCCACACGACGATGATCAACGGTCTCGGCGTGCTCGGCTGGGGCGTCGGCGGGATCGAGGCCGAAGCCGCGATGCTCGGACAGCCCGTCTCGATGCTGATTCCCGAAGTCGTCGGTTTCAAGCTGACCGGCGCGCTGAACGAGGGCATCACCGCCACCGATCTCGTGCTCACCGTCACGCAGATGCTGCGCGCCAAGGGCGTGGTCGGCCGCTTCGTCGAGTTCTTCGGCCCCGGCCTGTCGTCGATGACGCTCGCCGATCGCGCGACGATCGCCAACATGGCGCCTGAGTATGGCGCGACCTGCGGCTTCTTCCCGATCGACGACAAGACGCTCGATTACATGCGCCTCACCGCACGTTCGGACGAGAATGTCGAGCTGGTTGAGGCCTATGCCAAGGCCAACGGCTTCTGGCGCGACGAGAACGCCGAGGATCCCGTCTTCACCGACACGCTCGAGCTGGACATGGGCACCGTCGTCGCATCGCTCGCAGGCCCGAAGCGCCCGCAGGACCGCGTCAGCCTCAACAAGGTCGACGAGGTGTTCAACAGCGACCTCCACAAGCTGTACCACAAGGAGCAGCCCTCGCGCGTCGCGGTCGAGGGTCGCGAGCATGACATCGGCGACGGCGACGTCGTAATTGCCGCGATCACCAGCTGCACCAACACCTCGAACCCGTCGGTGCTGGTCGCCGCCGGTCTCGTCGCCCGCAAGGCGAATGCACTCGGCCTCAAGTCGAAGCCGTGGGTCAAGACCTCGCTCGCCCCCGGTTCGCAGGTGGTCACCGACTATCTCGACAAGGCCGGTCTCACCGCCGACCTGAACGCGCTCGGCTTCAACCTCGTCGGCTATGGCTGCACCACCTGCATCGGCAACTCGGGACCGCTGGCTCCGGCGATCTCGGCCGCGATCAACGAGAACGACCTCGTCGCCGCGTCGGTGCTCTCGGGCAACCGCAACTTCGAGGGCCGCGTGTCGCCAGACGTCCGCGCCAACTTCCTGGCATCGCCCCCGCTCGTCGTCGCCTATGCGATCAAGGGCACCGTCACGACCGACATGATCGAGACGCCGCTGGGTCAGGGCTCCGACGGTCAGGACGTGTATCTGCGCGACATCTGGCCGACCAACGAGGAAGTCCGCACGACGATGGACGCCAATATCGACGCCGGCATGTTCGGTGCGCGCTATGGCGACGTCTATGCGGGCGATGCGAAGTGGCGCGAGATCGACGTCACCGGCTCGGACACCTACGCATGGCGCGCAGGCTCGACCTACGTCGCCAACCCGCCCTATTTCGAGGGCCTCAGCATGACGCCGTCGCCAGTGCAGGACATCATCGACGCCAAGCCGCTCGCGATCCTCGGCGATTCGATCACCACCGATCACATCTCGCCGGCCGGTTCGATCAAGGCCGACTCGCCTGCTGGCCGCTTCCTGCAGGAGCATCAGGTCAGCAAGGCGGACTTCAACAGCTATGGCGCCCGTCGCGGCAACCATGACGTGATGATGCGCGGCACCTTCGCCAACATCCGCATCAAGAACGAGATGGTCCCCGGCGTCGAAGGCGGCATGTCGAAGTACGACGGCGAAGTCATGGCGATCTACGACGCCGCGATGCGTTTCAAGCAGGACGGCACCCCGCTCGTCATCGTCGCCGGCAAGGAATACGGCACCGGCTCGTCGCGCGACTGGGCGGCGAAGGGCACCAACCTGCTCGGCGTCCGCGCCGTGATCACCGAGAGCTTCGAGCGCATCCACCGCTCGAACCTGGTCGGCATGGGCGTGCTGCCGTTGCAGTTCGCCGAAGGGATCGATCGCAAGACGCTCGGCCTCGACGGCTCGGAGACGTTCACGATCCTCGACGTCGCGAGCATCCGCCCGCGCCAGGATGTGACCGTCAAGATGACCCGCGCCGACGGGTCGAGCGAGACGTTCCAGACCAAGTGCCGGATCGATACCGTCAACGAGCTGGAATACTTCCTCAACGGCGGCATCCTCCACTACGTCCTGCGCAAGCTGGCCGCGTAAGACTTACTGCCGTCATCCCGGAGCGTTCCGGGGTGGCGGTACCGCTCGAAACACCGTCGCCTCGGCTAACACCGAGGGGCGGTTTTTTTGTGCGGGATTATTTGTGCGGGATTAAGAGCCGCGGCAGCCTGCAAACCAGCGCTGCCGGATAAAAAGGCGGGGCGATCGCAAGGACCGCCCCGTAGTTCAGGGAGAGGACCGGGACAGGGGAGACCCGGTCAAGTCGCCGTCCACAGGGGGAGAGGGAGCGGCGACGCACCCTCCTTCGTCCCGATATGTTGCAGTGATGTGTCGAACGCGACGAATGACGAACTTTTCACCAAACGCTGCCCACCTCGTTCTCCCGCGAAAGCCGGAGCCCAGGGTTCCAAGCACCGACACGGCCGTCCCCTGCCGTTATCCTAGACGCCAGCTTTTGCCGGAGGGAAGCGTAAGGGCAAGACCAAGCCTCAGCGTCTTGAAAGCGCCCGTCCCGCCACCGCATCCAGCTTCGCCAATAACGCCGGATCCCGCGCCTCCCGCGCGGTAATGATCGCGCTATCCAGGCACGTATCGATCGGTGAAGCATCCCGCTCCACCGGCAACGCGCGCAGCAACGCCATCACCATCGCCCGCGCCTTGGCTGCATTCGCACCAAGCTGCGCCACGACCTGCGCCACATCGACGCCAGCCTCGTCCTCACGCCAGCAATCGTAATCCGTCACCATGCCGACCAGCGCGTAGGGAAGCTCCGCCTCGCGCGCGAGCTTGGCCTCGGGCATCGCCGTCATCCCGATCACGTCGCAACCCCATTCGCGGTAGAGACGACTTTCCGCGCGCGTCGAGAATTGCGGGCCTTCCATCGCCAGATAGGTCCCACGATCATCCACCTGCGCCCCCGCCTCCCGCGCGGCGTCGACCGCATAGCGCGACAATCGCGGACAAACCGGGTCCGCCATGGATACATGCGCAACCAGGCCAGTGCCGAAGAAGCTCGACGGGCGCCCCTTGGTCCGATCGATGAATTGGTCGACGACAGTGAAACTCCCCGGCGGCCGCTGCTCGACCAGCGACCCAACGGACGACACCGCCAACACGTCCGTCACGCCTAGCCGCTTCAACGCGTCGATATTCGCGCGCGCATTCAACTCCGATGGCGAGATGCGATGCCCCCGCCCATGCCGCGGCAGGAACGCCACCCCGACATGCCCGACCCGCCCGGTATAGATCACATCCGACGGTTCGCCCCAGGGCGTCTCCGCCGTCTGCCAACGCCCATCCTCGATCCCGTCGACCGCGTACAGTCCCGAACCGCCGATGATGCCGATCGTCCAGCCGGTCACTCTGCACCCCTCACTCTGCAAGCGCCCTCGGCCGCGCGTAAACGAAGTAGATCACCAGCCCGAGCAGGTTCCAAAGCCCGAAATACAGCTGCGTCTTCGAGGGCAGGCTGAAGAACAGATACAGGCACCCAAGAATCCCGATCGTACCTACCAACGTCGCAGCCGGAGCGCGGAACGTCCGGATCGCGTCGGGCGCACGACGGCGCATCACCAGCATGCACGCACAGACCGCGACGAACGCCGCAAGCGTGCCAGCGTTGGCCAATGCAGCGATCTCGGCGAGCGGCAACAGGCCTGCGATCACCGCGACGATCGCCGCCGTAATCCACGTGATGCGGACGGGCGCGCCCCGCTTCGAGACCTTGGCGAGGCTCAACGGGAGCAACCCGTCGCGCGCCATCGTGAAGAAGATCCGGCTCTGCCCGAACAGGAACGCGAGCAGCACCGTCGGCAACGCTATCACCGCCGACGCGCCGAGGAACGTAGCGAACCCCGGTCGGCCGATCTCGCGCAGGATCAGCGCGAGCGGCTCTGCACTGCCTGCAAACCGGGTGTAGGACAGCGCCCCCACCGCAGCGACCGCGACCAGGATGTAGATCGCGATGCAGACGACCATCGACCCGACGATACCTATCGCCAGATCGCGTCCCGGGTTCTTCGTTTCCTCCGCCGCGGTCGAGATCGCATCGAAGCCATAAAACGCGAAGAAGATGATTGCCGCCGCAGCCATGACGCCGCGCTCGGCGCCATCGGGCTGGACCGCCTTGGGGAAGCCGTAGGGCATGAACGGATGCAGGTTGGCAGCGTTGAAATACTTAAGCGCGATGAACACGAACACCGCGAGCGCGATCATCTTAACGCCAACCAGCACAGCGTTCAGCGTGGCGCTCTCGCGCGTACCGAACGATAGCACGCCCGCCACGACCGCGATGATGAAGATCGCCGGCACGTTGAGGATGCCGCCAAGTTCGGGGCTGAGCGTCAGCGCCTCCGGAAATCCGAACGCACCGCGCAGCAATGGCGCCGCGTACCCCGACCAGCCGACCGCGACCGTCGACACGACAAGCGAATATTCGAGGATCAGCGACCAGCCGATCACCCACGCGATCAACTCGCCGAGCACCACATAGCTATACGTGTACGCGCTGCCCGAGGCGGGGATCATCGTCGCCATCTCGGCATAGGCGAGCGCCGCGCAGGCACAGATGCCGCCGGCGATGATAAACGAGAGGATAACGGCAGGCCCCGCGAGCCCTGCCCCTACGCCGATCAGCGTGAGAATGCCGGTCCCGACGATCCCACCGACGCCCATCGCGACGAGGTGCGGCCAAGACAAGGTCCGCGCGAGCTGATGCTCGGGCGGCTGCTCGGTGACGATTTTTCGGCGAAACAGACTGGCCACGGATATCCCCTCTTGTTGGCGCGGGGAGTGGCACAGGAGGGGCGGGACGGGCAAGGCCAGCGGCTTTTCCGGCTCTTGCTCCCCTCCCTGAAAGGGAGGGGCTGGGGGTGGGTCGGCTCGCTTATGCCGCCAACGTTCGATGATACGGAACCCGACCCACCCCCGCCCCCTCCCTTTCAGGGAGGGGAGAAAAATCGGTCTGCCTTACCGTGAGTTCGAAGGCGTCTTAAACGGTGAAGCTTTCCCCACACCCGCACGCACCCTTGGCGTTGGGGTTCTGGAAGACGAAGCCGGCGGTGAAGTCGTCCTCGACCCAATCCATTGTCGACCCGATCAGATACAGGATCGACCCGCCATCAACGAACAAGGTCCCCCCCGGCGTATCGATCCGCTCGTCAAACGGCTTCGCCTCGGTGACGTAATCCACAGAGTAAGCCAGCCCCGAACACCCGCGCTTGGGCGTCGACAGCTTCACGCCAATAGCGTCAGCCGGCGCGCACGCCATCAAATCCGCAATCCGCGCATGCGCCGTCGCCGTGAGGTTCAGCGCCGCCGGCCGTGCTCGCAATGTCGTCGCCATCTCTTCTTCCTTCCCCCCTCCCGTAAGCGGGAGGGGCCGGGGGTGGGCTCCCGGCCAGCCACTCAAAACCATCGTTCGCGAGGTGAGCGCGAGCCCACCCCCTGCCCCTCCCGCATGCGGGAGGGGCAAAACTCAGAGCATACCCAGCTCTAACTTCGCCTCGTCCGACATCTTCTGCGGATCCCAGGGCGGATCCCAGACCAGGTTCACTTCCGCGAACCCGACCCCAGGCACCGACCCGACCCGCATCTCGACCTCAGCC
Organism: Sphingomonas arabinosi; assembly: GCF_036663715.1. Lineage (NCBI taxonomy): Bacteria > Pseudomonadati > Pseudomonadota > Alphaproteobacteria > Sphingomonadales > Sphingomonadaceae > Sphingomonas > Sphingomonas arabinosi. Next base: position 263,047 of record NZ_JAXOJN010000005.1, read on the forward strand.
GGCATCGACTCCGCGACCGGGCAGTTCGGCGTCGTCAGCGTCATCGCCACCACCGCATGCCCGTCCTCGGTCACCTCGACGCCGTAGATCAGCCCCAGATCATAGATGTTCACCGGCATCTCGGGATCGTAAATCTCCTTCAGCGCATCGATGATCGCATCGTACACCGCGCCACCGGGCTCGCCGGGCGAATCCACCTGCGGCTTCTGGGCGAGAAAACCGGCAAGATAATCCCGCTTACGCTCCGCGTCGGAGTCCGTCTCCATGAGGACGCGCGCCTTGGGCGGCGATGCGACCGCATCCACTTCCTCGATCTCGAACCGATCGCTCATCCAAAAATCCTCGTTACTCGCTCGATACCGCGCACCAGCGCCTCGACGTCCGCCGGCCCGTTATACACGCCGAAGCTCGCGCGGGCCGTCGCCTCGACGCCCAGCGCCTCCATCAGCGGCTGTGCGCAATGATGGCCGGCGCGGATCGCGACGCGCTCTTCGTCCAATATGGTGCCGATGTCGTGCGGATGAACCCCCTCGATCGTGAAGCTCACGATCCCCGCCGAGTCCGCCGGGCCATACAGGCGTACGGAGTTGATCGACGACAACGCTTCACGCGTGGCGGTCACCAGCGCCGTCTCATGCGCGTGGATCGCGCCCAGACCGATGCTCTCAACATACTCGATCGCGGCATGCAGCCCGAGCGCACCGACGATATGCGGCGTCCCCGCCTCGAACCGGCCTGGCGGCGGCGCGTAGGTGGTCTTGGCGAACGACACCTTGTCTATCATCGAACCGCCACCCTGATACGGCGGCATCGCGTCGAGCAGTTCGGGCTTGGCCCAGAGCACACCGATCCCGGTCGGCCCGTAGAGCTTGTGCCCGGAGAACACATAGAAATCGCAGCCGATCGCCTTCACGTCGACCGCGATCCGCGGCACCGACTGGCAGCCGTCGAGCAGGATCTTGGCCCCGACCGAATGCGCGATCTCCGTGGCGCGCTTCGCATCGAGCACCGACCCAAGCACGTTCGAGACATGCCCAAGCGCAACCAGCTTGTGCGCCGGCGTGATCATCCGCTCCATCGCGTCGAGATCGATGCGGTGGTCCGGCGTCAGCGGCAGAACGTCGATCGCAACCCCGAGGCGCTCGGCGATCATTTGCCAAGGCACGATGTTCGAATGATGCTCCAGCATCGACAGCATGATGCGGTCACCCGCCTTCAACTGCTCGCCGGCCCAGCATTGCGCGACCAGATTGATCGCTTCGGTAGCCCCGCGCACGAACACGATCTCATCCGCCGAACCCGCACCGATAAACCGCGCGACGGCTTTCCGCGCGGCCTCATAGGCGACCGTCATGTCCGCCGAACGCTGGTACACGCCGCGGTGCACGGTCGCGTAAGTCTCGCCATAGGCGCGCGTGATCGCGTCGACCACGACCTGCGGCTTCTGCGCGGTGGCGGCGGTATCGAGATACGCCCACCCCTCGGGAATTGCCGGAAAGTCCGACAGACGATCCAACGGGCGTGTTTCGGTCATCAAGGTCATCTTCCCCCCTCCCTGGAAGGGAGGGGTCGGGGGTGGGTCGGCCGCTGAGACTCGGTCACGCCAGCCAACGGGTCAACCCACCCCCAGCCCCTCCCTTCCAGGGAGGGGAGCGCGTTGCGCCCGCTCACAACGCGCGCTCCAGCCACGCATCCGCATCCGCCACGAAAGCCTCTCGCACCGTCTCGTCCGCGATCTGCACGAACGCATCGCCGACGAACGCCCGCGTGAGCAGCGCCTGCGCCTTGGCATGCGGGATCCCGCGGCTCTGCATGTAGAACAGCGCACGCTGATCGAGTTCGCCGACCGTCGCGCCATGCGCGCACTTCACGTCGTCCGCGAAGATCTCCAGTTCGGGCTTCAGGTTCACCGTCGCGGTCCGCTGCAACAGCAGCCCGCGCAACGACTGCACCCCGTCGGTCTTCTGCGCATCGCGCGCCACCTCGACCCGCGCGGCAAGGCTCGCCGTCGACTTGTCCGCCGCGACCGCGCGCCAGATCTGCTTGCTCTGCCCGTTCAGCGCCGCATGCCGCACCGATACCGCGCACTCCTGCCGCTGATCGTTCCGCGTCAGCAACACGCCGCCATATTCGGCGAACGCATCGTCGCCCGAGACGATGATTGCCCCGTCGATCCGCGTGCCCGCATCGCCGGCGCCGAGCACCGTCACGATCAGGCTGGCACCCGCGTGGATGTCCACTTCGTCGCGCAGCGACACGAAGCCATCGCCCTGCAACAACCGCACCGCGCGCGTCAGCTTGGCGCCCTGGCCGAGCGTCATCCGCGTCGACCGGTTCGACCAGCCGGCCCCGACATACGTCTCGACCACCGACGCGCTCGCACCGTCGGCAAGCAGAAGCTCGGCCGGAAGCTGGTTCTCGCCGCCGGTCGCGATGTGGACGACCTGGAGAAGCTCTGCCGCAGCGTTCGCCTCGACCCGGATCGACCAGCCGGTCCCGGTCGTACGGCGCCCGAGCACATGCGCGCCACCATCGACGTGCGCGATCGCGACATGCCGCAGATCGCTCCGAGCCTCGTCGAGCACCCCATCGACGAACACCGCCCGCGCACCCGGCAAATCGAGAAACCACTCGCCAGCATCTGACGCAACGCCGCGTGGCAGTTCAGCCGCCGCCAAAATCGCCGCCGGATCACCCCAGCGCCATGATTCCTCGCGCGTCGAGGGAAGTTCGGCCTTCAAATCCTCCCCGGCACGGGGAGGGGGACCGCGACGCGTAGCGGCGGGGTGGAGGGGGGCTTCCACGGACGCTACGTCCAGTGGAGAACCCCCTCCACCAGCTTCGCTGGTCCCCCTCCCCGTACCGGGGAGGATTTGCGACAGAACGCTCATGCGGCGATCCCCACATAGCCTTCGCTCTCGAGCTGCTGCGCGAGTTCCTTGCCGCCCGAACGAACGATCCGCCCGTCCGCCAGCACATGCACGAAGTCCGGCTCCACGTAATCGAGCAACCGCTGGTAATGCGTGATCAGCAGCACAGCCTTGTCGGGCGCGCGCATGATGCGGTTGATGCCGTCGCCGACGACGCGCAACGCATCGATGTCGAGCCCCGAATCGGTCTCGTCGAGGATCGCGAACTTTGGGTTGACGATGCCCATCTGGACCATCTCGTTGCGCTTCTTCTCGCCGCCCGAAAAGCCGACGTTCACCGGCCGCTTGAGCATGTCGTAGTCCATGCCGAGCAGATCCGCCTGCCCGCGCGCGAGCTTCAGGAACTCGCCCCCCGACAGCGGCTTCTCGTCGCGCGTCGCACGCTGGGCGTTGAGCGCCTCGCGCAGGAACTGGACGTTCGACACGCCGGGGATCTCGACCGGATACTGGAAACCGAGGAACACGCCCGCCGCGGCGCGCTCATGCGCCTCCAGTTCGAGCAGGTCGACGCCGTCGAACGTCACCGAGCCCGCCGTAACCTCATAGCCGGGCCGTCCGCCGAGCACATAGCCCAGCGTCGACTTGCCCGCACCGTTAGGCCCCATGATCGCGTGCACCTCGCCCGCGTTTACGGTCAGGGACAGGCCCTTGAGGATTTCCTTGCCGTCGATCTCGGCGTGGAGGTTTTCAATTTTCAGCATCGAATGTAGCCCAATTCCAAATCTCTAAAATGCGAGGCGCTGACTGTGCCAACCCCACCCTGTCACTCCTGCGAAAGCGGGAATGACGGGGGAAGGGATCACCCCACGGAGCCTTCCAGCGAAATCCCCAGCAGCTTCTGCGCTTCGACCGCGAACTCCATCGGCAGCTGCTGCAACACTTCCCGCGCGAAGCCGTTGACGATCAGCGCCACCGCAGCCTCCGCATCCAGCCCGCGCGACATCGCGTAGAACAGCTGGTCCTCGGAGATTTTCGACGTGGTCGCCTCATGCTCGATCTGCGCGGACGGGTTGCGGACCTCGATATACGGCACGGTATGCGCACCGCACTGGTCGCCGAGCAGCAGGCTGTCGCACTGCGTGAAGTTCCGCACGCCCTCCGCGGTAGGCGCGACGCGCACCAGCCCGCGATACGTGTTGTCCGAACGCCCCGCCGAAATCCCCTTCGACACGATCGTCGAGCGCGTGTTCTTGCCGAGGTGGATCATCTTCGTGCCGGTATCGGCCTGCTGGCGATTGTTCGTCACCGCGACCGAATAGAACTCGCCGACCGAGCCATCGCCGAGCAGCACGCACGAGGGATATTTCCACGTGATCGCGCTGCCGGTCTCGACCTGAGTCCAGCTGACCTTCGAGTTCTTGCCCTGGCACAATGCGCGCTTGGTGACGAAATTGTAGATCCCGCCGACGCCGTTCTCGTCGCCCGGATACCAGTTCTGCACGGTCGAATATTTGATCTCGGCATCGTCGAGCACGACCAGTTCGACCACGGCGGCGTGGAGCTGGTTCTCGTCGCGCATCGGCGCGGTGCAGCCTTCGAGATACGAAACGTACGAACCCTTGTCCGCCACGATCAGCGTGCGCTCAAACTGCCCGGTATTCTCTGCGTTGATGCGGAAGTACGTCGACAGCTCCATCGGGCAGCGCACGCCCTCCGGGATGTAGACGAACGTGCCGTCCGAGAAGACCGCCGAGTTCAGCGTCGCGAAGTAATTGTCACGTTGCGGCACGACCTTGCCGAGCCACTTCCGGACGAGATCGGGATATTCCTTGATCGCCTCGGAGATCGAGCGGAAGATCACGCCCGCGGCCTCCAGCTCCTTGCGGAACGTCGTCGCGACCGAGACGCTGTCGAACACCGCATCGACCGCGACGCGGCGCTTCGGCGTGCCGTCCTCGTTCAGCGGATCCTCGACCACGCCCGCCAGCATCTTCTGCTCGCCGATCGGAATGCCGAGCTTCTCGTAGACGCGCAGAATCTCCGGATCGACCTCGTCAAGCGACCCGAGCTTCGGCTTGGCCTTGGGCTCCGCGTAGTAATAGGCGTCCTGGTAATCGATCGGCGGCACGTTGAGCTTCGACCAGTCGGGCGCCTCCATCGTCTGCCAAAGCGCGAATGCCTTCAGCCGCCAGTCGAGCATCCACTGCGGCTCGCCCTTCTTGGCGGAAATGAAGCGCACCGTGTCTTCCGACAGACCCTTCGGCGCGAATTCCTGTTCGATGTCCGAGGAGAAACCCCACTCGTACGTCTTGTTCGCGGCGGCATACGCCTCTGCGTTCCGGGTAGCCATTATCTGTCCTCGGCCGCAAAGCGGCTCTCTAAAATCTCCGCGTCTCCGCGTCTCCGCGTGAACAAAATTAATTCACGCGGAGACGCGGAGACGCGGAGGAAGGGGTAAAGCGCTGCGCGCAATGTGTTCTTCATGCGGGCACCTGCGAAACAGGGGTTTGCGAGAGGCTGGCGAGCGACACACCGGCGAGCGCACCGCGAACCGCGCCGTTTACCGCGTTCCAGTGCGGCTTCACGCGGCAACTCTGGTCGATGCAGCAATCCTGCGATGCGCCGTCGACGCATGCGGTCAGCGCGATCGGCCCCTCGACCGCTTCGATGATGTCGGCGAGCGAGATCATCGCCGGCGGCCGCGACAGGCGAAACCCGCCGCCGGTCCCGCGCGTGCTCTCGATCAGCCCCGCGGCGGACAGCCGGCTCACCAGCTTCTGCACGGTCGGCAACGGCACGCCGGTCTCCTCGCTGAGCAGCGTCGCGTTCAGCCGCGCGATACCGCCGCAATGACGCGCCGCGGCGCTCATCATCACGACCGCATAGTCGGCTAGGCTGGAAAGACGCATGGTGGCTTCGAAGTCCAATCGGACCGATATGATCCGATTGATCAAATGGGCCTTGTGCAGTGCATCGTCAACCCGCAGGGCCGTGCTAACGACTCGCAACTGGAGGCGGGTTTTCTGTATCGCGCACGACCCGAAAGCTTGACTTCCCCCCTCCCTGGAAGGGAGGGGTCGGGGGTGGGTCGGCTGCTGATGCGAGGGCACGCTAACCAACGGACCAACCCACCCCAGCCCCTCGCTTCCAGGGAGGGGAGCAAGGATGAGCAATGGCCTTCTACCACCCGATCCTGTTCCGCCTCGACGCCGAGCGCGCGCATAGCCTGACCATCGCTGCGCTTGCCGCATGGGGGAAGGCCGGCACGCCCCTAGCCCCGAACGTACCGCGCCTCGCAACCACGGTAGCGGGGATCGCCTTCCCCAACCCCGTCGGCCTAGCAGCAGGCGTCGACAAAGACGGGAGCGCGATCGACGGCTTCTTCGGGCTCGGGCTCGGCAGCGTCGAGATCGGCACGCTCACCCCGCTCGCGCAGCCGGGCAACCCGAAGCCCCGCATCTTCCGCCTCCCCGAAGACCGCGCCGTCATCAACCGCCTGGGCTTCAACAACGGCGGCCTCGATGGCGCGCTTCCCCGTGCCCAGAGCGCAAAGCGCAACGGCATCCTCGGCATCAACGTCGGCGCGAACAAGGACACGACCGACCGCACCGCCGACTATGTCCACGGCGTCACCCGCGCCGCGCCGCACGCCGACTACATCACGATCAACATCAGCTCCCCCAACACCCCCGGCCTGCGCGACCTCCAGCACGGCGCAGCGCTCCGCGATCTGCTCGCCGCCTGCACCGCAGCCAAGGGCAACACGCCGATCTTCCTCAAGGTCGCGCCCGATCTCGACCCCGCCGACATCGACGACATCGCCCGAGCAGCCCTCGACAACCGCATCGACGCGCTGATCGTCAACAACACGACGATCTCCCGCCCCGGCCTGCGCTCGGCCAGCGCCAAGGAAACCGGCGGCCTCTCCGGAGCCCCCCTCGCCCCCCTGGCCCGCCAACGCCTCACCGACTTCCGCAAGGCCACCGGCGCAGCAATCCCGCTGATCTCCGTCGGCGGCATCGACAGCGGCGCCGAAGCCTATGCCCGCCTCCGCGCCGGCGCGAGCCTCGTCCAGCTGTACACCGCTTTGGTGTACGAAGGCCCCGGCCTCCCCGCCCGCATCCTCCGCGAACTGGACGCGCTGCTCAAGCGCGACGGGTTTGCGAAGGTCCCCGACGCGGTGGGGGTCGACGCCCGCTGATCCTCCCCCGCCAGGGGGAGGTGGCGCCGAAGGCGACGGAGGGGGAGGACACGGAACCGCGGTCATCACTTACCGCCCCCTCCGACTGGCAAGCGCCAGCCACCTCCCCCTGGCGGGGGAGGATCGCGAGTTCGGACGGCGAGACGACTTGCCTCATACCCGAACCGCACTAGGCTTGCGCTCGATGAAGACCTCCCTCCTCGCGCTCGCCCTCCTAGTCCCCGCCGCCACCGTAGAGGCGCGCCAACCTGCCCCAGCCAAAGACCAAGGCATGGTCAGCGCCGCCGACCCCCGCGCAGCCGCAGCCGGCGTCGAGATCCTCCGCGCCGGCGGCAGCGCCACCGACGCCGCGATCGCCACGATGCTCGCGCTCAACGTCGTCGAACCACAAAGCTCCGGCATCGGCGGCGGCAGCTTCTGGGTCTCCCACGCCGCCGGCGGCGCACTCAGCACGATCGACGCGCGCGAAGAGGCTCCAGCCGCCGCCGACGCACGCTGGTTCTACGCCCCCGACGGCACGCCGCTAAGCCACAGGGACGCGGTTCCCGGCGGCCGCAGCGTCGGCATCCCCGGCGCACTGCGCGGCATGGCGCTCGCACACCGCGCCTCGGGGAAACTTCCCTGGGCGCAGCTCTTCGCCCCCGCGATCCGGCTCGCCACCAACGGCTTCCAGGCCACCCCCCGCCTCGTCAACGGCATGAAGTCCTACGGCGACCACGTCACGCCCGAGACCCGCGCGCTCTTCTCCGCCCCCGACGGCTCGCCGGTCGCGATCGGCGCGACGATCAGCAACCCGCGGCAAGCTGCCCTCCTCCAGCGCATCGCCACCCAAGGCCCCGACAGCTTCTACGTCGGCCCCCAGGCGCAAAAGATCGTCACCGCGGTCAACACCGCCGCGCGCAATCCGTCGAAGATGACGCTCGGCGACCTCGCCAGCTACGACGCCAAGAACCGCCCGCCGGTCTGCGTCAAATACCGCGTCTACCGCGTCTGCGGCATGGGCCCGCCCTCGTCCGGCGGGGTCACCGTGCTGATGATCCTGAAGCAGCTCGAACGCTTCGACATGGCAAAGCTCGGCAAGGACAGCGCGCAGGCTTGGCACCTGTTCGCCGAATCCTCGCGACTCGCCTATGCCGATCGCGACTTCTACGTCGGCGATCCCGATTTCGTCCGCGTGCCGGTGCAAGGCATGCTCGATACCAAGTATCTCGCGTCGCGCTCGACACTGATCTCTCCCACCACCACGATGGCGACCGTCGCACCAGGCACGCCCCCAGGCGCCCCCGCCCGCACCCGCGCACCGGTCAGCGAAGTCGCCGGCACGACCGACATCGCAACGGCCGACGCGCGCGGTAACGTCGTCCAGGTGACCACCACCGTCGAGGGCTATTTCGGCTCCGGCATCACGGTCGACGGCACCGTCCTCAACAACCAGCTCACCGACTTCGACATCGTGCCCGAGAAGGACGGCGCGCTCGTCGCCAACCGCGTCGAGGGCGGCAAGCGTCCGCGCAGCTCGATGTCGCCGACGATCGTCTATGGCCCCGACGGCAAGGTCCGCCTCGCAGTCGGCGCGGCGGGCGGCTCGACGATCATCGCGCAGGTAGCCAAGGCGATCATCGGCGTGGTCGACTGGAAACTGTCCGCGCAGGACTCGATCGCGCTCGGGCTGCTCTACGCCCCCGGCCACGTCGCCGCTGCCGAAAAGGGTACCGCCCGCGAGGCAATGGTCCCCGCGTTGCAGGCGCTCGGCGAGACGGTCCAGGTTACCTCACTCGGCCTGAAGGCAAACGCGATCGAACGCGTAGGCGGCAAATGGGTCGGCGCCGCGGACCCCCGCAGCGAAGGCGTCGCGATGAGCCAGGACGGCACCGTCACCCGGATTCAGCGCGTCGGCGCCCTCCAGCGCGCGCCCGAATGACACCCACCTAACCCTTCGTCATCCTGGGCTCGACCCAGGATCCAGAGCCAGGAGCGATACCGTATATGGCTCTGGATCCCAGCTTTCGCTGGGATGACGAGTGTTGCTATACTGCCCTTGCACTGAAGCAAGCCGACCCATCAAAACATCGAGCTGCAAGAGCACGTCAGGAGAGACAATGGCCCGCCAGCTCGAACGATTCCCGAACCTCGTCACGATGTTCTTTACGCGCGCCGCGGAGAGAGGCGATGCGCCGTTCCTCTGGACCAAGACGACCGGCACGTGGGTAGCCACCAGCTGGGCCGAAGCCGCGCGGCAAGTCGCAAGCCTAGCCACCGCGCTTACCGCGATCGGCCTGAAACGCGGCGACCGCGTCATGCTGGTCAGCGAGAACCGCCCCGAATGGTGCCTGAGCGACCTCGCGATCATGGCGGCGGGCTGCGTCACGGTGCCGACCTATGTCACCAACACCGAGCGCGATCACCTCCACATCATCGAGAATGCGGGCGCCTGCGCGATCATCGTCTCGACCGCGAAGCTCGCCAAGACGCTGCTCCCCGCGGTGATCCGGTCGAACCAGGCGCAGACCGTCATCGGGCTCGAGGACATGAAGGTCCCCGCGTCGATCGACTTCCACAACTGGCACGCGCTGATCGCCGCGCATCAGACCGCCCCAGAAACCGCCGCCGCCCGCGCCGACTTCGCCCGCGAAGACCTCGCCTGCATCATCTACACCTCGGGCACCGGCGGCGCCCCGCGCGGCGTGATGCAGCACCACGGCGCGATCCTCCACAATTGCGCAGGGTGCGCGAACGTGATTTCGGAGGATTTCGGCTGGGACGACGAGGTCTTCCTGTCGTTCCTGCCGCTCAGCCACGCCTACGAACACACCGGCGGCCAGCATTTCCCGATCTCGCTCGGCGGCCAGATCTACTACGCGGAGGGCCTGGAGAAGCTCGCCGCCAACATCGAGGAAACCCGCCCGACGATCATGTTCGTGGTCCCCCGCCTGTTCGAAGTCCTCCGCACGCGCATTTCGAAGACGATCGAGAAACAGGGCGGCGCCTCCGCCTACCTATTGCGTCAGGCCCTCGACATCGGCGGCAAGCGCTACGCCGGTCGCCTCCGCCTGATCGACCGCCCCATGCAGGCGGCCGTCGCCACGCTCTTCAAACCCAAGATTTCGAAGAAGTTCGGTGGCCGGTTGAAGGCGATGATCTCCGGCGGCGCCCCCCTAAACCCCGAAGTCGGCCTGTTCTTCGAATCGCTCGGGCTCACCTTCCTGCAAGGCTATGGCCAGACCGAAGCCGCCCCCGTCATATCCTGCAACCGCCCCCAGGCCGGCGTCCGCATGGACTCGGTCGGCCCCGCGCTCAAGGACACCGAGGTCCGCATCGCCGAGGACGGCGAGATCCTGGTCCGCGGCGAACTCGTCATGCACGGCTATTGGCGCAACGACGCCGAGACCGCCAAGGTGCTCAAGGACGGCTGGCTCCACACCGGCGACATCGGCGAGATCGACGACCGCGGCCGCATCCGCATCACCGACCGCAAGAAGGACCTGATCATCAACGACAAGGGCGAGAACGTCGCCCCGCAAAAGGTCGAGGGCATGCTCACGCTCCAGCCCGAGATCGCGCAGGCGATGATCGCCGGCGACAAGCGCCCGTACATGGTCGCGCTGGTGGTGCCCGATCCCGAATGGACGCAGGAATGGTGCGCGGCCAACGGCGACGCCTGCAGCTTTTCGCGACTGGCGGAGAACAGCGAGTTCCGCACCGCGATCGGTCACGCGATCGAGCGAGTGAACAAGGAGCTGACGGTCACCGAACGCATCCGGCGTTTCGTACTCGCGGATGGCCCGTTCACGATCGAGAACGAACAACTGACGCCTAGCCTGAAGATCCGCCGGCATGTGCTGAAGCAGGCGTACGGCGAGCGGCTGGACGGGTTGTACAAGCCCTAAAAACCCCTCTCCCTCCGGGGAGAGGGAGGGGCCCGCACGCGCTTGCGGGTGGGAGGGTGAGGGGCGTGAGGCTCAGGACGCCTCCGCCAAAGCCCCTCACCCTTCCGTCGCCAAGCGGCTCCTCCCTCCCTCTCCCCAACGTGGAGAGGGACTGGTGCGGGTCACGCCCTCGGCTCAATCTCGACTTAATTTTCAACAACCGCACGACGAACGAGCAACAAGCCCCTCTCCCCCCGGGGAGAGGGAGGGGCCCGCACGCCCTTGCGTGTGGGAGGGTGAGGGCACGCCAGCCAAAGCACGTGCCCTCACCCTCCCGTCGCCAAGCGGCTCCTCCGTCCCTCTCCCCTTCAGGGAGAGGGAGCAAACCTCACTTCTTCGCCGCAGCCGGCACCACGGCCATCGTCCAATCCTTTTCCGGTCGCAGATACTTCGCCGCGGTCGCCTGCAACTCCACCGGCGTGGTCGCCACCAGATCGCTCGCAATCCGCTGCGTCGCCGCGATCCGCCTTGGATCGAACGTCGCCCCGCCAAGCTGCTGCAACCAGAACTGGTTCCCGGTCGAGGCGCGCAGGATATACTGCCCCATCGGCTTCTTGATCCGGTCCAGCTCGTCCGCCGCGATCGGCGTCGACACGAGTTCGGCCGCAATCTGCCGCGCGATCTGGAAGAAGAACGACACCTTGTCCGGCGCCACCTGCCCGATCGCGACCATCCGCCCGCCGGTGTTCATGCCCACCGGCCACTGGCTCGACACGTTGGGGCTGTAGCTCGCGCCCGCCGCCTGCCGCAGCCGCTCGAACAGCCGGTCGCTGAACACCTGCGCCAGCACGTCGAGACGCCGCGCCTCGACGATATTGCCGATCCCGCCACCCGTCGGCCAGGCGATCACCGCCGCCGCCTGGTTCTCAGGCCCGGTATGCGCACGCATCACCGGGGTCGCGTTGTGCGCAGGGAAACCGACCGGTGCGCCGACCTTCGATACCGCCGTTCGCGGCTTCATCGCCCCGAACGACTTGGCGACCGCGGCGATCGCATCCTCGGTCTTCACGTCGCCGAAGATCGAGACCTCGATCGGCCCGGTCTTCAGGATCGGCTCCCAGAACGCGCGGAAGTCCTTCGCATTGAGCGCCTCGACGGTCGCCTTCGACGGCGTCCCCCAGCGCGGATCGCCCGCGCGGAGCAGACCCTCGAGATCGCGCGACAACACGCCGTCGGGCGACGAATCATACCCCGCGAACCCGGCCAGCGCCGCGACCCGGGCACGGGCCACCGGCGCCGGATCCCAGGCCGGGAACGCCAGCTTCGACGCCATCAACCGCAACTGATCCGAATAATCCGCCGGCGAGGTGATCGCGCCGAGCGTGAAAGCATCGTCGTCGATTCCGAAGTCGAGCCCGATCCTGCGCCCCGCGGTCAGCTGGTCGAGATCGCCCTGGTCGAGCTTGCCGATACCCCCTGCGACCAGCGCGAGATCGCCTGCCCAGGCCGGCGTAGGCCGGTTCGACGGGATCGCGGTATAGCCGCCGCCAAAGCGCACGCGCACATACACGCGCCCGGTCTCACCCGCGTTCGGGAACAGCAGCACGCGCGTCCCGTTGGCGAAGTTCACCTGCTCCATGTCGAACGCAGCGATCTTTTCGCGGCTGGTCACGACGCCCGGCTTACCCAGCGACGGCAGTTTCGAGAAATCGACCGCACCTTGCGTGCGACGCTTCCCCGCCAGCCCCGACACATCCGCCTTCAACGCGGTCTCCAGCTTCGCCGCAGCGCCGGCGTCGGGCGTCTGCGTATTGACGAGAGCCCGCGTCGTCCCCTCGAAGATCGCCTTGCTCGACGCGAGCAGCGTGGCGGGCGTGAACATGCCCTTCGCCTTGGCGTCCTGTAAAATCTTGTACGACGTCTCGGGCCCCGCGACGGTCTCGCGAATGTCGAGCGCGCCGACCATGTCGTCCGCCTGCTTCGATCCCGCCTCGACCCGCGCGGTTTCGACGCTGGTCCGCATGATCGTATCGAAATCGGCATATTCCCGGTCGACTTCGGCCTGGCTCGGCGCGTTGGTCTGCGCATCGGCGATCACCGCGCGCACGTCCTTCAACGCCGCTTCCCAGTCGGTGCCGATCGGCACGATGTTGACACTGGTCAGGTTCGCAGAGCGCGACACGTCGTCGATCGACACGCCCGCCTGGAGGAAACTACCGCCTGCCCGCGCGCGCGTCTCCAGACGCCGACTGATAAGCCGCGTCGCGAGCACGTCGACAAGCCGCTTCTGGTTCATGATCGCGGTGTCGTCCTTATACTCCCAAGGCCGCACCACGCCGAGCGTCACCACCGCCGGTATCGCCGGCTCGGCGATCGTCGCGGAGACCGGCGCTTTCGGATCGGGCTTGCCGAAATCGGGCGCGGGCGTGACCGGGCCGATGCCCTTCCAGTCGGCGAAGTTCTTGACGATCAACCGCCCGAACAGCGCCGGATCCATATCGCCCGAGATGATGACGACGGTGTTCTCCGGCCGATACCAGCGATCGTGGAACGCCTTCACCGTGGCGCCGGTGGCGGCCTCCAGCGTCTTGATGTTGCCGATCGGCGAGCGATCCGCGAGCGGCTGCCCGGCGAAGAACGTCGCGCGGATCGCATCGCCGAACCGCACCTGCGGTCCCGGCTGCTCGCGCTGTTCGGCCAGCACGATCGGGCGCTCGGCGGCGACCGACGCGTCGGTGATCGTCGGCTTTTCCATCATCCCGGCCATGATCTTCAGGCTCTCGTCGAGCCCGGCCTGGGTGGCCGAGGGAAGATCGAGCTTGAAGGTGGTCGAGGTCGGCGTGGTCTGCGCGTTGGTATCCGACCCGAAGGTCGCCCCGAACCGCTGCCACACGCGCTTCGCCTCGCCGTCCGGCACGTATTCGGACCCGCGGAACGAAAGATGCTCGATGAAATGCGCAAAGCCGCGTTCGCTGTCGGTTTCGTTCAGCGAGCCCGCATCGATCCGCACGCGCACAGACACCTGGCCCGGCGGCACGCCGTTCTTGCGCACCGCGAACCGCATGCCGTTGGGCAGCGTCCCGAACTTCCACTCCGGGTCCCGCGTAAGATCGCTGCCCTTGTAGAGCCACGCGGTCGTGTCGATACCCGGCAGTTCGGGAAGCGTCGGCGCTTCCTTAGCAGGCGTGGAAGCGGCCTGCTGCGTCGCCATCTGGCCGCTCGCCGGGATAGCAAGGCCAAGGATGACGGGGAGCAGGACGGGAGCGCGATACAGGCGCGATAAGAATACCATAGCGCATCTGTAGCGTCCCCGCGCGCGCATCGCCAGCGCCGCACCATGGAAGGTGGTCCCGCCTGCCATCATTTCGTCCAACACCGGCGGTATATCGTGTTCAAACAAGGGGATCGGCGCCGTGGCGCGCCGGGATACAGGGTAGAGATGACGGTCGAAGCCGAACTGGGGCACGAACTGGGCCACGAACTGGGGCAGTCTTCATTGTGGCGGGAATCGGGCGGGCCGGCGGTACGCCGCAGCGCCCGCGTGCCCGATCTGAACGTGATCTCGGGCGCACCCAAACCCGGCGCTCCCATGGTCGCCGAAGCCAACCGCCCGCTGATCATCCGCGTCGGCAAGCACCTCCGCGGCGTGTTCGACCGCATGATCGCCTCATCCTCGCTGGTCGCCAACGACCCGGTGCTCGACGTCCGCGATTTTGCCTGGACCGCGGGCCTGCGCGAGAACTGGGCCGCGATCCGCGACGAGGCGGTCCACGTCGCGCTGCAAGGCGAGGCGTCCCCCAGCCTCGCGACGATCTCGCCCGATCACCGCTCGATCGCCGAGATCGACAAATGGCGGTCCTTCTTCCTCTACGGCTATGGCTATCCGATCGAGGAAAGCCTCGCGCGCTGCCCCCACACCGCGGCCGCCGTCGCGCGCATCCCCGGCCTCAACAGCGCGTTCTTCTCGATCCTCGCGCCCGGCACGCACATCCCCGAGCACCGCGGCGTGACCAAGGGCCTCATCACCTGCCACCTCGGCCTGATCGTGCCGCGCGACGGCGACGTCCGCATGCGAGTCCACGACCGTGTGGTGCGCTGGGCGGAAGGCGAGACGCTCGTGTTCGACGACACCTACAACCACGAAGTCTGGAACGACACGAACGGCACGCGCGTCGTCCTGCTGATCCAGTTCGAACGCCCCCTGCGCAATCCCGGCAAGTGGATCGCCGACCTGTTCCTCGGCATCGTCCGCCGCTCCGCCTTCGTCCAGGAGGCGGTCCGCAACATCGGCAGCTGGAACGCCGCGGTGAAGGCGATGGACGTCTGACACTTCTTGCTCCCCTCCCTGGAAGGGAGGGGCTGGGGGTGGGTCGGCCGCTTGACGAGCGTGACGCCAATCACGAACCCACCCACCCCCAACCCCTCCCTTCACGAGGGAGGGGAGCAGGAGCAGGAGCAAGAATGGCTCGCCCCCTCACCCCCCGAAAGAAACCGTTTCCCGTTCCCCGCTTGATCCCTCGCCCCCGCCGGGCCACATGCGGTGCATGCTGATCGAAACGGAATCCACCCCGAACCCCTCGACGTTGAAGTTCCTGCCGGGACGCGCCGTCATGGACGCCGGCACCCGCGACTTCGCCACCCCCGAGGAGGCCGAGACCAGTCCGCTGGCCGAGGCGATCTTCAATCTCGGCGACGTGACCGGCGTTTTCTTCGGCCGCGATTTCGTGTCGGTGACCGCCGCGCCGGGCGTCGCCTGGTCGGACCTGAAGCCCGACGTGCTCGCAATCCTGCTCGATCATTTCTCCGCCGCGATGCCGCTGTTCAAGCCCGCCCGCGCCGGTTTCTCGGTCCCGTCGGACGAGCCCGCGCTGTCGGACGATCCCGCCGATGCCGACATCGTCGCGCAGATCCGCGAACTGATCGACACGCGCGTCCGCCCCGCGGTGGCGAACGACGGCGGCGACATCGTCTATCGCGGCTTCGACAAGGGCAAGGTGTTCCTCCAGCTCCAGGGCGCCTGCGCCGGCTGCCCGTCGTCGAGCGCGACGTTGAAGAACGGCATCGAGCAGCTCCTCAAATACTACGTCCCCGAAGTCACCGAAGTGCGAGCCGTCTGATGCGCCAGAAACTCGACGATAGCGTCCTCAGCACCGTCTTCCGCGACGCGCGCACCTATAATGGCTACACCGACGAGCCCGTCGCCGAGAGCGAGTTGCACGCGATCTGGGACCTCATGAAGTGGGGCCCGACGTCCGCCAATCAGCTTCCCGCGCGGCTGATCTGGTGCGTCAGCGACGAATCGAAGCAGAAGCTGGCGGATGCGTGCAGCGCGCAGAACAGGCCCAAGATCCTGAACGCCCCGGTGTCGGTCATCATTGGCATGGACACGAATTTCCACGAACACCTCCCCGAGCTGTTCCCGCACGCCGATGCGAAGTCGTGGTTCGACGGCAACGCCGAACTGCGCGAGGCCTCGGCGTTCCGCAACTCGTCGTTGCAGGGTGCGTATTTCATCATCGCCGCGCGGATGCTCGGGCTCGATACCGGGCCGATGTCGGGCTTCGACGCGGGGAAAGTCGACGCGGCGTTCTTCCACGACACGCCGGCGGTGCGGACGAACTTCATCTCGACGCTCGGCCACGGCGATCCCGCGACGATCTACGCCCGCTCGCCCCGCCCCGACTTCGCGAAGTTCAACAGTATCGCTTGATAATTAGCCCTCTCCCCCTCGGGGAGAGGGTTGGGTGAGGGGCTGTTCCAGGCGATGCACTGCTTGGCTACCCCTCACCCTAGCCCTCTCCCCGAGGGGGAGAGGGAATAAGAAGTGCGCACTTTAGTCATCGAAACATCCACCACCGCCTGCTCGGTCGCCCTCATCGAGGACGGCGCCATCATCGCCCGCGCGCACGACGTCGTCGGCCGCGGCCATGCCGAGCGCCTCATCCCGATGATCGCCGAGCTCCCCAACGGCGGCCGCGCCGACCGCATCATCGTCGACTGCGGCCCCGGCAGCTTCACCGGCGTCCGCGTCGGCATCGCCGCCGCCCGCGGCCTCGCGCTCGGCTGGGGCGCGGAGATCGCCGGTTTCTCCTCCCTCCCCCTCGTCGCCGCCGCCGGTTTCGCCGACCGCTTAACCGACGATATTGCAGTGATCATGGAAGGGGGCCATGGCGAAGTCTTCATGCAAGCCTTCGCCACCGATCTGTCGCCGCGATCCGACATGGTATCGCTGAAGCCCGCCGCCGCGCTCGACGCGCTGGCAGGACGGCGCGCAGTCGGTAACGGCGTCCGCTGGCTCGCCGCGCTCGACGACACGATCGACCTGACCGAAGCGCTCCCCGACGCAGCCTCCGCGATCCTGCTCCCCGAGGCGCTGACCGCACTCGCGCCAAGCCCGATCTACGGCCGCGCGCCCGACGCCAAACCCTCGGTCCCGAAATAATGGCCACCCGCCAAGTCGCGACCCGCGCGGTCACCCTCCGCACCGGCGACGCGCGCGATCTCGCGGTCGTCGACACCCTGATGACCGACGCGTTCGACCCGCGCTACGGCGAGGCGTGGACGCGCAGCCAGTGCCTCGGCGTCCTCGCGCTCACCGGCGTCCACCTCACCCTCGCCTTCGTCGACGATGTCCCCGCCGGTTTCACGATGACCCGCACAGTCGCCGACGAAGCCGAACTGCTGCTGATCGCGGTCGCACCCGACTATCGCCGCCGCGGCGTCGGCACGGCCCTTATCCGCGCGGCGATCGCCGAATGCTCGGTCGGCGCCATCGCGAAACTCCACCTCGAAGTTCGTGCCGGCAACGATGCGGTCAAGATGTACGACGCGCACGGCTTCACCAAGGTCGGCGAGCGCCGCGCCTATTACCGCGGCAAGACCGGCGTCGCATACGACGCACATACATATTCGCGAGTTATCAACGGTTAAGGCTTATTGCGAGTCACTATCCCTTTTCGCAACAGCGCGAACGCCCTACATGGCACTGAACGAGGGAATGACACATGCCGCGCAAGATCGATCTGGAAGCACTCTGCAACGAGAAGGGCCTGCGCATCACCGAGCAGCGCCGCGTCATCGCACGCGTGCTGTCCGAGGCGGACGACCATCCCGACGTCGAGAAGGTCTATGAACGCGCCTCGCAGATCGACCCGGGCATCTCGATCGCGACGGTCTACCGCACCGTCCGCCTGTTCGAGGAAGCCGGCATTCTCGACCGCCACGATTTCGGCGACGGCCGCGCGCGCTACGAACCCGCGCCCGAAGCGCATCACGATCACCTGATCGACGTCGAGAGCGGCAAGGTCATAGAATTCGTCGATCCCGAACTCGAGCAGTTGCAGAAGGCGATCGCGGAGAAACTCGGCTTCCGCCTGGTCGATCACCGCATGGAACTCTACGGCGTCGCCCTCACCCGCAAGGACTGACGCGATCGGCCGGATACGCCTCGGCGCGCGCCTGGCTGCGCTAGTGCTGGCTCTGGTTCTGGCGCTGCCGTTGCATGGAGCGTGGCGACTGTTCGGGCGGAGGTCGCCATGGCCACCACGCTTCCTGGGGCTGGTCGCGCGGATCGTCGGCGCCAGAGCCCGCGTCGAGGGCACGCCGCTCCGCCACGACGTCGTCTTCGTCTCGAATCATCTGAGCTGGATCGACATCCTGCTCCTGTCCGGCGCGACCGGCAGCGCGTTCGTCGCAAAATCCGAACTTCGCAGCGCCCCGCTGGTCGGCTGGCTCTGCACGCTAAACCACACCATCTTCGTCAGCCGCGCCGACCGCATGGCCGTAACCGCCCAGATCGCCCAGATCCGCGACGCGCTGGCGGCAGACTGGCCCGTCACCCTCTTCCCCGAAGGCACGACGGGAGACGGCGTTACCCTGCTTCCCTTCAAGGCCGCGCTGCTGGCCGCGCTCGACCCGCCCCCGCCGGGCGTGAAAGTCCAACCCGTCCGCATCGACTATGGCACCGCGACGAGCGAACTCGCCTGGGTCGGCGACGAACCCGGCCAACACCACGCCGCCCGCGTCCTGAAGCGCAAAGGCAGCTTCGTAGCAACGCTGCACTTCGCCGAACCCTTCGACCCAGCGGAATACGGCGACCGAAAAGCCATAGCCGCCGAAGCAAGGCGCCGCATGGAAGCGCTGGCCTAACTTGTTTCCCCGCGAAGGCGGGGATCCAGACTGGACTCCCGCCTTCGCGGGAGAACAAGAGCGCGCACCGCCTCCCAAACAGAGGAACACTACCCCGGCGAAAACACCACCCCGGCGAAGGCCGGGGCCCAATTGGGGGACGATGCTGGTGAAGGCATGCGCTCCGTTACTACTACCTTTCCAATTGGGCCCCGGCCTTCGCCGGGGTGGTGTATGATGCCGCGATAGTGCCTGATGCCGAGAAGGTGCCTGATACTGGTGAGGACACCCTAACAACGCCCCCTCCCCCCACGCGCCGAAATTTGGTACGCCCCCCCCATGTCCCCTCCCAAAACCTTCCACGTAAAATCCTTCGGCTGCCAGATGAACGTCTACGACGGCGAGCGCATGGCCGAACTGATGGCCGCCCAGGGCCTCACGCAAGCCGACGCGGTCGACGCCGACGTCGTCGTCCTCAACACCTGCCACATCCGCGAACGCGCCACCGAAAAGGTCTATTCGGACATCGGTCGCCTGCGGAAGGACCAGCGCCGCAAGTCCGGCAAGACGCCGATGATCGCCGTCGCCGGCTGCGTCGCGCAGGCGGAGGGCGAGGAGATCTTCACCCGCGCCAAGGTCGACATCGTCGTCGGCCCGCAAGCCTATCACAACCTCCCCGACCTCGTCGCAAAGGCGGCCGCCGGCACGCCCTCGCTCGACACCGACATGCCGCTATTGTCGAAGTTCGGCGCACTCCCCGCCCGCCGGAAGGTCGCACCGTCGGCGTTCCTGACCGTGCAGGAAGGCTGCGACAAGTTCTGCACCTACTGCGTCGTCCCTTACACGCGCGGCGCCGAGATCAGCCGCCCGTTCGCAGCGATCGTCGACGAAGCGAAGGCGCTGGTGGACGCCGGCGCGCGCGAAATCACGCTGCTTGGCCAGAACGTCAACGCCTGGTCCGAGAATGAGCGCGGCCTCCACGACCTCATCCGCGACCTCGACCGCATCCCCGGCCTCGCGCGCATCCGCTACACCACCAGCCACCCCAACGACATGACGCAGGGCCTGATCGACGCGCACCGCGACATCGAGAGCCTGATGCCGTTCCTCCACCTCCCCGTGCAGTCCGGCAGCGACCGAGTCCTGAAGGCGATGAACCGCAGCCACACCCGCGACTCCTACCTCCGCCTGCTCGACCGCGTCCGCGAAGTCCGCCCAGACATCGCGCTGTCGGGCGACTTCATCGTCGGCTTCCCCGGCGAGACTGATGCCGAGTTCGAGGACACGCTGAGCCTCGTCGACGCGGTCGGCTATGCGCAGGCCTACAGCTTCAAATACAGCCCCCGCCCCGGCACGCCTGCGGCATCGATCGTCGAGCAGGTCCCGGAATCGGTCATGGACGAACGCCTCCAGCGCCTCCAGGCAGCGCTCAACCGCGACCAGCACGCCTTCAACGCCGCCACCGTCGGCCGCACCTGCACGGTCCTGCTCGAACGCGCGGGAAAACTCCCCGGCCAGCTGATCGGCAAGTCCCCCTGGCTGCAATCGGTCCACCTGCTCGGCAACCACGCGATCGGCGACCTGGTAGAGGTGACGCTGGCCGCCGCTGGCCCCAATTCGCTGACCGGCGTGGAGCGCGTCCGCGAGGCGGCTTAGTTCGCCACTTCCCCGCCCCCTACCACCCCGGCGAAGGCCGGGGCCCGATTGGGGGACGGAAATAACGACGGACGGTCCCTGATTACATCGACCTTTCCAATTGGGCCCCGGCCTTCGCCGGGGTGGCACAGGTTTTGGTTCAATTACCGCGCCTACTCGACATTTCGCTGATTTACGTGCGCCCACGTGAGGCTTTCAGGCAATGCCTCCCGGCCTTCCCGCAAACCCCAAAAGATTACCCTATCCCCCACCCCAATCCCCTGCCACACTCGCCGGCGATGCAGTTGCGCCCGCGCGATCCGATGCTCTTCCGACCCGCCGTCGCGACGCGGGTTGAACGTCGCCGCCCCGCTCCTCATCTTCCTTCCAAAGGTTACGGTTCGACGCTTCCAGGCGTAACCTTTGACACCTCGAAAGGACCGTATGAGCCGTAAACCCGTTCCCGCCCAGTCCGGTGACCGCGCCCGAGTCGAACTGCTGTTCGACAAGCCCCAATTGCTCGTCCGGCTGTTCGGCCAGTACGACCAGAACCTGGTAGCGCTCGAGAATCGCCTCGGCGTCTACATCACCGCACGAGGGAACAAGATCGGCCTGGAGGGCACCGCCGAACAGGTCGCCAAGGCCCGCGACGTGCTCCACGATCTCTACGCCCGCATCCAGCGCGGAGAGGACGTCGACACCGGCTTGGTGGACGCCTCGATCGCGATGGCCGACGAGCCCGTGCTGGAGGGCATCATCCGCGCCGATGCCGGCGGCGGTGGCGCACCCCCGATCATGATCCGTACGCGCAAGAAGACGATCGTCCCGCGCACCCCGGCGCAGGCGCACTACATGCGCGAGCTCGCCAACAACGACATGATCTTCGCGCTCGGGCCGGCAGGGACGGGCAAGACCTATGTCGCCGTCGCGCAGGCGGTGCAGCAGCTCATCACCGGCAGCGTCCAGCGCCTCATCCTGTCACGCCCTGCAGTCGAGGCGGGCGAACGTCTCGGCTTCCTCCCCGGCGACATGAAGGAGAAGGTCGATCCCTACCTCCGCCCGCTCTACGACGCGCTCTACGACTGCCTCCCCGCCGAGCAGGTCGAACGCCGCATCGCATCGGGCGAGATCGAGGTCGCCCCGATCGCCTTCATGCGCGGCCGCACGCTCGCCGACGCGTTCGTGATCCTCGACGAGGCACAGAATACCACCCCCGCGCAGATGAAGATGTTCCTCACCCGCTTCGGCCAGAACAGCCGCATGGTGATCTGCGGCGACCCGAAGCAGGTCGACATCCCCGGCGGTGTCGCAGCCTCTGGTCTCGCGGATGCCGTCACCCGGCTGGAGGGGGTGGAGAGCATCTCGATGTGCCGCTTCACCGTCGGCGACGTCGTCCGCCATCCGATCGTCGGCCGCGTCGTCGCGGCCTACGAAGGTACCGATGCTTGATGCTCGGGATTTGACGCGGCAATAAGCGATCATCCCCGAGATCGGTAACGCGCACGTGGTCCTTCTAGATCGCGTGCGCGTTACCAATTCGGTCCACATATGCCCGAGGCGAACTATGATTGTAGTCGAGCTTTCCCAAGAATCGCCCTGGCCCGACCATGACTGGGACGCGCTCGCCCTGCGCGCCGCGACGGCAGCGATCGAGCGGACGCCCCACGGTGAACTGCTGACCGGTGCTGCGACCGTCGAGATCTCGATCCGGCTCGCGTCTGACGACGAGGTCCACACGCTCAACAACCAGTATCGCCAGAAGGACAAGCCGACCAACGTCCTGTCCTTCCCGATGGTCCAGTCCGACCTGCTCGCCACGATCAGCCAGAATTCGGACGATGGCGAAGTCCTGCTCGGCGACATCATCCTCGCGCACGGCGTCTGCGTGGCCGAGGCTGCCGAACGCAATATCTCGGTCGAGGATCACGCGATGCATCTGATGGTGCACGGTACGCTGCATCTGCTAGGCTATGATCACATCGACGACGACGAGGCCGATGGCATGGAGCAGATCGAACGCGACGCGCTCGCTGCACTCGGCCTACACGACCCCTATTTGATAACAGAGGACTGACGACCACGATGGCCGATGGCCCCAATGCCGGAAACGGCGATAGTACCGACAGTATCTGGCGCGGGCTGAAAGGCCTGATCTTCGGTACCCCCGACGAATCGCTGCGGGATCAGTTGGAGGACGCGATCGACCGGCACGAGGGCGATCCCGCTCCCGATGCGGTCGGCGATCTCACCCCGCTCGAACGCCAGATGGTGCGCAACCTGCTGCATTTCGGCGAACGCGATGCCGGCGACGTCGGTGTGCCGCGCGCCGATATCGTCGCGGTCGAGGAAGACACCAGCTTCGCCAACTTGGTCCAGCTCTTCGCGGAGGCCGGTCACAGCCGCCTGCCGGTGTACCGCGAAAAGCTCGATACGATCATCGGCATGGTCCACATCAAGGATGTCTTCAACATCCTCGCCACGGGTGCGGAACACCCTGCGTCGATCGCAGACCTGATCCGCGAGCCACTTTACGTCCCCATGTCGCGAGGCGCGCTCGATCTGCTGGCCGACATGCGTCAGAAGCGAGTCCATCTCGCGGTCGTCCTCGACGAATATTTCGGTACCGAAGGGCTCGTCACGATCGAGGACCTGATCGAGGAAATCGTCGGCGATATCGAGGACGAGCATGACGACGCACCGGAAGCGTTGCTCGTCCCGATCGACGGCGGCGCATGGGACGCCGACGCGCGCGCGGAATTGGAAGACGTCGCGGAACTGATCGACGCGCGTCTCGCGGAAGCGGACGGCGATGTCGACACGCTCGGTGGGCTCGCGGCGTTGCTCGCCGGGCACGTGCCGCAGATCGGCGAATGCGTCGATCACCCCAGCGGCTGGAGGTTCGAGATCACCGAGGCCGACGAACGGCGCATCAACCGCCTTCGCCTGCACCCTCCGGTTGTTCCGATCGAGGAGGACGACTGACGCCGCCCCGGTGATGGCTGGGTAATGGCCGGGAAATGGCTCGCTAATGGATCGTCGGGCTCTGAACGATGATCCATTTCCATTGCCCCGGCCCGACCTCCGCTCTAACTTCGCGTCATGCGCAAACACATCCTTATCGTCCTCGGACTGATCCTGCTCGTGATCGCGGCGGGCGTCACCTATGTCGCGTGGCCCGACACCGCCGAATTGTCGGTCGAGCAGGTCGCGGGCAAGCTGCCCAAGATCACCGATCCCCGCATCCAGACGATCCCGACCGTCAAGGTCGCAAAGGTCGTCGGATGGCAGAACGGCGCGATGCCGACCCCTGCCGCCGGGCTGAAGGTCCAGCCGTTCGCGACCGGGCTCGACCACCCGCGCTGGATGTACCGCCTGCCCAATGGCGACGTGCTGGTTGCCGAGACCAATTCGCCCCCGCGCGAGGGTGGCGGGATTACCGGCTGGGTGATGAAGGTGCTGATGGGTCGCGCCGGGGCGGGCGTGCCCTCGGCGAACCGCATCACGCTGCTGCGCGACGCGAACGGCGACGGCGTGGCGGAGACGAAGTCGGTGTTCATGACCGGGCTCAACTCGCCCTTCGGCATGACCCTGCTCGACGGCCAGCTCTACATCGGCAACACCGACGCGCTCGTCCGCGTCCCCTACACCGACGGCGCAACCAAGATCGCCGCCAAGCCCGAACTTGTCATTAAACTCAACCCCGCCGGCAACCACTGGGCCCGCAACGTCATCACCGCAGCGGACGGCAAGACGCTGTACGTAAGCGTCGGATCGTCGTCGAACATCGCCGAGAACGGCATGGACGCGGAGAAATACCGCGCCAATATCCTGCAGGTTTGGCCGAAGGACAAGAACTGGCGGATCTACGCCGCCGGTCTGCGCAACCCCAACGGCATGGCGATCAACCCCAGTTCGGGCGGCCTGTGGACGGTCGTGAACGAGCGCGACCAGCTCGGCTCCGATCTCGCACCCGACTACCTGACCCAGGTCGAGTTCGGCGATCACTTCGGCTGGCCTTGGTATTATTGGGGCGGCTATCCCGACACGCGAGTCGAGCCGAAGAACCCGGCGTTGCAGCAATATTCGAAGCGTCCGGACTACGCGCTTGGACCGCATGTCGCGGCACTGGGCCTGACTTTCTCGGCCGACGCCAAGCTCGGCGATCGCTTCGCCAATGGCGCGTTCGTTGGCGAGCACGGCTCGTGGAACCGCAAGCCGGTATCGGGCTACAAGGTCGTCTACATACCCTTTGGCGACACTGGCTTCCCGACGGCGAACGTGAAGCCGGTCGACGTGCTGGGCGGGTTCCTCAACAGGGACGGCGACGCGCAGGGCCGCCCGGTCGGCGTCATCACCGACAAGACCGGCGGTCTGCTGGTCGCCGACGACGTCGGCAACGCGATCTGGCGGGTCAGCGCGGGGGGCTGATTTGGCGGGGCGGGGTGTTGGCCCTCCCCCTTCTAAATCTGCGCGACGGGCATCCAGTTCCTCGTCATTCCCGCGCAGGCAGGGATTCCATATACTCAAGCGCTAGCGACCAAGTCGGGAGCTTTGCCAATATGGGTTCCCGCCTGCGCGGGAATGACATTGCGGGCGTAGCGCGACGCATTCTTACGAACGCCCAACGCACTCGCTCACCCAGCCAAAATTCCCCGCGCCTCGTCGAGATCATCCTCGTCAACCATGACGCGCACGGGGATCAGCAGCCAGCTCCCCTCCATGATCGACATCCCGCCGTCGAACGCGATCGCCGGAATGCCTTCGCTCTCGAGCCGCCCGACGATGATATGCGCTTCGTTCCGACCGTATCGCCCCAGTTCGACCAGGCTCATGCGCCGGCCCGGTCCGGCAGGACGGTCGCGAGCCGCACCGGCAACCCGTCGATGCTCGCGGTCGGCCCCGCCAGTTCCTCGATCCGTTCGGCCTCGGTCTGTTTCGCGTGATATTTCGACAGCGTCTGCCGCTCGCGATCGAGCGTCATGAACGGCACGCCCCACCCGCAACTCGTCTGCACCTCGTCGACATCGATCACGAAGATCTGCCGCGTACCCGGCAACGGCGTGAACCGCGCATACAACTCGGCCCAACCCTCGTCCTGCGGCAGCACGGCACGACCCTTGCCATAGATCCGGAAGATCAGCGCGGGCTGGTCGAACGCGCAGAACATGATCGTGATGCGTCCGTCCGCGCCCAGATGCGCGTTCGTCTCGTTGCCCGACCCACCGACGTCGAGATACGCGACCGTCTTCGCATCGAGCACGCGGAAACTGTCCATACCCTTGGGACTAAGGTTGATCCGCGCATCCTCAGCGGCCGTCGCGACGAAGAACACCGGCTGCCGGGCAACGAACGCACGATGCTCGTCGGTGAGCGCGGGAAAGAAGTCCATCGTTCGGCTCCGAATTGACGCGCGACATGTACGCGCATACTCTGTGCGCATGAGACATGATCCTATCGCCACCGGCAAGCGCAAATCCGTGAATCTGTCGCTCGATACCGGTATCGTTGCAGCAGCGCGCGAAGCGGGGATTAATCTGTCGCAGGTCAGCGAAGTCGCGATCCGCGCCGCGGCGAAGCGCGTGCAGGAAGAGAAATGGCGCAGCGAGCATCGGGACTGGATCGCGGCGAACAACGCCTGGATCGAGGAGAATGGCCTGCCGCTCGATCGATATCGATTGGCTTGATGGCGCGCTTCGACGTCTACGCTGCCCCCGAAGGAGGGTATTGGCTCGACTGCCAGTCCAACTTGCTGTCGGACCTGAACAGTCGTTTCATCGTGCCTCTCCGATTGTATGCCGAGGCACCTGGTGGAGATCGACGGTTAAACCCGGTCTTCGCAATTCACGGCACCGAATACGTCATGCAGACGCACCTAGCAGCTGCGATTTCGGTAAAACTGCTGTCAAAGCCAACCACGTCACTGGTCGACCATGAATACCGTATCGGCAGCGCGATCGACATGCTCACAGGAAGTTACTGAAGGCTAAGCCGCCGTCCCGCCGACCGTGAGTCCATCGACCAGCAACGTCGGTTGCCCAACGCCGGCCGGGACCGACTGTCCGCCCTTGCCACACATCCCGATTCCCTCGTCGAGCGCGAAGTCGTTGCCGATCCCGCGCACCCTGGTCAGCGAGCTCGGACCATCGCCGATCAGCGTTGCGCCCTTGATCGGCGCACCGAGCTTGCCGTCCTCGATCAGATACGCCTCGGTGCAACTGAAAACGAACTTGCCCGACACGATGTCGACCTGACCGCCGCCGAACGCCTTGGCGAAGATACCCTTCTTGACGCGCGACAGTAGCTCGGCGGGATCGTCGTTGCCGGCCTTCATGAAGGTGTTCGTCATCCGCGGCATCGGCGCATGCGCGTAACTCTCGCGACGACCGTTGCCGGTCGCCTCGACACCCATCAGCCGCGCGTTCAGCCGGTCCTGCATATAGCCCTTCAGGATGCCATCCTCAATCAACACGGTCTCGCGCGTCGGCGTGCCCTCGTCGTCGATCGTCAGCGATCCGCGGCGATCCTGCAGCGAGCCGTCGTCGACCACGGTGACGCCCTCCGCTGCAACGCGCTCGCCGATCCGCCCCGAGAACGCCGACGTCCCCTTGCGGTTGAAATCGCCCTCGAGCCCGTGACCGATCGCCTCGTGCAGCAGGATCCCGGGCCAGCCATTGCCGAGCAGCACGGTCATCTCGCCCGCCGGCGCGGCGATCGATTCCAGGTTCACCAACGCCTGCGATAGAGCCTCGTCGATCGCGCGGTTGTACGTCGCGGGCTCGAACAGGTCGTTATAGAGATAGCGACCGCCGATCCCATAACTGCCCGTCTCGCGGCGGCCGTTCTGCTCGGCGACGATCGAGACGTTGAGGCGGACCAATGGGCGCACGTCGGTGGCGACGAAACCATCGGCGCGGACGACCTCGACCACCGACCACGTCCCCGACAGGCTGACCGACACCTGCGCGACGCGCGGATCGCGGGCGCGGGCGGCGGCGTCGATCGTCTGGCACAGGTTCACCTTGTCGGCGAACGGGACCAAGTCGAGCGGGTCGGCGGCGGTGTAGCGGTGGCGGTTGGTGCCCTGCGGCGGACCGGCCTTCGCGGCGATGCCGGGCTCGATCAGCGCCATCGTCTCGGCGGCGCGACGGATTGCGGCGGGTGTCATCTCGTTCGAATGCGCGAACGCGGTCATCTCGCCCGAGACCGCGCGCAGGCCGAAACCCGAACTCGTATCGTAGGAGGCTGTCTTCAGCCGGCCATCGTCGAACCCGAACGCCTCGGCCTTGCGATATTGCAGGTAAAGCTCGCCGTCATCGGCCTTGTCGAGCGCCTTGGCGGTCAGCGCCTGCGCCTGTTCGGGGTCCAGGGTATCGCGGTAGAGGAACGAACGGGGGTCTGCTGCTATCGTCATCCGATAGATATAAGGGGCTTAGCGCCCTGCGCCATCCCCGTGATCGCGCAATGTCGACTGGTCCGCGCCATCGGCCGGTCCGCCGGCGAGGACGAAGCGCCGGTCGCAATAGCCGCAATCGACATAGCCGGTCTCGTCGATCTGCAACCAGACGCGTGGGTGGCCGAGTGCCGCACCGCCGGGAATGTCGGTGGCGCCATCGCAGGCGACGCGGGCGTGGGTGACGCGGGTGGTTTCGAGCGGCGGATGCATGCGCGGTCGATAGCAAGGGCGCGCGGGCCGGGCAATTGGTTCTTCGGCGCGATCAAGAAGGAAGAATGGGTTCACGCGGAGGCGCGGAGACGCGGAGGTGTTACGCTTGTCGCAAAGCGACTTTTCCAACCACCTTTGGCGAAGCAGAAGTAATGTCTCCCGACCGACGGGCTGGATGCGACACCTCCGCGTCTCCGCGCCTCCGCGTGAACAAAACTTCTTTGCAACGCCGGAGGGGATGACCAGCCCCGCCCGCCCCGCTATGCCGCAGCCATGACCGAAGCTGCGATCGCCATCTCGAATCTCTGCAAGACCTACGCCGGCGGCAAGCGCGCGCTGGACGGCGTCACGTTCGACGTCCCCCGTGGCCAGATCTTCGGGCTACTCGGCCCCAACGGCGCGGGAAAGTCGACGCTGATCAACATCCTCGCGGGCCTCGTCAACAAGACCGACGGCAGCGCCGCGATCTGGGGATTCGACATCGACGAGCACCCGCGGAACGCCAAGGCGTCGATCGGGATCGTCAACCAGGAGATCCTGTTCGATCCCTTCTTCTCGCCGTTCGAGACGCTGGAGATCCAGGCCGGGCTCTACGGCGTGCCCAAGGCGAAGCGCCGCACGATGGAACTGCTCCGCGCGGTGCATCTGGAGGACAAGGCGCACGCCTATGCCCGTACGCTGTCGGGCGGCATGAAGCGTCGCCTGATGGTGGCGAAGGCGATGGTCCACTCGCCCCCCGTCCTCGTCCTCGACGAGCCCACCGCGGGCGTCGACATCGAGCTTCGCCAGCAGCTCTGGACCTATGTCCGCAGCCTCAACCAAGCCGGTGTGACCGTGGTACTCACCACGCATTATCTCGAGGAAGCCGAAGAACTCTGCGACCGGATCGCGATCATCAACAACGGCCGCCTGATCGCCAACGAGCCGACGCGCGAACTGGTCGGCAAGGCGCAAGAAAAGATTGTCGCCGTCACCGTCGACCGCGACGTGACCGATGTCCCCGCCAACGCCTGCTTCCAGAAGATCGCGCTCAAGGGCAATCGCACGCTGGAAATCACCTACAAGAAGGACCGGGTGAACGCCGGCGAAGTCCTGGCCGCGATCCAGTCCGGCGGCTTCGGCATCGTCGACGTCTCGACCAAGGAGCCCGACCTGGAAGACGTCTTCCTCAGCCTGACCCGCGCTGCCAACGCATGACGAGCGACATCCTGATCGTCGGCTCGGGCGCTGCAGGGCTGACCGCGGCGCTCAACCTCGCCGACCGCTTCAAGGTCACGGTGTTAGCGAAGGGCGCGCTCAACGAAGGCTCGACCGCCTGGGCGCAGGGCGGGATCGCCGCCGTGCTGGAGCCCGGTGACACGTTCGAGAACCATGTCGAGGACACGATGGTCGCCGGCGCAGGCCTCAACGACCGCGCGGTCGTCGAGATGGTCGTCGAAGGTGCCCCCGCCGCGATCGAGCGCCTGACGCATCTCGGCGTGCCGTTCGAAACCGAAGGCAACGCCCTGCACCTGACCCGCGAAGGCGGGCACAGTCATCGCCGCATCGTCCACGTCGCCGACGCGACCGGCTGGGCGGTGCAGGAGGCGTTGCAGAAGGCCGCGGAAGCGCATCCGAACATCACCCTCGTCCCCGACCAGATCGCGATCGACCTCGCCACCGGCCGTCACGAGGAACGCTATTCGGGCTCGGGCAACGTCTGGGGCGTCTACGCGGTCGACCGCAAGACCGAGCGCGTGGCCCTCTACACCGCGCGCGCGACGATCCTCGCGACCGGCGGCGCCGGCCGCACCTATCTGTTTTCGACCGCTCCCCGCGGCGCGACCGGAGACGGCATCGCGATGGCGTGGCGCGCCGGTGCGCGTGTCTCCAACATGGAGATGATGCAGTTCCACCCAACCTGCCTCTACAATCTCGAGGTCAAGAATTTCCTGATCACCGAGGCGGTGCGCGGCGAGGGCGGGCGGCTGATCAATCCATCGACCGGCAAGCGCTTCATGACCTATTACGACCCCGCACGGATGGAACTCGCGCCGCGCGATATCGTCGCGCGCGCGATCGATGCCGAGATCAAGCGCTATGGCCTGGACTATGTCCATCTCGACATCAGCCACATGCCCGCCGACTTCATCCGCCACCATTTCCCGAATATCCACGAGAAGCTCCTGACGGTCGGTATCGACATGACCACGCAGCCGATCCCGGTCGTCCCCGCGCAGCATTACACGTGCGGCGGCATCGTCATCGACGAACACGGCAAGACCGACCTCCCCGGCCTGTACGCGGCGGGCGAGTGCACCGAGTCCGGCCTGCACGGCGCCAATCGCCTCGCGTCCAATTCGCTGCTCGAATGCTTCGTGTTCGGCGAGGCTGCAGCGGACAACATCGCCGCGAGTTGGGACAAGCTTCCCCCACCCCCACCGATCCGCCCCTGGGACGAAAGCCGCGTCACCGATTCGGACGAGGAAGTCGTGATTAAGCAGACCTGGACCGAAATCCGCCGCTTCATGTGGAATTACGTCGGCATCGTCCGCACCACCAAGCGGCTCGAACGCGCCAAGCACCGCATCGAGCTGCTCAACGACGAAGTCGCGGAGTATTACCAGCATTTCCGCGTCACGCCCGACCTGATCGAGCTCCGCAACCTGCTCCAGACCGCCGAGCTGATCGTCCGGTCCGCGTTGCACCGGCATGAAAGCCGAGGACTGCATTTCACGCTCGACTACCCCGATACGCTGCCCGACGCGGTCGATACGGTTCTCGTTCCCTGAAGCCACCGCGACTCGGCGCACCCTCAGCGCGCTTCGTCGCAGTAGGCCGCGCATGCTGTTTCGCCGGGCCGATCAACGGATAAGGGTCGGTGCTCCAGTGCAGGGCATCAATCCATCATGACATCGGCGAGTGCGTTCAAGCGACTTCTGGCAACTACGCTGTTCGGCGTGGTGCTTGCCGGTTGCGGATCGGCGTCGCGACCGAGCCCGCCTGCGGTCGTTCCGATGCATCAGGCCGAAGGTTTCCTCTCAATCCCGGTACCGCCGCCGTTACCGCGGACGCCTCGACCCGCGCCGGCCAGCCTGGTCAACGCGATCTCCGAATTGCAGAGCGGGTTCCAGGGCAAGGCGGGCATCGCGGTACGCGCGGTCGACGATGGCTGGACGGTCGAGGCCGGTGGGCGTCAGTTGCTTCCGCAACAGTCGGTCAGCAAGCTCTGGGTCGCGCTTACGGTGATGGACCTGCGCGATCAGGGCAAGATCCGCCTCGACGAACCGATCGTCGTGCGTCCTCAGGATCTGACGCTGTTTCATCAGCCGATCGCGATGCTGGTCAAGGGCGACGGGTATCGCACTACCGTCGGTGAATTGCTGACCCGCGCGCTGACGCATAGCGACAATACCGCGAACGACCGGCTGCTAACGCGTGTCGGCGGGCCGTCCGCGGTACGGTCGATGATCACGCGCAAGCAGTTGGGCGCGATCCGGTTCGGGCCAGGCGAGCGGATGTTGCAGAGCGGCACCGCGGGGCTGGTCTGGCAGCCGTCCTATGCCGTCAATGGCGGATTCATGACGGCTCGCAATCGACTGTCGCCGGCCGTGCGCGAGGCTGCTCTGAACGCGTATGTCCGCAATCCGCCCGACGGCGCGGCGCCGATCGCGATCGCCGACGCAATTTCGCGGCTGGCGAAGGGCGATCTCTTGTCGGAAACCTCGACCAAGATCCTGCTCGATACGATGGGCCGTTCGGTTACCGGCCGCGCCCGCCTGCGCGCCTCGCTCCCCGGCGGCTGGCAGATCGCGCACAAGACCGGCACCGGCCAGGACCTCGGCCGCCGCAACGCCGGCTTCAACGACGTGGGCCTCCTCACCGCACCGGACGGTCGCCGCTACGCGATCGCGGTGATGATCGGGGATACCATCCGCCCCATGCCCGAACGCCAGCGGCTGATCCAAGCGGCAGCGGCGGCGGTCGCGAACTACGCGGGCAAAACGCGGCCGATAAGCTGAGATCCGTTCCTGCTCCCCTCCCTGAAAGGGAGGGGTTGGGGGTGGGTCGGCCAGTTTGGTCCACCGCCGTTTGAAATATACGGAGGCCGACCCACCCCCTGCCCCTCCCTTCCAGGGAGGGGTGAGAAGACGCCCTCAGTCGAACCCGTTCGCCAGAAACCGCTCCGCCACCGCACAGTGCATCGCGATACCGTGCGCCATCACGCGCTCGTCGATCGTCATCTTCGTATTGTGGAGCGCCGGATTGGTGCGCGGATCGCTACCCTCGGGCGCCGCGCCGATAAAGGCCATCGCGCCCGGCAGCTTCTGAAGCACGTACGAGAAGTCCTCCGCGCCCATCATCGGCGGCATCACCTGATAGGCACCTTCGCCACCGATCGCGGTCGCGCACGCCTTCATCAGGTCGGTGGCACGCTCGTCGTTGACCGTCACCGGATAGCCCTCCTCGATCGTCGGCGTACCGACCGCACCGTGCGCCGCGGCGATACCCTCGACCATGCGAATGAACGCCGCACGGACTTGCTCCCGCGTGCGCTCCGACAACGTCCGCATCGTGCCGAGCATCTCGACGGTCGACGGAATGACGTTGTGCGCCGACCCTGCGTTGAGCTTCGTGATCGACAGCACCGCAGGGTCGGTCACCGCCACCTGCCGAGCGACATAGGTCTGCAAGGCCGTGACGATCTCGCAGGCGATCGGCAACGGATCGAGGCAGTCGTGTGGCATCGCGGCATGGCCACCGCGCCCGGTGATCGTCGCGCGCAACGTGTCGGTCGAAGCCATCAGCGTGCCCGCACGGCTGACGACATGACCCATCGGCATGTTGGGCGAGATGTGAAGCGCGAACCCAGCCTCGGGCAGCGGCGAGTCGAGCAGGCCGTCGGCGATCATGTGGCGCGCGCCGTGATGCCCCTCCTCGCCGGGCTGGAACATGAAGACGACCGTGCCGGGGAGCTCGTCGCGGCGCGCGCACAGTGCCTTGGCCGCGCCGACCAGCATCGCCGTGTGCGAGTCGTGCCCGCAGGCGTGCATCGCGCCGTCGATCTTCGAGGCGAACGGCAGGCCGGTTTCCTCCTGCATCGGCAGCGCGTCCATGTCGCCGCGCAACAATACCGTCCGCCCGTTACCCCCAGCAGTGCCGCCGCGCCCGCCACGTAGGATCGCGACGAAGCCGGTGGTGGAGGTGCCCTCGCGGATCTCCAGCGGAAGGCCGGCAAGCGCAGCCTTCACCTTGTCCGACGTGCGCGGGCAGTGGAGGCCGACTTCGGGGTCGGCGTGGATCGCACGACGGAGCGTAATCGCGTCGTCGAGGCCTTCCCCGCCGATGGCGGTCCAGTCGGTCGGGGCCCAGTCGGTGGTGGATTCGAAATCGAGGGACATGATGTGGTTCCTTGAATGACTTGACCGCCACCCCGGCGAAGGCCGGGGCCCAATTGGGAAGGTCGATGTAACGAAGCGCCGTCCGACGTTACCTCCGTCCCCCAACTGGGCCCCGGCCTTCGCCGGGGTGGTGTTTGTGTAGAGGGCAGCTCGCCCCCGATCATGGAGGCAGTCTACCCCCGGAACAGCCCGCCTAACACCCCGCGCAGGACCGTGCCGACCAAACCACCGCTCGACGACGACCGCCGCGACTTGGTGCCGAACACCTGCTTGCCGATCTCGTTCGCCACCTGACGACCGATCGAAGAACTCGCCGCGCGTGTCGCGGAGGTCGCCATCTTGGTCCAGGGCGAGTTCGCCGCCTCGCGGTCGGCTTCGCGTTGTTGGCGATCCGCCTCGCGCCGATCCGCAACCCGAGCGCGTTCCGCCTCTTTCGCCGCCTTCGCATCCGCCTTAGCCTGCGCCGCCGCAACCTTCTCCGCCTCGGTCGTCGCCTTCGCCTCGGCCGCAGCCGCGCTGGCCTCCAACGTCTTGGCGGCAAGCAGTTCCTCGGCCGACTCGCGATCGATCAGCGTGTCGTATTTCGCGCCGATCGCATCGGTCTCGATAATCACCTTCCGCTCGGCCGGCGTGATCGGCCCCACGCGCGAGGCTGGCGGCTTGATCAGCGTGCGCTCAACCGGGGTCGGCGCCCCGTCAGGCTGCAACAACGACACCAGCGCCTCGCCGACCTTCAGCTCGGTGATGATCGTCGCGACGTCGACGCCGGGGTTCGCGCGAAACGTCTCCGCCGCAGATCGCACCGCCGCCTGATCACGCGGCGTGAACGCGCGCAACGCATGCTGGACGCGGTTGCCGAGCTGCCCCGCCACCGTGTCGGGAACGTCGATCGGGTTCTGCGTGATGAAATACACGCCCACCCCCTTCGAGCGGATCAGCCGGACGACCTGTTCGATCTTCTCCAGCAGCGCCTTCGGGGCCTCGTCGAACAGCAGATGCGCCTCGTCGAAGAAGAAGCACAGTACCGGCTTGTCGGGATCGCCGACCTCGGGGAGGTGCTCGAACAGCTCGCTCATCAGCCACAGCAGGAACGTCGCGTACAGCTTCGGCGAGGCCATCAGCTTATCCGCGGCGAGAATGTTGACGATCCCCCGCCCCCTATCGTCGACGCCGATGAAGTCGTTCATCTCCAGCGCCGGCTCGCCGAAGAAATTCTCCGCACCCTGCGTGCGCAGCTGGAGCAGCGAGCGCTGGATCGCGCCGATCGACTGCTTCGAGACGTTGCCGTACGTCACCGTCAGCTCGTCCGCACGGCCGGCGCATTCGGTCAGCATCGCCTGGAGATCGTCGAGGTCGATCAGCAGCAGCCCGTCCTTGTCGGCGACGTGGAAGGCGATCGTCAGCACGCCCTCCTGCACCTCGTTCAGGTCCATCAGCCGCGACAGCAGCAACGGGCCCATCTCGCTGATCGTGGTGCGGATCGGATGCCCCTGCTCGCCGAACAGATCCCAGAACTGCACGGGATTGTCGGCATAGGCCCAGCTATCGTCACCGATCGCCTTGGCCCGCTCGGCAAACGTCGCATGCGTCTTCGCGGTCGGCGAGCCAGCCATTGCGAGCCCCGACAGGTCGCCCTTCACGTCGGCGACGAAACACGGCACGCCGTTCGCGGAGAAGCCCTCGATGATCCCCTGCAACGTCACCGTCTTGCCGGTGCCGGTCGCCCCCGCGATCAGGCCGTGGCGGTTGGCGCGCTTCAGTTCCAGCGTCTGCGGCTTCCCGTCCACGCTCGCGCCGATGAAGATGCCGTCGCTCATGTTCTCGTCCTCTGTATCCGGAGCGGACCCTAACCTCGCGCCCCGCAAAGAAAAAGGACCGCCGCTCGGGTGAGCGACGGTCCTTTTTATCGATCGTGTCGGTCGTGAATTACTTGATCTTGACCGGCAGGAATTGCGCCGGGCCACGTCCACGCTTGACCTGCAACAGGACCTGCGGGCGACCGGCGGCCTTGGCGACATTGACCGCATTCTGAACGTCGACCGCAGTACGAACGGGCGTGCCGTTGACCGAGATGATGACGTCGCCACGCTTCAGCTTACCGAACGCATCGCTAGTCTGCGCGACCACGGCAATAACCACGCCCTGCGTGGTAGGCTCGACGCCGACCGCCTGCGCGATCGCCGGGGTCAGCGGCTGTACGCCGATCCCGAGCGCTGCGCCTGCCGTCGGTGCGGCCGGCGTTGCGGAATCATCACCGTCATCGCCGTCGTCGGTACCGAATCCCTGCGCATCGCCACCCAGCGTCGCGGCCAGCTTGTCGGCGCTCGGGCGCGGTACGACGACCACGTTGGCGACGACAGGCTTGCCGTTGCGCAGGATGTCGAGACGCGCCGTCTGACCGGGCTTCACGTTCGAGACGAGGTAGGACAGCGACTGGTCGACGGTCACGACCTGGCCGTTGACCTTGGTCACCACGTCGCCCGCCCGAACGCCGGCCTTTGCCGCCGGGCCACCGGCCGTCACGTCGTTGATCAGTTCGCCCTGGTTCTTGGCGATGCCGAGTGCCGCAGCGGTATCCTCGTTGATCGTGCCGCCCGGCTGCAGCTGGACGCCGATATAGCCGCGCTCGATCGTGCCACCCTTCATGAAGGTAGCGATGATCGGCTTGGCGACGGCTGCGGGGATCGCAAAGCCGATGCCGATATTGCCGCCCGACTGACTGAAGATCTGCGAGTTCACGCCGATCACGTTGCCGTTCAGATCAAACATCGGACCACCCGAGTTGCCCTGGTTGATCGAAGCATCGGTCTGGATGAAGCGGTCATACGCACCGCCCTGGCCGGTAACCCGGTTGATCGCCGAGACGATGCCCGCGGTCACGGTGCCGCCGAGGCCGAACGGCTCGCCGATCGCGACGACCCAGTCGCCGACACGCGCGCCGTTCGAATCGCCGAACTTCACGAACGGCAGGTTCGCCGCATCGATCTTCAGCAATGCGAGATCGGATTCCTGATCCTTGCCGATGACCTTGGCGACATATTCCTTCTTGTCGCTGAGCGTCACGGTGATCGAATCGACCGTCGCACCCTGCGCGCCCGGCGAGATCACGTGGTTGTTCGTGACGACATAGCCGTCCGGCGAAATCAGAAAGCCCGAGCCGAGCGAGGCGCCTTCGCGCTTCACCGGGGGGGCGCCCGGAGCACCGCCGCCCATGCCGCCGAACAGGTCGCCGAACGGCGTGCCCGCGAACGGATTGGCCTGCTGCTTCTGGACGATCGTCTGCTTGGTCGAGATGTTGACGACCGCAGGCTGGAGCCGCGCGACCATGTCCGCGAAGCTCATCGGCGCGCCGGGTTTCGGCGAGACGGCCTGGATCGCACCGGGTTCGTTCTGAGCGACCTGCGCGCCGCTGGGCTGGAGCGCGAGCGTCGCGGTCGCGCCGCCGAGGAGAAGAGCACTGGTAATGGCGTAGGCGTAACGCACTAGATGTTGTCCTCTCGTTTCATCAATCGAAACAGGTATCCCGTAGGGACGCCGTTCTGAACAATGCTTGAATATGAACGGGGTTCAAAGGTTCCGCAGGCTCAACGCCCGCGGCCTTCGAATTCCCTCAGATAACTGTTGTTCGGCGAAAGAATGATCGAGGTCGATCCTTCGGGTGCCGGACCGCCATCCGCGCCGAACGTGTGCCGATACGACTGCATCGCACGGTAGAAGTCGTAGAAATCGGCGTCCTTGCCGAAGCTCTCGGCATAGATCTTCGCTGAATCCGCATCGGCCTGCGCACGAACAATCTGCGCCTGCTTCTGGCCCTCGGCACGGATCGTGATCGCCTCCTGCTGACGCGCGCTCGACATGCGCTTGAGCGCGCTTTCGAGCGGCAGGCCGACGGGGAGGTTCGCCTGCTTGATCCGGACGTCTACGATCTCGACGCCATACTGGCTGGCGACGCGCTGGAGGCCCTTCTGGATGTTGTCCATCAGTTCGGACCGCTCCGGGCTCAGCAGTTCGACGAAGCGCCGCTTGCCGAGTTCGTTGCGCAGCGCCGAACCGAGGATCGGACGAAGCTGATCTGGGATCCGGTCCTCGCTGCCGACCGCGTTACGCATTTTCCGCGGATCGACGATCCGGTAGCGGGCGTACGCATCGACCTCAAGCCGCAGCTGGTCGGTCGACAGCACCAACGTGTTGTCGAGCTCCAGATCCTGCACGCGCTTGTCGATCCAGACGATCCGGTCGACGAACGGGATGCGGGCGATCAGGCCGGCACCGGTCTGGCCGAACGCGGTGTTGGGCTGCCAGGCGTTGACCGTACGGATCGGCTGGCCAAAGCGCAGGATCACCGCCTGCTTCGTCTCGGGCACGATCGAGAACGTCGCTGCGGCCAAGATCACCAGCAGCAGCGCGACAATCCCGGCCACGATCGGGTTGCGGAAACTCACGGCGTTCACTGGGCAGCTCCAGACTGGGGGGCAGCCGATGCCGCAGCAGGCGCTGGCGTCGACTGGACAGCCTCCGGGTTCGGCAAGCGCTTGGCGTTCGACAACGGCAGGTACGGCACCACCCCGCCCGGCGTCTCGACGATCGTCTTGTCGCTCTTGGCGAGCACCGCCTCCATCGTCTCGTAATACATCCGTCGGCGAGTCACTTCGGGCGCGAGCCGATACTGCTCGTAGACCTTGTCGAACGACGCGGCCTCACCCTGCGCACGGGCCACGACCTGCTGCGCGTAGGAGCGCGACTGGTTGAGGTTGGCAATCGCCTCCTGCTGCGCGGCGGTCACGGCGTTGAAGTCCTCGACGATCCGCGCGGGTGCCGCGGCCTGCTTGATCGCGACGCCCTGGATGCGGACGCCCGACTTATAGTCGTTGAGGATCTGCTGCGTCATCTCCGCGACGCGCTGTTCGATCACCGTACGACCCGTACCGATCGCCTGATCCAGCGTAGTCGTCGCAACCACCGCACGCATCGCGCTCTCGGCAGCGGCGCGGACGGTCGCGTTCGGCTCGGCAAGCTGGAACACGTAATCG
Source organism: Sphingomonas arabinosi (assembly GCF_036663715.1). Taxonomy (NCBI): domain Bacteria; kingdom Pseudomonadati; phylum Pseudomonadota; class Alphaproteobacteria; order Sphingomonadales; family Sphingomonadaceae; genus Sphingomonas; species Sphingomonas arabinosi. The sequence continues at coordinate 301,820 of NZ_JAXOJN010000005.1, forward strand.
CGCGGATCGGCGATGTCCCAGCGGACCGAATACGCGAGGTCGATGATGTTCTGGTCGCCGGTCAGCGTCAGGTTCTCGCCATCGCCGACGGGAAAGTTGTCGGTGCGGATCTTCTGCACGTCGACCACCGTCACGTCGGCGATCGGCGCAGGCATCGTCAGGCGAACGCCCGGATCGAGCGTACCGGCATATTTGCCGAAATAGGTAACGACGCCGCGTTGCTGCGGGCCGATCTGGTGGATCGAGGTGAACAGGATCCAGACGACCAGAATGATCGCGACGCCGATCGCCCAGAGCGCGCGGGCATTGGCGCCCGACGGCAGCCCGCCGAAGCCGCCATTGCCGCCGCCCCCGCCACCCGAGCCACGAGCCTTGCGCAGGAACTCGTCGAGCGCGGTCGGCTTGGCCGCAGGTTTGCGACCACCGGGCGGCAGTGCCCAGGGGTTGCGCGGGCCAGGGTTACCGTCGTCGCCCGAACCGCCCCAAGGGCCTTTCGGAGTTTCGGTGGCGAGGATATCGGGGCGCCGGAACCAGCGCGAGAAGATCGTCATACCAACCTTTATAGGTGTGCGGCGGCGGAAAAACAGTGCCAAGCGCCCTTAGCGGCCCTATCTGGCCACGATGATCGATATCGAAGCGGTAAAGGCGGCGGTTGCCGCAGTGGCGGGCAAGCGGGCGACCGTCCGGCTGGAGGGAACACGGGCCGGCATCATCATCGATGCGACCGGGCTCGATCCGCAGGCGCGCGATGCGCTGGAGGCAACCGTGCGGATGGCCGCGACGCAGCCCGGCGTGACCGAAGTGCGGATCGCGGTGACCGCCGAACGCTCGACCCGCCGGCTGATCGCGGTCGCCAGCGGCAAGGGCGGCGTCGGCAAATCGACGCTCGCCGCCAATCTCGCCATCGCCATGTCGCGCGCCGGTCGCCGCGTCGGGCTGGTCGACGCCGACATTTATGGGCCGTCACAGCCACGCCTGATGAACGTCGAGGGCACGCGTCCGACCGCGAAGGACAAGGTGCTCGATCCGGTCCCGACCCCGTACGGCGTACCGCTTCTGTCGATGGGCCAGCTCGTCGAGCCGGGCAAGGCGATCGCCTGGCGCGGGCCGATGGCGGCGGGCGCGCTCGGCCAGCTGGTCGAGGCGGACTGGGGCCTGACCGATACGCTCGTGCTCGACCTGCCGCCCGGGACCGGCGACGTCCAACTGACGATGGTCCAGAAATATCGCCCGGCGGGCGCGGTGATCGTCTCCACCCCGCAGGATCTCGCGCTGATCGACGCACGCCGCGCGATCGACCTGTTCGAGAAGGCCGGCATCCCGATCATCGGGCTGGTCGAGAACATGGCCGGCTATATCTGTCCGCATTGCGGCGAGGCGTCGGACCCGTTCGGCAATGGCGGCGCTGAGGCGGCGGCGCGCGAACTCGGCATCCCGTTCCTCGGTCGCGTACCGCTGACGATCTCGATCCGCACCGCGTCCGATGCGGGTACGCCGCCGGCTTCGAACCCCGACGATACTGTGTTCATGCCGATTGCGGCTCAGGTCGTCGCATGGCTCGGAAAACTGTGAAACCCGCGAGCCTGATCTACGTTGTCTGATTACCGGTCGTACCCGACGCGTAGAGTTGCGGTACGAGCGGACCAGGTTTCCCCCGACAGGAGGCATCGATGCCGTTGACCGCCGATGCCGACATCAAGGCCTTGCTCGAAGGCGCACGGACGATCGCGATGATTGGTGCGTCCGATCGCCCGGACCGTCCCTCCTACGGCGTGATGGCCAAGCTCCAGGCACACGGCTACCGCGTGATCCCGGTCAACCCGCAGATCACCGGCGAGCATATCCACGGCGAGTTCGTCTTCCGCGAGCTATCGCAGCTCGGCGACCCGATCGACATCGTCGACATCTTCCGCAACTCGGCTGCGGCCGGCGAGGCGGTCGATCAGGCGATCGCAGCGAGCGCGAAAGCTGTTTGGATGCAACTCGGCGTCATCAACGAAGACGCGGCAGCGCGCGCCGAGGCCGCAGGGCTGCAAGTCGTGATGGATCGCTGCCCCGCGATCGACATTCCCAGGCTCGGAGTCGCCAAGATCGAGCAATGACGCTTGCCCCGGCGTGCGATCGCGGTCAGTCTGAATGTCTGTCCGGGAGGCGCCGATGCTCGCGATGCTGCTGTCGATACTGATCGAGGACCCCCTGATGGCCACCGCGAAGGCGCGGATGGCCGCCGAGCAACCCTGTATCCAGAGCGCGGACGAAACCGACATCACCGTCTGCGGCATGCGTACCGCGGACCGGTTTCGTGTGCCGTTCGTCGTCCATGACGCTGGCGATCCCAAGCATGAGAGCGTCCGCAACGAACGGACCCGCTTGCTCCGCCGCACGTCGCCGCTCGCCGATCTCGGTCCGTTCCAGGTCGGTGGCGGGATGGCGGGCGTAAGCATGACGATGGGCGGCGAAGGCGGCACGTCGTTCCGCAAGCCCGCGCCGTAAAGGGGTTATCCGATGTTCGCCGCCATCCTGTCCGTGCTGATGCAGGTCGCCACACCGTCTCCGAACGCGGCGCCGGAGCGATTTTCGATCCTGGTCGATCCGTGCGCGGCCACCTCGAAGGATGGCAACGAGATCATCGTCTGCGGTGGCCCCGCAGCGAACAGCCCGCGCCTGCCACTGCCCGACGAGCGCGGCCCGCCCGACCACGCGGTTGCCTCCAACCCCAACCTCAGCGCCGTCCGCGCGCTGCAACTGGAGGCTACGCCGTGTGCGGCCAGCCAGCGCGGGTGTCAGGTCGGCTTTGGTCCACCGATAGCCCCGATCGCCAAGGCGGCAGTCGGGCTGATCAAGAGCGCGCTGGCGAAGAAACCCGACAAGCGAGGCCGCGTGCCGATCGACCTCGATGGTCCCGTCGGTACCGTCAACTAGGACTTTGGAGGCGCTGTGATCCTGCTGTCGATCCTGTTGCAAGCCACCGCGCCGACGACGCCGATCGTCGCACCGCCGCCGCAGAGCTGGTCGATCCTGAATCCCCCCGCCTGCCCCGGTTCGAGCCCGACCGAGATCGTGGTCTGCGGCAGCAACGGGTCGTCGGAGCAGCGCCTGCCCCTGCCCGGCGAACGCCCGCCGCAGGACCGCCCACGCCAGCCGACCGGCGATCCGCGCGCTGCGCTCGACAATGCCGGGCGGCCCTGCCCGCCGGGTGGCTGCACCGGGGTGAATTTGCTGACGGTCCCGGTCGTGCTGATCCGCGGCATCGGCGCGCTGATCGATCCGCATAGCTGCTGCGAAAATGGCGAAGGGAAGGATCCGATGGCGCTGGTACGAGACGTGGCCGGCAAGTTCCGGAAGAAGCCGGACACGTCGAACCGCGTGCCGATCGTGCTGGATGATCCGGTGAAATAGGATCCGGCAGGTCTTCCACCGGACCAACCAAAGTGTTTCCTCGCAAAGGCGGGGACCCAGACTGGGCTCCCGCCTTCGCGGGAGAACAAGAGAGAGAGAGAGAGAGAGAGATGATCGAGCAGCAATCGGTACGAACGACGGCCTCTACGTAAGTTTTCTCCCCTCCCTGGAAGGGAGGGGTCGGGGGTGGGTAGGCTGCTTGGCGAGCGTCTCGGCAGTTACAAGCCAACCCACCCCCAGCCCCTCCCTTCCAGGGAGGGGAGCAGAACACCCTCAATCCAGACGATCGCCGCCACCCCGGCGAGCGTCACTACGCCGGCAAGCCCCCCCGGCGAAGGCCGGGGCCCAATTGGGGAACGGGACTAACGAAGGGCGCGCAGCGTTACTGCGACCTCTCCAATTGGGCCCCGGCCTTCGCCGAGGTGGTTGACACCAAGGTTGCCCCCTCAATCCAGAATATGCATCCACATCGGCTGGCCCACGAGGCTCTGCGACCCCCGCAGCTTCTCCAGAGCCTGCGCGATCGACCGCTCCGGGCTCTCATGCGTCACGATCGCCACCAGCACGCTGCCATCCGCAATCGCCCCCCGCTGGATCAGGCTCTCGATCGACACCCCGGCGTCGCGCATCGCCGCCGCGATCTCCGCCAGCACCCCGACCCGGTCCGCAACGGTAAAGCGCAAATACGCACGACCACGCCGCTCGCCGCTGTCCGCCTTCGGCGCCGCCGTGAGCGACACCACCGGCATTGCGAATGGCGGGCCGAACTCGCCCCGCGCGATGTCGATCAGGTCGGCCACCACGGCGCTTGCCGTCGGGCCATCGCCGGCACCAGCACCCTGGAACAGCAGGCGGCCGACGAAATTGCCCTCTGCCACGACCGCGTTGAGCGATCCGGTGACGTGCGCCAGAGGATGGTCGATCGGCACGAGATGCGGATGCACGCGCTGGAACAGCCCATTCGCCCCCGCTTCCGCCAACCCGAGCAGCCGCACGCGATACCCCAGCGCCGCCGCTTCGGCGATGTCCGCGCCCAGCAAATGGCGAATACCGCCGATCGCGACATCGCCGAACGCCGGCTGCGTCCCGAACGCGACCGCGGCCAGGATCGACAACTTGTGCGCCGCATCGACGCCGTCGATGTCGAAGCTCGGATCGGATTCCGCAAACCCGAGCGCCTGCGCCTCGGCCAGCACCTCGGCAAAGTCGCGACCTTCCGATTCCATCTTCGACAGGATGAAATTGCAGGTCCCGTTGAGGATGCCGTAGACGCGCGCGATCTCGTTCGCGGCGGCGCCTTCGCGAAGCCCCTTGATGACCGGGATGCCCCCCGCAACCGCCGCCTCGAACTTCAGCGCGACCCCGGCCGACTCCGCCGCCTGCGCGAGTTCCAACCCGTGATGCGCGATCATCGCCTTGTTCGCGGTGACGAAACTCCGCCCCGCGCCCAGCGTGCTGCGCGCCAGCGTCAACGCCGGACCATCGGAACCACCGATCAGTTCGACAACGACATCCGCGCCCGGCTGCTTCGCCAGTGCGGTCGTGTCGTCGACCCACGCGAACCGCGACAGATCGACGCCGCGATCCTTGCCCCGATCACGCGCCGAAACCGCAACGATCTCGATCTCGCGCCCGGCCCGCCGCGCAATCAACTCGCGGTTCGCATCGAGCAGCCGGATCACCCCGCCGCCTACAGTCCCCAGCCCGGCCAGGGCTACGCGCAATGGTTCGCTCATTTTCGTCCTCCACTCGCGCGTCCGGTTACGTTTCACAGACGTTTTGCGCAATCCTGATGACGCACGCGCCCGGTGCCCCTATCTGGGCGTCATGTCCGGCCGCTTCGATCACCTCCCCAACCGTCGCACGATCATCGATCGCCGCGCCGTCGCCGAAACCATCGCAGAGTTGGAAGGCCTCGACCCGACCGCGCTTCGCCGCGACGCGACCGCGTTGCTGAAAGCCGCGCTGGAGAAGGGCCGGATCGAGGTCGAACGTCGCCTCATCGAACATCCGTCGCGGGGGTTGGAAGCGTCGAGCGCGCAGGCCTATCTGATCGACGCGCTGCTCCGCATCCTGTTCGATTTCACGACGCAGCGGCTCTATCCCCTGCCCAACCCGACGATCGGCGAGCGCCTGACGGTGATCGCCGTCGGCGGTTACGGCCGCGCGGAAATGGCCCCGCATTCGGACGTCGATATCGGCTTTCTCACGCCCGGCAAGCAGACGCCCTGGGCCGAGCGCGTGATCGAATCGATGCTGTACGCATTGTGGGATCTCGGGCTGAAGCTCGGCCAGTCCAGTCGCTCGCTCGACGAGATGGTCCGCCAGGCCAAGAGCGACGTCACCGTCCGCACCGCACTGCTCGAGGCGCGCTACGTCTGCGGCGACACCGAGTTGTACGAACAGGCGTCGCACCGCTTCAAGACAGAGGTCCAGGCGGACACCGCGCGCACCTTCATCGCCGACAAGCTCGCCGAACGCGACGCGCGGCACCGGAAGATGGGCGATACGCGCTACGTCGTCGAACCCAACATCAAGGAGGGCAAGGGCGGCCTGCGCGATCTTCACGCATTGTTTTGGATCGGCAAATACATCTACGACGTCCAGCGCGCCGCCGAGCTTGTAGGCGTCGGGCTGTTCACGAAGGCGGAATACCGCCTGTTCCACCGCGCCGACAATTTCTTCCAAGCGGTGCGCTGCCATCTGCACAGCATCACTGGCCGCGCCGAGGATCGGCTGACGTTCGACCTGCAACGCGAGATCGCCGACCGGATGCGGTTCTCCGACCGACCGGGCAAGTCGAAGGTCGAGCGGTTCATGCAGTTTTATTTCCTACAAGCGAAGACCGTCGGCACGCTCAGCGGCGTGTTCCTCGCGCATCTCGACGAGAAGTTCGCGGCGCGTGGCCGGCGCTTCGGATTGCCGACGATCCGCCGCTCACCGCGGAAGCTCAACGGCTTCGTGCTCGATCGCGGTCGGCTAGCATTGCCGAGCGACGACTTTTTCCAGGCCGATCCCGAGCGCCTGGTTGAGATCTTCCAGCTCGCCGATAAGCACGGCGTCGAGATCCACCCCCTGGCCATGCGAGCCGCCGCAAGAGATGCGAAGTTGGTCGACGATGTCCGAACCAGCCCAACCGCGAACGCACTGTTCCTAGACGTGCTGACCTCGCCGCGCGATCCCGAACTGGTGCTGCGCTGGATGAACGAGGCGGGCGTGTTCGGCCGCTTCGTGCCCGATTTCGCACGCGTCGTCGCGCAGATGCAGTTCGACATGTACCACCACTATACCGTCGACGAGCACACCATCCGCGCGATCGGCCTGCTCGCGCGGATCGAGAGCGGCGTGTTAAAAGAGGATCATCCGCTCGCCAGCGCGATCTTCGAACAGATCGTATCGCGGCGCGCGCTGTACGTTGCGGTGTTGCTTCACGACATCGCCAAGGGGCGCGGCGGCGACCATTCGATCCTCGGCGCGGAGGTGGCGCAGCGCTTATGCCCACGCTTCGGTTTAACACCGGCCGAGACCGAGACTGTCGCCTGGCTGGTGCGATGGCACCTGCTGATGTCGGCAACCGCGTTCAAGCGCGATCTCAGCGACTTCAAGACGATCCTCGACTTCTGCGACGTGGTGCAGAGCCCGGAGCGGTTACGCCTGTTGCTGACGCTGACGATCGTCGACATTCGCGCCGTCGGTCCAGGTGTTTGGAACGGCTGGAAACGCCAGTTGCTTGGCGATCTGTACGAGGCGGCAGAGGAGGTCCTTCGGCTCGGCCACAAGCAGAAGGGGCGTGCGGAGCGAATTGCTGCCAAGCAGCAGCATCTGCGCGACGCCCTCGGTTGGGACGAGAAGACGTTCGCGACGCTCGTCCACCGTCTGCCCGAAGCTTATTGGATTGCCGAACCCGAGGACGTGCTGGCGCACAACGCGCGCTTCCTCGCGAATACGGGCGATGCGCAGCTCGCGATCGACGCGCATGTCTATCCGGGACGCGGCGCAACGCTGGTGACGATCTACGCGGCCGATCATCCGGGGCTGTTCTACCGCATCGCCGGAGCGATCCACGTCGCTGGTGGCAACATCATCGACGCACGGATTCACACCACGCGCGACGGCATGGCAGTGGACAATTTTCTCGTCCAAGATCCGTTCGGACGGCCTTTCGATGAGTCGGGCCAACTGTTGCGGCTAAAGACCGCGATTGAGGATGCCTTGGCAAACCGTGGCAAACTTGCCGATCGGCTGGTCGCAAAACCCCTGCCCCGGACGCGGGCGGAGGCATTCGACATTGTCCCGAATGTGTTGGTCGACAACAAGGCATCGAACCGGTTCACGGTGGTCGAGGTCAACGCGCGCGATCGGCCGGCGCTGCTTAACCAGCTCGCCAACGCGCTGTTCCAGTCGAAGGTGACGATCCATTCCGCGCATGTCGCGACCTATGGCGAGCGCGCGGTGGACACGTTCTACATTACCGACCTCACGGGGGACCGGATCACCCAGCCTGCGCGGTTGAAGACGCTGGAACGAAGGTTGCTGGCAGCGGCGGCAGGGGAAGAGATCGATCTGGCGGCTTAGAGCTGCCGTTACGCCGATGACGGACCTAGTGAACGCCCACTCCTCGTCCATCCTCGCGAAGGCGAATTCCATATCTTTCAAGCGTTCGCGAGCCTGTCGCAGGGTCAGCCCGTATGGGTTCTCGCCTCCGCGGGAATGATGAAGGCGGACAATAAAAAGCCGGCCGCACCTGGGTGCGGACCGGCTTTTTTTACCATGACGCCTCTATCAGAAGCGCGAACGCAGCGTCAGGCCGTAGGTGCGTGGTTAGAGGTGGCCCCGGTTGTCTGAACAGGCTCGCGGTCTGGATAAGTGGATCGCCGCTGGTTGATCATGCCGCTGCGAGAAGCGGCTGGTCGAAGTATACCTGGTCCGGTGTCCTGGTA